>JAZRGW010000038.1:0-32111 GCA_045644425.1 Victivallaceae bacterium | reverse complement strand
CCGCAGGATGATTTCACGATCAAGAGTCAGTACTGCCCGAGGCGTAACCCCGGTAACAGTCGCAGCGGTTGAAAGCTGATACTCCGTTTGGAGGCAGGAAATCAGCGTTACACCGTGGGGAGTTACGTTGAGTTCCACACCGTTGGTGGTCTTTTGACTGGGAATATTTTTCACCCAGTCGATGACTGCGGCAGGCTCATCCAGCGTGATGCTGTAATTCAACGCATCAGCACCAGGGATTACACCACGCCAGTTGGGGTACTGTCCTTCCAGCAGCTTGCCGTACCACTTGAAGTTGCCGACTTCAAGCAGAAAGAGGTTGCCCCACGTGCGGAGTGTACCCATTTCATCCACCTTGGCGACCAACAGCGCAGCGGGGAACGGTATAGTCACGTCTCTGGTGAGCGAAAGCGGTGTCGGCAGATGAAGCAGCTGTTTGCCATCGGTAACGGTAACTCCGGCACTGGAAAGATTGATGCCTTGCAGTACCCTCCGGTAGTTGCCACGATCAACGATGGGGGCAGCCTGTGAGAGCAGTTCCCCGAAATTGGCGGGCAGTACCACCGAAAGCACATCAGCGGTCGGCTCGTCCGGTTCAGGGAACGGGATGTATTCCCCTGCAAGTTCCATAAACTCACTACGACTGCTGCGGATCTGCTCTTTGAGTTCCTTGAAGGGAACGCAGAAGTCGATTGCGCTGTCAGCAAAGGCTTCAACCTTGAGAGAAACAGATTCAACTCCGTCAGTAGCCATCGCCCGGATACCGCACTCATCTCCGACAAAACGGATAGAGCGGTACAGTTCCACAGGGCTGGTCTGACAGACAACTTTGCCGAGCACACGCAGGGCACGGGACAATTCATTTTTTGTAATCTTCATTTTTATAACCTTTCGAATGTATGTGTTTTTTTATCCTGCACCAGACAAAGTATCCGGAGCAGAGGAGAGCGATCAAGACCGCCCAGCGGAACGGCCAGGTGAGAACTGACAGCGAATCAGTGAAGGCTTCAGGCTTTTCTTGGGCAACTGTTTTGAGCCCGTCCTCCACTCCATCGCTGATCTTGTAAGCGGCAATGACTGTACCGGCAGCTACACCTCCGGCAGCAACCGTCTGCCACGGGACTTTGCGGACAACTTCAATGGTTTTCACCGGTCGATGCCGTCGTGGTCGATGAACTTTGTGCGGAGCAGCTGAAGCTGTGAGCGTCAGAGCTGAAAGGAACGCTGCAAGGATGAATTTCATTCCAGAGCCACCTTCCGGCTTGCCTCACGGCAGTTGTCGATGGATTGCAGCAGTACCGCAGTCAACTCTGAATGAAGTTGAGACTTCGCCTGCCAGAGATCGTAGGCACACCACGCTGTGCCGCCAGTAGCCAACAGTACGGCGATAGTGTCGCCAATGGGGAATGGACCATCCGCTACCGCACAGGCGGCTCCTGTGCCGTAGGCAGCGGCAAGGCGTGAACTGATTGCCCCCAGAACTGAAGTGAAAGCTTTTATGGTTGATTTCATAAAGACCGCCTCAAGCATCAGCCCGCTTGCAGCATAGGCAGAAGCCACGGCTGCATCGCTGTTAAGTTCTGCGATGTGCTTCTGGAAACTTGCCGGGTTCACGTCACAGCCATAGACTTTTGCTCCTTCTCGGCAGGGATCAATGATCCGGGCATTGATAACTGAAGACATATACTCCTGCGCCCGATTGCCTCCAGAAAGTTTGTCGCAGCTGGCAAGATAGCAGAACTTCACCATACTGCCGTAACTGGTCAACTCTTCCACGACTGCAGGGATGTTCTGCTTTGCCCGGTCGAAGTGGGGCTTGGCTCTGGCATCGAGTTCAGTAATGTCAGGTTTCCGGGGGGCTGTCACCGCCTCGGAAAGTTTTTCTTTGTGCAGCATCCAATAGCCGCCGCCCCCCAGAACAAGGGCAAAAAGAAGTCCGGCGAAGAAATATCCTCCACCGGACTTGCTCTGGTAAGTTTTTTGCATAATACCTCCATAGATTGATGTTTTTCAGAACGGGACTATCCCATCCGGGGTATTATGCCTGAAAAAGTGGCAGTTTTAAGTAAAATAAGGCTGTTACTGTTTATTTCGCCCAAGTTCACAACTTGTAGGCATCCGAGGGCGATCTGCAGGAAAGATACAGCTGTACGGATAGAAACTGACGGTTATTTTTTATGACTTGAAAAGTGGATAATGCAGTGCTATTTTGTAATGTCGTCAGAGAAAAAAATTCCCCACAAAATTCCCACAATGTGGAGTATGTTTTTTATCTGTAAGTTGTTTAATAATTGCAAGATGCAGAAGATCAGGCGGTTATCAAAATGTGTTCAGTGGGTCCATCTCCCACCACCATCTTAAAAAAACAACGCATCTCGTAAGAGGTGCGTTTTTTATTTGAGATGTGGAGGAGATCACGGCGTTAGCCGTGAACGATGTAAAACATCGTGGAGTTGAAACATCTGGTTCGGCAGCACGAAGTGATGAGCGTGAGCGAAGCGAGGGCAATCCATCTCCCAGTGCCATTTACCTATTCAACCGTCTGTAAAGACGGTTTTTTTGTGCTCAAATTACCTCTTTTACAACAATTTTTCCACCTTGCAGAAAAACGGTGGAAGGATTGGCTTTGCTCCACAAATATCCCACAATTTGCCCACATTTGCGGGAAAAGCCCCTCTACCATGTCAGAGGTGCAAAAATGAAGTGTTATTGTAAAGAACGAAAAGGGCATTGGTATTTCCGGATGCGGGTTCCTATTGTCTTCAAATCAGTAGGGATGAGGGGCAGGTAATATGCGGCAAAGAATCTTTCGGCGACGACATCGGAGGAGCCGCAGTATATCGGAGCCTGCCGAGAAGGTCCCGGTTTGAGGATTGGCTGATTGGTATTGAAAATCTTCCCCGTTTTTTCCCCGTGAAGTACGGATTTTCCCCATTTCTTCCCCAAAATGCGGATGTCGCAAATCAGGTCATGATGTGCCACAGAGTGCCAGACTTCAGGGAGAAACTCTAAAAAACAGTAACTTTTCAAGGTGAGATGGACTTCAGAAAAACTCCCATTGGAGATGCCATTTTTGTTGGTTCGCTGACGCTCGATTTGACAGACTTTACAGACACACCACCTTCGGGGGCAGCGGCACGTTTGCCGCCGCCACTTTCAGTACCGGCGGGGTGAGCAGTCCGCATGGGACGAGCAGTTTGAGACCATCGGTTTCGTAAGCACAGAAGGTTTTCGGTCCCATCCAGGGGGTCCATTTATTTTTCAGGTAGAATGGTCCGAAAGCGTTGCGCCGGTGGCTGACCACTTTTATATTCAGAATATTTTTTTCTCCGGGTTTGATCAAACCGGTCAAATCCACTGATTCCGGCGGCCATCCGACGGTCATGACCGGAGAATCATTGATATTGATTTCCATGATCGAACCTGCCCAATGCGGAATTTCCAGAAAGATTCTTTTTCCTTCCGGCAGATCCGGCAACTCTCTGCTGTATGTTACAGCTCCGGAGTAATATGGAAAACTCTGTTCACACCAGTTGCCGCAGTTGAGTGTTTCCGGGGTGTTGGTGATTGCATCGTTTTTATCCACGCCGAATCTGCCGAGGATGAAAATATATTCCAAACCGGCACATGCGGTATCGAAATCCAACTGGCAGAGCAGATGATTTTCGCCGGTGCATATCACTCCTTCGGGGATATCGACTGTCCGTATTGCCCGGTCGACGAACCATCCGGTTTTTCCGGTGGTGGTGATTGGCTGACCATTGAGTGTCAGGCGGCATTTTTCCGGTTCTTCCAAAGCGATTTTCACGTTGTGCGGTATGGTTTTGACGTTGAAGCGATAATCCAGGAGCAGCTCATATTTGCGGGATGGAGTTTGTTTTTTGCAGCACCAGGGCTGGGGCATTGCTTCGCCGCGTGCGTTGCCGCCGAGTTCTTTGCGCAGAATGGAGTCAGTCGTCAGAATATACTGGTTGTCAAAACGTTTTACTCCGTCAACAGTTACTCCGGCATGGTCGAGCAGCAGGCAATTCGGTTCATCGTTCCGGAATTTCCAGTCGGTTGCGGGCAAAATTATTTTGTCGCACTCTGCCGGAGCTGTTATTTCCGGAGCAGAGAGCAGCTCTGCCGGGACAGCTTCCCGGGAAATCAGGAACAACCGGGAACTGCGGGGGGCGAAGCCGGCGGAAAAATGGTATTGACCATCGGAATAGCTGTACTCTTTTTCTGAAATTTTGCCGGTCACAGTATCCAATTCGTAAACTTTTCCGTCTTCGGGCAGAGCGAGCGAAATATCGATCCGTTCAAATGCGGTATTCCGTTCAAACACCCGGGGATTGTTCAGCATATTTTCAGCGAATTCCGCGCCGGTATTGGTAACAAAAAAGAGTGTGCCGAAAGATTTTCTGCCGGTAAATGCCAGCATCGGCCCGGCTTCTTTGCCATCGGGCGTTTTCAGAGAAAATACCCTCACCCGGGGAGAGAGTTCTGAAATTAAGTTATCCGCCGTTACCGGGTGGAAGTGATCCCGGAAAACCTCCTGCGCCCGGGAAGAGCTGACCGCATCGACATATTCCGGAGCTTTCCCCAGATAACAGACCATGCCTCCGGCAAGTGCGAAACGGTACAGCAGTTCCAGCGTGCTCTGGCGGATGGTCAGCAGCTGCGGGATCAAAACCGCCTGATATTCCGCCTTGCCGATTTTGAGTGTGCCGGAATCCACTTTGCCAAGTTTGGCCATGATCACTTCATCGCCATAGTCGAAATCCAGATTTTCCGCCAGCAGGGTGTTGGTCAATTTTTCAAATGCGGTATCGTATGGCGGTCGTACGACGGGTATGATTTCATCCAGCGGCAGATAGTTGCACCAGCGTGATTCGATAGGGTGTATGAATAGAAGTTTGCGGATCTCTTCGGCTCCGGTCAGGGCGGCTCCGAGCCGGGCGAAGTGATCTTCCAGCACATGATACTGTTTGTACCAGGGTGACTGATAGGAGATGCTGGCCGGATAATCCCGTTTGGCTTCACCGGCCATTGAATAAAATGCCAGATGCTGACAGCGGCAGTTGATTCCCAGCGCATATTGCCAGTCGCCCAGAGCTTTGTGACCGGCCAGCGGGAAATCCCATCCGGTCGTGCCGTATGTTTCACTCAACCGCAGGGGTTTGCCGAATTGCCGCGCGGCGGAAGTGCATTGTTTGACAGTGGTAAAAATATTCCAGATTTCAGTAAGCAGGTCGATTCCCGGCACTTGCATATATTCGTAGAAACGCATTGCGGCACCGACGGTGGCCACCTGTCCGGTAAGGGAATCTTCAGAAAGGACATGTCCGGTGAATTTAAGCGAATTTTTTTCGCACCAGTTGCCGATCTGCCGGGAAAATGCATCGGTAAAAAGTTCGGTTGCCAGATTGAAAAACTGCCAGCGGAACTGACTTAAACCATCCGCCGGATCGAAGAACAATTCCGGCAGATGCCCGGTTATACTGCAGTGATATTTTTCCTGAAACTTTTCGGGCATGGCTGCTGTCCAGGGGAGAGCCATCCATGAGAAGTGGAGATAATTGGGTTCATCAGTAAATATTCCGGGGATGGCACCGCCGAATTTTTCTCCGGTCTCCTGCCGGTATTTTTCGTGAGTGACAGCAATGAATTTGCCGACCGCTTCCGGATTCATGGTATCCAGATAGGTTTCCCCGTTGAACCATGAGGAACTGTTATGGTACTGCCAGTAGATCCGGAGGAAAACTTCATTTTTTCCCGGTGTGATCCCCGTTGAAGGATCTGTTTTTCGATAGTTTTTGATAACTCTTTTGCCGGCATCGATTTCTGCCAGATAGTATCCGACGGTAAAACCGTCTTTGCCCAAAGCTGCCGCATCAGAGGAAAATTCAGAGCGCAGCTCTTTCATTTTGAATCTGTCATCTTTGGTCACCAACCCTCCGGCCGCACCGGATGGCCAGCGATCTTCATCGTAAAGCCACGCCTGCATGCCCAGCTTTTCAGCTTCATCGACACAGGCTTTGATGCAATTGAACCACTCTTTCCCCAAATATTCCGTATTCAATCCCACCCGGGAGTGCATGAAAAATCCGCCTAATCCCATTTCGTGAAATGTCCGGATCTGCCGGCGCAATTCTGTTTCATCCAGGCTGGCGTTCCACGCCCAGAAAGGCATTCCCCGGTATTCGTTGCCGGGGGAGAGGAATTTTTCCAGAAACATTCCCAAATCAAAGCCATTCATATTGTCAAATCACTCTGTTCAGAAATCTTTCAGCACACCGCTCTGGCGGTATTTGGTCATTTGAAATTTGCCGGGAAAAGCCGCTTTTATCCCGCCGGGAGAGTTGGAATTGACGTGACCATCTGCCCAGAGAACATTCATCTGTCCATTGTGGAGAAAGTCCATTGCCGGATTGGCGGTACTGTAATATGGCGTATTGCACTTCCGATTTTCATCCCACGCTTCAGCAAGAACAATCACTTTGGAGTGGGATTTCAAGGATTTCAGATTCAACACTACGGAAGTGACATTGGTGGCGACATCGAAATAGGTCGCCCCATTGGCAGCTTCATCATAAGGATGCTGCAGATAACCGTATGGAACAGCATATCCGCCGGGAAAATGTGCCAATTCAGATGCCGATGATCCCACATCGAATGGCAGCAGAAATGAGGGACAGGAGACTATATCCATACTCGGCAGATAGCCTTTTCCCGGTTCGGTGGCAATGCCCACCGGGGAGATGAATCCCAGCACCAGTGCTCCGGGGAGCATCCCGCTTGCCCAGCAACTGTTCTTGGAATCGCTCCAGGTATCCCGTGCTTTCAGCGGCAGAATATCTTCATTGTCCCCCGCATATTGCATGGATGCCATGCCGCACTGTTTGAGATTGTTGATACAGCTGGCTGATCTTCCCCGCTCTCTGGCGCTGTTGAGTGCGGGAAGCAATATTGCCGCCAGAATGGCAATGATGGCAATTACAACGAGAAGTTCGATCAAAGTGAAGGCGTGTTTTTTGACGTTTTTCATTTTTGTCCTCTCTTTCTTTATATTACCCGCCATGCTCTGATATTGCAATCTTTATCAAGAACATGGAAAACAACCTTTCTTTTGCCGGTGACCGGCTTGATGGGAACCCGGATGGTCTGGAACTTGAAAAATCCGCCGGTGGTTTTGGTGGTGATCTCTGCCAGAAGATGGAAAGGTTCCAGTTTGCCGGTAATATCATCCAGACGGATCTTTCCTCCGGCATTTTCCGGTGAAACTGCGATCTGTATCTCAAGGAATTTCGGTGCTTTACTGCCGAAATCAACCTCTCCGTAACTGATCACACCGCCTTTGCGGGCAAGGATCCAGTTGCCTTTCTGCTCCGGTGCGGCATTTCTGCCTTTATTGTAACCCAGTGAAGGGTGAACCTCTTTGAAGGCGTAAAGCAGCCACGACGAATCCTGTGCCGTGAACCATCTGCCCGGTACAGCGGTCAACTTTTTGCAGACATCGAAAGTTGGCGCGGAGTGGTGGATGCTCTTTCCGGCATCGGTAAAGGTTTTGACTCTGGCGGTAACTGCCCCGATCTTTTCAGCTTCATTTCGGTCAAATTCTTTGCCCAAAAGCCAGATTTCACTGCTGTGCGGGGGCAAGGTGACTGCCGGCAAAGCTGATTTTGTCAGGTCGATGTAACGAACCTGAGCTGTTTCAGAGCAGACGGCAAGTTTGTCATATCCCGGATAACGGGTCAATGGTTTGACGGTGATCATCTCTTCACTGGTGTTGGTAAAAAGCAGCACTATTCTGCCGTCACGAAGCCGCTTCCAGCCGCAGGAAAGCACCTTGTCGGTAGTGATCACCTCATTGCGGACACACCCCCAAATCACGCTCATTTGCGGAACTTTTCCGGCAAATTCCAAAGGTGCCAGCATATCCGACTCATTCAGATAACCCAGCAGTGCCCGGCGCAGATGGGCAAGTTTTTTCGCGTAAGTGCGGCGGGGAGTTCCCCAGCGGATGTCGAAAATGTGCATCCAGCCGATCTGTTCACCCCAGACAAATTGTTCACCGAGTTTGGCAAAAGATGCCTCATAAGAGCCGCTGTAACCGCCGAAAGCATCAAAACCTTTGCCGGTGAATTGCGCCCTGCCGCCGCCGTAAATGGAGTGAAAAAGGGGAACGTGACCGACTTCACCGCTGCGCCAGGTCATAAAACCGTCAAGGGTGTTGACATAGACTTCAGAGTTGTCCTCTCCATCCAACCCCAGCATGGGATGACGGCGGCGCAGTTCCCGGAGCATTTTCCAATAACCATTTGCCCACGCCACCGGATCACCGGGAGCGTGTCCGTGGTCTTTGGCATAGCAGACCCGGGGCGAGGAACAGGGTAATTGATCGTAATAACAGCCATTCATGCCGAGATCGGAAACCACCTTTGCCATATCCAGCAGACGATCCTGCCAATAGCTTGTGGCATTGCACATCACACCGTAAACGCCGCCGTAATTTTCAAAGTAACGCTCCCCATTGGAGTGGATCACGCTGTTTTTCAGAAATTCCGGAGATTTGGTACGGTCGATATAATCTTTCTGATCGGCAACGATCCCGAATACCCTGCCATTGAGATAGGGGTGGATATAGATGCCGGAAGCAAGCAGTTTTTTTATTGGCTCCTTATCCCGCTGACGGATCGTCCAGTCGGCGTTGGGATTTTTAAGCACGTTGTACCACATGCAGTGCCATGAGGCGTAGGGAATGTCGAAGTATTCGCGCAGATAGATCATTCCGGGAGTGTGTTCAGAACTGGAGACCAGCCAGAGACAGTTATCCTGATACCACTTGGGAGTATCTTTGCGGGGCAGTTCCTTCACTGCCCACGGGGCTTTGGCTTCAACAAACTTTTTGTAGATCTGCCCAGCTTCAAACCAGCTGCCGCGATAGCTCTGGATAACAGCTTTCCCGGCGGATTTGTAACCGTTGCCGCCGTATCCTTTTACGGGGAGGGCCACCGGGGAGAGCCACTTGTATTCAAGGATATGGTTTCTGCCGTTGACCGAAGCGGTCTTAACTCCGCCGTCAACTGCTTCAAAACCGGCGTAAATGCCGTTTTTCAACTCATCAAAGTAACCGATGAACTGCATGGCACAGTGAGTACTGGGGTAGATGCCGGTCTCACTGAAACGGTGAGTCGGTTCATCCCGGAGCAATCCGATGAAGCGGGGATAGAGCAGCTGATCTTTTTTACCGGGCAGTTTGGCGAAGAACCAGCGGGGGAACTCCACCTCGTAAAGCTGCAGCTTGGGGTTGAGGTTTTTCACCTCAAAGTCCTGTTCCAGACGGTTGCCCTCAAAGGTGTAGTTGGAAATACATTCAAAGTCCCCATCCTTCTTCCAGACCACCTGAAAATGACCGCCGTCAGCAGTGTTTTTCACCGGAGTCATCTCATAATACACCCCCGGGGAACGGTCATAGATCTTTCTGCCGTCAAAGTTCAGCTGCCAACTGCTTGCCCGGTCATCAAAAATATCCCGTTGGGAGGCAAAATCGTACCAGCCGATCACCGGACTGATGCCCTTGTGTTTGCCCGGCGCACTCATCAATACTCCATCTTTGGAAAGGGTAAGGGTGAAAAATGGAGCTGATTTATTCCATTTTGCGGCGATTTCCCGGGGAGAAGCGGCAGAGGTGAAAAACTCATTGAATACGGAAAAATTTTTCAGCACCTCCTGCTGATCTGCACCGGTGGATGCCGCCCGTTTGACACCATTGACCAGAAATTTGGCAAAAGAGGTTTTTGCCGCTTTTCCGGCATCGGCGAAGTTCTTTTCAAGTTCGGGGATCAGTTCAAAAAATCCCGGCGGCAGTTTGCTGATACGGGGAGAATTTTTCACCATTTCAGCGATTTCCCCCTCATTCAGTGCCTTGTGAACGATATTCAGCGAAGCGATCGCCCCTTTATAACCGTAATTGGGGACATTGCCGTTGCCGATTATTACCGGAGCGGTGGTTGCTGAAGGGGTAACATGAAAAAACATCCTCTTTCCCGCAAGTTCGCCATTGATGTAGAGCGAAAGCAGATAGCCGATGTTGCTCTCTGCCGACTGATTGATATATTCAAAAACGGCGGTCAGGTGAAACCACTGACCCAATTCCGGGAACTCATTGCCGTAAAGCGCGTGCATCCACTTGTCGCCATCATCACTGAAGCTGAAGTTGATGCGGTTACCGCTTCTGCCGATGAACCAGGATCCGGGTTTACAGGCTATCATCATGTCATGATTCTTTTTCGGATGACCGATATCGTTAGCATCCATCCGCATCACGGCGGAAACGGTCAATCCTTTCTCAGTAACGTTGAAAGAACCGGAGTTCTGCACAACCGCCTGCGACTTCAAACCATCCAGAATCAGAGTGCCATCGGCGATACGGCAGTTGTTTTCCAATTTGAGCATATTTGCTGCCGCCTTATCCGCAAAATCAACAATCAGTTGCTGATTGGTGCGGAAAAGTACCAGCTTGACCATGAATTCACCCTTTAATCCCGGCAGATAACGGCTTTCAAAACGGAAATTTTTACCTCCGTCTATACTCATTTTGCTCATCCCCGGAGGAAGAGAACTATCCATGCCGACATAAACATAATCATCATTGGTCGCAGATTTGACCTTCCCCATGCGGAAGGTGAGAGTATCGCCCTTCAACTCATCGGCGGTAATGGGAATATCCACCCATTTCAGCGCCCGGGGAAAGAGAGTGCTGCCTACCGGATAGATCTTCTTTTTACCGTTGATCATAATGACCAGTTCTTCGGTAAAACCGTTGAGTTTCGGCAGTTTTTTGACTGCCCTGCTCTGATCAGCCACCTGCATATATATACGCAAAGCGGCACTGCCGCAACTGTTTTTCCACTCCGGCGGCAGTTTAGTAAGGTCGAAGACCTTCTCTATCCAGTTGCCGTCAGTTGCCATGGAAAAGAGTTTCATCTTTTTGTTTTTGATCGCAGCATCACCGGTATCGTTGCCAAATACCGCACTTTTGCCATCCGGAGAAATTTGCGTTTCCCACGCCGCAAAACCGCTTGCGGCAAACAGCATAGCAAATAACATACAGAAAAATCTCATCATACAAAACCTCCTTTGAATAAAGTTTTCTGTGAACACCATTTAATATATCTTCACTGAAATCTAAAAACTTTGATAAAAGTCCAAAAAATCTGTATAAAAATCCAAAAAAACAGCAGTTTATTTGCATTATTTATTTACTTGTACTATCTTAATCCGGTAACTTGCAAAAGGGAGTTGTTATCATGTATAAATTACGGATAAAAAATGATGTATTGCCATCCTATTTCCCGCTGACAATGACTCGCAGCCTGCAAATGCCGCCGACGGGGGAACACTCCCACGACTGCACCGAAATCGGCATTATCACGCAGGGCGAAGCGCTCCACCTCTGCGACGGGGAGTGCCGCCGGATCCATCCGGGGGATGTGCTGATACTTTACCCGGATCAGCTGCACAGTTTCCCGGAAACCGAAAATTTGAGCATGTACAATGTGTTGTTCCGCCGGCAGGAGCTGAATATTCCCCAGTACGATCTGGTAAAATTTCCCCGCTATCAGGAAATCTTCATGCCGGAAGAGAGCGGAAATATGCCCGGATACCGGATCTTTCACCTGACCCCGGCTGACTTCAAACATCTGCGGGTGCTGTTGAAACTGATGAGAGAAGAGCAGAAAAATATCGGCAGAACCGGACACCGCAGTGCCATTATGGGGCTTTTTATGAATATGCTCTGCCACCTGCTGCGCTCATTTTCGGCAGCGGATGAAAATGAATTGCCCGGCAGTTATGAGCAGAATATCGATACGGCAGTGAACTACCTGAAAAAACATTACCTCGAACTCTTTGATCTGGATTATCTGCTGAAAATTTCCGCCATGAGCCGGAGCAACTTCATGAAACGTTTCCGGATCGTTGCCGGAGTTTCCCCCATGCAGTTCGTCATCCGCAAGCGTATCGCGCACGCCGCCCGGATGATTGCCGTCAGCGACCTCTCGATTTCGCAAATCGCCATTGAATGCGGCTTCTGTGACAGCAGTCACTTTGCCAAATGTTTCCGCAATGTAACCGGTGAATCTCCCCGGGCATACCGGCAGCGTATGCGTCAGTATTCCGACCGGGAAAATTTCTGGAGCGACCAGAAAATCGACAATCCTTTTGTCATGGATTGGCAGTAAGCTGCAGCCGGATTTCCCGGGCAGACACGCCGGTATCTTTTGTCAGTTGAAAATACCGCAGATACGTTTGACACGCTCCTGTGCACGCCCCTGCAGTCGGCATATTGCAAGCATTTCACCGCATGGAAACAATTTCTGACTTTGCTGTTTGCTCAAATTTCCGGTAAGTATTCTTTGCGTGAAATTGAAACTGCTTTGCTTGCCAACCACAAACGACTTTATCATCTCGGAATGGAAGCTGTGGTAAAATCCACACTTTCCGAAGCGATGAACCGCCGCGATCCGGAAATTTTCAAAGCATTATTTGAAGAAATTCTTGATAGGGTAATGTCTGTTGCTCCAAAACATAAATTCAAGTTCAAAAATCCGCTGTATGCCATCGACAGCACCACGATAGACCTGTGTTTTTCCCGTTACAACTGGGCTTATTACCGCAAAACCAAAGGGGCAGTCAAGCTGCACACCGGACTTTGAAAAATAAAGTGCCTCCAAGTACCATTTGAATATATTTATGGTATTCGGGGAAGTTTTAATCGCAGTCTTTGCCCCGGGCGAGAAATTTAAGATATTCAGTTGCCACGAAGAGATGCCCCCGGGGAGAAAGATGAACGCGGTCATTCCGGAAAAGTTGGAGTTTTTCTGCTTCCGGGAGTGCTTTCAGTGGAGTGTAGAGATCAAGGTACTCCGTATCAAGTTCTGCCGCAACTTTCCGGATGACCGCATTGTATGCTTCGACCAGGGATGGTACGCCGAAGTGATATGACGGATTGTTGCTTACCGGCGTGGATACTCCGGATACCAGCACGATCCGGGCATTTGATTTTTTGCGTATCTTGTTGACGATGCTTCTCATCCTGCTCTCAACTTCAGAAATCGGAATTGAAGGTTCGGAAAAATTGCTTTCTTTGAAAGTGACAGTGTCATTCTGACCGCAGGCCACAAAAATCACATCGTATTTTTCTTCCCAGAGGGCGTGATAACGGCATCCGTAATAGACGTTGCTGTCAGACAAGCGGGCATCGATGCGGCGCACTTCATCTCCGCCGACGGCAACGTTGCGAATGGATATCGCTCCGGGGTTAAACTTATCCAGCATACCGGCGGTTATTGATGCATGATTGTGGCCGCGATCATAGTCGGTTAGAGAATCACCTAAATACAATATCCGCAGGGATTTACCTTTGAGTTTCACTCCGGAAGCGGCATTTTCCAGAGCATCTGCTTCACGGTCGGAAGCAACGATCACATCCCGCACCGCTCCTTCACTGGCTGTCGAAAAAATTATTCTGGTGCATCCGGATGCTCCTGCTGTGAATGCCGGAAATGTCACTTCGCCGCTGCTTGATTCGGCCGGAGTGACCACTTTTTTCCCGGTTTCAAAATCGAAGCGGGTGAATTTGCCGATCAGGTCATTTGGCATCGTGCGGAAGGTCTGTTCGGGGACAGTGGAATTTGCTTTGACTACCAATGCTCCAAGCGGCGGATATATCCTTATGCCGTTGTTGGCAACGGATACCGACAGGTCATCCATATCAAATCTGGTGCCTTTGGAGTAACGGATATACATAAACATCCGGGTATTCGGTTCTGAATTAAGGATGAAAGTATGAATTTTCCATCCCGGTGTCAGGGTGACAAATTTTTCCGACCTTTTGTCAGTGAAAGAAAATCCCACCCGTCCGGAACCGCGTAATTTGACTTTGACGGTAAAGGTCAAACCGTTGAATTCTTTTGCTATATTCTGCATTCTGGCAAAAGCCAGACCGGCAGAAGCACCATCTTTGAGTGCAAAACGCATGAATCCGCCCTGCTGATCCCAATTGAAAACCACGCCGCCGCCATAGCCGAAAGCATTGTTTCCACTGCCGTATTCGGCACGGGAGTTGAAGTCTCCGCCGGCAAAAAATTCATAAACATCAGCTTTCAGCAGCACCGGAAAAGCGGTCAAAAGTAAAACTGTCAGCAATTTATTCACAACAATACCTCCTCGCAGTTATTAAATAATCGGAATTATTACTCTGTTTTCAATAATAATATATCACAGGCAAATGAGAAATACTTGTATAAAAATATGTAAAACTGGTATGAAAATCTTAAATTTTTTACTGTATATTTCAGATCGCTTGCAGCACGCAGTTGTAAAAAAATTAACCTTATTATTTTATTTAAAAATATAACATTTACCCGGTTGGTACTTGCAAATAATCACTTCCGGCAGCGCATCCGCATTTTATCTGCAGTCTGCCGGAAGACCCGTTATTGCTGAAGTACAAAAAAGATCACTTCACTCATTTATTTCCATAAAGCGTAAGGAGTTTTTATACATGTAATCATCTGCATGTTTGCCCCAGCAGCAGGTCATACTCACCTGATTGAAAAACTCCTGCATGAAAAATACACTGCGGTAAATAAATTCCTGGGGGGATTAAAAATGACGCTAACTCTATCTCTGTTTCGGGGATATTTTCACCGCTGTCCGGTAAAAGTACAGCTTTTACAGGGTTACTTTTACAACGGTGCTGTTTTCAGGAGAAATCAGCATCTCCCGGCTGCCGGAAACATCGTGCAAGGTTATGCTGCATGGCTTATCTGAATGGGCAAAGACATCATTTCCGGAGAATTCCAAATGGATTTCGCCATTGGTTTCAATAACTTTGCCATCATAAAGATAAACGATTTTCACCTCACCCTCACGCACACTCAACGGATAAGTGCCGGATGGGGTGTGGAGCTGAACATCTTTAACATTTCCCGGAGTCGTCCAGTCGGTATTGAGCAGAATGACCTGCCGGAAGTTTTCCGCTTCACGGACATTCCAGAAAACCTCTTTGCTGTTGTCTTCAACGAAAACTTCGCCGCAATTTTCAGCACACAGTTTACGCAGCCATACTGCCATCACGCCGCCGAGAGCCTCGTGGCCCGGATATGCCCAGGCGGTGAGCGTATACACAATACCTTTGCCGTAACGGTGTTTGACAATCAGCGGCAAACCGCTTTTACGGTCACTGACCACGACTTCGGCACCGCACAATTCAATGTCAGCAAGGAAACATTTGCCATCTTCATCCGGTGAAAAACTGTAAATACGGCTGGATGACTCATCACCGGAAATACCAGCATATTCTCCGGAATATTCCACTCCCCTGTTCCGGACTTTTATTCCGGCAAATTCCGCCAGATCGCCGCCATTATAAAGATCGAGATCAGTCATGTCCAGCAGAAATTCACGACCGGTATGCATGGAATATTCTGTGATACCGGAGAAGTAAACTCCTCCGTCTGCAACAAATTCAGAAATCTTTGCCTGATCTTCATCATTGGCAGTATGCCAGCCGAGATTGAGGAGCAGAGAATATTTTTTGAATTCATCCGCCGATGCCTCCACCGGCAACTGGTCAAAATCACCGTAGGGAGTTCCGGAAAAATAGAATCTGCGTTTATCCTCCTGCTGACGCAACGGATGACTGGAAGCTCCCGGCATCAGAACATCAAGCAGCTGATGCTTTTTCTCCGGTTGACGGTGTCCCCATTCCGGAGCAGAACTGCCGTGTTTGCCCCAAACGCTGTATGAGGGATCCTGTTCAGCTCCGCAGATAAAACCGTTGAAAGGTGCTTCATAACGCCCCTCCAGTGAAGCAATGCGTATTTTCAATTCCCCTTTCCGGGGATGAGTAGCTGCAAATTTGTAGAAATCTCTGGTCATCCGGCGTTTACCTTTGCAAACAGAATCATCCCAGGTTTGCTGTTCCTCTTTGAAAGAGATGAATAGACTGTCCTCTTCATACAAATTTGACGCCCCCATTGCCCATGCCTGATAGAGCGAAAGGTAATACATGCCCAAGTGCCACGTTTCAATGTGCGGCTGCACCGAATGCTGAACCGCGATATGCACCCCCCAGTCGCCTTTGCCGTACACACGGCTTGCCGGACGTACCAGTGAACACAATTGCTGGGTGTGCGGTACCATCGTTTCCGCCCTGATATATTCCAAGCCAGCCTGAAAAAGATATCTCGCTCCGCCGCCGGCATCACCGTAACCGTAACGGAAGCCGGATTGCCTGTTTTTATTCACATCGTTTTTCACATAGCCGATAAAACGTTCCATTGCCTCACGCATATCAGATGCCGGATTTTCCGGTTCAGGATCAACGGCATAGATCGTCCCGGCGAATTCATGCCATCCGCCGTTATGCATATACGCTCCTGCGGCACCGGGCAACGCCCCGGAAGCATGGCAATTCACGCTCTGCACATATATCCGATGGTCGGCACAATATTTGCCCCATCTTGCTAGGGATCCATCAGAAGGATTCGGAGAAAACGGATAGGGACGGAAGTTGCGGAAAACCACCGTATTGCCGAGTTTGGTTCGGGTGATATAATCCAGAAGCTGATCCATATCTCCGTTATCATCGTGGGGGACGGTGGTGAAATCACAACCGACCATCACTTCCGGAGATTCTGCGGGCAAATCAAATACCGCGGGAATGACTGTCCTGCGGCAAACTTCTCCATCGGAAACGGTAACTTCCTGATCAACAGCCGCTTTGGAACAAACTACCGCAAATTCATTCCAGCCGGTCTGCAAAGATTTTTTCACATCAAAATCACCGCAGTTGATTTCAACAGTCACCGGTTTGCAGGCATATACCCTGCCGAAAACTTCTCTGCCGGTAGATGCCCATTGCGGCACTTCAACTTCCAGATGTCCGATATGGCGTATTCTGGCGGTTATACCGGCTATCCACAACGTGCAAAGTCCGGATTCCTGACTGATGGTTACAGAAGTAACTTTACCGGAAACCGGGATCTGCACCCACACATCTTCCAGCATCTGCACTTCAAAATCGTGCGGACGGAAGTAGTGAGTTTTTTCCACGACCTGTCCATTGTCAAACTCCACCCGGATGACAGCTTCCCTGCCGATGAAGTTGAATTGGCACACCTTGGACAGAAATATGTCAAATCGTTTTCCGTATTCACGGTTTTCATCAACGACTTCCACAGCAGGATCGTCCGGTTTCAGCAGCATCGCCTGAATATGGAGTGTCAAAACGGAACTTTTTTCCGGATCAGCCTCAAATGCAAGCGGCAGAGAGAATTTCTGCCCATGCGGTAATTCCGCCATGATCATCCGGCGGCGTTCCTCACAGTAAAGCGGCATATCTCCCGGTTCAAACCGCACCATATCCGGCAGAAAAGCTCCCGGACGGAACCAGTATTGTCCGTAACGAGACACTGTTATCACGCAGAATCCGTATTTCCCGCCGACCGGAAATACCAAACGCTCATTGCCGGAGAGCTGATCTGCCGAAAATGAGAATTCTCCGTACTGATTTCTCAGAGTGAACACCGTATTTTCCTTACACTCGGCAGTCACTTGGATTCCCTTAACTCCACGGCGGGTGATCACATTATCCCAGGAATTACCGGACAATCGGGTTTTCTCCGGTGAATAGCAGATGCTGCACCAGACAAAGGGATATTCAAGCAAATCCAACTCCATTTTTGCCGACGGGTCAGAAGCTTCGATTGAACCATCCCAGCAATATACCGGATGATAAAGACGCCGGCTGTAAAGCATCTGATAACCGAAGTTGATAACAAATTCAAGTTTCATAATTATTTATCCTGTTATTGTAAAAAATTTTTAATGTGCTATATTATTCTGTCAATTTGCTGATTTTGTAAAATACGCATGTAATAACGTGTAAAACATACAGCACCTCTGTCGATTTGTCAAATTCGCAAAAGACTATTCTGAGTTTTTCAAGAAACATTCTGGAGCAATTCAAAATGAAAGTTTTTCCAGTTCTGCAATACACCGATTTTGGAGTCTGTGATAAAAATATTCCTATGCATTCGCACAACTATATGGAATGGGTCATGGTCAAACAGGGAATATTCACCGCCAGATTCATCGGCTTCAAAACTCTTTATGGTGAACCGGGAGATATATTTGTCATTCCCGCTAAAACAGTCCATGACCAAGCCCCGGTACCGGATGGAGCAAATGTCTTTGTCCTTGTCAGCGGGATAGATTCTCCGCATCCGCTGCTGATAAAAACCGGGAAAGACCCTTTGCTCAAAATATGGTTTGACCAGTTGCCCGGATTTTTTCAAGACAACTCATCTCTGGAAGAAAAGTCGCTTTTTATACAGACCATCTGGATGCGGATGAAACACTTTTGCAGAGATATTTCCTCTAAAGACGCCATTCATCCGGTGTTGCAGAAAGCCGTCAACCTCATCCATACCCGCTTAAATGATCTGCCTGCGGTAAATGAAATCGCCAGATTGGCAGGAATCAGCCCGTCACACCTGAATTTGCTTTTCCGTAAAAACTTCGGCACAGGAGTATCGGAATATGTCATTTCCATGCGGTTGGAAAAAGCCAAACTGCTTCTGCAGAATCCTTATTTGAATATTGCTGAAACCGCAGTGATGTGCGGTTTCAACGATCCTAATTACTTCAGCAGACTTTTCCGGAAAAAGACCGGCAAAACTCCGGGGGAATACCGCAATATGTACCAGTCTGATCCCGGAATACAATCCTCCAGTCATTGAACTTTCTGTACTTGCAATCCCAAGACCCTGGCAAGGATTTCCAACTCCCTGCGGCAGTCACCGTAAACGATAACCAGGTGTTCGCGGGAAACATTCCGGATGAAAAAGTCAAGATCATCGAGCCGTAATAAGCCGGTGGATTCGCAGTGAGGCATTCCGGGATGACGGGTCGTTTCAACAACTTCTCCGTGGATTATCATAAAATCTTTGCCGTTGAAGTGCAATTGTATACCGGTAAATTCAGTGTTCCCAGCCAAATCACAATCAATCCCGCAGCCTTTGCCGTCACGCTTCAACTCGTAAGTGCCGCCCCAATCGGACAAACGGGCTTTTCCTGACGGACTCATTTCCGGAGAAGCAACACCAATATAACCGCAATGTCCGAATCTTGCCAAATTTTTCTGATCTTTCTCTTTGGACGCCAGTTTGTCCCCGAAGTGTTCTGTCAATGCTCCAACATAAGCAAGCGGATAGATGTTGGACATCATACAGGGCTTATCCAGCAGCATGGTCGCCATCGCCATATTGATCATGGCACAATAGTCACCGTCACATGCGGCAATGAACCCCTCCTCACGGGCAAGACACTGGGCAAGACAGGGAACATCGCGGGAACCTTCTATAATCAATTCGCCATAGCAGTTGACTCCGAAACCGCAAGCCTTTTCCTCATCCATGATATCACGGATTCCGAAGTATGTACGCAACGCAGTAATAAGTTCTTTCTGATCGGGAACCTGATTGATATAGCGGTCTTTGTGGTCTTCCCAAAAGGTCAGCAACTCCTCATCGGAATATTTTTTACCGGCTTCCCGGAAAGCCTCCAGCGGTTTGACCACCAGTTGCATCCCGATACTGTCACGGATCATTTTACCCCCTGCCAAAACATTCCACGGAAAGTTTTGTTTGCCGAAAACGACCATGCGGCTGTTGGCAATGAATTTTTTCACAGCCATAGCACGCAAAAGGGTAACGCCCTCTTCGCAGTTTTCAACCAAGTGGACTTCAATACCCAATGCCCGCATCAAATCTGCCGCTGACCACTTCCAGAAATCCGGTTCATCAAAACGGATAAGGGGCCAGAATATAACCGGCAAACCGCGATTGACCAAAACTTCCGGAGCTTCATTCCAAACTTCGGTCGGGTAGCACGGACTGCTCACCGGCATGATGGCATCAACGTCATCGGGCAGATTGCTGACGACCTGATTCCAGTGTTCAGTGCTTTTGATACATACAAGATCATTAAAAATGACATTATCCCCCGCCATAGCAGCGACTTCAGCGACATCCACGGACGGTTTACCCTCTCTGGCAAGGATCGGCTGAATTTTTATTTTCGGCAACTGCAGGTACGGACGAATAACTTTCGATTTCAAAAAGCGTTTGACATCTTTCATAAGAAACGATCTCCTGTTTCATCCGGAAAATTGTTTTTGCAAAAATCTCCACCGGATAACCTGAATCTTTCTGCATATTTTGGTTGATATGTTTAATATATGTCAAACTGCTGTATTATACAACAGATATCGCTCTCACTTTTCAACGCTTTTATAGCACAAAATGATTATTCCCATAAACAAACTCCACTTTCGATCAACTATTCCACTCCAAAACAATACTGCATTTGAGATGCGAAATATGGTTTTCCGTAATTATGAACCTGCCACCGGAATCGTCATGTTGATGTTCCTTGCCGACAAAGGCAATACAGTGGTCAATGAAATTGGTAAGTTTGCATAATATCTCCATTGCTTGATGTTTTTCCGCACGGGACTATCCCGTCCGGGGTATTATGCCTGAAAAAGCGGTTTATTTAAGGGAAAAAGCATTTTTTACCAATATATAACCGTACTGATAGAGGAAAAAGGTTATATTGGCTGGCTTGAAAAAGCAACAAAAGTGTGTTATCTTGTAGTGTTGTCAGTGAAAAATTCTGCTCCACAATTATCCCACATCGTGGAGCATGAATTGAAGCTGTAAGTTGATCAACATTTGCAAGTTGCGAAGAATAAGACGGTTGCGGAAAGTTAAAAAGTTGGTCCATCTCCCACCACCATCTTAAAAAAACAACGCATTCCGTCAGGGATGCGTTTTTTATTTGAGATGCCGGGGAGATCACGGCGTCAGCCGTGAACGGCATTAATGCCGTGGAGTCGAAACATCTGGTTCGACATTGCTTGCAATGAGCGTGAGCAAAGCGAAGGCAATCCATCCCCCCATTTTTTGATTACAACCGACTGAAAAATCGGTTTTTGTGCTGAAATTTCCTGATTTACGGAGATTTTCCCATCTTGCAGCAAACTGATGGTGGAATCGTATTTAAACCATTCATAGCTTATGTGTTTGTAAGCTCCAGCCTGGGGTTTACAAAATTTGGGACATTAACGATAAATTATAGGGAAAGTTTTCCGAAGTTAATTTTGTTATTGCTTATCCGGAAAATTCATGAGGGGTATAGCTGCTTATGACCTGGCGGTAAAACCTCCGAATATTATATGAATTTTTCCGGTTCAGTTCTGTTCCGGATGGAAATGTTGCGTGTCGGAAAAGTTGCAATTCCGGAATGAGAAATGGGGGCTGATATGCTGAAAGAAAAACTAATTCCCCGTAGGATCCACAATTGCAGTCTGATTTTTATATTCCTGCATCCGGAAAACATAAAGCCGTTCTCTGAAATATCAGGAACGGCTTTTTCAGAAGGCGGAAACGAAAATTATTTGCTGGCTTTATCCCAGACAGCTTTGCTGACGAATGCGGTCAGATTGCGGCCATCGGCGGTTTTGCCTTTGAAAGCGTAGCTGGTGCGGCTGGCATTGGTGAAGGTGACGCATTCCAGAACTTCAGTTTCGATGTGGGACTTGGTTTTGACATCATAAAATTTGTGTTTCATTGTTTTCTCTCCTTAAGTTAAGAATTTACAAATGTCATTTATTACTGACACCTTATAAGTATACTCAATGAAATGTGAATATTCAAGTCTGTTTTTGAAAAAAATTTGATTTTTTTTCGTTTTTTTTCTTTTTTATTGTTTTTCAGAGAATAAAAGGCCATATTTAATGTAAATGATTATGACCTTGAAATATTCCTGATTTTTATAAAATTATTGCAAAAACATTTGTATTGCAAGCAATTTCAAAAATTGATTTATACAAGCAGCGATCTTAATTCGTTGACAGTTTCTTTGAAAAATTTCAAAGCATCATCCACCGGTTCCGGTTTGGATAAGTCGACTCCGGCATCCCGAAGGATATCCAGCACATCTTTGGAACCGCCGGCTTTCAGGAAATTCAGATAACGTTCTCTGGCATCTTTTTCTCCGGAAAGCAATCCCCGTGAAAGTTTCAGAGCCGCCGCCATGCCGGTAGCATATTTGTAAACATAGAAATTGTAATAAAAGTGGGGGATTCTTGCCCATTCCAGTTCAATATCCCGGTCAGCTTTTATTCCACCGTGGTAATCAGCATTGAGGGCGTAGTATCTTTCGCAAAGATGATCTGCGGTAAGCGGAATGCCTTCTGCCGAATCGCAGTGGATGAGTTTTTCAAACTCAGCAAACATTGTCTGGCGGTAGATCGTAGCTCTTATATCATCTGCCAGCCGGGTGCAGAGAGCCGCCCGTAATGCCCGGTCGTTACGGTGTTTTTTCAGCAGGAAATCCGCAAGGAGCAATTCATTGCAGGTACTTGCCACTTCGGCGACGAATATTTCATAACCGGCGTAATGATAGTGCTGATTATTTCTTGAAAACCAGCTGTGCATGGAGTGCCCCATTTCATGTGCCAGAGTGAAAGCATCACTTAAAGTATTATTGTAACTTAAAAGGATATACGGGTAACTGTCGTAACAGCCGCCGGAGTACGCCCCGGATCGTTTCCCTTTGCGGCAGGGGGCGTCGACCCAACGCTCGCTCCACGCTTTCTGCATCACCTGAATATATTCGCTGCCCAACGGCTCAAATGCTTTTTCGAGCAGTTCTTTTGCTTCGGCAAAGGAACACTTCTGGTCGCATTCCGGAACCAGTGGTGCATAGAGGTCGTACATATCAAGTTTATCGACTTTCAAAACCTCTTTTCTCAAGCTGAAATAATCTTCAAGAGCAGGAAGGTTATTTCTGACCGAGGAAATGAGATTATCGTAAATATCCTGTGGTATATTTTCTCCGGAAAGAGCCGCCTGCAATGGAGAATCATAGTGTCTGATTTTCGCCATTGCCACATGGCGTTTTACAGTGCCATCCAGAGTACCGGCAAGGGTATTGCGGTGTTTGCGGTATTGGGAATAAAGCTGGTGGAATGCTCTTTTACGCACCTGCCGCGAAGGTTCTTCCATAAATGTATGCCAGCTGCCGTGAGTAAGGGGGGTAAGTTTACCTTTGGAGTTGCGGACGTTGCCGAATTCCATATCCGTATCATTCAAAGTGGAAAAGACCTCATCGGAGGTCCCCAGTACATCGCTCAAAGTACCGATAAGTTTTTCTTCAGCTTCACTGAGCGTATGCGGTTTTTCACGGAGCAGTTCTTCCAGACTCCGCCGGTAAAAAGCCAATTCTGCGGAATTGAGCAGTTCGCTCATTTTTTCATCGGGGATCGCCATTATCTCCGGATCGAACCAGCTATCCATTTCCGACAGTGCTGCCAGTTTTGCACTGATCCGGTCGACCCGGGAACGGTTTTTCCCGATGGTGGTATCGGCATCGGAAAGCAAATGGGCGTAGGTATAAAGTTTTTCTGCCAGTCTTTCAAAATCATCACCGGCTTCGATAGCGGCTTTGAGGGCGGCAGGTGAATCGGCAAGATGACCTTTGAATGAATAGAACTTTTCTGCGGCATTTTCCAGGGCGGCAAAATCTTTTTCCCATTCATCTGCTCCGGAATAAAGCACATCAAGATCCCAGGTCATAAGTTTTTCGTTTTCCATAAAAGAAGATTCCTGAATTTATTTGCGGTACATTTCGACAGCGGCACGGTGGAGAGCGGAAACATCTGAATCTGAACCGAGCAGATTGGCAACTTCCGCCATGCCTTTGATCACTTCATCTCTGCGGCTCCCTCCGGGAAGGATCACTTCCACCGCCGGCAGTACCTCTTTTTCACAGAAGTGCCACTGCAAAAACTCCTGATAAACTTCTTTGTCAGCAATAATATTGACCATGGTGAAAAATCCGCGGTAAAGAGTTACCAGTATTTTTGCCAGAGCCAGAGTCATGAGATTAAGTTTGTAACCTACCACCAGCGGCAATCCGGATAAGGCACACTCCACGGTGACTGTACCGCTGGCTGCCAAACCGGTACCGGCAGACTGCTGAAGTTTTCCGGTGGAACCGACGGATATGGTGATTTCCGGCAGTTCCGGATGTTTTTCCCGGTAAGCAGTTATTTTCTGCACGCACAGATCGGCGATTTTCTGTCTGGGTGCAGCGAGGATGAATTTCAAAGATGGGTGTTTTTTATGCAGGGAATTGGTCACATCAAGCATGGGGATAAGCAGACGTTCGATCTCATTTTTACGGCTGCCGGGGAGCAGGAGAAAGCTATCCATATCCCGTTGTATTTCCGGATCACGGCGGGCGGCAATCACATCGACCAGCGGATGACCGACAAATTTTGCTTTAAGCGGAGTTGATGCGTAGACCTCTTCTTCAAAGGGGAAGATCACCAGCATTTTAGTACAGATTTTTGCCAGAACCGGCAACCGTTTTTTGCCCCATACCCACACTTGCGGACTTACATACCAGTAGACCGGGATGCCGAGTTTATACATTTTTTTTGCAAAACGGAGATTGAATCCGGGGTAATCGATCATTATCACTGCATCGGGTCTTTCTGTTTTAGCAGCATTGAGCAGCTGGAAAAATATCCTGATGAAAGTGAAGATACTTTTCAAAACTTCAAATATGCCGATCACTCCCAATTCGGTGGAATCGACTTTGACCTTGACTCCGGCTTTGATCATCTCGCATCCGCCCATGCCGGAAATCTCAATTTCTTCACCGTCAGCGGCGGCGAGTTGACGCAAATCCTGTGCCAATGCGGCACCGTAAATGTCGCCGGAGGATTCTCCGGCCATGATCCAGAACTTTTTCATGCTTTTTTCTGCCGGTCATCCACCGGCGGGATTTGATTTTAGTGTCAACAGGTATTATCTTATATCCTGTACAGATTTACTTATTTTATAAAATAACGCTTCTGCAGTGCTTTTGCAAGGAGTTTGAGGTTTGTAATAATGGAAAAAAGTGATGATAATAGAGCGGAGTTTCTGATCGACGGTCGTTTCTGCCCCGGTTGCGGGGAGCAGTTGACCCCTGCCGATCTGGAAATGTTTCCCCGCTGTCCATACTGCAATCACCAGTTTCCCGACGGGGCCCAACTGGAAGAATTCATTCTCCGCCCGGTTTTAAAAAGGTGGATGATCCACAGTTACCAGCAGTTTATGAGGTGAATTGATGGATGTGCTTTTTCACCGGGAAAAAGTTTCCGCCGGAATCCGGGAACTGGCAAAAGAAATTTCCGCATTTTATCAGGGCAGGCAGTTGACTGTGATCGCTCTGATGAATGGCGGGGCTTTTTTTGCTTGTGATCTGGTCCGGGAAATGGATATGCCGCTCTGGTTTGACTCCATGCGGGCATCCAGTTATATCCACGACTGCCGCAGCGGGGAAGTGAAACTGAATGGTGAATTGAAACTGCCCGTTGCCGGCAGGGATATCCTGTTGGCGGATGATGTTTTTGACAGTGGTGAAACGATCCGGGCCTGCCGGAAATTTCTGCTTGATTCCGGTGCTGTCAGTGTAAAAAGTGCGGTATTGGTCAATAAAAAAGTAGACGGCAGAAGTTCGGAACCTGACTGGCAGGTTTTTGAAGCTCCTGACCGTTATCTGGTTGGTTGCGGGCTGGATTCTGAGGAGCTTTACCGGAATCTGCCCTTTGTCGGATGTATGGATTGAAACCGGGGGAGAATTTATGAAAAATTACAACGATCACCATATCGATTTTATGCCGATGGATTCATGGCGGGTGATGCGGATCATGGCTGAATTCGTCGATTCTTTTGAAAAGATGAATAACAAACCCAAAGCTCTGGTTTCAGTTTTCGGTTCGGCACGTACTCCGGAAGATGATCCGGTTTACGCTTCGGCAAGAGAGCTTGGCGGCAGACTGGTCGATGCCGGTTACGGTGTCATTACCGGCGGCGGACCGGGAGTGATGGAGGCCGCTTCCCGGGGAGCGTTTGAGAAAAACGGGATTTCTATCGGGTTGAATATTGAATTGCCCATGGAGCAGCATCCCAATCCCTATCAAACCCACTCAATATCGTTCAACTACTTTTTTGTACGGAAAGTTTCATTTCTGAAATATTCCATGGCAATTATCGTTTATCCCGGTGGTTTCGGTACGCTGGATGAACTTTCTGAAGTTCTGACCATGGTTCAGACGGGCAAGATCAATCTGATTCCCATTGTTTTCGTCAACCGTAAATTCTGGGGCGGACTTATCCGCTGGTTTAAAAATACCATGCTCGCCGAAAAGATGATTTCCCCGGATGATATGGAGCTTATCCAGGTCGTCGATACCGCAGAGGAAGCGGTGGAATATCTTAAAGAGTGTCACCGTTACGGCAAACGCAGTTCGGTGATCTCCGACAGAGAAGAGTAATTTATAAACATTATAGAAATACAACGCAAATTTTAAACGAAAGGGTATTGAAAATGAGTAAACTTGGAACAGCCTTGACCGGCAGTGCAACCAAAATCCTGCTTTGCGGATCCGGAGAATTGGGTAAGGAAGTTGCTATCGCTATGCAGCGTCTGGGCGTGGAAGTGGTCGCCGTTGACCGTTATGAAAATGCTCCTGCCATGCAGGTGGCCCACCGCTCCTACACCGTGAATATGCTTGACGGTGCTGCTCTGCGCGAAGTGATCGAAAAAGAAAAACCCGATTATATCGTGCCGGAAGTTGAAGCTATTGCCACTGCAGAACTGGTGAAACTGGAAAATGAGGGATTCACCGTGATCCCCACCGCCAAAGCTGCCCAGTTGACCATGAACCGTGAAGGTATCCGCCGTCTTGCCGCTGAAGAATTGGGCCTGCCCACTTCCAAATACAAATTTGCCGCCACCAGAGAAGAGTTTGATGCGGCGATCAAAGAGATCGGTCTGCCTTGCGTGGTCAAACCGATCATGAGCAGTTCCGGTCACGGTCAGAGTACGGTCAAAAGTGCCGACCAGATCGATGCCGCATGGGAAGAATCCCAGAAAGGCGGTCGTGCCGGAGCAGGCAAAGTCATCGTGGAAGGTTTTGTGAAGTTTGATTTTGAGATCACGCTGCTCACTGTCCGTCATGTCGGCGGAACCAGCTTCCTTGAACCTGTCGGTCATCATCAGGTAGATGGCGACTATCAGGAGTCATGGCAGCCCCAGAAAATGAGCGACGTCGCCATTGCCAAAGCCCGTGATATTGCCAAAAAGATTACCGATGCTCTCGGCGGCAGAGGTATTTTCGGTGTGGAACTTTTTATCTGCGGTGATGAGGTCATTTTCAGTGAAGTCAGTCCCCGTCCGCACGATACCGGTATGGTTACGATGATTTCCCAGGATCTTTCTGAATTCGATCTGCATGCCCGTGCTATTCTCGGTCTGCCCATTCCCAACATCGCTTTCCACGGTCCGAGTGCCAGCAAAGCGATCAAAGTTGCCGGTAATTCCGATGCGGTAAGTTTCGGAAATCTGGAAAAAGTGCTTGCTGAACCGGATACTTCCATGCGGATCTTCGGTAAAGGTCAGCTTCGCGGGCACCGCCGTCTCGGTGTGCTGCTTGCCCGTGATACCACTGTCGAAAATGCTCTTGCCAAAGTTGAACGCATGGCAAAAGAGTTGACCACCGAACTTTGATTTGAATCCGGGGACGCACAGGCGGATATGATTCCGGCTCCGGGGATGGGGTAAACCGGTTATGCGGGTTTGCCCTGTCACTGCGGCAATGGCGGTTCCAGTCCAACGCGTACTTTTGCCGACCGGTGAAACGATCATCAATGGAGCGATTCAATTGCTCAAGTAAAATTTATAAAATAAAGGATTTTTATCATGGCTGAAGGTTGCAGCGGTTCCTGCGGGAGCTGTTCATCGTGCGGTTCTTGCGGCGGTGAAGACAAAATGGGAAAAAAGATGGGATTGATTTCCCGTAAAATACTGGTGCTTTCCGGTAAAGGTGGAGTGGGTAAAAGTTCAGTTGCTGCCACGCTGGCACTGCAGTTGGCGGCATCCGGCAGAAAAGTCGGTCTGCTGGATTGCGATTTTCACGGGCCGAGTCTGCCGACTATTCTCGGCGTGACCCATAAGAAATTGGATTATTCTGAAGAAAACGGCATCATTCCGCTGCCGATGGGAAATCTCCGTTTCCTTTCTGTCGGTTTGCTGCTCGATGATCCGGATCAGGCGATCGTTTGGCGTGGACCTGCCAAAATGGGCGTGATCAAACAGCTTCTGGAAGATACCTGCTGGGGGGAATTAGACGATCTGGTGCTGGACTTCCCTCCCGGAACCGGTGATGAGATCCTTTCCGCCTGCCAGTTGATTCCCGGCGAGAAAAATGCCATCGTAGTCACCACTCCGCAGGAAGTTTCTCTTGCCGACTGCCGGAAATGTTTGGATTTCTGCAATAAACTGGAACTCAAAGTTGCCGGTATCGTGGAAAATATGAGCAGTTTTGTCTGCCCGGATTGCGGTAAAGCTCATCCCTTGTTTTCAAGTGACGGCGGCAAACAGCTTGCAGCTTCATACAATCTGCCGCTGATCGCCCAGCTGCCCTTGAATCCGGAATTCATGAAAGCCTGTGACTCCGGCACTCTGCCGGAAAAGATCGGCTTATTCCCCTCTCTGCTCAACTTCTGAGTCAGGGTTGTTAAAAAATCAGCATATTACAATGGTATGCTGATTTTTTTTTGTATAACATATTCAACAGGTTTTCTGATTGATGGGTCAGTGCTGCTTTCTTCGATTAGTGAGGTGAGCAGGGTGTAGTTTTTGATCTGATCGATACGGCAGTTTTCATTACACTTCGTAGCGGCAAGCGGCAGGTATTCTGAATTGATATAAAAAAAGCGTACGGTAAAATTTACCGCACGCTTTTTTTTTGAAAGAACTTACTGTTTTTCCACCAGTTCCGCATGCAGAGCTTTCTGGGCTTCTGCAAAATGTTCTCTGGCGATGATAAACTGCATATTCACCTGACGCATGCACTGATCCAGGGCGAGAATATTGATCTCGGCTTCGGCAAGAGCCTTGGCGGCACGGGAAAGGAAGCCGGGAATTTTCATATTGCTGCCGATCACGGCAACGATTGCCACTGCCCGGGTGGAAATTTTGGCATTGGGGAAAGTTTTACGCAGTTCAGCTACGCAGGCATCCAGATTTTTGTATCTTTCCGAAACGTAGTGAGTAATGGTATTGGCATTGGTATTTTTTGCAATATAACTGATATTGTTTCTGGCGAAACTTTCCAGCATTTTGTAGTCATAGCCGCTGGCACCGACCATTTCAGTATCAAAGATCTCAATGGCGATGATATCTTTTCTGCCGCAGATCATATCCACTTTAGGAACCGGTGACACAAAATCCTGACTGATGAGGGTTCCGGGTGAACCGGGATCGAAAGCATTGTCAACACGGATGGCGATACCGTGACGTTCCATTTCTTTTGATGCTTTGGGGTGGATCGCTTCCATCGCCATATCAGCGAGCTGGTCGGCAATATCGAAATTTGTGTGACCGATGGTACGCACCTTGTCAACTCCCATCAGTTTGGGATCGCCGGTGGAAAGGTGGAATTCTTTATGGATGATTCCTTCACGGGCATCGGTGACAACTGCTATCTTGCTGAAAGTGATTTCACTGTAACCGCGGTCAAATTTCGCCATTACGCCTTCGGCACACTTTGCATAACCGGTCACGATCGGCATGCATTCGGCAAAATTCAAACCTTTGAGGTTGTTTTTAATGGTATCTTCCATGGAACCGGTTTCCTGATCTTTCCAACCGGAAAGGTCAACAAAAACAGCATTGACACCATGTTCTTTCAAAATGAGAGCCGAGTTGAAAGCACTGTGTGCCTCACCGACGGAACTGAGCAATTCTCTGGCGGCGGGCAGGTAGTTGCCGGGCTGGAAGTGACCGAAACTGCGAAGCTGCATCAAATGGAGCAGGCAATCTTTGATTTCCCCCATGCGTTCAGTGACAAACGCATCGGCTTTGGCAAGGTCAAGTTTCAAATCCGCAAAAGAGTGATTGAGTTCGATCATCTTTGCGGTGGTGGCATCAAGTTTATCCTGCCACTCCTGATTTTTTCCGGCGGCAAAGCTGCCATAGATACCTGGTTCACCGGTCTTTTTATCTTCCAGAAGCAAATTGGTGATACCGCCGTAAGCGGAAACGACAAAAATGCGGTTGTAAAGTTCTTCACCTTTGCGGGAACCGATGAGGATGTTTTCCATCAATTCCCCGAAACGGGTCATGCTGGTTCCGCCGATTTTTTCAACAGTGTGTTGTCCCATAATCAAATATCCTCTATTCTCAACAATTTTACGGGTGAACTGTTAACTGAAAGGACGGCAATTTCAGCAAGAGCCGCCCGGACTTCTTTCTCTTTTGCCGGATGGGTGAGCAATACCAGCGAAACAGCACCTTTGGCATCTCTGGTTTCATGCTGGATCAAGCTGGAAATGCTGATGGAGCGTGAGGCAAGTATCTGTGTGACCTGTGCGATCACTCCCGGACAATCCTTGACTTCCAAACGCAGGTAGTAACGGCTGACCACTGAATCTTCCGGAATCTTTTTATCAAACTGTTCGCCTTTGGTAAATCCGGCAATACGCTGACGGCAGTTATGGGCGAGGTTGAGTGCCGCATCGGTAATATCGGCAACAACGGCACTGGCGGTCGCTTTGCGGCCGGCACCTCTGCCGTAGAAAAGAGTTTGACCGACGGTGTCACCCTCGACCATCACGCCGTTGAAAACATCGTTGATATTGGCGAGCAGGGCATTTTTCGGAATGAGGGTCGGATGTACCCGCATCTGCACGGCACCATTTTCATTTTTGATTATACCCAGCAGTTTGATGCGGTATCCGAGTTCATCGGCACAGATGATATCCGCCAGTTCCAGTTCACGGATTCCTTCCACATAAACAGCGTCGATACCGAACCATTTGCCGTAAGCAAGAGCAGCGAGGATGGCGGTCTTGTGGGCGGTATCGAAACCGTCGATATCCAAAGACGGATTGGCTTCAGCATAACCGAGTTTCTGAGCATCGGCAAGTACCGGAGCGAAATCGGCACCTTCGCGTTCCATCCGGGTCAGGATGTAATTGCAAGTACCGTTCATAATACCGTAAATGCGTTCGATACGGTTGGAAACCAGACCTTCACGCAGAGCTTTGATAATGGGAATGCCGCCGGCGACACTGGCTTCATAGCAGATGTCTGCACCACTTTTTTCTGCAGCGGCAAACAGTTCTTCGCCATGCAGTGCCAGCAGAGCTTTGTTGGCGGTGACTACGGATTTTCCGGCTTCCAGCGCGGCAAGGATGAATTTTTTGGCCACGGTAGTGCCGCCGACCAGTTCCACGACGATATCGCATTCATCGATGACCTGTTGGGCATCGGTGGTCAGAACTCCTTCCGGAATGGTGACTCCGCGGTCGGTTTTGATATCCAGATCGGCGATTTTATGCAGAACCGGACGTACTCCGGTACGTTTGGCAATGCAATCGCTGTTCAACAACAGATTTTCTGCGACTCCGGCACCGACAGTACCGAATCCGATAATACCGATTTTATACTCTTTCACAGCAGAAATCCTTTCTTCGCAAATTGCGGTATTCAAGCTGAAAATTACACATTTAAATAATATAGCACCGCTGTTGAAAATTTGCAACCGGGATTTTTCCCGGCGGGATATACAAATTCAGACCGGATATTTCAGCGGGCAGTGTGGGAGATCCTGCCGGAGCTGTCGCGGTAGGTGGTTTGATTGCCGGAAGTCCGGGCAGTACCGGATATTCTGCCGGAACTGTCGCGGTAAGTGGTTTGATTGCCGGAAATCCGGGCTTCACCGGTGATCCTGCCGGAATTGTCCCGGTACACGACCCGGTTGCCGCTGCGGTAAGCAGTACCGGATATTCTGCCGGAGCTGTCGCGGTAGACGGTCGTACCGTTTTTATCCGGGATCACCCGGGCAGAAGCGGTGATGATCATGGCCGGGAGCAAACTCAGAATCAACAGAAATTTTTTCATTGCAGACATCTCCTGCAATTTTCAGTTAA
>JAZRGW010000037.1:0-20707 GCA_045644425.1 Victivallaceae bacterium | reverse complement strand
GAAAGCACCATCATCAACATCGCATAGATAGTCTGGGAAAGCGGGGCACCAACCATCGCAATCAACAGAAACGGAGCAGCTTTACCCTGCTGATAGCATTTTTTCCATGCTCCGATAGCTGCCGCACCGGCAGTACCGGCTCCGATAGCTGAACCTACTGCTGCCAACCCGACAGCCACGTAACCGACACCAAGTGCCAAAGCCTGCATTGTAGTCATTTTTCTTTACTCCTCTTTTTTATTTGATCTGAATGGATTAAATGCCTGCCCACTCCAGGATAACCCGGTGTGATTTGAAAACTCCAAAGTATTGAGTCGCACCGCATGCACCAATACACTTAGCAATGCCAATGCGATATTCAAAGAATGACCGATCAGTACGACCAGAATTCCTGCCGGAAGCAGCCATGCGGAAACTTTGCAAAGGTCAAATGCCATGCCGTTGAAACTTCCGGCAATGCATGCTCCTGCCAAGCCGACAGCAAAAAGACGTATGTAACTTAAAACATCTGTAAAACTTCCAATTATATCAAATGGGAACTGAAATATATCAGAAGCCTGCTTCCAATTTACTCCGCAACTCATTACCAGAACCAATCCAACCCCATAAAGGATATACATGAATTTCGGAAATTCACCGGGATAAACGATCAATCTGACCGTCAGGAAGAAGTTTCCCCAGATAATCAACATCCAGCCTATATGCTGACCGGCCGCACGCCAGTTGCGTTCGCTGAAAACTCTCCAGATACGTCCGGCAGAAAGCTGAATAACAGCAAGGATAAAACAGAAAAACTGTACATTCGCCTGTTTTGCACTGCTGGCGGCAAAATCTCGGAAACATTCCAATGCAGGAAAAGGTTTACCGGTAAAAGGAATTGTTGCCATTCCGAACCAGCTGCCGCATAAAGCTCCCCACACCGTTGCTGCAATGCTTAAAACCAGAAGCAAACGCATCGGTGGAAGCAACGCTGGAACTTTTTTAGCAAGGGTCAAACCTCCGATGGACAATAACCCGAAAAGTACACCATAACCGGCATCGCCGATAATAATTGCATAGAATATAGTAAAGAAAATCAGTACTGCTCCAGAGATATCGATTTCACGGTATCCGGGAACAATTCCGAGAAAATCAAAAGGCGGTTTGATTATTTTGGTAAAACGATTATTTTTCAGCAATACCGGAACTTCTTCATCCTCTGCCGGATCCCTGATCAGTAAACCCCATCCATGCTTTTGTGCTGAATCACGAAGTTTATCGACATCCGGAACCGGAACAAATCCGGAAAGAAAAACAATTTCCCCATGATCATCAACTGAATCACTAACTCGGGAAAATTCCCATATTCCGGTCAATTCTTCGATCAGAGCAGCAATGGAACCGCGTTTTTCTGCCAACTTGCAAAGTTCTGCATCAAGTTGACTGTTTTCTTTTTCCTTGACTTTCAGCAGTTTTGTTAATTTACGGGGATCATCTCCAGCATTGAGTTTTACAACCGGAAATTCTGTTTCATCAAATTCTCCGGTGCCAATTACCGCAAAAACAATTTTTCCACGGCTTTTAGAAAGCTCCCGGCAGACAACGTTACCGCATTGCGACGCATTTCTGAAATCTTTAGCGGAACCGATGCAGAGAACTACTTTGACTCCTGATCCATTGATTTTATCAAGTAACTCCCGATCAAAATCGCCCCATATTGCCAATGCGTCAAGACGACGGCGGATATCCAGAATTTCATTTTCCAACAAATGACGCCGGTCATTGATTTCAGAAACCCTATTTGCGATTTCCTTTGCTGAAGAAATATTCTCTACTGGTAATACCGGAAGTTTTTTTTCAGCAGCAAGCTGGTCAAGCATTGAATAAATACGCTTCATCCGGTTCAGATCATCAACTGCCACAGAACTTTTTTCGGATATCTGTTTTTTTAACTCAATTTGCATGACACCGAGATCACGCAAAGCACTCAAGGCACTTTCACGATCAATACGCAACGCAAGAAGCGTAATTTTTTTCATCGGTACAATCACGGCTGATACTCCATTTGTTTTACTGTAAACAAAAGAAAATATAACACTTTTTTATCAAAAAATCAAGCTTTTTTATTTAATTTTCCCGAATTATCTTACTTGTCCGTTGCCGTTGACAATGTATTTGTAGGTAGTCAACTCATCTGTGCCCATCGGTCCTCGGGCATGAAGCTTATCAGTACTGATACCGATTTCCGCTCCCATACCGAATTCTCCACCGTCGGTAAAGCGGGTAGAAGCATTCACATAAACAGTCGAAGAATCGACATTTGCAGTAAAATAATGGATATTTCCGGCGATAGTGCTTAAAATACCGTCGCTGTGACGTGAACCGTAAGTATTGATATGCTCCACAGCCTCTTCCACATCATCAACGATTTTTACCGCAAGTACAAGAGAGAGATACTCTGCATAGAAATCTTCTTCAGCAGCATTTTTTGCATACGGCACAAGTTTGCAAAACTCTTCATCGCCGCGCAATTCAACACCTTTTTCAGACAGTGCCGCAGCAACCATCGGTGCAAACACCGGAGCAGAGGATCTGGAAATCAGCAATGTTTCAAGAGCATTGCAAACGGCCGGTCGTGAACACTTGGCATTGACGACAATTTTTACAGCCGATTCCATATCAAGTTCAGCATCGGCAAAAAGATGACACACCCCTTTGTAATGTTTAAGCACCGGCATCGTCGCTTCTGCAACGACGGTACGGATCAAACTTTCTCCACCGCGCGGAATCACCAGATCGATATACCGATCCATTTTCAGCATAACCTTTACAGCTTCACGGTCAACCCAGGGGATCAACTGAACGACACCATCCGGCAATCCGCAGGCTGCTGCACTTTCATTGAGAATCGCTGCGATCATATTGTTTGATTCAAAAGCCTCTTTTCCACCACGCAGGATAACTGCATTACCGGCTTTTATACAAATTCCTGCAGCATCAGCCGTCACATTCGGTCTGGCTTCATAAATGATACCGATAACTCCGAAAGGAACTGAAACTTTGGTGATCTTCAATCCGTTTGGCCGGATATTTTCGGAAAGAACTCTGCCGACCGGATCCTGCTGAGCTGCGACCTGCCGCAATCCCTCTGCCATTGCCCCGATACGTTCAACAGTCAACGTCAAACGGTCTATTTTTGCATCATCCATCCCATTTGCCCTGGCATTGGCAATATCTTTTGCATTGGCTTCGGCAATATCATCCGTACGGGAAATCAGAGCATCTGCCATTTGTTGCAGACATCCGGATTTTGCTTCCGGAGGCAAAACTGCCAGTGCTGCCGATGCACGGCGAGCCTTTTTCCCCATATTTTCCAATATCAGTTTCATCTCATCACTATTCATAAAAAATCTACCTCTGAAGTTTGTAAAATACATGTTTCGGTTAATATAACTCCGTCTACGATTTTTTACAAGTAAAAAAAAGGGGGCAAACCGCCAAATTTGACGATCTGCCCCGATAAGTATGCTGATAAATTTTACTCAGCGTTTGACACGGGCATTGCCGTTCCAGATACTCCAGACCTGTTCTTCGTCTGCCGGCTGAGCATAGTCGGTCAGATGGGTGGTGGCAAGGGCACCGGTCGCCCAGCCGAACTGAGTCCATTTTTCCGGCTCCCAGCCGCGCAGGATACTGTAAAGGAATCCGCCGACAAATCCGTCACCGCCGCCAATGCGGTCAAGCACATGGATCTCGCGGGGTTCTACGACCTGCCAGACACCATCAACATTGGTAATAGCTCCCCACAAGTGGGCATTGGTATTGATCACCTGACGCAAAGTGGTGGCAAAAGCAACAGCGTTGGGATAGGTGGCTTTGACACGCTCGACCATCTCTTTGAAGTTATCGATCTTTTCTGCAATACCTTTACCGCCGGCTTCCGGTCCTTTGATCTTCAAACAGAGCTGGAAGTCTTCCTCGTTGCCGATGAGAATATCGGAAAGAGAAGCAATTTCAGCAAAAATGGCACTCAACTCTTCCTCACGGCCTTTCCAGAAAGAAGCACGGTAATTGAGGTCAAAACTGATTTTGGTTCCGTATTTCTTGGCGGCACGGGCGAGTTCCAGGCAGAAACGGCTGGTATCTTCGCTCATGGAAGCAATCAAACCGGAAAGGTGAACGATCTGCACACCTTCTTTGCCGAAAATGCGGTCAAGATCAAAATATTTTACATTAAGCAGACGGCCGACTTCACCGGCACGGTCATTCTGAACCCGGGGGCCACGGCTGCCGTAGCCGCTGTCGGCGAGGTTGAACTGGTGACGGTAGCCCCACGGACCGCCCTGCTCGATTTCCGGTCCTTCGTAATCCATGTGACGACCGGCGAGATTGTCTTTGATCATACGGGCGACCGGGCTGTCTTTTACAAATGCGGTCAGAACTTTGACTTTAAGACCGAGGAAAGAAGCAATACTTGCCACGTTGGTCTCGGCACTGGTCACCTGCATCTGAAAAGTATCGCTGCAGTGAAAGGGCTGACCATTGACCGGGGTCAGACGGACTCCCATGCTGGTCGGCACGAGAAGTGAATAGGCGGCATCTTTTTTAAGTTCGATAGCCATGATTTTTTCTCCTTGAATAATATTTTTTGTTGAACCAAAGGAATTCACTTTGATAATATAACACACAAAGTTGGAAAAACAAACATTATCTTTCTTTTTTTTCAAATTCCGGGCAAAAGTCTTACTCTCCGGGTTCCATTGGGAAAACGCAATTGAAAAACTGTTCCCCTGCCCGCAGATGAAACCACGCCGAAGTCCGCACCATGTTCACGGCAAACTCTTTCGATGATCATGGTTCCTATACCATTTCCGGCAGCTTTTGCGGTTTTAAAAGGCACAAACATCTCTCTCAAATCATCCGTAGACATACCTCTGCCGGAATCAGAAAATTCCAAAATCCGGAATTCACTGTTTGAATATCCGTAAATTTCCAACGTTCCACCATTACTCATTGCTTGAACAGCATTGCGAATGATATTGTAAAACGCCTGCTTCAACTGCTCAGCATCACCGCTTACCGGCGGCATTACATCAGCCCACTGGCATTTTACAGAAACCTTTCTGGCTTCGATTTCCGGACGCATGAAATTAAGGACTTCAAAAACAGTCGCTTTTAAATCTACCGGAGCAAAACTGGCTTTGCCCGGTCTGATAGCAGAAAGGAAAGAGTGTATGATACTGTCGAGTCTTTCCACTTCGCTTTCACAACGACGGATCATTTTTGCTGCTTCTTCAGAAGAAAGAGCATCTTCGGGGGATTCCAAACTCCGTTCCAGGATTTGCAAATTCATGGAAAGACTATTCAAAGGATTGCCGATTTCATGTGCAACCCCGGCTGCCAGAAGCGAAACAGCCTTGACGGTCTCCCGCTCAAGATCACTGGTTGCTCTCGCCCGGCTTTCAGTAACATCCCGCAAAATCACAGTTGCCGCCCCGGCTTCTATGCCAAGCGGAGAAAGATAAAATTGCAGAAAGCGGGGTTCCGGATAAAGTATCTGCAATTCCTGACGGGAAACTTTATTCCATTGAGTTTCATCTTCCGGGATGATCCGGTGCCAGTCGACATCCGGCAAAAGCTGATTCAGACGTAATGAAGAAGTGTTTTCCGGAAGAGCCAGAAGTTCTTTAGCCGCCCGGTTGAAGTAACGCAGATGCAGATCCCGGTCAATTACAAGAATTCCATCTTCAACAGCATTGAAAACCGTTTCAAAAAATCCGCGTTCTTTCATCAGTAATGCCAGCCCTGCCTGACGGCTGCTTGCATCCAGTGATTCAAAGCGGGCACTGAAACGATCAAAGAATTTTTTCCTTCCAGCCATTTTACAACCTTTATTTTCGGTGCTATATTATGTAACACAAAGATAATATACCGTACTGTTGAATAAAAATCAACCTGAAATATGTATTAAGGATAGTTAACATGCCAATATTCCGTTATCGTTGTCCGGCTTGCGATGCCGAATTTGAGTTGCTGCTTGCCCGTTTTGATTCTCCTGCGGAGTGTCCGCAATGCGGTTCAATTGATTTGGAAAAACAACCGAACCGGATCGCCACCATAACTGCCGGAAAATCCGGTTGTGCCATACAGAATGCCTGCCCGGCAGCAGGAAGTCACTGCTGTTCCGGAAACTGCGGCTGTGGGAAACATTGATCATGAATAAAAAAGAATTACTTGAAGCATTGGAATCTCTCGGCATGCGTCCGGGACGGGGATTGGGGCAGAATTTTCTGCTCGACAGCAACCTTCTGGAATGGATAGTCCGCAATTCCGGAGCCTCTCAAGGGGAAAATGTCCTGGAAGTCGGTCCCGGATTCGGGGCGTTGACCGAAAAAATGGTCGATGCCGGATTTAATCTGACCGCCATAGAATTTGACCACCGCCTTGCCGGTTATCTCCGAAAAAAATTTGCAGATAAAAGCAACTTCAATCTTATTGAAGCCGATGCCTGCAAAGTTAATTTCGATGAATTATTCCCCGCCGGTATCAAATACCGCTCCGTCGCCAATCTTCCTTATGCGATAAGTTCGGTCTTTATTGCAAAGATGCTGGAATGTGCAAATCCGCCGGAATCCATGTTTTTCATGCTTCAAAAAGAAATGGGGGAACGTCTGGCAGCAGAGTGTGGCACCAAGGCTTATGGTGCTTTATCAGTGCGTACCCAGCTGCTCTACGATGTGACGATTGAAAAAATCGTACCTCCTCAAGTATTTTCCCCTCCTCCGGAAGTTGATTCAGCTTTGGTTTCATTTACGTTGAAATGCGGATCGCCATTCGATAGAGAGCAATTGAAAATATTTTCAACGGTCGTGCGTTCTCTTTTTAATCAGCGGCGTAAACAGCTTGGAAAAATCCTCGGCCAGTTGACAAGTAAAGAAATTGCTGCCGATCTTCTTGAAAAATGTGGTTTTTCTGCAGAAATCCGTCCAGACAAATTGACGGTGGATGATTACAAAAAGCTTGTACTGGAAATAATTGGTAATGAGATCAAAATAAAAGGTTGAGTTATGGAAAAAAACTGGATAAAACTTCGTCCTGTTCTGCAGGAAATACTCAACAGAGAAGTGGCAAACGGCAATGAGTGCGGCTGCCAGCTCTGCATTATCGAACATGGTGAAAAAGTCATTGACCTTGTTTCGGGGCATGATTGCAATGATGAAAATAAAAAAATTTCACGCGATATGCTCTTTCCGATCTACTCATCAGGCAAACCGGTGCTTGCAGCTCTTGCGTGGAAACTTATGGAACAGGGAATAATTTCTCACGATACTCCTGTCGGTAAATTCTGGAAAGAATTCAACACTCCAGATAAATCTGGCATCACCATCGAACACCTGCTCAGCCATCGGGCAGGAATGTACCTCCTGCCCTCCGGTGATCCCGATTTGTGTAATTGGGAGAATATGTGCAATCTGATTGCAGCAATGCCTCCCCGCAATCTTCCCGGAGAAAAATGTCATTACCATCCGCTCACCTACGGCTGGCTCGTCGGTCACACCCTGGAGCTTGCTACCGGCAGAAAACTCAAAGAACTCATGGATACCGAACTTATTCAACCTCTGGGATTGAGCGGCAAACTCTACTTCGGGATTGATGATGAGGCTGAAAAACGGGTCATTGATGTCGATGATTCCCGCTTTACAGAACGCCCGACATGGGAAACGCAAAGAATGAATAATCCGGCAATCCGCCGCCAGTGTATCCCATCATTCAATGGTATTGCCAGTGCTGCAGGCTTGGCAGAGTTTTACAGCAAAGTCCGTGGCAAACTGGTAAAAAATGAAACTTTTGATTTTGCAACGGGCAGACTTTTCCGTTCTCCTGCTGATCCGGTCAGAGACAATGAATGGACCCGTTTCGGTCTCGGTGCCGTCCTCCGCGGTCCAGATAACAACCGCCGGATGTTTATCGGTCATGGTGGTGCAGCCGGAGCAGAAGCATTTTACATGCCTGATGAAGATATCGCATTCGCGTTTGTCAAAAACCGTCTGAGTCCCAAACATCCTGACCATCCGGTGCGGGATATGATTTCAGATGCACTGCAAATTCCGCGCCGCTTCTGGTGAAAAACGAAAAAAATATGGACTGGTACAAAATTTTTGTATCCAGCCTTTTTTTAAGCCAATCCGGGGAATATTTTGCGATAACGCTTCACAACATCACTCAAAGCAAAACCGTTTTTAAATACTGTTGCTTCTGATTGAATTGATATCAATCGCGGAGCTTTATTCAGTAGTTTTTCTGCCAGCACTTCCCAATTTCCGATCCCATCGCCGGGCGGCAGGTGCTGATCAGAAAATCCATCATTATCATGCAAGTGGCAGGTAACCATCGATGGAGCCATTTTTTCAAAAGCATTGCAGTAATTTTCCACCATGCCACTCCACACCTGATTTTTCATATAATCCCCGTATTCCCCTTTGCCCGGATAAGAATCCATAACCAGAGCATGACCGCTATCAAAACAACAGCCGACGTTTGAATGATTTACGTATTCGACGTAATACATAACTTCATCAGGAGTATTGGAACGCTCGAAAGCATTTTCCACCGCGATCACCAAACCGTATTTTTCGGCAGATGGAATCAACTTCTCAAGAGTATCCAATGCCAAGGGACGGATCTCAGAATTGAGCTTATGGAAAAATACGCTGTCGTAAGCTCCGATATGGATCGTATAAGTGCGGCATCCGAAATCAGAAGCATATCCCATTGCCCGCTGATGATCCTTTACCATATCCGCGCTGCGTCCATTATTGGCACATGCCAGATCGTAACACTCTCCGTAAGGAGCGTGCATATCGGTAAAACAGAAATCTTTCAATACTCTTCTGAAAAACCCCATATCCTGCGGATTACGCAATATCCGTGTTATCCACTGATCCGTAAAAACCAGATTTTTCACTTCATTTTCTTTTGCTTCTGCCAGCAAGCTTACAAGAACTGTATCTGGAAGCTGATACCAATCGGCGAAATGAGAAAACTGCAAATCTTTTTTCATATTTTTACAAAATTTTATTAATTTTTACGGATCATTTTCTTATCAGCGAGCAAATGAGCCAACTCTTTACGCATCACCCTGATAACCATAAACGGAGTGATTTTTTTGGTACAGACCGGATTGCCTTTGGGGCAGACCCGCCGGAGACAGGGGGCACACTTTTCACGATCATGCAACATCAGCCATTTGCCGGAAACCGGTCCGGTATCGTAAAGATCAGTCGGGCCGAACACAGTCAACCCCGGCGAATTCACCAGCGATGCCAGATGCATCAATCCTGAATCATTGGTGATCGCAAACTTATTATATTTAAACAGATACATCAAATTAAAAAGATCTGTTTTACCGCAGAGATTGAAAATTTTATCCTGCGGTAAATCTCGCTTTATTTCTTCGCAGATGGCACTTTCCCCGGCACTGCCGGTCAAGGCGACGATTCCACCTTTGCGAATCCAGTATTCTGCAACTTTTGCATAATATTCATGCGGCCATCTTTTTGCTGCTCCGTAAGCCGCACCCGGGGCAAGAGTCAAAAGCATCGGATGATAAAAAAGTGTTGATGCCGGACCAGCCAACTCATCCGGATTGCTCGGCATTTTTACTTCCGGCATAAGATTTTCCGGAGCTTCTCCCCCCAATGCTCTGGAAATAGCAAGATAACGCATTGTTTGATGAGATGAAGAGTATTCCCCCCTGACTTTCTTATCAAATGGAAATTTTCCATTGAGAAGAAAACCCCGGTTGCGGGTTGGTTCTCCGTAAAGCTCCGGCACTCCGCAAAGTTTGAAACCGAGTGCATCACGGAACGAATGGTTGAATAAAACTGCCGCCCCTGCCCTCAAACCTTTTATCAACCGGCGTTCATAAGATGACCAGAAGCAATGGGGTTTGGCAAGAGCAATTACTTCATCTACAAAAGGCAATGTCAGATAAAGCTGCAAAGTATTTGCCGGGGCAACAACAAATAATCCGCATTTATCCGGCAAAATCGTCTTGAGAGCAGCCAATGCAGGCAGAGCCATAACTGCATCGCCAAGATGATTCGGCATTCTGACAACGATACCATTTCTGAATTCTTTTATTTTAACCGGTTTGAAACTGCAAACAGGTTCAGCCAGATTCAAGCTTTGACGGATAACATTTTTTATCATAATTCCAACCGCAGTTTTTTTAGTATATTTTCTATAAAATACCACCGGAATAGCTTTTTTGCAAAAAAAGAGAGAGTAATTTTGAAAAATTTTTGATTTTTCCAATGTAAAAACTTGAAAAATCACCATTTACAAGGTCTATTATATATAAGACAATATTTTTTAGTTTCCCGCATATGATGCATTTTGCACAAAGTTGCGGAAGTTTTACAAAGAAGGCTAAATATTAATGAGTACTCAGTTTCTTGCAAAAATGTTTTCGGCATACATCGGCATCGACCTCGGCACAGCAAACTGTCTGGTATTTGTCCGTGATCGCGGTGTTGTATTGAATGAACCGTCAGTTGTTGCGATCAAAGAGAATACCCGGGAAGTTCTTGAAGTCGGTAGTGCCGCCAAAGAGATGCTCTGTAAAACCCCCGGAAATATCAAAGCGATCCGGCCGATGAAAGATGGTGTTATTGCAAACTACGAAGTAACCGAAGTTATGCTCCGCTACTTTATCCACGAAGCTATCAAAACAGTTCCGTGGTTTAAGCGTTTACTTCGACCGCAGGTTTTGATCGCAGTTCCCTCCGGCATTACCGAAGTGGAAAAACGTGCCGTTACCGACAGTGCAAAACATGCCGGAGCCGGAGAAGTCGTTCTGGTTGAAGAACCGATGGCGGCTGCAGTCGGTGTCGGGTTGCCGGTTGCCGAGCCCTACGGAAGTATGATCGTTGATATCGGCGGCGGAACCACTGAAGTTGCGATCATTTCACTTTCCGGCATTGTCAGTTCAAAAAGTGCCAGAGTCGGCGGAGATGTACTCGATCAGGCAATCATCAATCACCTTAAAAAAGAGTACAATATGATGATCGGTGAACAAGCTGCTGAACGCATAAAAATACAGATCGGCAGTGCGTATCCGGTTCAGGATGATATGACGATGGATGTAAAAGGTTTCGACCTTATTTCCCATTATCCGAAGGCGATCAACATCTGTGCAGGAGAAGTTCGCAAAGCTCTTCAAGCACCGATTGCAACCATCCTCGAAGCGGTCAGATCCACGCTTGACACCTGCAATAAACCGGATTTGGCAGCCGACCTGCTTGATAGTGGCATAATGCTTGCCGGTGGTGGAGCAAAACTTGCCGGATTGGATAAACTTCTGACCGAAGAAACCGGACTTCCGGTTTTTGTCGCCGAAGATCCGCTCAGTGCAGTTGTCAACGGAACCGGTGTCATGCTTCAGGAAAACAGTATTTGGTCTGCTTAAAAAAACAGGATATTATGAAAATAGATTTGAGTTCACTGCGTCCGGTGGAATTGTCTGACCGGGCTCGTTTTGATGAAGAACTGGCAAAAATGGCCAGTCAGAGTTGCGAAGTTTGTTTCCCGAATATTTTTATGTACCGTGAACCCTACGGCATAGAATTTGTAGAAATTGAAAAACGTCTGGTCGTTTACGAGCGTGCTACCCGGATAATCCATTATCCACTCGGTGAAAAAACTGCCCCGGAACTGCTCTACAAAATCAGCAAAGCATTTGTAAAAGCAGGGTTGACAGATGGCGGTATTTACGATGTTCCGGAATCTTTTCTGGATGATTATCCGGATTGCGACCGTTTTTTTGAACTGGAATACGATGAAGGTGCAATTGATTATCTTTTTTCTGTTGAAAAAATCGCTTCTTTTACCGGTCCGAAATTACGTAAAAAACACAATCTGGTCAAACAGTTTCAGGCGAACTGGCCTTATGCAGAGGTTCGCAAAATCACAAAAGCGGATATTCCGATTGCAGCAAAACTGGCAGCTGATTTGAATTCGCGTTTGGAACAGTGTGAATTTCTGGATGAAGAAGCTCTCGCACTTAAAAATGCGTGGGAAAACTTTGAAGAGCTTGGATTATCCGGCATCATCCTTTTTGCCGAACCGGATTATCCTGCCGGATTATCTGTTTACAGTGTTCTTCCGGAATCCGATACCGTTGATGTGCATTTTGAAAAAGCTGATCATGCTGTCAAGGGAGCTTCCCAGACTCTCACCTGGCAACTGGCGATTGCCCTGCGCGGCAAAGCGAAATTCATGAACCGGGAACAGGATATGAATGAAGAATCCCTGCGTCATGCAAAGCGGTCTCTTGATCCGGAACGTTTCTTCAAACGTTATTTCCTGCGGAATATAAAATAATTTTCTTTTCCTGATCCTATTTTTCCGGATAAGGTGCGGTAATTCCAACCTTATCCGGATTTTTTATTCACGGCATACGCAAAAAATCGTCAGAAAATATTGCAGAAACAGGCTTTTGGTGATATATTATAAGATTATCAATTTTTTAATAAGAGAGATGTTTATGGATATCAGAAATATTGCCATTATTGCTCACGTTGACCATGGAAAAACAACTCTGGTTGACAAAATTTCCCGTCAAGCCAAACTTTTCCGGGATAATGAAGTCGTTGAAGAATGTTTTCTGGACAGCAACGACCTTGAACGTGAACGTGGAATCACCATTCTTTCAAAAAACATCAGTATCACCTACCGCAATACAAAAATCAACCTCATCGACACTCCGGGACACAGCGATTTCGGTGGGCAGGTTGAACGGGTCCTGAAACTGGCGGATGGTGTACTGCTTCTGGTTGATGCAGCAGAAGGACCAATGCCGCAAACCCGCTTTGTACTGGATAAAGCTCTCGCTCTCAATCTGCGTCCGGTTGTGGTGATCAATAAACTTGATAAACCCGATGCCCGTCCGGCAGAGATCCAGAATAAAGTTTTTGATCTTTTCTGCGAATTGGATGCTTCCGATGAACAGTTGGATTTTCCGACCCTTTTTGCCAGTGGCCGCGATGGTTGGGCTATTCGCAACCTTGATGACAAACCGGAATCATTCACTCCGCTGCTGGATGCGATGATAGACTGTGTCCCTCCCCCGCCGGTACGGGAAGGTGCTGTGCAGCTTCAAATTGCCACCTTGGATTACTCCACTTTTGTAGGTAGAATCGGTATCGGCAGGGTTTACCGGGGAAATCTGGATTTAAAAAAACCGTTAGCTATCATCAAACGTGACGGAAAAACTTCTCCAGCTCATGTAAAACAGCTTTTTACATTTGAAGGCCTGGGAAGAGAAGAAACCGATCATGTCGCATGCGGTGATCTTTGTGCAATTGTCGGTATTCCGGATATTGACATTTCTGACACGATATGTGATGCCGAAAATCCGGAAGCTATGCCGCCTATTGCGATTGATGAACCGACATTGTCAATGCTTTTCCGTATCAACGACTCTCCATTTTTCGGCAAAGAAGGAAAATTTGTCAGCAGCCGTCAGCTGCGTGAAAGACTTTTCAACGAAACTGAACGTGACGTGGCTTTGCGGGTTGAGGCAATGAGTGGAGATTCCTTCAATGTTTCCGGACGCGGTGTTCTTCATCTGGCAATTCTGGTGGAAACCATGCGTCGTGAAGGATATGAATTTTCCGTGGGAAAACCGCAAGTTATCTGCAAAGAAATTGACGGTGTGCAAAACGAACCTGTTGAAAGACTCACTGTCGATGTTCCCAACGACTTCGCAGGCAGGATCATCGAATTGGTCGGTCTGCGCCGTGGAGAGTTGATCCAGATGGAATCCCGCGGTAACCGGCAGGTACTTGATTTCTTCATTCCGACCCGTGGACTTATCGGTTTCCGCAGCAAAGCTCTGACTGTCAGTCAGGGTGAAGCTATCGTTAACCACATTTTTGATCATTATGAACCATTCAAAGGAACTATTCCCGGCCGTACCAATGGTGTAATGGTCAGTATGGCAGCCGGCAAAGCCCTGCCCTTTGCAATTGATGGTTTGCAGCAGCGTGGGGAATTTTTCATTGAACCTGGAACCGATGCCTATGAGGGCATGATCGTCGGTGAACATTGCAAGGATGGTGATCTTGTGGTCAATGTCCAGAGAGCAAAACAGTTGACCAACCTGCGTGCTGCCGGAAGTGACCGCAATATGAAAATTGCTCCTCCCCGTAAAATGTCTCTGGAACAGGCTCTGGAATACATTGAGGATGATGAGCTGGTGGAAGTCACTCCCCAAAACATCCGTTTGCGGAAAATTCTGCTCACAGAACTGGAGCGCCGCCGTCAACATGTAAAAGAGCTTGGTTTGGATAAATAAAAACATTTTGGCACTTGCATTATTGTATCAATAGTGTTATATTCTTATAAGTACTGAATTTATAACTGTAATTCTGGAGTAAAAAATATGGAACATCTCAATGTGCCGCCGACCAATCATGTGAAAGTTCTCAATGGTCAGGGCTGGGTTGGTTTGATCGATCATCTGGGTACTGAATCAACTATCGTCAATGCCGCCCGTGTTTCTTTCGGTAAACTCAAAAGCACCATGGAAGATGGCGATGTAAAACTTTTGGAATATCTGATAGCCAATAAGCATACCAGTCCTCTGGAACACATGGTTTTTACATTCAGTATCCATTGTCCGCTTTTCATCCGTGGTCAGTGGCACCGTCACCGCACCTGGAGTTACAACGAGATTTCCCGCCGTTATACGGAAATCGATATGGAATTTTACAACCCGCAGGAATTGCGTCGTCAGGCAGAAAGCAACCGTCAGGCATCTTTCAGCGATCCTGATTTCGACAGCTCTGCATTGCAGAAACTGATCGCTGAGCATAATAAATCAAGCATGGAGCTTTATGAAAAACTTCTTGCCGGTGGTGTTTGCCGCGAACAGGCCCGTGGTGTGCTGCCGCAGAATATGATGGTCACTTTCTGGGGAACTGTTGATCTTTCCAACCTGCTTCACTTCCTCGAACTCCGTGATAGTGAACATGCCCAGTGGGAAATCAAAGAATATGCCGTTGCAATCAAAAAATTGATCAAACCCTATATTCCCAACGTGGCAGCATATTTTGAGAAAAAAGGACAAGTCTGGTAATAATCCTTTTTTATATGAATAAAAATTGAAACAAGGTCATTTTTTTATGACCTTGTTTTTTTGTGCCGATTTACCTGAATCCGGAAAATTTTACTATAAAAAAATCCCCGGCTGAAAAACAACCGGGTATTTGCATGTACTGCGAATTATTTTTCGTGGTACTTGGTGTGCAGCAGGTGATGAGCCTTTTCGCTGCCGGGGGCACCGAGATACTCTGCATAGAGTTTCTTGATGTCTTCATTTTCATGAGAAAGACGCAGGGTTTTGCCTTCATCCTCTGAATAAAGACCTTTCATGCGTTTTTCAAGCAGCGCAGTGTCGCCGTGGAGGAACGGCTGACCGCCACCGTTGATACAGCCGCCGGGGCAAGCCATGATCTCGATCGCCTGGAAGCGGTTGGGGTCCTGACGGACCATATCCAGCACTTTGCGGGCATTTCCGAGGCCGGAGCAGACAGCAACGCTGATGGTTGTTCCGGGAGCGATTTCAACTTTGGCTTCTTTGATTCCATCCAAACCGCGGACAGCACGGAAGTTGATGGCATCGCCGGCAAGATTTTTGCCATTGAGCATGAAGTAGACAGAGCGGCAGGCGGCTTCAAGCACACCACCGGTAACACCGAAGATATCAGCGGCACCGCTGGATTCACCCAACGGACTGTCAAATTTGTCATCTTCCATATTCGCCAGATTTACACCGGCTTCACGGAACATCTTACACAATTCACGGGTGGTCACCACGTAGTCCACATCACGGACGCCGTTGGGAGCAAATTCCGGACGGGCTGCTTCGTATTTTTTCGCCTGACACGGCATTATGGACACAACCACCAGATCTTCCGGCTTCACGCCGATCTTTTCGGCATAATAGCTTTTGGCGATCGCACCGAACATCTGCTGCGGAGATTTGCAGCTGGAAGGAATATGCAGCAAATCGGGGTAGTTGTGTTCGATAAAGTTGATCCATCCGGGGCAGCAGCTGGTCAGAATCGGCAGATTTTTACCGGTTTTGACACGCTCAACGATTTCAGTTCCCTCTTCCATAATGGTAAGGTCTGCAGAGAAGTTGGTATCGAAAACTTTGTCGAAACCCAATGCACGCAAACCGGCAACCAGTTTTCCAGTCACAGGGGCACCAGCTTCAAATCCGAATTCCTGACCGACAGCGACACGCACTGCCGGAGCAGTCTGCACGATGACGGTTTTTGCAGGATTGTTGATAGCCGCCCAGACTTTTTTAACATAGCTGATACCGGTGATGGCACCGACCGGACAGACATTCACGCACTGACCGCAGAAAGTACAGTTGGTGTCAGCCAACGGAATCATGCTGGCAGTACCGACTTTTGCAGAAAAACCACGACCATTACCGATCAAAGCACCGACAGTCTGAACATTGTTACAGACCGTTTCGCAACGACGGCACATGATACATTTGGAAAGATCACGCATGATCGCTTCGCTGGAATCATCGACTTCGAAACGGTTTTTAGCACCGGAGAAGGCGATTTCCTGAATTCCGAATTCAGCAGCCAACATACGCAGTTCACAATCCTGGCTCTTGGCACAGGTCAGACACTGCTGCGGGTGGTCGCTGAGCATCAGTTCAAGCACAGTACGACGGGCATTCAATGCACGCTGACTGTTGGTATGCACGACCATACCTTCCATGACCGGGGTGGCACATGCCGGAGCAAGGTTCCGGCGACGCTCGACCTCAACCACACAGATACGGCAGCTGGCGGGTTTGTTGGAAACACCGCAACCGAGCTTGTCGCAATAGCAGAGGGTCGGAATATTGATATTCAATTGACGGGCAGCATCCAGAATAGTCGAACCGGCCGGAACCGTGACCTGCTTGCCGTTGATAGTAAGATTGACACTGTTCATTGTTGCACTCATCCTTTGACAATCGCTTTTTTCGGACAGCCGTCGATACAGGCACCGCATTTGATACATTTGGCAGTGTCAATAACGTGAAGCTGTTTAATCTCACCTATGATCGCATCCACCGGGCAGTTGCGTTTACATTTAGTACAGCCGATACAATCGCTGGTAATAGTCAGCGTGTAAAGTTTCGGACAGGTTCCGGCAGGACATTTCTTATCGACCACATGAGCCATATACTCATCGCGGAAATAACGCAAAGTACTCAGGATCGGGTTCGGAGCAGTCTGACCAAGTCCACAGAGAGCAGTATCGGTGATGGTTTTAGCCAGAGATTCAAGCTCATCCAGCATTTCCACAGTACCGTTGCCATCGCAGATTTTTTCCAGCATTTCCAGCATACGACGGGTACCGATACGGCACGGGGTACATTTGCCGCAGGACTCATCTTTGGTGAAGTCCAGATAGAACTTCGCCATGGCAGGCATACAGTCTTTATCGGAAAGCACGATCATACCGCCGGATCCCATCATGGAACCGATTTTAGAAAGATTGCCGTAATCGATCGGGGTATCAAGGTTCTCTTTGGTGATACAGCCGCCGGAAGGTCCGCCGGTCTGCACCGCTTTGAATTCACGACCGCCGGAAATACCACCGCCGATTTCGTAAATGATTTCACGCAGAGTGGTTCCCATCGGAACTTCGACCAGCCCCACGTTATTGATCTGACCGGCAAGAGCAAACACTTTGGTACCGCTGTTGCCGCTGATGGTACGTTTAAAATTACCGTTTTCATCAAATTCAGGCTGCCAGTTACCGATTTTTGCGTACCAGGCGGCACCTTTATTGATGATGACCGGAATTGAAGCATAGGTTTCAACGTTGTTCACGTTGGTGCTGCAGCCCCAGTAACCACCACCGATATTGGCGGGGAAAGGCGGTTTGGTGGTCGGCTCGCCGCGGAGACCTTCCATGGAGTGGATCAACGCAGTTTCCTCACCGCAAACGAATGCACCGGCACCGAGTTTGATTTCGATATCGAAACTGAAGTTGGTACCCATGATATTATCACCGAGCAAACCGACTTCACGGGCTTGCTCAATGGCAAAACGCAGACGGTTGACTGCCAGCGGGTATTCAGCACGGATGTAAACCAGACCTTTCTGGGCACCGATAGCATAAGCACCGATCGCCATTGCTTCGATCACGCTATGCGGGTCACCTTCCATGATGGAACGGTCCATGAATGCACCGGGGTCACCTTCGTCGGCGTTACAGACGATATATTTCTCACCGGATTTGACGCCGGCAGCGATCTTCCATTTCATACCGGTCGGGAATCCGGCACCGCCACGACCACAGATACCGGAATTCAGAACTTCCTGAACCACATCATCGGTACTCATCTGGAAAAGGCATTTGGAAAGAGCCTGATAACCGTCGTTGGCAATATATTCTTCAATATCTTCCGGATTCACCAGTCCGCAGTTACGCAGGGAGATACGCTGCTGTTTGGCATAGAAAGACATTTTTGCATAATCCTGAACGCGTTCTTTGAGCAAAGGTTCAACAAAGAGCAGACGTTCCACCAGTTTTTTGCCGACCACATGGCTTTCGATGATCTCTTTGGCATCATCGGGAGTGACCTGCACATAGAAAACGTTATCGGGCATGATCTTGACGATCGGTCCCTGGGCACAGAAACCGAAGCAACCGGTCTGAACAACACGGACATCATTTTCCAAGCCGTTTTCTTTGATGTATTTATTCAGGTTATCCATCAATTCCTGTGCATTGGAGGCATGACAGCCGGTACCGCCGCAGCAGAGAATATCTTTTTTAACAGAGTTGATGTCATGTTCCGTAGTGCTGCGCAGGGCAAGTTTGCCCTTTGCGGCATTGAACGCAGCCATCAGTTCTTCCTGAGAATTGATCTTATTCATAAGTAATTACCCCAGTTTCTTGTATTCATTGACGATTTCAACTGCTTTGGCGGGAGTCACTTTACCGTAAACTTTGCCATTGACGATCATGACCGGGGCAAGACCGCAGGCTCCAACGCAACGCAGTGCTGAAATAGAGAAAAGACCATCCGGAGTCGGATTGGTATCAGCTTTGATTCCGAGAACACGCTCGATTTCAGAAAGAACTTTTTCTGAACCCTTGACGTAGCAGGCAGTACCCATACAGACGTCAATACAGTATTTGCCTTTCGGCTCGGTGGTAAAGTAGTTATAGAAACTCACCACACCGGAAACCTGTGCTTCGGTAAGATAAAGTTTTTTTGCGACATGGATCTGGACTTCACGGGGAAGATATCCGAAGATATCCTGCGCACGATGCAAGACCTGGATCAAACGGCCGCGACGACGTTCATCCGCACGATCAATGCCGAGGGTATCGATAAAAGCATCGAGTTCGGCAAATTTGGCGGCTGCACCTTCCGACAATTTGTTGCAACACATTTTCAACTAATCCTCTTGTTAATTAATCCACACCGTTCTGACGGTGTCAAACTTGTTTGCGGCTGCTGAAAACCCTCCCTCCCGGCAACCGGAAAAATTGTTTATATTTGTTAATATATACTTTTGAATAGTATAATGTTTTTATTCTCTGTTTTTATCCTGCTTGCGTTTTACCGCCAACATTGCCAGCCCCCCGGCAATAACTTCACGCTGCACGACAACATGCGGCGGTACTTTTAAAGATACATTGGCAAAATTCCATATATAACGGACTCCGAGAGCCACCAATTTATTTGCGATGGTCTGAGCGGCACTGTTGGAAACACAGATAACGGCAATTTCCGGCGGATTTACAGCAAAACAAGCTTCCATATCGGCAATGTCATGAACTATTCTGCCGTACACAGTTTTCCCGATCTTATCAGGTGATGAATCAAAAACTTGAGAGATTTGAAAACCGTACAATTCAAAATCATTATATCCAAGCAAAGCTGTTCCGAGAGACCCTGCACCGATCAACACAGCGGGAATTGCTTCTTCCCAACCGAGATAATTTTTAATATAACGGATCAACTCATTTACATCATAACCGATACGGCGTTGACCGGCGATACCGGTAAGAGAGATATCCTTGCGAACCACGATCAATTCGATATTCATGTATTCGGCAAGCTCTGTCGAGGAAACGGAGACTTTTCCTTCTGCCTGCATTTTAAGCAGTTTATGCAGATAGGTTGGCATCCGGCGGATAGCCGGAATATTTAAGATTTTATCCTGACGCATATAAAGAAGTCCCCTCCGTATATTTCCGATACCGGAAACAACGTTATCCACCGCTGCGACGACCACGGTAGAAAAGTCTTCTCACACACGCCGCACTCATAATATAACACAAAAAATAGCTATTTCAAATCAAATTACACAAAAAATATCTTTTTCTCGTCATTCCATAAGGAATGAAACATTTTTGCCGGGTCAAAACAACGGCACAATAAAGGGGCTGTTGCAATGTAACAGAATTCAGTGTTTGTAATGAAAAAGTTTATTTGTCACCAGTAATGGATTTGTTTAATCATGAAATTGTAGCTCATTGTATAAGTTCAACCCCTTCGTTTGCTCAAACAAGAACAATGCTTGAGCGTCTGTTCAAAAAACTACCGGTTGGAGTTGAGCCGTTGCTGCATTCCGATCAGGGCTGGCAATATCAAATGAATGAGTATCGTAGAATGCTCAAA
>JAZRGW010000036.1:0-30405 GCA_045644425.1 Victivallaceae bacterium | reverse complement strand
TTCAGTCGATTTTCCGGAGACCTCGCCCTACGTCATTCCGTCGGCGGTCGCCTTACTCATGACTGCGGGATTGGTTGTTTTTATTTAATTTTAAAAATCTTTCTTCCGGATTCGTTTCACTACGCCGTTACAAGGCGGTTGGTGAACCGACGGAAAAATTTTTTCAGTTAAATGCCGGATAAGCAGACGCGGGCAGTTCTCCGGTTCCGTCAGCGGCACTATTCTGCTGCGGCAAACGTTTGGGAGGCATGTAATCAAGCTGATAACTGTTTTCCGCCCGCAGATCATGAACTTTGACACCTTTGCCGTTACGGCTCAACTGGTAGTAAAAGTTCCATTTGCGGGCAGTCTGCCGATCCATATCCAGGTCGATCCGGTTGTCTTCCCGGACTTTGAATTTACCGCCCCAATCCCAATAACCATCATCAGTACCGGATGCTTTTTCCGGACTACGCAGCCGCATGATAAGCATACCATTGTAAACGGCGATAAAGTCTTCCCGACCGGGCAGGGAGGTTTCATATTTGCCGTTCGCAAGAGTCGGAACTGCACAGCCGGTAAAAAGAATCACCGGTACAAAAGCCAAAATGATTATTGACAACCGCATATTCAACCTCAAATAACGATATTTACCAGACGATTCTGCACATGGATCACTTTTTTCGGCTCTTTGCCGCCCATGGCAGCCTGAACCGTTTCGTCCGCCAGTGCGATCGACTTGGCAGTTTCCGCATCGCAATCCACGGGCATCATCAGACGTGCTTTCGGTCTTCCCAGCACCTGAACGAGTATCTCAACTTCGCTCACTGCAAGGATATTTTCATCGAATTCCGGGAATTTTTCATACGCCAGCGTATCGGAGTGACCGAGATTTTCCCACAACTCTTCAGCAAGGTGCGGAGCAAACGGAGCAAGAAGAAGCGTGAACTTTTCCGCTGCTTCACGGGGAAGTTTTTCCAGTTTTGCCAGTTCATTGAGGCAGACCATCATCGCACTGATAGCAGTATTGAAACCGAATGTTTCAAGGTCGGAGCCAACCTTTTTAATTGCGGTATGGATCACCCGCTGAAGTTCTTTGCCGGGAGCCTCATCAACAATCGGAGTGCATCCGATTACCCGGTAGGCTTTTTTCAGGAAACGGTGGACACCTTCCACACCGGCAGTGTTCCACGGTTTGACTGCTTCCAACGGTCCCATAAACATTTCGTAAAGACGCATGCTGTCGGCTCCGTAACGGGCAATAACATCGTCCGGGTTGACCACGTTACGCAAACTCTTGGACATTTTTGCCGGGAATTCCACCAACGCTTCGCCGTCGCTTTTGCGTACCGGTCCTGCCGCAGTGAAATCCACCTGATCCGTGGGAACCAGCACTCCACGGGAATCTTTGTAGGAAATTCCCAGGATCATTCCCTGATTGACCAGTTTTGTAAATGGTTCTTTGCAATGCACATAGCCCAGATCGTAAAGCACTTTGTGCCAGAAACGGGCGTAGAGCAAATGAAGCACGGCATGTTCGGCACCGCCTACATACAGATCGACCGGGAGCCAGTATTTTTCCAGTTTTTTATCCCATGCAGCTTCGGTGTTCTTCGGGTCAATGTAACGCAGATAGTACCAGCATGAACCTGCCCACTGGGGCATGGTATTGGTTTCGCGGCGGCCTTTGCGTCCGGTTTTCGGATCGACATAATTGAGCCATTCCCCGGCTTTGGCAAGCGGCGGTTCACCGGTGCCGCTGGGTTTGAAATCGGGCATTTCCGGCAGAGCCACGGGCAATTCGCTCTCATCGACCAACTCCACAGAACCATCTTCATAGTGGACGATGGGGAATGGTTCACCCCAGTAACGCTGACGGCTGAAAAGCCAGTCACGCAATTTGTATTTGACCGCTTCTTTGCCCATGCCTCTGTCAGCGAGCCATCTGGTGGCGGCGGGTTTGGATTCTTTGACTGACAAACCGTTGACATCAAGACCATCGGAATTGGCGGAGTTGATCAATTTTCCTTCTCCGGTCCAGCAGGCTTTGCCCGCCAGCACAGCATCAACATCCACGCCCTCGGCTTTGGCAGCTTCGGCATCGGGAGCGATGATGCATTTGATCGGCAGACCGAAAACCTGGGCGAACTCGAAGTCGCGGGTATCGTGTGCCGGAACTGCCATGATCGCACCGGTTCCGTAGGAAATAAGCACATAATCGGAGATCCAGATCGGAATCTGATCGCCATTGACCGGATTGGTGGCATAAGCTCCGGTGAATGCACCGGTCTTTTCAGTGGATTCGGTACGGGCAAGGTCGCTTTTCTGGGCGGCGGCGGTACGGTAAGCCTCGACCGTTTCACGACATTCTGCGGTGGTGAGTTTGTCGACCAGCGGATGCTCCGGAGCAAGAACCATGTAGGTAGCACCGAAAAGAGTATCCGGACGGGTGGTGTAAACGGTGACACTTTCACCGCAGGTGGTTTTGAAGATCACTTCTGCACCGGTGGATTTGCCGATCCAGTTACGCTGCATTTCCTTGATGCCTTCGGGCCAGTCAAGATCATCAAGATCATTGAGCAGACGTTCGGCATATTCGGTGATTTTAAGCATCCACTGTTTCATCGGGCGACGCTCGACCGGATGATTTCCGCGTTCACTGCGGCCGTTGATCACCTCTTCATTGGCAAGTACGGTTCCCAGTGCCGGACACCAATTCACCGCAACTTCATCCAGATAAGCAAGACCTTTTTTGTGGAGCTGCATGAAGATCCACTGGGTCCATTTGTAATAATCGACATCGGTGGTATCGATTTCACGATCCCAGTCATAGCTGAAACCGAGGGATTTGATCTGTTCACGGAAATGATTGATATTTTTTTCGGTGGTGATCGCCGGATGGGTACCGGTATCCACGGCATACTGTTCAGCGGGCAGACCGAAAGCATCCCAGCCCATCGGGTGCAGTACGTTGAAACCTTTCATCCGTTTGTAGCGGCAGACGATGTCGGTAGCGGTGTAGCCCTCAGGGTGACCGACGTGAAGTCCGGCACCGGAGGGATAGGGGAACATATCCAGACAGTAATACTTCGGCTTATCCGACAGATCAGCTGCTTTAAAGGTCTTGTTTTCTTCCCAAAAACGCTGCCATTTTTTCTCAATGGCAGAGAAATCGTATTCCGGATTCATAAAAATTCTCCAAATTTTGCTTTACAATATGTATTTTACGGTAATATAACACCATTGCACTCTTTTTTCAAGCCGGATAACGCACACTCTGCAAAAGAATCCGGCAGGCGGAAATAAAAGCGGAAAAACGGCAGAACCATCGAATAGTTTTACGCCCCCGGATAGTTTCTGCATGCCGGAAAGCCGATCATCAAAGATCCCTCTCCGGTATGTTTTTTTTAAGAATATTTGTTTTTTTGCAACATATTGCATTTGATTTTGTTGCAACTGCGGACTATATTACGCCGATTGATTTTTATTTTTATTTGAGAGAGTTGACATGTCTGCCATTATTTTGAATTGTCCACGATGCCGGCATCGTTTCAATTTTGACTACCGGAAAGGGATGAATGACACAATCGTTTGTCCCGGATGCGGCGAAGCTGCTCCGGAAGAGTCATATTGTGCATTGGCTCTCTGTCAAGCATGCCATACCAAATTGAGCATTCCTCTCAGTTACATTTTTGATGACGACAATGCCTGTCCTGAGTGCGGAAAGATCCTTGAACCGCAGCCGATCATTTCAGATGCCACTCACGGGACCAATTTTACCGCCGATGTGGTGAATTTTGAAAAACGCCATAAACAGCAGCTTCAGGATGGAGAAATTTTTGATAAGTTCCGTATCATTAAACTCCTCGGTAAAGGCGGTATGGCTGAAGTTTATCTTGCAGAACATCTTCTGCTGAAAAGACAATGTGCCTTGAAGCTGATGCGTGACAGTGCCCAATCCGATGATCCGGTTTCCATAAAACGCTTTCTTCAGGAAGCCAAATTGCTAAACAGTATTTCCCATCAGAATATCGTCAGGGTCTTCGACGTCGGTAACGATTTTGATCGCGGTCTGCTCTTTATCGCCATGGAGTATGTGGAAGGTGATACCCTGCAGGAGATATTGAAAAAACAGATCTTCCGTGAAGATGAATTGCTGGATATTCTGGAGGCAATGGCTTCGGCTCTGCAGGCTTTGCATGATGCCAAAATCGTTCACCGGGATATCAAACCGTCGAATATCATGCAGAATGCCGATGGTATTCTGAAACTTATGGATCTGGGTATCGCTAAATTTTCCGGTGACCGCAGCAGCGGTGAGGTGACGCTGACGATGGAGCAGACAACGATCGGTACTCCGAATTACGCTTCACCGGAGCAGTGCCGGGATGCCAGGGATGTGGATATCCGTTCTGATATTTACTGTCTGGGAGCATCTGTTTATCATCTTGCTACCGGTATACTGCCTTTTGACGGCAATACCCCGGTGGCAACGATTCTCAATGTGCTGCATAACGAGCTTGATCCGATTGAAAATCATCGCAGGGATACTTCTGTGGAGTTCAATGCTCTGATTCACAAAATGGTTGCGAAAGATCCGGGCCACCGCCCCCAGACTCCGGAAGCTTTGCTGAAAGAGATCCGGAAGGTCAGGGAAAGCAAAATGCAGAATGCGTTTGTGAAATTCTGTAAACGCCTGAAATACAAATTTTCCCGCAAAAAAGATCTTGCGGTACAGCAGGAAGAGCTTCCGCAAAGCACCATTTCGCAAAGTGCTGTTCCGCAGAGTACCTTTCCGCAAAGTGCATCGCCTTTTGCGGTTCCGCCCCAGCCGGCTGCTCCGGAAAAGAAAAAACGCAGAGGTTTCTTCCTTAAACTCTTGTGCAATTTGACCGTATTGGCAATCCTTGCGGCATTGGTAATGAATTACGGCCGTATTTATGTGGCATATCAGAAGTGGCGTACCGGGAAAGAGGTAAAGGCTCCGAAATTGACCGAACAATTAACCCGTGTATTCAAAATAATTGTTACCGGTGAAGATCCGGCGGTAAAAAAAACATCAGAAAAATCAGGTGTGACCGGCGGAGAACATCTGGCACAAGAACCGGGTACAGAAGCCGGAGTAAAGAGGGTCGAAATTGAAAATCTCGCTCCTCATCCGCTGAATTCGGTGAAGCTTCTTACAGCGGATATCCGTGATGGTCATTTTCCGGTGGTGAAAAAACTTCTGCCGGAAATAAACGCTTCTGTTTCCTATGATTTCGGCAGGGAACTGCCGCTTTATTCCGGATTGCGTTCAAAAACCATCAACCGCAATCTCTATCTGGCGGGTGAGGAGATCGATCCGGAGCAGCCGGGGGAAAAACTTTTGAATTCACTATATATTTCCAGTCTGAATTCTTCATTCACGATCTCCATGGATTTCATGCTGCAAGGTGAAGATGATGAAACGTTCCTTGAACTTTTTGATTCCAACCGTATGATTTCCAATAATAAGGCATTATCTTTGAGAAGTGTCGGAGGAAAGCTCAGATTGACCATCGGTTCCAGATATGAAGCCAGAACAGGGATCACTCTGCCGAAAGAAAAATGGATAAACATCACCATTTGTGTCGACAGTGATGAAAGAATGTTGAGTATCTGGTCGGAAAATGTACTGCTCGGCATATATTTTGTGCCTCAAATATCACTCTCTGCCAATTACGCATTTTTCGGCAGTGAGAGATTTTTCACCGGTAAAGTTGCCCGGTTTGTGATGTGGAATGACAAATTTGATTTTGAAAAAAATTCTCCGGAAAATCTGGAATACCGGAAATTCCCCGGCCGCAACCGGCGTCCGCCGCTGACAGAGGCGGATAACGGATTTATGGTAAATGATCTGCTTTCCGGAAACTTTTCCGGCAAAAGGGATAATTTTACCGTTTCCCGCACCTGGCCGTCACAATCGTATAACTCCCGTCAGACCTATAACCGGAAGCCGGTAATGGTGCTGATCGTCAATTTGAAAGAGTGGAAATCGTGGAACCTTGTGAAAAAACTGCAGACCAGCGATGAGAGCCGGGGATATATCGCCGGTAAATTCAATGTCGTTTATCTGCCGGTTGCTGATAATATGAAAAAATCAGATATAAAGCAGTACTCTGCTTCTCTTGATATCATCAACAGACTGCCGGCAACTTACAAAAGAGATTTGCCGCAGGCGGTATTTTTTGACAGTTACTCGAAATATTACTGTTCAAAATCCGGTATTTCTGATGTTACACTGCTGGATGTGGTTTCCGAAACCTATGAAGCGATAAAAAGCAGTTCCGGCAGATGACAAATCCTCTCGGTGAGTGAATCGTTTTATTTATTCCGGGGCAGAGCAAGTTTCCGGTATTTCTGCGGAGTTATTCCCGAATGAGCAGCAAAGACTTTTGCAAAATAGTTTGCAGAGCCGAATCCGCACGCTTCGGCAACTTCTTTGATCGGGTATGACGGATTTTCCAGCATGACTCTGGCGTTATTGAGCCGGACAAATATGATATAGTCGGAAATTGTCATATCAAATGAACGGTGAAATGCCCTGCTCAAACTTCCCCGGTGCATATTCAGATACTCTGCGATCTGGGAGACACTCAATTCCGGATCATCGTATGTGGAATCGATCAGATTTTTGACATCTTCCATTGACTGGTCACGCCGGTTCTGGGTTTTCGGCATAAAAGATGCCATGGATACGATTTTGAAAGCAGTTGCCAGTGCATTTACCCGGTGTTTGGCAGAATGATGATTTAAATCATTGCCGAGCTGGGAAAACAGCTGCTCCGGACAGACTCCCGCCCGGTTGATTCCGGGAACGATGTTGAGCAATTCAAAAAATTTTCCGGCATTTTTTCCCGCAATGGTCAGCCAGCAGTAGTGAAAAGTGCTGACCGGGGTATAGTCGTGATATGAATCCGGCGGATAATACCATAATGATCCCGGTTTTACGATATGATCTTTGCCATTCACCCGGAATTTGCACTGTCCGGAAATCGGCCAGAAAATCTCACCGAAATCCACCGTCCGTCTCGCCTCCGTATCCGGTGGAACCAGTACAAAATTTCCGTAGCTGCGGACATAAAGCTGATGGGTGGGATCAGGACCCCAGAAAAAGTTTTGACTGCGTGAGGTTTCCATGTGACAAAATTACTCTTCTTTGTTAAAATTTTACTCTTGCAAAATCTTTATGTCGTGATTATGTTAAATATATACTTCGGAATAAGTATTTTCAAATAACAAATTGTTAATGTCCCAAATTTTGTGAGGTGACAAGTTGTTCGGCAAAAGTGCATCTGATCTTGATTTTGCAATAATCGCAAAACCAAATAAAAAGAGAGACCGGATGTGTGATAAAATTACTTATGGAAATATGAAAGGGAAATCAAAAATGAAAAAACTTGCTCTTGTGCTGATTTTTGCCTCCATTATTCCGGTATTTGCAGAAGAATATATATTTGACAATCCCGATGCACGGCAGGGGAAATTGTATTTTAAAGAGATTCGTGAAAAAGCCGCGGAAATCAAAAGCTTTTCCAGAGAGGATTTTGCCCTGGGGGAGAAACTCATTGTCGAGATCCGGAAAATGGCAGCAACCCGTAAACCGGCACTGCCCGAACCGCTGCTTTTGATGGAGTCGGTTTCTTTTGCCGGCAGATTGTATTTCACTCCCCACTTGTACACCGACCGCCGTCTTTTTGCCGGCAGGGATGTTTGGGAATCCGGAAACAGCCGCTTTAAAACGGTCAGTCATCATCTCAATTTCCGGCTGATGGAGCAAGCCGGATTCGATGCGAATAACTGCTTCTTTTACGGAGAAGAGGGCAGACGCCATATCGAAGATCACAACTCTTTGACCGGCAGCAGTTTCAAATTTGTTCCCACTGTAACTCCTGCCGGATACAGCGGCAAGCTGGAACCGGAATTGTTCAAAATGGCATCCTCCAGTCCGAAAGTGCTTAAAGTCAACGGCAAAATGCTGGTGGTCTGCTGGACTTTTCTGGATATTCCCAAAACCCGCAAGTTTGTTGCCGATTTGGAAAAAGCTGCCGGTATGCCGGTAGCGTATATCCACTCCTGCGGTACTGTTCCCGGAATGGAAGATCCTTTTGTGCCTTATATCAACGGGCAGGGGATCTCGGCAAAAGCACTGCTTTACTGGTTTGATCATTTGAGCGAGATTCTCAAGACTGCTGACGGTATCGAGGTGCAGAATTACTACATCGAGACCGATAGTACTTCCTGCCGCCGTTATTATGATGAAGTGATTCTGCCGCTTTTTGCCGCTATTTGTGCCCAAAAAGAGTATAACGGCAAAAAGATTTTTGGTTTGCAGATCATGACCGGTTACAATAACTACCGGGGACGTCAGCGTTTATCCAATGACGGAACCAGGACGCTCCGCGGCTATATGGAACTTTGCCGTAAATTCAAAGTTGATCTGATGAAAGCTTTTGAATGGGATCAGTATAATGAGGATTCCCATTTTCAGCCCACGGTAAGTAAACCGATGTCCTTTATGCGGCTTACCCGCTATTACAGTGCATTGCTCAAGGGGAAAAAGATCACTCCTTTTCCCGGCGATGATCTTTCGATACCGAATTTGATCGTTTCCCACCGTAAACAGCAGGTGGCAGGCAACGATTATGAGTTGGAGATACTGAATCTTCCCGATACTGACGGTGAAGGAGAAAATTTCTCTGCGGAAGTGGAAGTTTTTGATGAAAATGGCAAAATCGCCGGAAAAAGCGGCAAATTGATTTTCAATACCGCGATCATCAAAGATCATACGTTAAAAATTCCGGTAAAAAATTATCTTGCTTCCCGTACATTGATGACCCGCATAAAAGTTGATTACAAGGGGAAAAAGCAGATTTACAGTGAAGGATTGCCTTTTACAGTGGTTCGTCCGACAGCGGCAAATGATGCAGTATGGTTTTCCACTCCGCTGCGGAATCTGCTGATTGCGGAAAGTGCCGAAATCAAATTCGGCAAAGCCGAAAACCCTGCCGGAACTCTGCCGGAAATCATCAATCTGCCTTTGAATGCCAAACTGAATTTTAAAGATACGCTTACAACCGCAGAAGTTTTGCAGGATAACCGGGATACCCGTTTTACCTTTGACCCGAAAAATGAGTTCCTGCAGAATGATCTTGACCGCACTAATCTGATCCTGACCGTCTATTACTGCAATCCGGAATATATCGCCATCGACGGCAGAGTGACTTTCAAAAATGTGCCGTCTGCCTGCTGGTTTGAGGAAGCTAAAGACCCGAAAGCTCCCGGTATGTATAATCCGTCGGTAAAGGCGGTGGTGAAAAATGCCGCAGAATTTCCGGCTTTCCGCTTTACCGGAGTAAGTTCATGGAGAAACGCCCGTATTTATTCGGTGAAACGTGCAGAACTGGATAATGGTGAATTGATCATTACCGGCAGACGTTTCCGGGGACCGAATAAAGATAAAACTTTCCAGTGGAGCGTGCCGCTTGGCAAGTTGAAAAAATCCGGTATCCGATCAGTCGTTTTTGAAGACGGGTTGCAGCTTGCAGTGGAAATTCCGCAGCGTCTGGATGATATTCCTCTGCCGCTGGATTGTAAAACCGCAGAATTTTCCACCGTGATCAATACTGCTTATCCGGATGGTGTGCTGGGATTGCGTGCAGTTTCCAGAAGCGGTAAAGTGTGGTGGAGCAGACCGTATATCCTTGTCCGTCCGGAAAGCGGAAAAAAATCGGTGATCGCTCTTTATAATGACAAAAGCGGCAAAGTGAGTGATTTTGCTGTTGATTCAGCCAGAGTACCCCATGTAGTTTACCGTTTTGATCCGGAAATCACCGGAAATATTCTTTCCACCGCAGCCGGCAGGGAATTTTACGGCAACGCCGGCGGCTACGATGCTGTGCCAACCGGTTTTGAGGGGTATCACTGTTCGGTTTACAGTGTGCCGTACTCATTTTACAAATTCCGTAAGGCAAATGCAGTCAATCCGGCGGTACCGCAATATGAAAAACTTGCTGACGGTTCGTGGTGTCTGAATTTTACCGGCAAAGGTGAATTCATCGGATTTCCGCCCTCATTATTCCCCCAGAGAACCGGATATACGGTAAAAATGGAACTTATGCCATTGGATATCGACCGGGAACAGGTCTATATTGTCCATGCCGAGCATGAGATCGCCGGATTCCGTCTGCGTACCGAAGATTACCGGCTGGTGGTCGATTTCTACCGCCGTCAATATCCGGGCAAGGGCAGGGAGGATGTGGAAATTTTCAAAACCAATCTTGATCCGGTCGAAGGAAAATGGAACAAAATCGAATTCAAATATGATTTGAACCGTATTTATGTAACGCTTAATGGAAAAACCGAATCTTTCCCCTGCAAAGGGCTTGCCCGTCATATCGCCGTGGCAGGTTTCGGCGGCGACGGCACAAAGTCGGTAAATGGCGACATCCATTATTTTAAAGGCAAACTTAAATCTTTTGAAGTTATTCACAGTGTCAAGGAGAGATGAAATGAAAAAGATTTTTACCGTATTACTGGCAGCAGCTGCTTTTACAGCAGCTTATGCCGCAGACAAAGTTTATTTTCCGGAAATCCGGAAAAAAGCAGCAAAAATTGAAAAACTTTCTCCGGAAGACTTCAAGCTCGGCAGAGAGCTTATGGCAGAGATCCGGAAACTTGCAGCAGAGAAAAAGCCCGCAGTTTCCGCACCGATAATCTCTTTTGAATCTCTTTCATCTGCCGGAAGAATGTGGTATACCGATCACAACTATACCGACCGTCAGCTTTTCTGCTCCAGAGATAAGTGGGGCAGTTATCCCGACAGCCAGTTTCAGAGAAACTCTCATAAAAAGACTTTTGAACTTTTTGATATCTACGGTATAACGACTTTCAATACCTTTGCTTACGGTGAACACTTCCGGCGTTACTGCGACAGTATTGAAGCTTTAAAGTCCAATTTGAAGCTCATTCCCACGGTCACGCCTGCCGGTTACAACGGCAAATTGAATCCGGAAAATATGAAACGCATCGGCGAGGCTCCCTATATCATGCGTCATAATGGCGGAATCCTTTATCTCTGCTGGACATGGCTGGATATACCCAAAAGCCGTGAATTTGTCAAAACTCTGGAGAAAATGACCGGTCAGCCTGCCGCATTCATCTACTCCTGCGGCACGATCCCTGCACTTGAGGATCCCTATGTTTTCTGGAATAGAAGCCGTGAAGTTCCGGCAACGACGATTCTTTACTGGTTCGATTATCTTTCTCAGGTATTGGAATTTTCCGCCGGTATCGAATTCAGCAACCGCCTTCATACGGAAGAAGGTAATTTGGATATCTCCTATTATTACGATATCATCATGCCGCTTTTTGCTGCGATCTGTTCCCAGGAAAAGTATAACGGCAAAAAACTCTGCGGTTTGGAAATGCTGACCGGTTACAATAACTACCGCGGCAGACAGCGTCTTTCTGCCAACGGCACCAAAACTTTGCGTGAATTTCTTGCCATTGCCGATTATTTCAAAGTCGATATCCTCAAAGCCTTTGAGTGGGATGAGTACAACGAAGACAGCCACTTCCAGCCGACCGTCAATAAACCGATGGCGTATCAGCGTATTCTGAAATACTGGAATGACCGCAACAACAACCGGGATATTACTCCGAATAAAGGCGATGATCTTTCTCTGCCGAACCTGATCATTTCCCACCGTAAACATGCCGTGGCAGGTCCGGATTATGAACTGGAATTGCTTCAGGTGCCCGATGGCAGTGATCCGGAAAAAATTACTGTAATGGTAGAAATACTCAATGACAAAGGTCAGATCATCCACAATTCCGGTGAATTGACCTTTTACCGTTCGCTTTTCACTGATCATACCGTCAAAGTTCCCAGCTGGCTGTGGATCAATTCCCGGGTGCTTATCACTCGATTGACCATTGATTACCAGGGAAAACGGCAGGTTATTCAGGAAGGATTGCCTTTTACGGTGGTGCGTCCGAGTACAGTGTGTGACACCACATGGTACTGTACGCCGCTGCGGAATATACTTTTTCCGGAAAAATCATCTGTCGCATTCGGCAAAGCTGTCAATCCTGACGGAGCATTGCCGGAACGCATCAATCTTCCTGCTTCCGCTGATCTGAAGTTCCCTGAAAAGCTCAATTCACTTGAAGTAATTCAGAATGGCAGGGATACCAGATTCTCTTACGATCCATTGAATGAGTTCCGGCAGAATGATAGTGACCGTCAGTCTCTGATTCTGAGTTTTTACCGTCTGGAAATCAAACCCGGCGGTAAAATCAATACCCGTGTACGCATTGATAATGCCCCGTCAGCAGTGTGGTTCAAACATCCGGAGGATAAAAAGGTCGCTTATATGAGCGATGTGTCGGTCAAATCGCAGGAAATGGTTCTGGCGGAAAATCCCGATTACGCCACTACACCTACTTCATGGCGGCGGGCGAGAAATATTTCCATAAAGAAATCTGAAATGGCAAAAGCTGTTCTGCATGTTGACGGAGAATATATTTCCGGTCCGGATAAGGGTAAAAAATTCAGCTGGAGTCTGCCGCTTGCCAAACTTGCCGCCGCCGGGGTGTATAATAAAATTTTTGATGACGGTTTGCAGATCGCCATTGAGATCCCGCAGCGTATGGATATTCTTCCTTTGCCGCTGAATACAGAAAAGGCTGCTTTTGAAACAATTCTGCATACCGGTTACCCCGATGGCATCTTTGCTCTGCGGGCAGTTTCTCAGGAGGGCAAGGTTTGGTGGAGTGCCCCGTATACGCTCAAACGGCTTGAAAGCAAGGAGAAAGCTCCGGTAACTGTTGCCGCAGATCCGCATGGAGCGTATGATCTACCGGTCGATTCCAGCCGGATCCCGTCGGTGAAATACCGTTTTGATCCTGCAATTGCCGGAAATATCCTGACCACTGCCGCTGGCAGGGAATTTTATGCCAATATCGGCGGTTATGATCTGGTTCCGACCGGATATGAGGGGTATCATTGTTCAGTCTACAGTATTCCTTACTCATTCCGGCAGAAATGGCACAACGACAGACGTTTTGTGCCTGAGTATGAGAAACTTGCCGATGGCTCATACTGTTTGAATTTCACCGGTAAAGGTGAATTTATCGGATTCCCGCCCTCGCTTTTCCCCCAGCGTGCCGGCTATACGGTCAAATTTGAATTCATGCCGTTAGATGTGGATAATGATCAGGTCTATTTTGTTCATGCCGAACATGATATTGCCGGATTCCGTCTGCGTACCGAAGATCACCGTCTGGTGCTTGATTTCTATTGCCGCCAGTCTACCGGTGACGACAAGAAAAGCAAAAAGGAATTCAAAACCAATCTTGCCCCCGTGGAAGGTAAATGGAACAAAATTGAATTCAAGTATGATATGAATCGAGTTTATATCACGCTCAATGGTAAGACTGAGTCCTTCCCCTGTACCGGACTTTCCCGTTGGTTCGCTGTCGGCGGTTTCGGCGGCGACGGAACCAAATCCAAAAATGGCAACCGGCATTATTTCAAGGGGAAACTTAAATCCTTTGAAGTCATTCACCGTGCAAAATAAACTGCGTGATCAATAATGGAAAATAACGTTATTACTCTTTCGTGCAGTGAAAAAAGCTGCTGTCGGGAATTTTCTGCTGCTCTGGATAAGTTAAGAAAAGTTCCGGGCAGCAGATTTCTGGAACTGGAAAAAGGTGTTTACCGCTTTGATAAAGCTGATTCACCGCAGATGATATTGCCGGTATCCAACACCATTGACCGCGGTGATTCGCAGACAAAACATATCGGATTACTGCTGGAAAATATTGATGATCTGACCATTGATGGGAATGGGGCAAAACTGCTGATGAATGGCGACATGAGTGCCATTGTGATAAAAAACTGCCGCAATATCCGGTTGAAAAATCTGATTGTTGATTATCTTTGTCCCCGTGTTTCAGAAATGACAGTGATGGAAAAAGATGGCAATAGTGCACTGTTTTCCATCCATCCGTCTTCCCGGTGGATTTTGGATGAAAATGGTCACTTCTGCTGGGTCAATGCCGACGGAGTCATTGAAACGTTTGAGGGCCGTCAGGTCGTGCAGTGTGCATCTCCGGGAAATTTATCCAATTTGCGGATGCTTTTCAATCCGGTCAGAGAGGCAGAAAGAGTCGAAATTATATCTGAATCAGTGGTGAAATTCCATTATTCAGCTTTGCTTCCGGTCGAAGTCGGGGAGGTGTGGCAGTTCCGTGATCCATCCCGCCGGGAAAACGGCGTGGTCATCGTCAACAGTGAAAATATTACTCTTGAGGGGATGGAGCTGAATTTTACTCCCGGTCTGGGAATCGTGGCACAGATGAGCCGTGATATTTCCATATTGCATCACCGTCATGCTCCGGCGGCGGGAAGTTCCAGAGTTTGTGCTGCACATGCCGATTGTATTCAAATATCTTCCTGTTACGGCAAAGTGGAGATCGAAGACGGATATTTTTCCGGTTCTCAGGATGATCCGATAAATATTCACGGAACTTATCTGGGAGTAGAAAAAATTTCCGGCAGAGAAGTTGAATTGCGTTTCTGTCAGCCGGAAACCTGGGGATGGATGCCATTTTCTGCCGGTGATGAGATCTGCTTCGTGGGTAAAAACGATTTTCAGCGGGAAAATTTCTGTCTGGTCGAAAAGACGATCGGTGTTGATGGTGACCGGGTCACATTGACCATTGACCGGGAAATTTCCGGAATTGATAATCCGTCAGATTTTGTGGTGGAAAATTTGAGTGCTTATCCGGATGTGGAAATAAAGAACTGTATATTTGAGTGTTATCCTACCAGAGGCTTGCTGCTCACTTCAGCAGGTATATGCCGGGTGTATGATAATGAATTCCGGCAGACGGCGGCACGTCCGGCGATCTATATTTCCGGTGATGTCAAAAGCTGGTATGAATCCGGCGGTGTGCGGGATGTGAAAATATACCGTAATAAATTCCGTTTCTGCCCGGCATCTGTGATCGATATTCTGCCGGAGGTTCCGGAAGAGAGCAACGAGGCTGTTCACCGTAATATCGAGATATTTGAGAATAGTTTTGAAAATTGTTCACCGGTATATTTGCGTTATCGTTCGGTGGCGGATTTAAAGACGGATATCCCGGAAAAATTTATTGAAAAAGCCGGATTTTCCGGCAGAAAATAAAAAAGGATATAGAAGGGAAAAAGATTTTATGGCTACCATAAAATTCGGTATGATCGGTGTCGGCGGCAGGGGAGAAATTTTCTACGAAAACAACCACCTGCCGGAAAAAGGTTTTGAAATCGTTGCCGGAGCTGATCTTTCAGATAAGGCTCTTGCCAAATTCAGGGAAAAAATCCCCGGGGTCAAATGTACTTGCGATTACCGGGAAGTTCTTGCTATGCCGGAAATCGATGCGGTATTTATCATTACACCGGATTTTCTCCATGAAGAAATGGCAGTTGCGGCACTGAATGCCGGGAAACATGTTTATCTGGAAAAACCCCTTGCCATCACTGTTGAGGGCTGCAATAATATTCTGCGGGCGGCAATGCGTAACAAACGCAAACTCTATCTCGGTCACAATATGCGTTTCATGCCGGTAATTCAGGAAATGAAACGGATGATCGATGAAGGTATGATCGGTGAAGTACAGTGTGCCTGGGAGCGGCACTTTATCAACTATGGCGGAGATGCCTATTTTCACGACTGGCACTCGGAGCAGAAATACTCCACCGGACTTCTGCTTCAGAAAGGGGCTCATGATATAGATATCCTCCATTGGCTGATGGGGTCTTATACCACCAGAGTTGCAGCAATGGGAATGCTTTCGGTTTACGATAAATGTAAAAGACGCCCGGAGGAGGATAAAGAACCTTATCCGGTTACAGAAAACTGGTTGAAACTCCGTTATCCCGCTGATGAAGCAGAGGATTATTCTGCGGAAATCGACGTGGAAGATCACAATATGGTTTTGATGCAGCTTGCCAATGGTAAACAGGTATCTTACATGCACTGCCACTATACTCCGGATAGCGACCGTAACTTCTGCTTTATCGGGACAAAGGGAAAGATCGAAAATCACGGCGTCGGCAAGGATGCTCAGATACTTTACTGGAATAAACGTCAGGGCAATACCTTGCTGCCGGATCAGATCTTTACTGTGCGGGGGTTGAATGGAACTCACGGCGGAGCAGATCCGCTGATCATGGAAAACTTCCGTGAATATATCCGTGGTAATGCCAAGCCGCTGACCAATCCGCTCGATGCCATGCGTGCGGTATTGGTCGGTATTACTGCCCATGAGGCGATGCGTGATGGTTCACTTGCCAAAACGTTGCCGGAAATTGCTCCGGAAATTGTTGAATATTTTGATTCTGAACTTGAATGAAAGAGGTTTTTTATGAATGAATTGCAAAAAATAACTTATTTTTCTGAACTTGATAAATCCATGCAGCCGGCACTTTTCCTGCCTGCTTCCGGAAATGAGCCGCGACCTCTGGCAGTTTGTCTGCATACCTGGAGTTACGGTATAGATAAGGCGTATGATCATTTTCTGGAACGGTGTAAAGAGCGTAACTGGCACTTTATTTTTCCCTATTTCCGCGGACCTAATAAAAATCCGGATGCATGCGGCTCAGATCTGGTGGTTTCTGATTTGGAATGTGCCGTGAAATTTGTCCGTAACACCGTGGCAGTGGATGAATCAAAAATCTATCTGGTCGGCGGTTCAGGCGGCGGTCATGCGGCATTGCTTATGGCAGGGCGGCGTCCGGAGATCTGGACGGCGGTTTCAGCGTGGTGTCCGGTAACGGATATTGCCCGCTGGTGTGCGGAAATCAGCAAAATGAAACCCAATCCCGAAGATAAGAGTTATGATTACAACATCATGTGTGCCTGCGGCGGCGATCCTGCAGTTGATGAAAAGGCGGCAAAAGAGGCGGCACACCGCTCGCCGCTTACCCATCTGCCTGCGGCAAGGGGCAAAGTTACCGTGGAAATCGGAACCGGTATCCATGACGGACATCCCGGAGTACCCGTGTCTCATGCGGTGCGGGCATTCAATGCTCTGGCAGCGGAAGAAGACCGGATATCGGAAGCAGATATGGCTTATATGGATAAAAATGAAGCTGTTCCAGAACATCTGAAATTCCGTGAGGCAGATGATCCGGCTTTCGGACCGTGTAAAGTATTGTTCCGCCGGACTTCCGGCAAAGTCCGCATCACACTCTTTGAAGGCGGTCACAGTCTTCTACCCGGTCCGGCATTCGGCTGGCTTGAACGGCAGACGCGCAATGCTGCACCAGTCTGGAAATCCGGTGAAACCTACGATATTAAACCCACAGAATTGACCAAGTGACCAAGTGATCAATCCATTGACTGTGGCAGAAAATTGTATTTCTGCCACATTTTTTTATGTCAATCCCAGAGTTATGCTGTAAGCAATATTTTTATCACTTTTCAGGATTTTGATAGAATCGGAAACAATGGCAAAAAGAAACGAGATTTGAAGTTTTCACCTCAAATCTCGCTTAATATTTGGTACACCCAAAGGAAACGGCAGGGTATCAAACTTTCCCCGGAAGAACCACCTCTTCCGCCCGGAGAAACCATCCCAGTATCTCCCGTAGCCGCACTTCCCCGAATACCATAAGTATATTCAAATGGTACTCAATGGTACTTCGCAGTAAAAATATGTTGACAATCACTCTATATAGTGGAGGAAGGTTTTTATGTTAAGCGTTAAAACATCTTTCTCTACTTGAAAATCATGTAAACATCGTATATATTATTAGATGTAATTATATAAATACAGGAGAATTTTAGATCATGCTTCAGTCACTATTCATACAAAATTTTAAAAAATTTAATCATGGTCAGAAAATTGAACTGAAACCTCTGACGATAATTTGTGGACGTAATAGTTCTGGGAAAAGTACTATTTTGCAGTCGTTACTTTTAATGAAGCAATCTATTTCTGCTCGAAATGATGATTCATTAGCATTGTCATTTTCGGGACCATTTATTATCAGAAACAGTATAAAAGATTTTTATCATATAGGAAATAACAACAGTGGAGGGACAACATTTTCTTTTGAATATGATGATTTCGAAGTAAAATTTACCTTCAAGGCAAGAAACAATGCTACTTTTACCTATGTTGATAAATTTTCTATCTATCATGACGGTAAAAATTATATATCTTTGGAATATGATACAAATAACAATAAATACATCTTATCTAACGATTCGATTATAAGTAATATTTCTTCAGGAAAAATCCCTGAAATATTTGATATCAAGTCTAAAGAGATTAATTTCAGTATGGTTGGCTTGAGCCCATATTGCCAACTGGGTAATATTAAACTACCATTTTCGATTCTTGCAATAGAAAACAAGAAGTTTGAAAAAGATCTTAGTAATATTGCCTCTGCACATAACAACCTGCTTGCACATTTAGGAGCGATAAGATATTTGGGGCCAGTAAGAGTTGCCCCACAATCCTTATATGTTCAATATTCAGATCCCAAAATTGATCTTGGCTATAATGGAGAAAACACTGCTCAGCTATTATGGAAAATGCAAGACAAGCCAGTATCAAGAGGAGATAAAACCTTCAAAGAGAAAATTAATTACTACCTTGAATTACTAGGAATAACACAATCAATAAGTGTTGAGAAAAGAGAAAATATTGTATATTCGATAGATGTATCTCTTGCCGAAGATTCTAATAAAAAAGTTCCCATTTCAGATGTGGGATTTGGAATCAGTCAAGTTCTGCCTGTTATATTGAATGGATTACTCACTAAACCAGGAGAAATTGCAATTTTTGAGCAACCAGAAATTCATCTGCATCCAGATTGCAAAAGTCGATTGGCAGACTTTTTTATAGATTTAGTGAAAAGTAAACGCCAAGTTATTGTTGAAACTCATAGTACCGAATTGATTGATAAATTACGACTGAAAATCATAGAAGATCCGTCGTTGATAAAATTGGTGAATATTATTTTTGTTGAGTCCAATGAAAATAATCCTCTAGAGGCGTCAGTCTATCCGATAGAATTAGGCGAGCAAGGTTCTTTGGATAAATGGCCGAAAGGGTTTTGTGATACAGCGGCACAACTAGCTTATCAGATTGTTCTTGCCAAGGCTCGAAAAAATAGAGATTTGAAAAATGTCAAGTGTTGAATGTACGCTATGTCCATCTTATTTGCGTTGTCCAGAAGGTGGAACATTGGAAGATGTTGAGAATATGGCAAATGCTCTACATAGCATTTTCTTGATATGTAATGATTGTAACGCAAAGCATTTTATTTTTAATTCTGCATTTGATATAGAAAATTTTCCTTGGCAAACAATTCACGATGATGATAGGCTAAGAGCCCCTTTGATGGATTTGTACAATCTCATTGAACGTGAATTATGTGAATCTCAATCCACAATCACAGTGGTCAACAAATACTGTAATCATTGTCATCTGCCGGAGAAAAACTGGTGTGGTGATTTGAGGGCATGGGCACAATCATCAAGTTGTAAAAAATGTATTTTTGTACGTTGTGCATGTGCCAATCCCCATATTGAATCCATTGCAACGATAAAAGATGAACAGCAGCTGAAGCTTGTAGAATTTCCATGGTTAAGTAATTCAGATTCTAGATTACCGACGTCGGGGGAGTATCAATATATTCCTCCTGATGATTGGTTCAGCCGAAGCAGTTTATCAATACCCTATAGGGATAAATATGGTTATATAGATGCAAATGGAGATATATGGATTTGGGACAAAAAACACGAAGATCATTGGGACGTAACAGATCCCACAACCAATAATTATAAAAAAATAACCCCTGAAGGAAAGATTTTATAAAGTATGATCTAACTTGTCTAAAAAAAATTATTATTTCACAAACCTTTATTTTTCAATACTTTGGATAAAAGATTGTAGAGATTTTCATTAATCTATTTTTACAATTTTTACATCGAAACCAAACTTTACCCTGTCAATCATTTGTGAAGGAAGCGAGTTTCCGGGATGACCGTTTTCTGTTCCGTAAAGATTCTTTTCCCCCTCTGGGCTTACTATAAGTATCAGTTTATCAACGACATTATCTTTTTCTTCATTATTGTTAACTTCTTTTTGTTCTTTATCGGGACTATTCTTCAGCAAGGCTTTGCAGATTGCTTTGTAAAATTGATTTCTGGGATTCTTACAAGTTACTTTTAACTCATAGGCGGTTTTAGAAACTGCGTCATATACGGAAAACCCGAACGCTCTACTCTGGGGATGCCAAATGGTCAGTTCTATTGCATTGCCAATTTTCGGATCTTCTGCACAAAACGCTTGCCATTTCCTTATGATTGCCCGAGAATATTTGGTAAGTTCTGAAATATTTTTTTCGAAAGGCAATGCTATATCTTTAATTGCTTGTCTGGCATGATCTATAATTATCTTTTCTCTGTATTCGTGCATATTTTACCTCCATGTTGATAACTTGTAGTAGTATAACACTTATCGTGGGGAAATGCAAATCGCTTTCCCTGTGTAAAGAAGTTTTTTTACATGAATAAATACCTTCAGGAATCCTTTTTCATGGAGGTATGAGATGAAAGGTAATTGTTTGACGGTTTCGGTTCGCCGGAGGAAGACGGTTTTGATGGATGGTACGGAGTTGTCCCAAGAAATGATGTGGGGCGGAGAAAACTTGAAGCGGGCAACTGAAGCAGGAGATTTCATTGAATCTTTGATTAAAGAGATGAAAGTTCTGGCAGATGAAATCGACCGGTTTCTGGAAGTCGCTCCGGATATTACGATGATCCGCATTGTTGCCGGAGACGAGTATCTGCCTTGTTTTGCATTGATTTTGCAGCAATACTACAAAGACCATAAGTTTGCCAAGCTGAAATGGGTCTGAAATACCTTTTCGATATCCCGAATGGTACTTGATGGTACTTCTCGAACCCTTTTCGGGGCGAAACTTGGTACTCTGCGAGAGAACGGCACATACAGAAAAATCCCCGGATGAAGTGTTTTTGCTTCATTTGGGGATCTGTTCTTACAACACGCTATCTCAATGCTCAAAACCTATATTCAGGCACGGCATATATTCATTTACCGCCCGAACTTTTTTGAAATCACGTTTGACCAAATCTTTTTCTAAGAAATATGCAAATTCTACAAAATCCAATAAATCTTTTGCCCTTTGGAGCGTTATATTTGGCATAGGTTTTCCTATATCAGCTTCAATATTCCTCTTCTTATCTTTATCTTTTTTTTCTGGTAATAATCTATTCAGTTTTCTGGCAACCATATTCGAACTTTTGCGAGATGAAAACATTCTGCCAACCCTGTTAAGGATATTTGAACTTTTGCCGATATAAACAATGCCTTCCGCCCGACAACATATTTTGACATTTTTTTGCTCATTGTTATAAAAAATATTAATAATGCCGATTGCCTCCGGAGAATCCTTTTTAAGCTTTATACAAAAAACGCCTCCTTTACCCGGCAATTGCTCATAATTTTGAATATATTCTCCAAAGGTGATGTTGGAAAATTCTTCTTTTCGCAAATCAACGTCCGGCTTTCCTATAATTGCCACTCGGGTATAAGTATACTCATCTCCCATGACCTCATCCTTTCATTTACGATTTTTCAATTCATATCATACAAGCCTTTGAGGAAAGAATCTGGATCGATTCCCATGTCGCTTGTAACGGCAGACAGCATAATATACTTCATTTCTCCAATTACTGCAACCAGATTTTTGGCAACGCCATTTTTATCTCTTATTTCTCCATAATGGAATTTTACATGGGAGTATCCGCTTCGCAGTATAATGAATTGCACCATAACTTCATCGCCTTTCTGAGGAACAAGTAATTGTCCCTTGTGTTTGTCGTGTTTCCATGTTCCAACAACCTCCACCACGGTCTGGTTGCGTTTGTTCTGGAAATGCCGCCACTTCAAATTAGTCATTTGTGCAGAAAGAGCTTCTTGCACTGTCCTGGAACGATCTATATTGAAAACGGATTTTTTTACGACGTCTTCTAAAAGTGTAAATCCTTTTGCTTGACGCTTAAAATCCTGTTCTGCATTCTGACGTGCAATTTTTGCCTTGCGATATTGTTCAATCTTTTGTCTTAAATTAGATAATATGAATTTGGCTTCTACAATTTCCCCATTGATGTTGACACTCTTAATTCCATTATCTGCAGCTTTTTGCATATATACAAGAGCCTGCTCATAGTCGAGTTGCCGCAATGTTTGCACTCCGCCTAACATGGTTGCTATTGATTCAGCAAGAGCGTCTTTAGGATCTTTTATGGTGTTCCATCTCCCATAACCTAAAAATACAGCCATTTCTGCTTGAGATGTCGCATCGCCTTTATCCGCGAGTTGTTTGATTATTTTTATAGCTTCATCAACATTTTTCAAGCGGTGAGCATAAAGACGCAAACCATTATTATCTCCGGCATTTTTTGCCGTAGTAATATATTTTTCAGCATTAAAATCCTTGTCCCAATAATTACTTAAACGGCAAATCGCTATTGCAGATTCAACATCTCCTTTGTCTGCTGCTATTTTGTAGTATTGTAAAGCCTGTTTACTGTCATTACTGCGTTCACATAATGCGGCATAGGAATACTGTGCTGTCACACTTCCCTTATCTGCAGCAACCTTCAGAATTCTCATCTTTCTTGGAGAATCATTTATTTTATTGGCAATTGCCTCGATCTTGTCAACTGATAATAATGAAATGATTCTTTCTTCCACCGACGCATTTCCTGATTTGACAGCTGAACCGAAAAGTTCAAATGCTTTGTTTGTATCTTTTTCGATATGTTTTCCTGCATCATAAAGCATTGCCAAATCGAATTGGGCAATGGCATCTCCTTCTTCAGCCTTGTTTTTTAACCATTTTACTGCTTGAGCAACTTCAGCTTCAGATATTTTTTGTATTTTCTTCCGATCAACAACAATGGTATCCTGAGGTGAAATAATAACCTGATACTTTGTTCTTTGAGCCGAAGGTCCTGTAAAATAAGGCGGAGTTCTCGTAAAAAACCAACTGAAAGGCGGACAATAACTGATAAGAGTAAAAATGTCCGGCTTATGCTCTGCCAATTCCCAATCTCCGCAGAAGCAAGCAATAAAATCAAAAGGGTAGCGTAGAAATACGAAAGGCGGAACCCATTCAGCATTTTTAGAATATAAATGACTGCGAATTTCTATTGCCAATTTCGGCTCTTGCATTTTTACAATGTAATTCCCATACAGAGAACCATTTTTATAAAAATAACTTCGGGCAGTCGATGAAATTTGAACGGCTTCAGGTATATCCATTTTTTTCAATTCATCAGATACCGCTATAAATTTTCGTTCCCGGTTTTTTTGATCATCTTGTGCTTTTTGAAAACTTTGAGGAGCCGCATAACTCTTCAAAAATTCTGTGGGTAAAATACCTTCTTTTACCCCTCGCTCAATGCGGTATCTGTGAGAATAATTTTCAAACAATTCATTTTTCAAACTCTGATATAGTAGTTCTTCAGTATTGTAGTTTCTATAACGCCCATACCGCTTTTCTGCCCGCTCTTCAGCTTCTTTCAATAACTTGTTATTATCTTCTTTGGCAATTGGTTTTGAATAACATTCCAGATATCGTTTCCATGTTTGTTTTTCTTCGATATGTTCCCTTTGAAAATCCGTTTCAGTTGTAACTTTAGACTCTACATTGTAACCGAAGTAGGTTTGGCATCCGGTAAAAATCAAAAGCGAAACTAACATCAATATTGCTGATTTTACAAACTGTTTCATTTTGTTCTCCATTGTTATATTGCGTTAAAATCTTTAATTCCCATAGCAAATCAGGAAGAAGTAATGGGCAAACCATTCTATCAAAGTCCCCAAAATTGGAATAAACCATGTTGCTATACACAGCAGGAAAAATATGGTGTTGCAATTATAGTGGCTTCGAGTAACTTTCGGACGGATATCGAGATAATTGGGAAGGAATACAAAAATTGAACTGAAAGGGATTCCGACAATCAGACATTTGTACCACGGCAGCTTTTTACTGGCAAAACCGGATTTAAGCACAATTTTACGGTCTATAAATGCCAGAATTGAGGCAAAGATCAGCGGGATTATTACCGCCCAAGGCTCATATTGCAGATTTTTAAAGATTTGATAGTGATTATCCTGAAATGGTGATATCGAAGCGATTGCCACTTTTTCATTGCCGGAAAGTCTATCGAATGATAAAGATTTATCAAGTTTATCAAAACTTGTCAAAAATCTTTTTTCGTTTTGGGGTTGATAAATGTACTGCAATCGTATTCCGCTGTTGCTGATAAATTCATTCAATTCATCAGTTTTATTCTCTTTGACCAACGCATTTACATAATCGACTTGCATTACTCCAATCAAGACCCGGTACAGCAGTGTTCCCCAGAATGGAGTAAATGCCAACAGCCAGATATATGAATTATCCATTTTTGACGGAGGTAACGGCGGTGGCGGAGGTAAACGCTTGAGTTTTTTCATTACGTCTTGGAATTCTTTGCACTCGCCAAGAGGTTTCCATTCCATATCTTCTGTACTGCAAACCAAAACTGCTGAATCGATCTCTCCCTGACGCAGTAATTCGCAAATGCATTCCATATTTTTTTGGAACTGCTTCTTATCTTCTTTGGCGTGATCATAAAGATACCAACCATCTCCAATGACCGGTTCTTTGGGTTCGAATTTCTGTGACCAACCGGATTGGGTAATGATCTGACGACCTTTTTCATATTTCCCACAATGCGGACACGCCTCTTCGGAGGAAAATATTTTTTCTCCGCAAAATTTGCACTTGTTCATGATATATCTTTCATTTTTATGTTATGAACACCGTTAGATTTATTGCACGATTTCGACATATACTCCATTATTGTTGCAATTTCCCTTAACTTTGACATATTCAAATGTTCCGTCTGTAAATTTCACGGTGACTGTACCGGTAAAGGTTTTGTCCTGATTTTCATTTAATATGCAATTTATGATTTGACAGGAAATATTATTTTCTTTGGCAACATCCAAAACATGGTTGCACACCAAAAATTTCAGATCATCTATCTGTACGAACACCTGATTTTTATTATCCAAATAACCTGAAACTTTGACATTTTGGATTGACATGCCGTCTCGTTTGATAACAACAGTTCCTTCAAAACGATTATTGGGCAGTTTGTTCAATTTAATATCAGATACCGCAGAATTTTTTATCAATTGTTCTTCAATGATCGCTTTAACATCGTTATATACCAGATATTTCAAATCATCTATCTGCACGATCAATTGTCTGGTATCATCCAAATATCCTGAAATATTGACTGTTTCGGCGGGCATCCCATCCCGTTTGATAACAACAGTTCCTTCAAAACGATCTTTGGGGAGTTTTTTCAATTTACACTCCGAAACTTTCGCCCCTTTCACCTGTTCCTCAATCATCGCTTTGACCGTATAGTCTAAATCAATAGAGTCGATTTTCTGTTGATCACATCCGAAGAAAAACAGCAAAACAACTGCAAAAGCGACCAAAAAAGCCACAAATGTTTCTTTGAAGTTGCTTTTGCTCGACTGGCAGTTCGGTTTCGCATATTTGGCAATCAAGGTTGCCATTTTTTTATCATCATTTTCACCGGCAATTTTGATTTCAGCTTTGGCACCGGTTTCTTGTAAGATTTTCAATGCTTTTTCGGCATCAGCTTTTGACATTTGCGTTTTTACACATTCCGGCAATTTTGACATATATAAATCATTTGCCGGAGAATAAGTTACTCCGGTGATTTCGCGAATGGCATCTATCCCGGTTGCTGCATTTGATGATCCCAATCCAGTCAGCCACAATGAATATAAAACATTTCCTTCTGTGACAATATTTTTGATTTCAGTATTATCTTTCATTTTATTTCCCCAAATTAAGTTTCGGTCTTACGAATGATGGACGTCTGAATTTTGCTTCGAGTTCTGCTTTACGTTCCGCTTCTCTGCGTTGATCTTCAATCTCTTCACGATTTACTATTTTTACCGTACTGGTTTCAAAGCATGAAGTGAGTTTGGCAAGCAATACGATCCCGATAAAGATGATAATATATCGAAACAACATTTGACGGTTCATGATAATTCCCCCATTAAATAAGATGCCAACTTAAAAGCCAATTGCAGATAAATCCCAAAAGCCAGATGAAAAATATTGTCCAACGCCGGGTGATTTTTGCCCGTGCCAGGAGATAAAATGGAACAAGGAAGATTGACAACAGAGTGAAATTCCACCATCCCGCATCATATTCCCGCTCTCCGAAATCAGTCCGGGTACGCAGAAAATGCAAGTCCAAATATGCCAACAAAGAATTTGTTGCTATCCAAAAATATCTGTCCACAGCGTATAAATCAGGGTATGCCTTTACCGCAATATGTTGGAACAAAATTCCCCAAATCGGGAACAATGCCAATATCCATGCGAAAATATCATCTCTGGATGGATCAGGCGTATTGCAGGGAGTTGCGGCAACTGTTGATGGTTCAGTAACTGGCGGCGGTTCAGATATATTTGTCTTGATAATCGGGATGTCTGCTTTTTTATCAACTTCTGCAGAAGTGTCAAGTATTTCAGGCTGTTTTTCTGCCTCATTTGCCGGAGTATCGGCAACAGTAGCGGGGGGCGGATTTTCCGGAACTTTTTCCGTGATCTCCGGCGATGATTCCGGAGACTCTTTCTCTTTCAAAAACTCTCCACAGTAGCGGCACTTTATCGCCACCGCCTTGATCTCTTCCCCGCAGAAGGGGCAGTTTTTTGTGTTTGCTTCCATGATATGTCCTTTCGTGTTTCCGGGAACACGGCAATAAAAAAGACGCATCCCCGATATTTTGTCACACAAGAGGCACTGACAAGCCCGACGACGACAAAACACGAAAATGCGTCAATCCTTATTGACACATATCATGCGGAACGGCCGTCGTCTTAAAAATTGTCAGTTTTCTTGCGTGGCCTACATTATTTGATTTTCAGAAGTTCAAATTATCAAATTTCAGTTTTTTACCATCAAAATCCTTTCATTTGGTGTAGTGAATCTAATTTACACCGCAAACGTGATTTTTCAAGTAACATTCTCTGTGTCCCGCATGATTTTACTGCCCGAAGCGGAACTTGCCAGTACCGTTTTATCATACATGATAAAATTATTCCGGTCAATTACTGAGACTTTATGCGGTCACGAAGGTATCTTTTTTGCACAGAAAAGGGCTGTTGAATTTAATCCACCCTGCCATACGGGTAAAGGGCTTCTGTGCAAGAGAGATAGTTTTCTGTGCCGTTCTCTGCCGTGAAAGGTTTGCCGGTAACAGGATTGAAGTTAAGAATCTTATCCCAATTCAGGTAATTGCCACCCCATGCGAACCATTCAGCATTGCTTTTGGTCAATTGCAGCATGTATTTTATTTCCGGCGTGACACCATCCTGAAAACCTTTGGAATAGCTGAAACTCTTTTGCATAAATGGGGCAAACTTGGTCGAAACTTTGGCAATATAGCTTGTCCAATAGACGGCATCATCCAGATTGTAGAGTTTGCCGGTAACTTTCTTACCCATACGGAAACTGTTTCCCTGTTGCGGCGGGTTGATATGGAATACGTGACAATCTTTTCCCAACCGTCTGGAAATAAGTTTATTAAGATGTTCAGCTATTTTCATGGCTGATTGCAGATATTTTCCGTGTACAATGGTGAAGATATGAAAATGGCTGTGCAGATCCAATGAAGCGTCTCCAATTTCACTTGCCCATATATACTCAGCTCTGATTTTTCGATTTTGGAGAGTACGCCGCCAACTTTGCATCGTTCCGCTGATTATTTCATTGGCACAGTTTTGATATATTTTGTCCAGATGTACCGTGAAGTGGCAGACATAGAGTCTCTTTGAACATTTAATCCACATATCCCGATAGATTTGGCAGATCACCTCCAATATCTCTTTTCTTGTTCCGGACACTCCCTGTTGGATGATAAATTCCTCATACATCCTGTCTTTGGTAATAATTGCTCTTCCCATGATTTTTCTCCATTTTATATTGAAATCTCTTATAATTTTATTTTATATAATAGCAAAATCTAAAAACCCCCGGCATTTTCAGGGAGAATTGAGCGTAAAAATTTTTCGACAGAAGTACAGCAAATTGGAGGAATTTCAATATGGCAACCCAAATCCGCCCTAATACGGTAAAATTGATCGCAAAACTGCTGCATCCACTGGCTGAAAATGGAGTATTGACCATTCCGGAAGAAAGGGAGATCATCGCCCATTTGACATATCTTGCCCAAAAAGGAGAAGAACTGCCGGTAATTATGCCGAAACTTATCGACCAGAAAGAAGCCGCTGAAATGCTCGGCATCGGATTTTCCAACTTCAAGAAACTGGAAAAATCCAACGCATTCCCCTTTAAACGCCGGATGATCGGAACCTCTGTCCGATACCGTAACACTGATATAATCAAATTCATACTATCTGAAAATCCCTCTGAAACTAATATATAATTTGCCCTATATTATATATACAGAGAAACAGGGCACGGTCAACGCCCTGTTTTCAAAAAAATCGCAACTTTTTTGAAAAAATGGTAAATTCTATGCAGTTTTCAGAATATGTTCCAGATTTTGCCGGATTTCAGAGTCTGGCAGGGTGGCAAGATATTTCAGAGCCTCCCGGATCCTCTCACTGGCAGAGATGACCATATTGCCGGAAATGGCTTCAATTGCTCGCAGTTGAGCTTCTTCGCCGATATGGGTATAATATTTATCGGCAATCTCTGAATCAGTGCCGAGCATGGAAAGCAGCACCGCTTTAGGGATTCCCGCTTCAGCACAATGACTGGCAAAGGTGTGCCGAAGGGAGTGGAAACCATATTGAGTGACCCGCCGTTTGCGTCCGGGAACCGGCAGAGATGGTTCAACACCGATCCACCGGATCACCCGCAAAACATCCAAGTTGACCAGATTGTTGCCGATATTTTTACCGTCAGCATCAAGCCGGTTGTAACGCTCCGCAGTTTTGGGACAGACATAATTATCACACCGCCACGTTTGAGCGAGCTGCAGCACTTCAAACAGCTCGTCTGCAATTGGAATAGTCACTTCCTTACCGGTTTTGAACTGCTTTACCCAAATCCTCCGCCGTTCCATATCGACACTGTGCCATTGCAGCAATACACAATCTTTTAACCGTTGCCCGGTATACATTCCCAGATAATAGACCACCCGGATTTCCGGCTTGTTGATGACCTGGTGAATATCATCTGCCAAAACATCCCGCAACAGTTGCTCCTGTTCACGGGAAAACGCCAAGCGGCGGACTCCTATATCCTGTTCTTCGCGTTCACGGCGAAAGAGGATAGTCCGGAAAGGATTTTCATCATCCCGGAACTCGGACAATGTGGAAAATATTTTGCGAAGCCGTTTGATCTTCCGGTTATGGGTGGAAACGGCAATATCAGTTTTGCGGAGGTGTTTGGCAAAGTTCTCCGTATCTTGAAAAGTAATATTGCGAACCGGCACAGCAGGATTATTGAGAAAATTGATAAACTCCATCAGAGAAGTTTTATATTGCAGCTGCTCATGGATAGTTGCCGGATTGGCTCGGTCCGGGTGCATGGAGTAATAATCCCAAACACCGCTTAAGGGCAAATCCCGTTTGGCAGAGGCAAAGCCTTTTGCTTGCTGAACGTGGGCGGCTACAACTTCAGCGGAAGTTGCTTTGATGATCGGGATAAACTCTTCTGCCTTGCGTAATGCGTCGGCACGGTTGGTTGTTTGCAGACTGACGGTTTTGCGGTGTCCGTCAACTTGATAGCGGTAAAAGTATATTTTGCCGGGACCTTTAGGGAAAATCGACCCGGTACTCAAACGAATAGTTTTGCTTGCCATAGATAACACCTTGGTTGATTGTTTCCATGACATAAAATAAATTGAAAACGTTTCCGGTAAATATATTCAAGTATCTTCCGTAGCCAAGAAGAGCCGTCAAGGTATATTGAAGATATTTCAAATGGTACTCGGTGGTACTTGAGGGATTTTCCGCAGCATCTTTCCCAAAGTTCTCCAACACCACTCAAAACGGCTTTTCTCCCCGGAAAAAGGCAAAAAGAAACCCTCTTGAGATTGCTCTCAAGAGGGCTAATATTTGGTACACCCAAAGGGACTTGAACCCCTAACCTTCTGGTCCGTAGCCAGACGCTCTATCCAATTGAGCTATGGGTGCAACGTTCTTTCTTAAACGATGCTATAATATACATTGGAAATCCGGTTTTGTCAAGCGGCAATCCCAAGAATTTCCAAAATATTTTTATCGTTTGGAGA
>JAZRGW010000035.1:0-41307 GCA_045644425.1 Victivallaceae bacterium | reverse complement strand
GTTCAAAATCGCCTTTCATAAGTTCAGCTTTTTTTATGCGCCGCAGCGCAAAAGTACGCGGCTGCTTTTTCAAATGGCAGAATGCTTTGGTGTACCATGAATTGTTGTAAAATACCAGCGTATGCGGTTCGATGATGCGTTCAGTAAGTTCATTCTGCCAGTCGGCGTAGGCAATTTTTACACAATGGTTGCTCTGCCATCCCTGAAAAAGAGTCTGAAATATTTCCGGATCGATATTGGCGTAAAGTCCGGAAAGGATATTCAGACTTTCCATATTGGCACTGTCGAGAAAATCCGGATTATTGTTCTGCAAAAGATAATCCACTGCGTTGCGGATCTTGTTTTTCAATGGGGATGGAAAAATTTCTTCAGCTATCCTCGCTCCGATAACGGCGGCAAGCATCTCATTTTCATCAAGCAGAGCCGGTGAAATAAAGTCCCAGCCGTGATGTTTGAGATAATAACCGTTGCGTCCCCGGTCAAAGGCAAGCGGACAACCGAACTCATCTTCCAGAACTTTCATATCCCGCAAAACAGTCTTTTTGCCGCAATCAATTTCCAATTCCTCCTCCTCGGCGATCCGCCGGAATTCTTTGACCAGAGTTTCAGAATTCGGGTAACGGTTCTCTTTCAGCAAGGCGGCGATCCGCATCAAACGGTGCATGCGGGATTTTTGCATCGGCATAGCTCATATCTCCGGAAAAAATCAAAAATTTTTACATTCACAAACAGACAGGACACAAAATGTCCACTTGTCGATAATATATTATCAACAGAGAAAAAAATCAAACTTTATATCAACCGGGAAATAAAAATGGTGGAATTATTTGCAATTATCATTATCGGAGCTATGCTTCTTTTGATCACAGGATTCATATTGCGGCTTGCAATCCCGTTTTTTACTGCATCAGGCTGGATAGCCGCGCTGATCTCTCTGGTGAAAGACGAAGTAAAACTCAGGCAGCCTTTACCTCCGTCAGATATTGATACAAAGTGATTTTCCTGCAATCATTTGCCATATTGTATAACTGGTGATATATTATGCAGATAATGTTGCAACTTTTTCAATGCGGGGGAATGATCCAATGGAAACCATCTACAATTTTTTGCTTGACCTTACCGGCTGGCCTCTGGCTTTTGTGCTTCTGGCAGGAGGAATATACTTCACCATCAGAACCGGATTCATCCAGTTGCGGATGCTTAAAGAAGCGTTTAAAGTGGTGATGGAAAAACCCCGCAGCAAAGGTTCGGTTTCCTCATTCGGGGCATTGATGATCTCCACTGCATCACGGGTAGGCACAGGGAATATCATCGGTGTTTCGGTGGCGATCTGTGTCGGCGGTGCCGGAGCGGCATTCTGGATGTGGCTGACGGCCCTCATCGGAGGAGCATCGGCATTCATCGAATCGACTCTTGCCCAGATCTACAAACGACGGGATAGCAACAACTGCAGTTACGGCGGTCCCTCATTCTATATTGAAAGTGCCTGCCGCAGCAAATTTCTGGCTGTCCTTTTTGCGATCGCACTGATTTTCACCTATGGTGTCGGCTACAATATGCTCGCTTCATTCAATTTGCAAAGTTCCTTTGAAACTTTTGCATTTTACAAAAGCGGCATCACCTGCTGGATCATCGGCGGTCTGGCGGCGATCGCTTTTCTGCTGGCGATCATCGGCGGTCACAACCGCCTGGTAAAAGTGATCGGTTCACTGGTACCGGTAATGGGGATCTTTTATGTATTGATGGCTGTTATCGTATTGATCATCAATGCAGAAAAACTTCCGGCGATGTTTGTGGAAATTTTCCGCAGTGCCTTTGATTTCAAGGCGATCTGCGGCGGCTTTGCCGGTTCGGTGGTGATGCTCGGCTTGAAACGCGGACTTTATTCCAACGAAGCCGGTATCGGTTCCGCCCCCAATGCGGCGGCTGCGGCGGATGTTTCCCACCCGGTAAAACAGGGATTGGTGCAGATGCTTTCTGTATTTATCGACACCAATATCCTGTGTACGGCAACGGCCCTGATGTGCCTTTCCAGCGGGATCGCTCCGGAAGCATCAATGGCAGGAGCCCCTTATGTGCAGTCGACGCTGGGAGTAACTTTCGGCAGATTCGGTGCGTACTTCATCGCCGCCGCCATGATACTTTTTGCCTTTACCACACTTCTGGGCAACTTCTATTATGTGGAAAATTGTTTTGCCTACATTTTCGGGAAACGTCCGGGAAAAAAGACGCTCCTTTTCATCCGGATATGCGGTGCAGCACTGATCTTTTCCGGAGCCGGATTGAAACTTGATCTGGCATGGGGCATCGCCGATATTTCCCAGTGCATATTGGCATTCATCAATATTCCGGTCTGCGTACTCATCGGCGGAGCAGCTTACAAAGCTCTGCAAGATTACCGTGAACAGCGTAAGAGAGGTGTTGATCCGGAATTCAATATTGCATCCTGCGGCATCACTGAGCCGACAGATTACTGGAAGTGACCGGAGTTTTTGAAGGCAGCTGCACCAGTACCACTGCCGCAAAAATAATTGCACAACCGGCAAGATTGGTCAGAGAGTAACTTTCATTTAAAATGAGCCAACCCCACAATACAGCAAAGACCGAAGCTGTACTGAGAATGATGGATGTGGTCGCCGGATGCACATATTTCTGGGCAGCTACCTGAACCGTGCAGGCAAAACCGATAGCGATCAAACCGCAATAGAGCAGCGGTTTGACAGTCGCAGTGATGCTTTGCCATGAAATATTTTCTCCAGCGATCAAAGCGGCGATACCGGAAATGACCGCGACAGTGAAAAACTGGATTGCCGCCAGCTGCAAGGGATCAGCCTGCGGAGCAAATCTGGCAATGGCAATGAATTGAAATGCGAAAAACAATGCACAGATAAGCATGAGAAAATCGCCGGTGTTACCGATAGTTCCCATCGTACCGTCGGCACAGAGCAAATAAGCTCCTGCCACAGAGAGCAAAGAGGCACACCAGATTTTCCAGTTGGATTTTTTGTTGATGAATACTCCGATAACCGGGATCATTATCACATAGAGAGCGGTCAAAAAACCGGCTTTTCCAGCCGACGTGTAAAGCAGACCGAATTGCTGAAGAATTTCACCTCCGGCGAGGAATATTCCGCAGATGACGCCGCCGGCAACAAGTTTTTTATCCGGACGTTTCCTGATCAGAAAAATCGCCGGCAGCAGCATCACAGCCCCCAGCAGATAACGCAGAAAAACGAAATACAATGGAGCCATAGTCTCCATTGCCTGAGTCTGTGCAGAATAAGATAACCCCCAGATCGCCGCCGTCAGAAAAAGCGATGCAATTGCAAGCTGACTGAATTTTTTCATAATATATTCCCCCTATTCCGAACTTTCAGGAAAGTTTTGCGACCAATTCGGCAAGACCGCCCATCACATATTTCGGTGTATAGGCAAAACGTGAAATATCCTCTTTTGCGGTCACTCCGGAAAGCACCAGTACGGTATCGACTTCCGCTTCGACTCCGGCAATAATATCGGTATCCATCCGGTCACCGATGATCACCGTTTCCCGCGACATCGCATTGAGATACTTCACCGCACGCCGCATCATAAACGGATTGGGTTTGCCGATAAAATATGCTTTTTTACCGGTCGAAAGTTCAATCGGGGCAATCAGAGAACCGGTTGCCGGCACGATACCTCTTTCCGTCGGCCCGGTCAAATCCGGATTGGTTCCGATGAGTTTGGCTCCTTTGAGAACCAGCTGTACCGCTTTTTCCACCCTTTCAAAACTGTATGAACGCGATTCACCGACCACCACATAATCAGGGTCGACATCATTCATCGTGATCCCCTGCTCATAAAGGGCGTTGGTCAAACCGGCTTCGCCGATGGCAAATACAGAACATCCCGGTTTCTGACGGGCGAGGAAATCCGCCGTTGCCAAAGCACTGGTATAGAAGTGTTCCGGAGCGACTTGAACTCCGAGGCGGGCAAGTTTATCCGCAAGTTCGCGGGGAGTCCTTTCACTGGAATTGGTCAGAAAAAGATATTTCAGCTTTCTTTCTTCCAGCATCCGGACAAAATCTGCAGCTCCCGGCAGAAGATTATTGCCGTGGTAAACGACACCATCCATATCGGAAATAAAAGCGGTCTTATTTTTCAAATCGCTGCACATAATAAGATTTTCTCCTTAACAAATATTTTTTAAACCTCATTTTTAATATACCATAAAATTCCGTTTTTTTCAATTGCATTGCAAAAGTATTATCCGGGATATGCCGTAAGATTTTCCGCAGGTCAAAGACAAAAATAAAGAGGCTGATGCTGCCTTTTTTAAGGTTTTGCACCAAGCCTCCCGGCGTTTCAACTTTTACAGCACGATGTTTTTATTCATTCTGCTGATATGGTAAATTCAAAATGGTATTTCTTTTCATTCAACTCATACTTTTCAAGAGTTTGCGGCCCGCAGGAACCGGTCCCCAGACCTCTCTGAGCGAGATCCACATTGATCACCGGAAAAAGTTATGCGGCAATCAACCGTTTCAAGGTGATTCAATCCGGCTTTGAGCCATCTGGAAAGCGGTTTATTACTTTGACCTGTCCAGCAGCGGATGCCGTCATTATCGGTACCGGCACGGAAAAGATTGCACTCAAAGAGCGAAGTCAGAATGGTCTTTCCGTCTTGTTTCATTATTCCCGTACCATCTTTCCGGTCAATGATAATGGAAGTTTTCCCGTTGACCAGAGTCAATGTATCAGCCTTTTCAATTATTTCCGGTGGAAAGAGACACTTTTTCTTTGTTCAAATCCGAGCGGATTTGGAGCGACAGTATTGCGAGGATTGATAAGTTCCACCGGAGAATGTATCTGAATTGGCGGAGAATCTGGATTTTCGATCAATTCAATCAGTTTTGCACAGGCGGTGTAACCGATAGTTTCAGGAAATTGACGGATAGTGGTCAGCGGCATGATCCTGTTGATGCTCCGCATATTGCCGAAGCCGCAAATGGAAAAATCCTGCGGCACTTTGATTCCGATGGAATTGAGATGCAAAAGCAGATGCATGGCAATAGTATCACTGAAACAAAATGCTCCGGTGACCTTTTCTTTTGCAGAAGAAATGGATTCCCACAAAGTATGGATATTGATTTCGTTATTTTGCGGAATCGGGAAAAACAGTTTTTCAGGGTGGTTGATCCCGTTGTTGGTCATTGTATGGATGAATCCTCCGATACGCCCTTTGTTTTTATCCATGGGATTATCGCTGATGATTGCCACATTACGGTGTCCGTTGGCAAGAAAAAGTTCAGCCGCCTGCCTTCCCCCGTCGAAATTATTTGAATTGACAAAGTTGCTCCCGATATCGTGTGCAGCATTGACTGCCGGATAAGAGAACTCTTTCGGAGGAGGGGCACACGCAGTGAAAAGAGCGCCGCAGATGCCGGAATTTGCAATTCTCATCCACTGTGCATCTTCCGGAAATTCAAATTCAAAGTATTTAAGATCGTAATTGGCAGCCCGGGCGGCCGCCTGAGCCCCTTTGAGCAACTGTGAACAGAAAACACCGGCATTAAGCAAAGGCAGACGGTAAGCAATCACACCTTTAGAGGGGAGGTAAAGAGCAACTTTGCTGCCACCGCGTCCTCTGGTACGGAAAATGAGACCTTTTTCTTCAAGTTTGGCGACTGCTTTATTGGCAGTCTTGCGGTTGATCTGATATAACTCCGATAATTCATATTCAGAGGGGATCTTGCTTCCGGCTTTCCAGGTTCCCTCTCTGATAAATTTTTCCATGAGATTGGCGATTTCGTTTTCCTTATTCATAACAATAACCCATCTATTAATCTTATAAAATAATTTTTTTTAACTATTGCTTTTTGCGATTACTCTGCATATATTTAATTTAGCATGAAAAAAATATAATACAAATAGGTGGGTTAATAAATTTCAAATTTTTTATGCGTTATAAAAAGGCGTCATAGTTTTTACAGACCAAACAAAAAGAAAGGAATCTGCATAAAATGAAAAAAGACAGTTATTTTACTTTGATTGAATTGCTGGTCGTTATCGCGATCATAGCGATTCTGGCGGCAATTCTGCTGCCTGCACTCAACAGTGCCAGAGAGCGGGGCAGAAGTGCCGACTGCATAAGCAAATTGAAAACTTTCGGGACAGTGGCACTTTCCTATGAAAACGACAATGATGGCTGGGCTCTGCCCTGTTATGCCAACTCCAAACATTGGTTTGTTTTGATGCGGGCTTATATGGGGAATTCTTTTGCCTCCTATGGTGCTCAGGATCCGGCGGCCTATTGTTCCGGCAATCAGACCGGAAACGATGTGATCGCCAGCAAAAATACAAACTACGGTTGGGTACAGAAAGTCGGATATACCGATTTGCCGGCAATATATCCGATGGGGAAAACAACAACTCTCAAGCGGCCGAGTGAAGTTATTTTTGCCGGTGATTCTCATACCGGTCAGAGAGTGCTCCAGGCAACAACTGCGGCAATTCCGAATTCAGGCGACAACTATAAGTATTCTCTGGTTTTTGTGCATAATAATTTTTGCAATGTTATTCATCCGGATGGGCATGTCAGCTCCGTTTCTCTGGATCAGGCCAATGCAAAAGTGAATGCCAACTATAACTGGTGGCAGATGAATATTGAAATGTTCTGGTTTTGAAACCGGAAAGATCATTGTTTAATATGAAGGTAATTAGAAAATGAAAAAATTGATTTTGTTATGGTGTGCCGGGTTGTTATGCAGCATTGCTGCGGCCGGGGATATCCAGTCGGCTGAAGAGACCAAACAGCGGCTTCAGGCAAGTGATCTTACTCCGGTGACGGTGACATATCAGGATGGGATCCCGGCGGATGATCTTGCGGTGATCGTTTTGCCGGAAAATGATGGAAAAGTTTTTCAGCAAATGGTCTATATCGCCGATCAGGCCCGGTATAAAGATTATTACCACCGCCCGGTCAGTGCGATCGCCGCCGATCAGCTTCAGCTTTTCTGGGAAAAACTTACGGGAAAAAAACTGGAGATCGTAAAAACTTTACCGGAAGGAAAAAAGGGATTCATTCTGAAATTCGATGATTCTCTGCCTGCCGAAGGTTTCAAAATCGAGAGCAGCGAGGGTAATGTGATCATTTCCGGAGCGATCCAAGGCAATGAGTGCTTTGCTGATGCCTTTTATTCGCTGATTTTTGCGGTAAATGATCTTTTGGAACGGGTCGGCGGGATCCGTTTTTATTATCCCGGAGATGATGGAGTGTATATCCCGGCGGGGCAACGTCAAATCATCATTCCGGCAATGAGTTATCAGGATTCTCCGCTTTTCAGCAAACGGCAGCTTTCCGGTGTTTATGAAAACCGCTGGCATGGCGGGGGCACTCCGCCGGATCACACCATCCATATGCTGCGTTTGCGTAATGGCGGCAGCGGTTATCTGGGAGCCAACCGGAGTTTTTGCCATACTCCGCAGGATCTTTGTATCAACCCCAAAGCGGTCAAAGAGATTTCCACTAATTACCGTACTCCGAAAATGCCCTGTTTTTCTGCCCCGGGAACTTTGGAAGCGTTTCTTGAGGCCGTGGATAACTTTTACCGGAAACAGGGTGACAATAATGAATGGAGACGGCAGGGAAATATTCTGATGGCTCCGGAAGCGAAAATAATTCCGTTTTCACCGTTGGATTATCCGTTGGATTGCCGCTGTGCGAAGTGTACTTCACTGACCGATAAAAATGCTCCCTATTATGCCCGGACTTCCCGGGTTTTCGGCGATTTCATTGCCCGGGCGGCCCGGGAATTGAAACAGCGTTATCCGGAAAAGACCTTCTATATCCTGCCCTATTACAACTATACGGAATGTCCTGCCGGTCTTGAGTTGCCCGATAATGTGGCGGCCCAAGTCTGCCTGATGTATGGACACTCCTTCTGGCATGACCCGGTGATCCGGAAAAAAACGATGAAATGGATCCGGGATTGGCAGCGGGCCACCGGAAAAAAGGTATATCTTTACAGTTATCCCATGTGGCCGGGGATGGAAACCAAAATGCCGGCTCTCTATTTCCGCAATCTTCCGGCATTTGTCAACGATACGGTAGAATTTACCGCCGGTTTGCGTCAGGATTCTCTGAAAGACTGGAGTGAAGAATTTTTCAACCATTACTGTCTCTACAAGTTGATGTGGAATAAAAACTTCAATGTCGAAGAAGCACTGAAAGCCATGTGCCGGAACCTTTACGGCAATGCCGGTAAAAGTATGTATGACCTGTTTGACCTGACTGCCAGAATATTTGCCGGGATCAACAGCACCAATTCTCCTTCCGTGTTAAATATCGGCCCTTACCGTGCCGGAATTGTACGCCGCAATGAAATTTACGGTAAAGTCATCACTGAAAAGGAGATAAATGCAATCAAAAAATTGATCGCCGAAGCCGGAAACGCAGTTCCGGCAGAGAGCATTGAACGCCGCCGGGTGGAGTTTTTTGTCCGGAGCTTCGATGATTTCCTGAGTGACTGGCAGCTGACCGGCAAAGGCGGCAAAATCGAGGATATCGTGTTGAGCAGTGCGGATAAATCAATCCGGATCGATGGCGTTCTGAATGAAGCTTTCTGGGGAAAAGTTCCGGAATATTCCTTTGTTAAAGCTCTGCCGTCACATATCGCAGTGCCGGAACAGCAGACCGGATTTCGCATCCTCAAATACGGCAATGCTCTGGTTTTGGGCTTTTGTATGCAGGAAAATGAGATGGAAAAACTTGATTTCAAACACCCGACGTGGGGTGGTGATGTGCTGGAGTTATTCATCGAATTTGCCCCCGGCAGAGTCTATCACATCGGGATCAATGCCAATGGCAAATGCAGTGACCATTATGCGGTCGGCCGCGGGCCTGCCAAGCGTTCAGGAGCCCCAAGATGGAAGTGCAGTAAAAATGCTGACAACTGGGTTATGGAAATGTATTTGCCGCTGACCTTTTTCGGGACAGATATAAATTGGGATGAGGTAAAATATATCCGTGCCAATTTCTGCCGCGGCCGGAAGATCACCGGAAAAAGGCACAGCTGGTCTCGCTGGCAGACCACATTCACTGCTGATAATCTCAATTTGGAAGCATTCGGAAAACTTGTTTTGAGATGATTGCTATGAGTGAAAAAAATTACAAAAAATGGTTTGAAGAGTGCCGCTTCGGTTTATTCATCCACTGGGGGCTTTATGCCATGCGTTCAGCTCATGAGTGGCAGCAGAGTTTTGATAAAATGCCGACCGAGGAGTATGCAAAACTTTACTTCAACCGCTTTGAACCAGATCTTTATGATCCCGTTCAATGGGCAGAAACTGCCCGCCGTGCCGGAATGAAATATGTGGTCTTTACAGCAAAACATCATGACGGATTCTGCATGTGGGATACCAAATATACTGATTTCAACAGCATGAAAGCCCCTCTCTGCCGCCGTGATTTGCTCGGCGAAGCTGTTGATGCTTTCCGCAATGCCGGAATCAAAATCGGTATTTATTACTCTCTTCCTGACTGGCACCACCCCAATTATGTCATCGACCGCCGCCATCCTTTGCGGGATAATTATACCGAGCGTGATTATCTGCCTTACCGTGAATTCCTCCACAATCAGGTTATGGAACTCATGCAGAAATATTCTCCCGATATCCTCTGGTTTGACGGAGATTACCCCGATACCCGCCATATCTGGGACGCTCCGGAACTCAACCGCAAAATCCGTGAAGCCAATCCCGATATCCTTATCAACCGTCTGCCCGGATTTTCCGATTTCCTCTCACCGGAACAGAATATTCCCGACGACAATGACAATATGGTCTGCTGGGAAGGTTGTCAGGTTTTCCGCGGCAGTGCATGGGGATACAACCGCGATGATGATCACTGCAAAAGTGCCAGAGAGATCGTACAAATGCTTATCCGCCACGTTTCCAAAGGCGGCAATCTGCTTTTGAATGTCGGTCCCGATGCCCGTGGAAATTTCCCCGAAACAATGACGGAAAGGCTCCTCGAAGTCGGCAAGTGGATGCGTCTGCACAATAGATCGGTTTATAATTGCACTATGCCGCCGGCGGGAATAATTCCTCCGCCGGATTGTCACTACACTTGGAATCCGGAAACCAACCGGCTCTATCTGCATATATTTTCATATCCCGACCGCCGGGTGCGGCTTTGCGGCATAAATGCCGGAGATGTGGAATATGCCCAGCTGCTCAATGACGCTTCTTTCCTTGCTTTGGGAGTTGCCAAAGACAGAATAAACATCAATGGAGCAGTTGATCAAGCCGGTTCATTGATTGTAAATCTGCCGGTCAAACAGCCCGATGTCGCAGTTCCAGTTGTTGAGCTTTTTATGAAAAAAGATTAAATATTTCCACAACGGGATCGTTATAAATAAAACTGTTTGTAAAAGGGGCTATTGCAGAACTTTTAAGTTTTGCGACAGCCCCGATGAGCTATATTTTACTTATTATTTGTTATTGTCTCATTTTTTGTGAAAAATCTTTACTGCGATGGTGCATTGCGGGCAATCTCTTGGCAAATCTGCGGACGTTTTCGCAGTCATGTACGTCAGTACACTCCTGCTCATCCGCCTTGATTTGACCAGCGACCTTGCCTTACACTGCATCCACCGGTTGTAAACAACCCCGTGTTTGGTTTGCCGGGTTGACAAATCACCGCTTATGTGATATATTCCACACGTTAACAGAAATATTTTTTTATAAGCTCCTGCTTGGGGTTCACAAAATTTGGGACATTATCTATTATTTACCCACTTCTATAATGAAATTTTGCTTGCAAATCGGGCATTCTGTTTCCAATCCATTCCAACCGGCCTCTACTTCCAGTAATCCTTTGCAATGGGGGCAATAGCAAGTAGATTTCTCAGTGTTTCCAGATTCTTTAAAATCATCTGAAATTTCTTCCTGCTGTTTTTTCTTATATTGACGCAGACGTTTGAAATATTGTTTGCGTTTGCAAGTTACTATGAGCAAGAAAATGACAACCGCAATTACGCCACCTAAAAAAAGATCAAAAGCTGCCATGCCAAACAAAATAAACAGCCAAGCTGTTTGAAATGAAAAATTCACATATTGATTTACTGAAGCATATTTAAATAATTTCAAATTATCTTGTTGCTCAAACACATATTTGACCAATGACACCTGATTGTTTTCTTTGGGAAAAGCACGGCGATGTTCCAGCAACCGAAAGATATTTTTTTTAGTTTCTTCTTCATTACTGAAGTCGTTGTTGTCCGGAGTGTGAGTCTGTATAAAATCCACAGCTTTTTGAACAGGTTCAGAATACAATATCCAGCTTACAAATGTCTTGTGCCGTTTTGCTTTGACAACTAAGTGATATATAAAAACTATATACCATAAAATTCCCAAAAATATTCCAAATCGTAAGGTTGTTTCTTCGGGGATAGAATATCTTATATGAAGAAAATTCCATACACTAACAAAACATATACCACCCATAAAAAATCCGAAGAGATGTTTCATATATTCAGAATGTAGCGAATAAGGTAAAATTTCATAAGCCGGCTTTGATTTCCAGTATTCATATGCTTCTTTTATGTTTTTATGTAATTTGTGAAATTCAGTTGGATTTTCCTTTTCAAACTTTGCGAGTTCTTTGGATTTCTGTTCTTTGTCTTTTTTGATTATCCAACCAATCAATTTGAAAGGTAATGAAATTATCCAAACAGCAACGAATATAAACCAGGGAAAATCGCCATCGCTATTTTCTCTTTTTTCGATTTCTTCCGGAGAGTTTTCCCGAAGCGTTTTGGCATAAATTTCGGCTTTTTCTTTTTCCAGTTCTTTTACCTGCGAATAACAAAGTGTGCATAAACCATGATTAAATTCAACCCAAGTTTCCTCTTTCCCACATCTTGTGCATCTCATAATATATATTCCCTATTACATTTTTTGAACAAAAAAAGAGGCACATTCCGAAGAAGTGCCCATTCCTGCGTTTACGACGACGCTGCAAAAAACACATATCGAAATGTGCCGTGTAAAATATACACGGACACACCGACAGTAAATATTTTTTGCAATCGTCTATTTATGAGGTCGTAATTCAGGAATGGACGTTTACAATCAGTTTGCCAAATTTTTTATTCAGTGATCTTTATTTTTGTTTATACCTCTATTGTTTACCGGAAATGCAACACGCACCCGCTTGACTATAATCTATCATGCTGAATACTAAAATGCAAGAACAAAATGTCAAAAATGCGATTTTTTATCGAAAGTAACTCTTGATGAAATCTCTGCCGGACTCAAACGGACTTCTGCGGATATTTTCAGACTGAAACCGGCATGAATTTTGTTTATTAAACTTCGTTCAAGTCCGTTAGTTTCTGTTTTCAACACAAATTTTTCGGGCAGATGGGATCAATGCCGTAATTAAAGCGTACCGGAACATGATGGAAATATTTTGGTGAAATACCATGAAGTATACCTCCGGCACATGAAGCAAAGTTCGAAGGTTTTATTTTTTTTCGTGACAAAAAATGGCAGACAGTCGAGGATTCGACGGAGGGCGAAGCCCGACGAGCCGGAGCGATAGCGACGGCAACCTCAGGAAAGTGAGTAATCCCATTTTTGCTGCGGCAAAAATAAACAAGGTAAAAAGAAAACTCTGATGCGTGGCAAATCAATATTTGCCAAAGCAACAGAGTGCTTTTTGCGGGGATTACTCATGATTTTTGGAAAAAGGGCAAAAAAATGGCAGACCTGTAAGGATTCGAACCTCAACAAAGTGAACCAGAATCACTTGTGCTACCGTTACACCACAGGTCTGCGTTGTGTACATAATATATACTGCCTTTTTTCTTTTTTCAACCGCTGAATCAAAAAAGTTTTATAAAATTTCGCTTGAACCCGGCAGGTTGTGCTGATATATTATGGAAAAGGAGAGAAAATATGGAAAAAATTTTGCTTATTCTGGCTGATGGCTTTGAAGAAATCGAGGCACTTGGCACAGCCGATATCCTCCGGAGGCTTGGTTTGGAGGTAATTACTGCGTCTTTGAAACCGGGATTGGTTACCGGGGCACATAATATGAAAATCATCGCGGATGCTGAATTGTCAACGCTGGTTGAGGAAAATTTTGCGGCAGTGATCCTGCCGGGAGGCATGCCGGGGGCAGCCAATCTGGATAAAAGTCCGGTCGTGACGGCGGTGTTGGAAAAAGCCGACCGTGAAAACAAAGTGATTGCTGCAATTTGTGCTGCACCTTTTGTTCTTGCCAAGCGGGGATTGCTGAACGGGAAAAGATTCACCATGTACCCCGGTTTTGAAAGTGAACTCGGCGGGTTGACATATACTTCGAATCCGGCGGAGACCGACGGCAGGATCATTACCGGCAGAGGTCCCGGGGCAGTTTTTGAATTTGCGAAGCATCTGGCGGCATCACTTGGAATGGCAGATGGGTGTAAAAAACTTTATCAGGGAATGTTTATTGAGTAATTATGAGTTGTTTTGAAGTAATTAAAAGTTGCGGTTCGGCACGCCGCGGGGTACTGCATACCCGCAGAGGGGATATTCAGACACCGATATTTATGCCGGTCGGAACCAGGGGAAGCGTAAAAGCAGTCTCGCCTGCTGAACTTGACGATCTGGGAGCCCAGATCATATTGGGAAATACCTATCACCTTTTTCTCCGTCCGGGGTTGGAAACGATCACCCTCGCCGGAGGATTGCACAAATTTATTTCATACGACAAACCGATATTGACCGATTCCGGTGGTTTTCAGGTATTCAGTTTGGCGAATCTGCGGAAAATAACACCGGATGGAGTAAAATTCGCTTCACACATCGACGGTTCACGTTTTTTTCTCGGTCCGGTGGAGTCGATGATGATCCAGAGGACACTGGATTCTGATATCGTCATGGCATTTGATGAATGTACACCGTATCCGGCAACCTATGAACAGGCATTGAAATCACTGGAAATAACAGCCAGATGGGAAAGAATGTCCAGAGAACAGCCGCTGAATGACGGTCAGCTGCGTTTTGGTATCGTACAGGGTTCGACTTTTGATGATCTGCGTAAACGTTCAGCAGAAAGTATTGTCGATATCGGCTTTGACGGTTATGCTATCGGCGGCGTTTCCGTGGGTGAAAGTGAAGAAGAGATGTTGCGGGCAGTGGATGCCGCCGCTCCATGTCTGCCGGAAAACGCCCCCCGTTATCTGATGGGAGTGGGTACTCCGAGACAGATCGTGGAAAGTGTGGCTCGGGGCGTGGATATGTTTGACTGCGTGCTGCCGACCCGTCTGGGCCGTCACGGAGGAGCGTATGTGGGAGCAAATCAGACGATTTCGCTGAAAGCGGCAAAATTTGCCCATGATTTCACCCCGATCGAGGAAGGATGCACATGTTATGCCTGCAGACACTTTACCAAAGCCTATATCCGTCATTTGCTGAATGTTGGTGAAATTCTCGGCATGCGGCTTCTGACTCTGCACAATCTGCACTATTATCTCAACCTCGCAGCCAGAATACGGAGTTCTCTGGAAAACGGCACATTTGAGGAATTACGCCGGGAATTTGCGTGATAGAGTTGTAAATAGTTCGTATGCGTGTTATATTAAGTAGGTTAAACGTTATACACGGACTGTAAATAGAGGGATGAAAATGATTCCGGTTCATGCTCCAAAAGGTAATTTCCGTTTCCGCATTATCGGCGGGGGCTTGCAGCTGCGTATCAGTTCCGCAGAAGATATTGCCAATATTCTCACTCTTGATGAAGCATTATGGGCAGTTACCTCAATGGATATAGATGCTCTGCGGTTCGAGAGAAAATTTCTGGAAATTATCGATTGTGACCACGACAACAAGATCCGTTCCGATGAGGTGAGAAAAGCGGTGCAGTTCGCACTGGATTACTTCCGCGATATTTCGGCATTGATTGAAGGAAAAGCTGAATTATCTCCGGATGTGATCAATCCCGATGCCCCCGGTTGTATTGAAGCGATCGAATGTGCAAAACTGATCATGAAAAATCTCAACCGTCCGGAAAGCTCCGGAATAACAGTCCGGGATGTTATGGATTCCAGCAATATTGCCGGTTTCACCCGCAGAAATGGCGACGGTGTGATCAGTTGTGAAAGCGGATTGAATGCCGAACTTGTCGATTTGATCAATAAGATCATTGCTTCCGGAAGAAAAACAATTGACCGTTCCGGTGCGGATGGTATAAATCAGGTCAATCTTGAAGATTTTCAGGCGGCACTTGCCCGTAAAGTCGCTCTGCTGGATAGGAAAAATAATGATCCGGCAATCATGGTTTACGGTGAAAAGACCGCAGAAGCGTTTGCACTTTTCAAAGAGTGTGAAGAACTTATTGAAAGTTACTTTCTCAGCACCGATGCAGGGATGTTCCTTGCAGCAGATCCGGCACGTCCGGTCAGAAAAGATGTTTCCGCCGATTTGATGGTGTCGGAAAATGTCCGTAATCTTCTGGCGGGTGCAGCAGTGGCAGTACCGGGAAATGATGGGATATTGAATTTTGATTCTCCGCTGAACCCGCTTTATGCAGATAAACTCCTGCAATTGGCAGATTCGTGTGCGTTGCAGGGATTCCTCGACGGCAGAACACTTAAAAAAGCTGACTATCTGCGTGCAAAAGCTGCTTTTGCTGCTTATGCCGGATGGCAGAGCGAAATGGCTGCGGCAGATGGATTGGAAAAATTCAGCGAAGCTGAACTGCGTGAACTTAACAGCAATGCCCCGTTTGATGAACTCAAAGAGCTGATTGTTTCAGATTTGAGTTTTGCTCCGGTGATCGGTGCCGGGGATACGCTTCTGAAAATGGCTTTCTTCCAGCAGTATCTTATGGAGTTTCTCAATAACTTTGTATCGCTGCCGGATCTTTTCAATCTGAAAAAAGTTTCCCGTCTGCAAATGGGAAAACTGATCATGGATGGCAGACACTTCACACTGACCGTGAAAGTGAAAAATCCTGCCGAACATAAACGGATCATCAAAAGCAGCAATATCTGTGTGATATATGTCGAATTAAGCCGTTTGAATCAGGATAAAAAGTTATCCGGTGAATTGATTGCGGCTGCTGTTACCGGCGGCACGATGCGTTCATTTTTCATCGGCAAACACGGAATATTTTTCGATTCTGACGGTCAGATCTACGATGCGGTGATCCGCGATATCGTTGAACAGCCCGTTTCCATCGGTGAGGCATTCAAAGCACCGTTTTTCCAGTTCGCCGATTTTTTGAGCAAACAAACCGAAAAGATTTTCAACAGCCGCAATGCGGAAATGCAGAAAAATCTTACCACCGAATTGAATAAAGCCGCACCGCCGGCGGCAACTGCAAAACCTGCTGCGAAACCTGCCGCAATTCCGGCTGCCGGAAACAGTCTGCCCATGCTGCTTATGGGCGGCGGTATCGGGGTGGCGGCACTGGGCAGCTCCATTGCATTTATTGCCAAATCATTGCAGAATGTATCATTGAGTACCGTATTGGCAGTACTCGGTGGAATTATTGTTATTTTCGGCGGTCCATCGGTGATCAACGCGTTGATCAAGATCTTCCGCCGTAATCTTTCCCGTTTTCTGGAAAGCTGCGGGTGTGCGGTAAACCGCCCGATGCGGATGAGCAGAAAAATGGGAAGTATATTCACCTTTGTTCCGCCGCGTCCGAAAGGCGAGATCACCTTGATAGATTTGGTGGATGAACTTGTACCGCCGAAAAAAGTTTCAAAAACTTTCAGGAAGATTTTCTGGATCATTATCGTATTGCTGATCCTCGGCGGCGGAGCATTTACTTACTGGAAATATTTCCGTAAAGAAGCCGCAGTTCCGGTAAAGGTGGAAAAAATTGAGAAAAAGTGTAACAAGGTTGAAAAACAACCTGGCAATACAAAACAACCTGCATCTGGTGAAAAGAAGCCGGATGCAGCAAAAACAACTCAAGGAGATAATAAAAATGCAAGTCCCGCTGCTTGACCTCCGCGCACAGTATGCGCCGATGAAAGAAGAAATCCTCGCCACTGTTGCTGAAATCTGTGATTCCCAGCGTTTTATCCTCGGTGACAAAGTTGAAGCTTTTGAAAAAGAGCTGGCTGACTATTGCCGGTCCGGTGCCGCCATCGGCGTTTCCAGCGGTTCTGATGCACTTCTGATTGCTCTGATGGCAGAAGGCATCAAACCGGGGGATGAGATCATTACTTCACCTTTCACATTCTTTGCCACAGTCGGTGCAATCGTGCGTGCCGGAGCCAAACCGGTTTTTGCCGACATCGATCCGGTCACATTCAATATCGATCCTGCCAAAATCGCAGAAAAGATCACTCCGAAAACCCGTGCGATCATCCCGGTTCACCTTTTCGGTCAGGCGGCGGATATGGATCCGATCGTGGCTCTTGCCAAAGAACATAATCTTTTCATTATCGAAGATGCCTGTCAGGCGATCGGTGCTGAATACAAGGGCAAAAGAGTCGGTACTTTTGCCGAATATGGTGCATTCAGTTTCTTCCCCAGCAAAAACCTCGGCTGTTTCGGTGACGGCGGTGCGGTGAGCTGCGATACTGAAGAACGAGCCAAACTTTTGAAGATCTTCCGTAATCACGGTCAGAGCAAGACCTATATCCACGAATATGTCGGCGGCAACTTCCGTATCGATGCTTTGCAGGCGGCGATCCTTTCCATCAAACTCCGTTCACTGGATTCATGGTCAGAAGCACGTCAGAAAAATGCGGCGATCTACCGCGAACTTTTCGCTGCTTCCGGTATCGGTGAGCAGATCGTGCTGCCCCAGACGGCAAGTTACAGCGTGCGTCATATCTACAACCAGTTCTGTATTCTGGTGAAAGACGGCAAACGTGATGCTCTGAAACAGCATTTGCTGGATTCCGGTGTCGGTTGTGCGGTCTATTACCCGCTTTCACTGCACTTGCAGGAGTGTTTCAAAGATCTGGGTGGCAAAACTGGCGATTATCCGGAAAGCGAAAAGGCTTCCGGCGAGATCCTCGCTCTGCCGATTTTTGGTGAATTGAGTGCCGACCAGCTCCAGTATGTTGTCGATACAATTGCAAAATTTTATGGTAAATAATGTCTTTGCCGAAACACGCACACGTATTGCATAATCTGCTCCGGCTGCTTTCATATACCAAACGCTACTGGTTCCGGTTGACTATCGGAATTTTAGCGGGAATGGTGGTCGGCGGTTCACTTTTCATCACATTGCTGATGATCCCGCAAGTTGTGGGAGTGGTAAAAGATGCCTCTCCCACACATAGCGTGATCAGCGCTGAATCTGCCGGCGAAATGTCGCCGGAGATACTGGAACGTGACCCGCAGCTGAAAAAAATGTTGGAGCAGGCTGATAAAGCGGCAAAAACATTTCATCTGCCCTTTGAAATAAAAGGTACCAGAATCAATGTTTACTGGCCGGAAAAGTTCTCTTTTGAGGCAGTGAGTGCCACAGGTCAGGTGGCATGGCAGCTTTTTACGCTTTATGCTTTACTTTTTGCTCTGGCATGGGTTTGTAAAAATGTGGCCCATTACATAAATGGATTCTGTACCCGCTGGGTCGGAGTGCGGGTGATTGCCGATTTGCGGGAGGAACTTTTCCGCAAATTGACCAATCAGTCGCTGCGTTTTTACGGTGGAATGGATACAGGGCAGCTGATCAGCCGCTGTTCCAATGATACAGCTCAGTTGGAGTATTCTGTATCACACAGCGTGGAAGACTTGACCAATGCCCCGCTGCAGATACTCGGTTGTGTAGCAGCGATCATCGTTGCCTGTCGTGAATATGACAACTATATGCTGCTGATTATTTTCGGTCTGATCATGCCGCTGGTATTGATTCCGATAAACGTTATCGGCAGCCGTATCCGCAAGCGTTACCGCAAAAGTTTTGCCCATATCGCCAATGTGATCCAGCGGCAGCATGAAACTTTTTCCGGTATCCGGGCAGTAAAAGCGTACAATACCGAGGAACATGAAAATCTCAGGTTTCATCAGGCAATAAGAAAATATGTGCGGCAGGTGATCAGTGCAGTAAAACTTCACATGCTGATTTCCCCCATGACCGAAATGGTAGTGGTGATCGCAACGGTGATTTTTCTGATTTACAGTTACCGGACCGGAGTTTCCATTACCCAGCTGGCAGCGTTGCTGGCTCCGGCGCTGATGGCGTACCGGCCGATCAAGGATATTTCCAAGGTGGTAGGCAGTATTCAGCAGTCGATGGGTGCAGCTGACCGAGTTTTTGAATTACTGGATACAGATATGTCGCTGCCGGAAAAACCGGATGCTTACGAACTTACCGGAGTCAATGAGGGAATTTCTATTAAAAATGTAAGTTTCAGCTATGATGACCGGAAAATTATTGATGATGTAAGTTTTGATATTCCCCGCGGTCATATCGTTGCTGTGGTCGGTGAAACCGGCAGCGGCAAGACCACCATTGCCAATCTGCTTGCCCGTTTCTACGATGTGACCGGCGGCAGTGTGATGATCGATGGTCACGATGTGCGGGATTGTTCGATTTCTTCACTGCGAAAACTTATCGGTGTAGTGAACCAGGATCCGATCATTTTCAATGATTCGTTGAAATACAATATCGCATACGGTTCACCGGATGCCACGGATGAGGAGATCATCAATGCGGCAAAACTTGCCAATGCCCATGATTTTATTGTCAATGGTGTGCATGAAGATGGCTACGATTCCATTGCCGGGGAGAATGGTTTCAAACTTTCCGGCGGCGAAAAACAGCGTATCACCATCGCCCGGGCAATTTTGCGTAATCCGCCGATCCTGATTCTGGATGAAGCGACCAGTGCGTTGGATAATGTGACCGAAAGACTGGTGCAGAATGCACTCAATCATGCAATGAAAGATCGTACCGTATTTGTGATCGCCCACCGGCTCAGTACGATCCAGAATGCAAACAAGATCATTGTTCTCAAACAGGGTAAAATAGCCGAAGCCGGAACTCATCAGGAGCTGCTGGAGCTCAATGGTCTTTACCGCAAACTTCATGACACCAAGTTCGACTGATGAAATCACTTCACTTCACCGGCATCGGCGGAGCGGGTATGGCTCCATTGGCAGAATTGAGTCTGGCAAAAAGTTTCCGGATCAGCGGTTCTGATGAATCGGATTCTGCCAAAATTTTCCATTTGCGGACTCTCGGTGCAAAAATCAGTATCGGTCACCGGGCGGAAAATCTGCCCGGCGACGCTTCATTGCTGGTATATTCCAGTGCAGTACCGGAAAGCAACTGCGAAAGAAAAAGAGCTGCCGAATTGAATATCCCGCAGATGCGGCGGGGGGAATATCTTGCCGAATTATCAAAAACTTACCGCCGCTGCGTATCTGTTACCGGTACGCATGGAAAAAGTTCTATCACCGCAGCACTGGTAATGATTTTGCGTAAATGCGGATATGATCCGGGCTTTATTATCGGTGCAGAAGTTGATGGATTGCCCAGTTGTGCATCCGGGGATGGGGATATATTTGTTACCGAGGCGGATGAATCCGACGGAACCCATACGCTTCTGAAAAATTTTCTTGCGGTTATCCCCAATATCGAGGATGACCACGAGTGGAGTCTGGGCGGCACGGAAAAATTGAATGAAAATTTCCGCACAGTTGCCCGGAATTCCCGGAATATCCTCTATTATGATTCGGAAAAATGTGATCTTTTGCTCGGCAATCATCCGGCGGCAACGGTATTGAAAGATATTCCGGAAATTTTTGCAGCTCTGCATGGGTTTCAGGCAGCAAATGCCCGGATCGCTGCAGAAGCGGCGGTACTGCTCGGCTGTGACCGGATCAAAGCATATCAGGCAGCGGCAGATTATCCGCGGGTATCACGCCGGATGACAGTACATAAAGCAAGTGAAGATCTGGTGGTCATAGAAGATTATGCCCATCATCCGACTGAAGTGCGTGCCGCACTGGAGTTTTTGCGGAAAAATTATCCGGATGCCCATTTGCGGGTGCTTTTCCAACCGCACCGTTTTGCCCGGTTGGAAAAATATTTTGATGAATTTTCCCGGGTATTGCAGTTGGCAGATTCCGTTTTCATCGCTCCGGTCTTTGCCGCATGGAGCGAAACCGGAAATGTAAATGCGGAAAAACTGGCAGATTCTGCCGGCGGCAAAGCGGTCAATGGCAGTTTTTTTGAACAGGCCGGAATTATCAAAGCAAATTTACCGTCGGGAAAAAATGTGATCGCCATTCTCGGAGCCGGTGATGTGAATAAAGTAATTGAATTTTTGTAATTTGTAAACTGCTTGAAAATAAAAAAAGGTGCTGCTATGAAAATTTTATCCCTGTTTTTGTTTGTTTTTTTCTCTTTTTCTCTTTTTGCTGAAACCATTCCAGGCGGCTGGCTGACCGATGTTGCCCGTGCGAAACGGCGTTCCGCAGAAGAAAAGAAACCGATACTGCTGATAATTTCCGGTCCTTCATCAGATGAAGAAAGTAAAAATTTAAAAAAAGATGTTATCGACAACGATGATTTCGATAAAGCGGTGAAAAAAAATGCGGTGTGTCTGATAGCTTACACCCAACCGAATAAAAAGCAGAATAAAAAAGATCTGGCATTGCGAAAAACATTTGCCGGAATATACAAAGGAAAGGTTCCGTGTTATGCCGTGCTTGACAGTAAGTTGAAAGTATTGGCAATACCTGCCGGAAAAACCGCTTACGATTTTGTCAAAGCTATTTCCGATGTGCTGGTTAAAAATGGAGGAAAACCGATCAAAGAGTTGAAAGACCTTGAAAAAGATTACAATAAAGAATTAAACAAAAAAGAAAAGAAAAGCAAAAAAAGCTCCAGAAAGAATAAGTGATTGAGACGGGCTTTTGAAATATTTTAGGAGTTGTTTATTTTATGAAATCTCTTGGTATAGATCTCGGTACCACCAAAGTCGCAGTGATCGTGTATGATCAGGAAAAAGGATTGATAACCGCACTCAATGCACCTCATTACGCGGCTGTGGTAAACGATGATCCTGCAGTTGGAGAACAGGATGCAGAAAAGATTTTTTCCTGCGTGATGGAACTTATCGGAAAAATTCCGGAAGATTTGCGGCGGGAAATTTCCACAATCGGGATCACCGGTCAGATGCACTCACTTCTTTTGATCGGTGAAAATGGTTCTTTTTCGCCATTGGTAACGTGGCAGGATCACCGTTGCGGCAAGGCGATGATCGACCGTTTCAACCGTAAAAGTTCTCTGAGGCTGCGTGAAGGTTTCGGTGGCACCACCCTTGCCCGTATTGCAGAGGAAAATGCAATTTCCGGTTGGAAAAAGGCAGCAACCATCAGCGATGCTTTGAGTTTCATGCTCCGCGGCGGCGGCAGCGTAATAACCGATCCGACCCATGCGGCAAGCTGGGGCATTTATGATGCTGCAAAGGGAATATGGAATGAAGAAGCTCTGAAAAAATTGGATATCCCGTTGGAAATATTACCGGAAATCAGGGAATCCGGCAGTGTCGCCGGAGTTATTTCCAAAGAGTTTGCAAAACGCTTTCAAATTCCGGAAAGTGCAGTGATCATCAATGCAATCGGCGACAATCAGGCATCGATTCTGGGAACCGGGAAAGATTTTGCCGGAGAAATCTACCTGACTCTTGGCACCGGGGCACAGCTTTCGATGGTGACAAATAAGATGATAGATGATCTTCCGGAAAATTTGGAAATGCGTCCATTTCCCGGCAACCGTTATCTGCTGGTTTCCGCACCGCTTTGCGGCGGGGCGGCATTTGCCTGGCTGGCAGATACGGTGAACAACTTTAAAACGGAACTTGGCGAAGCTCCTTTGCCCAAAGGTGAATTGCTGGATAAACTTGATGAAGCCGGATACCGTTTCATGTTGAAACACGGTGAAAGCAGTATAAAAATCGCTCCCCACTTTCTCGGTGAAAGACATGCTCCGGAATTGCGGGGGGAAATTTCCGGATTGACTCTCGGCAATGCCACTGCCGGAGAATTGGCAAGTGCATTGGCTCTGGGAATAGTCCGCAATCTGAAATCCGGTTTCCCCGCCGGTGAACTTGCCTCAAGAAACAAGGTCATAGGTTCCGGAAATGCGGTACGTCTGGTGAAAAGTATCCGGCTTGCCATTGAAAGGGAGTTCGGGTTGCCGCTGGAGCTGAATGAGGGCAGTGAAGAGGCTGCCTGCGGTGCGGCAGCACTGGCATTGAATATAAAAAAATGAAAATCCAGCCATCCGTCGCACGGAGACGTGATCAGGCGGCGGAACATCATCGAAGCCTTCAGGTCGGCGTAAGCTGATACCGCCTGCCGGAAGCGAAAGGCAGTATGGTTGTGTGAAAAATTCCACAACGGCAGATAGTCCGTTACCATCTGTAAACGTCAGTAAATATCCGTTTTCAGCCTTTAAAAGTGGGAAAAGGCAGTGATTTGATGAAAACTGTCGTATTCAACAGCCATTGATGTAAAATAACTGCAGATAATCCTGAATAAGAGCAGCTTGCGTCCTTGCGGCAGAGTGTTTTTCGTGCTATATTATAAATAAGAGTGTTTTAGGATAAAACAACTTTCAGAGAAAAAGAAAAAATTCATATAATCATCAGTCGAAAGGTAAAAAAATGAGTGTATCACACATTGTCCGCCCGGCAAAGGGAGAATATGTAATCAATGGTGCAGACGGTTTGCAGGTTCCGGATAATCCGATCATCAGCTTTATTGAAGGTGACGGTATCGGTCCGGATATTATGAAGGCTTCTATGCACATGTGGAATAGTGCTGTCAAAAAAGCTTACAACGGCAAAAAAGAGATCGCATGGCAGGAAATTTATGCCGGAGAGAAAGCCAATGCCGTTTACAATGATACCGTCTGGCTGCCGCAGGAGACTATCGACGAGATCCGCCGCTGCCTCATTGCAATCAAAGGACCTCTGACCACTCCGGTCGGCGGCGGATTCCGTTCACTGAATGTGGCACTGCGTCAGGAACTTGACCTTTATGCCTGTGTGCGTCCGGTGCGTTACTTTACCGGAGTTCCTTCACCGGTGAAAGCTCCGGAAAAAACCGATATGATCGTTTTCCGTGAAAATACCGAAGATATCTATGCCGGTATCGAATGGATGTCAGGTACTGCCGAAGCAGCCAAAGTGATCGAATTTCTCCAGAAAGAAATGGGGGTCAAAAAGATCCGCTTCCCCGAAACTTCCAGTATCGGTATCAAACCGGTTTCTGTTGACGGCAGTGAAAGACTTATCCGTGCCGCACTGGATTATGCGGTTGCCAATAAACGCCGCAGCGTGACCCTCGTACACAAGGGCAATATCATGAAGTTCACCGAGGGCGGATTCAAAAACTGGGGCTATGAATTGGTCAAACGTGAATATTCCGATGTGGCGGTCTCCTGGGCTGACTGCAACGGCGTTGTACCTGAAGGAAAAATTCTGGTCAAAGATTGCATCTGCGACGCATTTTTGCAGCAGATCCTGACCCGTCCGGATGAATATGATGTGATCGCCACATTGAACCTCAATGGTGATTATGTTTCCGATGCTCTTGCCGCCTGCGTCGGCGGTATCGGTATCGCTCCGGGAGCAAATATCAACTATACCACCGGTCATGCGGTCTTTGAAGCCACTCACGGAACTGCTCCGAAGTATGCGGGTATGGATAAAGTCAATCCCTGCAGTCTGGCACTTTCCGGCGAAATGCTGCTCCGTCACCTCAATTGGCACGAAGCTGCCGATCTGCTTATTTCCGGTATCAGTAAAGCCATTGCCGACCGGATGATGACCTACGACCTTGCCCGTCTGACTGAGGGTGCAACGGAATTGAGCTGTTCCGGATTTGCCAATGCGGTCGTTGAAAGGATGTAATTGACAATGCCTGTCAGAGCAGCATTCCGGTTACTTTTTCACACAGCTGGAGCTTCCGGTCTTCCGGAAGAACCGGCTGACCGCATCATGCGTCAAATCGGAACACTGCTCGATGGGAAAAACCTTGCAGACAAACTCAACTGTCTGGCACGGGAAATCAGTGCAGACAAGCTCCCCGGAAAAATTACCGGGGAGGTATTTGAAGCATTGATTGCAAGAAATATCCTGCCGGATGATCTTTCCGGAAAACAATTTTCCCCGGATACAGAGTTTCTGCTGAAAAAGGCATTGCTGCTCTTTGAAGAACTGAAAAAAATTCCGGAAAAAATTCCGGCAGAAGATAAAGAGACTATTCTGCCCGGAGCGTTGCAGCTTTTTTCACAACTTCCGGATTATGAAGGAAATATTGAAAAACTTGCTCTGGAATTGAAAAAAGCCGATCCATTCGGTTCGCACCGGGTATTCGGTTACCATAACGGGGTTTTTCAGGCGGTAGAACCATCTTCGGTCAAGCCGGTAAATAAATTTTTCGGATTCCCCGGAGTGCGGCTGGCATTGAGCGAACATTTCCGGGATTTCGCTTCCGGAAAGACCAGTCTGCCGCTTCTGATCAACAGTCTGCCGGGTTACGGCAAAACCAGCATGGTGATCTCTTTTGCTCTTTCAGTGCCGGATACGGTGGTGATCCTGCCGGAACCCGATGCATTGGAAGATTCGTGGCAGCAGTTGATAAATAAACTCAGTTCCCGCCGTGACCACCGGTTTGTTCTCTTTTTTGATGATATAGATCCCCGGTCGATCAACTGGTATCATTTCCGTACCAATGTGGGCGGAGCTTTTACGCCGCCGGGGAATATCATGCCGGTATTGACGGCAAACTATGAATTTCCCCCCAGTATTCTTTCCCGCGGCAGAAGAATATCTTATCCGGTATTCGATGAGGAACGCTGTCTGGAAATGATTGAAGATTTTCTCGCAGTTTACGGCATCAAAAAGCCGCCCCGCAATCTTGTTTCACTGATGGGAGCAGAGTATACCGAGGAGTTCGGTCAGAAAAAGTTTACCGAATTATCCCCCCGTACATTGATGCGGCACCTGGCACTTTACGAAAATGACCAGCGTAAACGCCGTCAGGTCGTCGAACTTTCCGGAGGAGGTATGGTAACCCGTCCCGATGCGGAACTATTCTATGAATTCAATATCGAATTGATGCGTTCATTATACGGCGAGGAGTATATCCAGCGGCTGCTCAAGGAAAGACTCCGTTCATTATGAAAGAATATCCCCGGAAAAACCGCCGTTCCCCCCGTACTGCATCAGTTACAGCGGTATGTATTCTGCTTCTTTTGATCATATTGACGTCGCTTTTCAGTGTGATCAGATTTGCTTTCAGCCGTTTTGCCGACAGTTTTTTCTATCCGTATATAAAAATCACTGCTCCGTGGGATAGATTGAGCGATACCTCACTGCTCATGGAAGATAAAAGTTCTCTTGCGGCAAAGGTGGAAAAATTATCCAATGTAAACCGTTCACTTGCCCTGCAGGGGCAGGCGGCATCTGAACTTATGGAAGAAAACCGCCAGCTCCGCAATATGCTCAAACTTCAGCAAAGTAAAAACATGGATTTTATCGTGGCTGAAATAATGCTCCGCGATCCACTGAATTTCCGCACCGGATTCACTATCGGCAAGGGCAGCCGCGATGGAGTGAAAAAAGGTTCTGCTGTCGTTGATGTATCTGCCGAGGGAAAACTGTTTCTGGTCGGAGTGGTCACTGAAGTCGGTGCCCGTACCGGAAAAGTGACCACAATCGCCAATCCGGCATTACATATTTCCGGCAGAGTGGCTTCAAATAAAGAGATCGGTTTTACCAATACCGGCGGCACAGTTTCCAGCCGGGAAAGAATAAGTTTCGGAATGCTTCCGGTCGGCAGTAATTACAATCACTGCGATCTGGTTTCCACCACCGGCTTTGAACAGGGTATTCCACCGGGAATAAAAATCGGTGAATTGTATACCCTTGAAAGCATGACCGGCAGTTATCAGCAGGAATTCAACTGTGAATTGGTTCCGGCAGTACGTTTTTCCTCTCTGCGTTTCGTTGCAATTTTCCGCAATACGCCGGGGGCGGAGTTATGAAAAATTTTATAACATTTACTCTTACTCTGCTTTTGCTCGTACCGGAATTGATTGCCGGCAATCTGGGGTTGGCTCCCGGATTGCCGCTTTACGGAGCAATCTGTTTATCAATCGCTTTCGGTGAGGTTTACGGAATCACTGCCGCCGGATTATCCGCGATGATTCTGGATATAATTTATGACCGTCCTTATCCATTGTGGACGATTTATGCAGTTCTGGTTCTCTATATCTCTTCGGCGACCGTCAAAAGAATGCAGCGTAAACAGCCGGTTTCAGCTTTAAGTGCCGGAGCCGTCTGCGGGGCATTAACAGCTCTTTACAATATTTTTTCTCCGCTTTTCACCGGCGGTGATCTGCCCGGTCCGAATCCTTTTTCACTGCTGGTATTCCATATTTCCGGCGGAATACTTTTTATGTTTATTCTGGTTCTGATTTTTGATGCGGTAAATTTACGCAGTGATCTGCCCCGGTTCGGAGTTTACGGTTCACATAATGATATGCGGGGATTGAGATGATGAAAAAAGATCGTTACCGTGACGGCATTGATGGCGGTATCCTTGATGATGACCGGATAAGAGTCGTACTCTGCGGATTATTTTTTCTGATCGTATTCATGGTTATCACCGGCAGGGTATATTTCCTGCAGCTGCATAAAGGCGAAGAACACCGCAAACTTATTGCCCGTCAATCGGAACGTTTTGTGAGAATTCCCGGTCTGCGGGGAAGGATTTTTTCTGCCGATGGAACTTTGCTGGCAGGAAACCGTCAGGCATATGACCTGATCTTTTTTCCTTCTGAAATGCATCAGGGCAGACGGGTCCGTACTGTAAGACATATGCACAATTCTGCCGCAGCTCTTGCCGGTGCCATCGGCAGATCGGAATTTCCTTCTGAAAAAGAATTCAACCGCCATTTGCGTAACGATCCGGGAATACCGATGACGGTTTTCCGGGATTTAAGTGCTTCTGAACTTGCCCGTGCCATGGAAGGTGCCAGAGATATCGAAGGGGTGGATATTCAATTTTCTCCGGTTCGTTATTACCCCGGCAAAGATCTTGCCAGCCACATCATCGGTTACACCAGAAAAATAGATTTTTCCACCGCCAGCGACCGGAAAGATTTCCGTTATTACAACTATGACATTGAGGGCAAAAGCGGTATTGAACTTGCTTTTGATACCTTTGACACCTTTGATAATACCTATTCATCCATCGGTCTGCGTGCCATGCCCGGGCGGGCGGTGATTCAGGTCAATAATATCGGCTATGCCCATAAAGAATTGCTGGGCAGAGTGGAGCCGGTCAACGGTAACGATCTGATTTTGACCATCGACAGCAGAGCCCAGAAAATTGCCGAGAATCTGCTTGCCAATCATACCGGAGCATTGGTTGTGATCGATGCGGATAATGGTGATATCCTCTGTGCCGCTTCATCGCCCCGGGGCGATCTGGGTAAATTTTCCCCGAAACTTTCCCCGGAATATTATCAACAACTTTTGAATGATCCGCGCAAACCGCTGATAAACCGGGCATTTCAGGCGATATATCCACCGGGGTCAACGATCAAGCCCCTGATGTGTCTGGCTTTTCTCCGGGAAGGAATTGATCCGGAAGAAGAAATTTACTGTCCAGGTGAAAGCGGTGTCGGCGATACCACTATCGGCTGCTCTGCACACCGTTATTACGGGGATGATATGACCATGGTCCGGGCTCTGGAAAAATCCTGCAACAACTACATGATACATAATGCTCTGAAAATCGGCATGGAACCGATGGCAGAAATGATGCAAATTGCCGGATTCGGCAGTAAAGCCGGTCTTCCGGTTCCCGAAGCTGCCGGAAATCTGCCCTCACGGGAATTGAAGCTGCAGCGTTACAGAACCCGGTGGAACAACTATGATACTGCATTATTGAGTATCGGTCAGGGAATAATTTCGGTAACTCCATTGCAGCTGGCTGTCTATATCGCTGCCATCGCCAATGGAGGTACGGTATGGCAGGGGCAGCTGGTGGATAAAATGGTGGATAACCGGGGTATAACCCGTTATGAACCGCTGCCGCAAAAGACCGGAAAACTTCCGGTCACCGCTGAACAGCTGGAAGTTATCCGCAAAGGAATGTTTCAGGTCGTCAACTCCCCCGGCGGTTCAGGAAGACGGGCAAAAATGGACGAGCTGACCATTTACGGCAAAACCGGAACCGCGGAAATCGGTTCAAAAAGTTTCCGCCGCAATATTACCCACTTCATCGCCTTTGTCCATTATCAGAGCAGAACTTACGCTCTGGCTCTGACCATTGAAGACGGACAATCCGGCGGCCGCACCTGTGCTCCGCTTGCCGCCGGATTTTTCCGTGAATTTCTTTTGAATTGATTTTTGCGTAATTTTCTTTACCGGTCATCAACCGATAAAGAATGGAGTGCTGATCAGAATCTTTCTCGCATCTTCACCCTCTGCTTCGACCCGGATGAATTTATCCGGATTCACATCCTTCATCGGGAACTGCAGATCGACTTTTACACTATCCGGATGAGTGCGGAAAATCACCTCTTTACCGGAGTAAACTCTGACCTCTTTGATTACGCCTTTGGAAATAGCGGCTTTGACAGAAAGTACGGAATTTTTCACCTCTTCTGCAGAAACCACATCACCGGGAATCTTGTCGCCGAGAGTTATATCCGCTTCATTGAAAAACATCGCAGCAATAGTGTGATGGTTACGGATAGCTTTAACGACACTGTCACGGCACGGTTTTTCACCCTGCAGATAGATGAAGTTCACCACCGGCACATCGAGCATACGGCGTAAACCGTAGAGGTCAACGCTGCCCATCGCGGCGATTCTGCCGCCATTGAGCCAGAATTTTTCAATGTTATCATTTTCAAGCGAGTGCAGAGGTTCATTATCCACCGCATCGTAATCGTAATCGAACCAGTAATCCACACCGGTCGGATGGGTGGCACAGACGGCACCGTTTTTCTCATGCACATAGGCGATCGCCTTTTTCAAATAAGCATCGACTTCCTCATCACCGTAGAAACTGCAAGTGAATTCCGGAGTGTAGGCATCCGGATCGATACCGATTGGGAGCATGTGATAGTTGTTGTGTCCGACATGGTCAAAGCGGTCATTCCAGTTAAATGGATGGTACTCCTGACCGTCGAGGAAAAGCACTTTGTCATCGGAATATTTTACCGGATCAAGTTTGCCGTTGTACGATGATACGTCTTTGACCGCCAGTGAACAGATGTCAAAGCCCATATAACGCATGATGGCGTTGATCGTACCGGGGGAGGAATCGGCGGCAAACCAGTCCAGTGAGTGCATGTGGATACAGAGTTTATAGATGTTTTTCTGTTCCAGAGTGCCGGAGGCGGGGATTTCCGGAGCCGGTGTGCCGGATTTGAATCTTTCAAAATATGCGGTCATATTGCGGATGAATTTTTTCCAGAAAGCGATACAGCGGTCGCCTTCAGCCGGTTTCACTTCGGGGAAAAGCAGCTGACAAAGGAAAATCATACCCTTGCCGAGATTTCCACGCAAAAGCAATGCTCCGTCACGCACACCGGGATCCATATATGAGCCGAGAACTTCCCACGCTTCCGGAGCGAGGAAACAGGATTGGGCAGCGGTACGCAAAGTTTCGGTGGTATCGTGACCGTCTGACGGTTTTGCCACCCGGAAACTGTTGCATGGAACCCGCCAATCGAGCATCTCATCCGGAGTTATCTTTTCAGGGAAGTTGAAAAGTTCTTTGCCGCTGTTTTCCGGCCACGGCATCATGTAGTTCATGTAAAGCGGATCATCACCTTCATTATTGATGCGTGCCGAAACGGTATTGAGAGTGGGAATATGGCGGTGGATAAGCATCACGCAGCCCAGTTCATCGGGCAGGAATGAGGGTGCCCAGCGTTGATAATCCTGATGCATAAAAAGCAGGATACCGCCACGTTTCACCCAGTCGGTGATGTAAGGTTCGTCGTTTTCAACATAGTCGTTGAATCCATTCTGTTCGATCAGAGCCACGTCGAAGTTTTCCAGATAACGGGGCTTGGAATAGTCGATTTTTTCAATTTTGATTCCCTCTGATTCGAGGAATTCCACAAAAGTATACGGAGGCTGACTCCAGTGTTTGAAATAACCGATACGCATTAGTTTTTTCCTCTCTTTTATAATTTTTCAGTTTGTTTACTGTTGGTAAATTTTGTCAGTACGCTTTTGAGCAGCAAACCTACTCCGCAGGCATTGAGTACCCAGGTAATGGGGTAACTTATAAGAAGTGTTTCCAGAGTGGGATTCCAGCGGAAAATGGTGAAGATCCAGATCACCCGCATGATGCAGACGAAGAAAACCGTTATCACCGTCGGGGCGACCGAGTGACCGAGTCCACGCAACGCACCGGTGAAAACTTCCATCAAGGCACAGGTGAAGATCAACGGCAGTGTGATGCAGAATTTACGCATACCGTAATTGATCACTTCCGGATCGGTATTGAATATCGCCAGCAGCGGTCTGCCGAATGAAAAAATCAATATCGCAGAAACAACCGCACAGCTTACCGTCAGGATCGAACATATTCTGATGGAATCTCTTACCCGGTCAAACTTTTTCGCTCCATGATTCTGACCGACAAAACTCACCACTGCCTGACCGAGAGATCCCTGACAGATGAAACAGAGCATTTCCAGCGTGTTTGACGCGGTTATTCCGGCAATTGCAGCACTGCCGAAAGTATTTATGGATGACTGGATAAGGATATTGGATAAAGAAAAACAGGATGATTGAAATCCTGCCGGCAGACCGATCCAGAGCAGTTCCCGCATATTTTTCCATTTGAAACGCAGATTCTGCCATTTAAAGCGGCACGGACCACGCATTTTCTGCAAAACCTGCAAAATCATCCATCCGGAAATCCCCTGGGAAATCGCCGTCGCCACTGCGACACCGGCAACGTCCCAGTGAAATACCAGCACAAAGAAAAGATTCAACAATACATTGATCACACCGCCGAAAAGCAGAAAATAAAAGGGACGGGTCGTATCACCCATCGCCCGCAGAATGGCACTGCCGAAGTTATAGAGCATCAAAAGCGGCATTCCGGCAAAATAGACCCGCATATAAAGTACCGACATCGCCAGAATATCTTCCGGAGTTCCCATCAGTAAAAGCAGCGGTTTTGCCAGTATGATTCCCACAACCGCCAGAATCGTTCCGCCGCCCAGACTGGTGAGAATGGCAGTGTGTACGGTGCGGGAAATATCTTTGCGGCTGTTCTCCCCCAGATAACGGGCGACCAGCACATTTGTTCCGATGGATAAGCCGATAAAAACATTTACCAGCAGCATGGTCAGTGAAGCAGTGGCTCCTACTGCTGCCAATGCCCGGTGGGAAGCAAAACGGCCGATGACGATCAAATCTGCCGAATGAAAGCCGAGCTGGAGAAGACCGGAAATTATCAGAGGTATTACAAACCTGATGATCTGACTCCACAATGGCCCGTGGCACATATCTATTTCAAAAGACTTTTTACCGCCTATGCCGACGATCTTTGCCATTTTTCCTCACCACACAGATATTCCTGCAACGGAATATTTAATTGTAAAATTTACCAGTGCCTAAAATACATCCGGTACGGACTTAAATCAAGCCTTTTTACAGAATATTCCTGTGATTCTGGAAAAAATACTCTTTTTTCCCTCTTCGGGAACAAAGAGGCAGTAAAGTGCCGGGATCACATAGAGCGTAAGCAGTGAAGATATGGTCAAACCACCGACTACACCAACACCGCAGGATGAACGCAATTCCGAACCCAGACCGCTGCCGAATGCCATCGGCAGCATACCTGCCACAGATGCAATACTGGTCATCACGATCGGGCGGAACTTTTCTTCCGTGGCAATGATCATCGCTTTATGCGGATGCACTCCGTTGGCAATCTGCACACTGCATTCATCCATGATCAGGATCGCATTATTCACCACGATACCGATCATCATAACACCGCCGAGCAATCCCATCATCGACATCGACATACCGAAGCAGAAAAGTGTGGCATACATACCGAGAAATCCCAGCGGCACGGTGAACATGATCAGAAACGGTTTGATCCACGACTCCATGATTCCGGCAATCAGCAAATAGGTGAGCAATGCCGCCAGAGCGATGACCCGGATGAACTCTTTGGATGTTTCATTCATCATTTCCACGTTACCGCTCATACGCACATTGTATCCGGGAGGCAGAACGCTTTTGGCAGTCTCTTCGATTTTCTGTGAAACCTTGCCCAGCGGCTGCCCGGGGGCGGTATTGGCATAGAGCCACATGGTACGCACTTTGTCATAACGGTTGATCACTACCGGACGAGCCTCTTCTTCGATCCGGGCAAGCACTTCAGTACCCAGCGGATTATTTTCCTTGAGTGCCGGAGCATTCTGCCGGAGCTGGGATTCACCGTATTCTTTCTCATTTTTTACCCGGATGTCGTAAGTGCGGGAACCGAGACGGAAATCCCCGACTTCGATACCGTCGAGTGAACCGAGCATATAACGGTAAAGTTCTTCACCTGACATACCCAGATTCTGCAGAATAGTACGGTCGGGTACGATATTGATATTGAGTTTGCGTTCACGGCGGGAGGAGTCGAGGTCACGCACCAGACCGGAAGAGGGCAGAGTTTCCATGACTTTGCGTTCAGCTTCTTCAAGCACTTCCAGATCCTGACCGTTGATCACGCAGCGGATCTCCGCACCGCTGCCGCCGAATGTGGCAGGTATGGAAAGGGTGATCAGACAGTTGTCAAGGTAATCAAGCTCTTTACGGATCTCCGCCTGAAGATCGTAGATGGTCTTGGTACGTTCAGTTTTACCGGTGGTTTTCAAGTTGATCTGGCCGAGATAAACGGCAGTTCCGACCTGACCGCGGCTGGAGTTGGAGGTGCCGATGGAAACATTCATACCGGTAATGAAGTCAAATTTTTTCAACCGTCCTGCCGCTTCCTGAATCAGTTTTTCAGTTGTTTCCAGATTGTAGGAGGTCGGGAACTCAAATTTGATCCGGATCTCGCCCTGATCGCAGAATGGCAGAAATGACAATCCCACCTGCGGTATGATAAATTTCCATACGGCAAAGGCAATCAGAGCCATCGCAAAAAGCAATTTGAATGGATTCCGGGCAGTCCATTCAATGCTTTTGCCGAAAATTTTGCAGAGCCAGTTGTAACCGATATCCCACGGGATGAAAAATTTATCCAGCAGTGAAAGTTTTTTCTTCTCTGAGGTTTTATCTTTGAGCATCACACATGCCAGGATCGGAGTCAGAGTGAAACTGACAAAAAGAGAAACCAGTGTGGCTGCGACCATCACTCCGGCAAAAGGTACCATCAGATTACCGATACGGGTGGTCATCATCATCACCGGCACAAACACGACCACGTTGGTCAAAGCACTGGCGGAAACGGCGGCAATAACTTCACCGGTTCCCTTTTCCGCAGCTGTCTTTATATCTTCTTTACGGTTCAGATGCTTGAATATATTTTCAATAACCACGATGGAGTTGGTTACCAGCACACCCACGGAACAGCCCAGAGAGAGCAGGGTCATGATATTGAATGAATAATCCAGAAATGCCATTGCCGCAAAGGTCACAATGACCGAGATCGGCATGGAGATCATCACGATAAAGGTCGATCTGGGTTCATGGAGAAAGAGGAAAAGCAGCACCGCGGTCAGAATGATACCGGTGACGATACTGCTCCACGCATCATCCACGGAAGCCTGAATAAATTCACCGGAGTCCTTGAACCAGACCAGTTTCATACCGGTCGGCAATTCACCTTTTCTGATCATTTCATCAAATTTGCGGCGGATGCCTTTGATCACCTGAATCGCATTGGCGTCACCTTTTTTAACGATATTAAATCTTGCCGCCGGTTTACCATCCACATACGCTTTACTGCGTACTTCCCGGCTCATGAGTTTTACTTCGGCGATATCCCGCAGATAGACCCGTTTATTTTTGAATTTGCTGATTTCCAGATTGCGGATCTCATCCAGATTTTTGAAGTCGCCGGAAAAGGTGACGTTTTTTTCCACTTCATCTATCTGGATACGGCCCAGCGGCTTACGCACATTGTTGGCTTCCAGTTTTTTGACGATAGTTGCAATATCGATATTCATCGCTGAAAGTTTGCGGCGGTCGAGCAGCACATGTATCTGCATCTCATTTGAACCGTAAACCTGTACTTCACCCACGCCGGCAACCGAAGCGATCCGGTCGGCGATCACATCATCGGCATAATCATAAAGATCATCCTGGGTACGGTCGCCGACCAGAAATGCCTGAACGACAGTGGTGACATTGGTGTCGATTTTACGGATCGTCGGTTCTTTGGCACCATCGGGCAGATCTTCACGGATGCGGTTGAGTGCCTCCCGGATGTCGGTCGCCGCTACATCGACATTGGTTCCCATATTGAATTCAAGCTGGATCTGAGCCTGATCTTCCATTGCCACACTGGTAACGTGCCGGATACCGTCAAGACTGGAAACGGCATCCTCGATCCGGCGGATGACTTCGACCTCGATTTCAGATGGACTTGCTCCCTGATATTCGCACCGCACCAGCACCGTCGGAATTTCCATACTGGGCAAAAGATCGATACTGATTTTTTCGTAAAGCGAAGCTCCGATCATCACCAGCACGATGATAAGTGCCGTCATTGCTATCGGACGGCGTACAGATATTGAACTTAACGACATTTATTTTTTCCCCGCATTGGCATCCACCAGAAGTGAACCGTTGTTGATAAAAGTCTGTCCGGTGACAACGAAGCGTTTGTCGAGAATATCACCGGCATTGAGGATTTCGCAGAATCCGCTATCGACGATACCGCGTTTGATTTCCACACTTTCCGCCCGGGATTCTTTATTCACGGTGTAGGCGATCATCCGGTTTTCAGCACGGAGCAAAACGGCTGATTCCGGCAGACCGTATCCCTCTCTTTCGGCGAGGATGATATCCAATTCACAGAGCATACCGCTGACCAGTGCGGTTTTCGGGGGAACAGAGATCTTGATTTTGAATGTTCTGCTTTCCGGATCGATACCGGGAGCTTTGTAGGTGATGACACTGCGGGCGATCGCTTTACCGCTGCGGTCGGTGAAGTCGACCGGAGTTTTGCCGGCTTCGATGTGGTTGTAGTAAACGGCACTGATAAAACAGATCACTTCAAGGGAGTTCTGATTTTCCAGTTTCAGGATATCCTGACCGGCGGAAACGAATTCGTTTTCTTCCACATATTTATCAAAAACCACGCAATCGAAAGGAGCGACGGTGGTGGAGTCATCCAGATTCTTTTTAGCGATGGAAAGATTACTTTCAGCCTGTTTCAACTGGGCACGGGCATTGGCGATGGCGGCATTGGCATTATTCACAGCCATTTCCGCCTTTTTGAAATCGGTTTCGGCAGCTTCGACACTGGATTCGCTGATCGCTTTGCTGCGGGAAAGGTTTTTGGCACGTTCATAATCCCGCTTTGCCTGATTAAAGGTGATTTTTGCCACATTCAGTTCGATTTCCGAACTTTGCAGAGCAGCCTGCCGCACTTTGATCTCATCTTCTTTGACCACGACCTGATTTTTCAACACCTGGCGGTCGATGCCGAAAAGCTGTTCACCCTTTTTGACCTTGTCGCCCTCGTCAACTTTGAGCATTTCCAGAGTACCGCTGATTTTAGCGGAAATGGTGGCGAATTCCACCGGCTGAACCGTACCCTGCAGAGGGATACGTTGACGGAACACCTGTTTCTGAAGCCCGGAAATATGAACTCTTGTAGTTTTTTCTCTGGTCTTTGCCAGCGGTTTTTCGCAACCGGCTGCCAGAATAAGTGCTGATATTGCCAAAAGTGACCATCGCATAATAAAAATCCCTCCTTGAAAAAATTGGAAATATACCATGACTCAATAACGTATAACAAAATAAATTTATTTTGCCGGAAACAGTTTTTTTACATATTTTTTTCTTTATTTTAAACGGTATTGCCTGAAATGGAAAAATTATTCCAAAGTACTGAAAGCAAGGGCTTTGAGTTCTTTGAGGCGAAAAAAGAGATTTTCCGGTATCCGCAAACCTCCGGCACCGAAACCGGGAACTACCCCCGGACGGTTTTCGCCGTGAAAATCACTGCCGCCGGAAATATAAAGTCCGTATTTTTCAGCCGCTTCGGTTATCAGCAGAGTTTCTCTGGCACTGAACATGCTGTAAAATCCTTCGATGGCATCCAACCCCATTGCTTTCAATCTCCGGCATGAACGCATCAGAAACGCCTTATCCGGTACATCACGCTGGATCGGATGAGCCCATATTGCCAATCCTCCGGCACAATGGATGGCATTTATCACCTCTTCCGGCAGAGGGTAGCGGCGTTTTATCCATGCCGGTTTGTTATGTCCAAGAAGTTTATCGAAAACACTTTGCAAAGTGGGGAAATTTCCGGGAAAATTGTTGACCAATGCTCTGGCAAAATGCGGTCTGCCGATTGATTCGAGAGTTTTACCGCTGAATTCCGGCATATCAATATTCAGATCGTAACCGAGGAAATGGAGTTTGAGAAAAATATCCCGGTTGCGTTTCATCCTTTCATTGCGGCAGAATTCCAGAAGTTCCAGCAGAGTTTTGCACCGGTGATCAATGAAAATACCGAGGATATGTATTTCCTTATCCGCCAGTTGACAGGAAATTTCCACGCCGGGAACGGCTTCGCACTCCGGATGATCTTTTCCGGCGGCAATAAATTCATCCAGACCGGCAACCGTGTCGTGATCGGTCAGTGCCACGGCAGTAAGATTCAACTCCAGAGCGGAATCGTAAACCTCCTGCGGGGTGAATGTGCCGTCGGAAGCGGTGCTGTGAGTGTGAAGGTCGATATAATCCATAAAACTCCTTGTTCAGAGCTATAATATATCACCATTCACTTTAAAAAACAACCTTGCAATATTTCCGGTTTGAAAACCGAAACAATTCAAAGAAGCAGAAATTTGTGAATTTATACAGCGTATGAAGATCGTATCATCCGAGTGCTGCTTTGGCTGCACTTCGCATGGCACGGCACTCTTCGCTGCTGATCTGCGGATGTTCCCAGATGATATCTTCCGGATCTTCATTGAAAAGTTTTCCATACCAGACACATGCCTGAAGATATTCACCGCGGTAATTGAGGTGGATGGTATCGGCAGCAAGTTTCATGGAACCATCTTCCTGCTTGCTCCAATAGAAAATACCGACAATATCATCAGCCATGGGCGGCAGATCCGGATAACGGTATTCTGCCAGCTCGTTTTCTGAAAGTTTTTTGAATACTCTTTCACTTCTTTTCCGGTAAATATCGACGGCATCCCCGGTGGGGATGATCTCAAAATTCTGATCGGCAGCAAAAGAATGATAAGCAGCTCTTGCTCTTTTAAACATTTCATCTGCATCAAATCCCCATTCGGCAAAACGTGGTGAGTCATTGCGGTATGACCAGGTCTGCTGGATAATGATTTTTGCGTCAGGGTTGAATTTGCGTATGCAGGAAATGATCTTTCCGGCATACGGCTGATACGATGAATAATCCCAGCTGAGATGGCTCGCCTGCTGAATGGAGATCACGTCATACCGGTTGTTTTTCAGAAGTTCAAGCACATTTCCTTCACGTTGTTTTTCTATTCCGGCATCCAGAGAATCCCATTCAGATATGAGATAGGGAGAAAATGAAATATCTTTTTCATTACTCCGGAGGTGATCGGCATGGGTTTCAAGTGAACAGCCTCCAATAAAGGCACTGGTGAGAGTAAGCTGGTGTTTTTTACTTGCGTTGACTATCTGCGGCAGATTTTTGCCTACGCAAATGGAAAAGCTGTTTCCGATCATCAGAATATTCATGATAACAATCTCCTTAAATGTTTGAAAATAAAATAGCACCTGAAGATCTTGAAAGCAAGAAAAAATTTTGAAAATTCATAAAAACCTTCAATTCTGCCACTCTTTTTTTTGAGAACTCAATTGTTGAAAACAGGGAGGGGGTGTGGTATATTATGGTGATTTGCAAAATTCAATAAAAAAAGGTTTATTTCAATGAATATCCGTAACACATTCCGTCCTGATTCCGGAGCGGGAGCATTTTTTTTCAGTATTCTGGTCTGGGGTATCGGTATCGGCTGTTTTGCCGCCGCGATGAATAACTTTCTTGCCGACATCCTGCATATGGATAGTGTCGAAAGAGGATGGCTGGAGTTTTTCCGAGAACTGCCGGGGCTGGCTCTGGTCTTTATTCTCGCATTGCTCCATAAAATAAGTGACTGGAAAATCATCCGTCTGGGAACTCTTGTTTCGATGTTGGGTGTGATACTGCTGCTGATCCCTGCGGATAAGATCGCAGTGGTCGCATTCATCATGGTCTGGAGCATGGGAGAACATCTGGTGATGCCGATCCGTTCCGCAGTTGCCATGCAGCTTGCCCAACCGGGAAAAGCCGGTCAATCGCTGGGATTTCTGACCAGTGTAATGAATTTCGGAACGGTTTCCGGCAGTCTGCTGGTTGCGGCTATCTTTTATATCGGAACTCAGATATTCCACCGGGAAGAAAAACTTCTTTTTAACTTTTTATGGGTCGTGATCGCATTACTGATGGCAGCAAGTGTTTTAAGCACTTTTTCCAAATCGGTAAAAACACTTCCTTCAAAGCGTCCCAGATTGTATTTCCACCGTAAATTTTCCAAGTTCTACGCTCTGGAACTATTTTACGGTGCAAGAAAACAGATTTTTCTGACTTTTGCACCTTACGTTCTGATCCGGGAGTACGATTTTTCAACGGCACAGATGGCTCTTTTGCTGGGTATTTGTGCATTTGTCAACATTTTTGCCGCACCCGCCATCGGCAAACTTACCGATTTCTGGGGGTACCGCAACACCATGATCTGGGATACAGTGATTTTGACCGTGGTCTGTCTTTTATACGGTTTTGCCGGTAATTTATTCCCGCCGCAAGTCGCTTTCTGGGTGGTCAGTGTCAACTTTCTGCTCGATGCCATAATCAGTACCACCAGTCTGGCAACCAATATCTATGTGCGGAGTCTGGCAGATTCGCAGGATGAGCTGACTTCCACTCTTTCCACCGGAATTTCCATCAATCACCTGATCGCCATTATTTCCGCTCCGGCAGGCGGCTGGATCTGGGTGAAATTCGGTGTGGGATATCTTTTTGCCTTTTCCGCAATAATGGCTGTCTGCAATACGCTTTTCGCCATGACCATCCCTAAATCAGCAGAAAAACATTGAATAATTTTTTATTTTTTTCGATTTTCTGCTATTGACAACCGGAGAAAACCGGTTATATTAAAAAGCGGAAAAAACAAGGATTTTTAATCAAATTATGAAAAATTTTACCAACAGCACCCGATTTTATTTTATCAGCTGCTTCGCTTTTTACTTTAGAAAGCGGGGTGGAGTGCTTGTTGGTGCAATAAGTTGAAAATATTGCGGCAATTATTTGCAGGTTACTTCGATACCCCGCTGTGAAAAAGTTCATAGCGGGGTTTTTTATTTGTTTTTAAATTACCTGAAAGGAAAGAAAAATGGTTATTATTCTCAAAGAAAATCCGGAACAGCATCAGCTTGACAATCTGATCACATGGATAAAAGGTCAGGGCGTCACCCCTCATATTACTCAAGGTATGCATCAGACGATCATGGGATTGGTCGGTGATACTGCAAAAATCGATATTGACCTGCTCTGTCAGATGGATATCGTGGAAGCAGTCAAACGGGTGCAGGAACCTTTCAAAAACGCCAATCGGAAATTCCATCCGCTGGATACGGTGATCAAAGTCAAAGATGCGGTCATCGGCAGCGGTAAATTAACTGTGATTGCCGGTCCATGTTCGGTGGAAAGCGAAGAGCAGATCATTACAGTAGCCCGCAGTGTGAAAGCTTCCGGGGCGACGCTGCTCCGGGGTGGAGCATTCAAACCCCGTACTTCCCCTTACGCTTTTCAGGGTTTGCGGGAAGAAGGTCTCAAACTGCTCCTGGAAGCGAAAAAAGATACCGGATTACCGATCGTTACTGAAATCATGGATATTTCCCAGCTCGACATTTTTGATGATGTGGATGTGATCCAGGTCGGAGCCAGAAACATGCAGAATTTTGAATTGCTTAAACAGCTCGGTACAACTGATAAACCCATTCTGCTCAAACGCGGTCTTGCCAATACTTATCAGGAGCTTTTGATGAGTGCCGAATATGTCATGGCGTCCGGCAATGA
>JAZRGW010000034.1:0-100028 GCA_045644425.1 Victivallaceae bacterium | reverse complement strand
AAAATTGAGCTGAACAGAAGTTTTGACAGAAAAATTGAAAAATTCTGCCATTAAAAAGTATTGTAAATCACAAATGCTTGATAATCAAGAAAAAGGAAGAAACAAAGGTCAGAAATTCTACACCGGCAGGATAGTGATTATCGCGATTCTTGCAGCGATATTGCTTCCGGCACTCAACAGTGCCCGTGAGCGCGGCAGATCGGCAAGCTGCATCAACAATATGAAACAGTGTGCCACCGCATTCCAGATGTATTCCGACTCTTGCGGAGCATCTGTGGTATTGACCTTCGGTGATTACGCGACATTTGTACTTGCACTTGCAAATCCCACCTACTCAAATATTCAGAACAATGCAGGTTTTTTCGGTTTCAATATGCCGAAACTGCTTGAAGCTGAATCAATAGAGTGTCCATCTGCTATCGGTTCTCCTGCTGATCACGGGAACAACATCGTTAAACGTTATACACACTATGCAACCCCGCAGGATATCAACTATGTTCTGGGTGTGAAGAAAAATTCAGGTGAATACGGCGTTGCCAATACCGGCAATGCCAAAGGAGTTGTTATCAATCTTCCCAAAATGACCAAACCGACTGAATTGGTGATCGTCACCGAGGGAGCAAAGACCAATCTTCCCGACCTGGCATACAGCTCCTACGGAAACAGCGGTTCAGTGTTATCGTTCCGTCACGGCAGTAATATCTCCCAGGGTTTTGCCGACGGTCATGCTGCTCAGAAAAGCTTCAACGAGATGAAAAATTATTTGGTCAATATTGATGACGACAACAGCTCCAACCGTGCAAAATGGAACAGTGGAGCAAGTGTTGTCGTCGGCAACAGAGTAGAATCCTGGTAATCAAATGTTTGATATCCAAAAAGAAATAGACTTATGTGCCGCCAATGGCGGCGGCAAGGTAATCATCCCGGCAGGAATATATCGCTCAGGAACTGTTTTCTTACGCAGTAATGTGATATTGCACCTTTCCGAAGGTGCAGTTATCTGCGGATCAGAAGTTTTGAGTGATTACCCTGCCGCGCAGGATAAATTCTGCGACGGTGCGGCTCAGGAACGGGGGAGAGCCCTGATTTTCGGCGAGAGTATTGAAAATGCAGCAATCGAAGGATACGGCGTTGTTTCAGGATCGGGTGAAGCATTCTCTGAAGATCATCCGGATTTTCATCGCCGTCCGATGCTGCTGCGTTTTGTCAATTGTCAAAATATCCGGTTGAGTGGTATAAAACTGCGGGAATCCGCCGCATGGACATGCCATTTCCGCGGCTGCAGGCAGGTAAAAATAGATCATCTGGATATTTACAGTCATGCAAACAGCAACAATGACGGTATTGATGTCGACAGTTGTTCTGATGTGGAAATAAGTTTCTGCCAGATCGATTCCGGTGACGATGCCGTCTGCCTGAAAAGCACCCTTGAATCCCCCTGTGAAAATATCCGCATCCACGATTGTCAACTGCGTTCCGAAGCGGCGACTTTCAAGATCGGCACGGAAACTTACGGTGATATACGTCATGTGGTTTTCAAAAGCAATACCATCCTTGACGGCGAAATGGGAGCAATAAAGATTTTCAGTACCGACGGTGCAAATATCAGCGATATTGAAATATCTGATATTGAAATCATTTCCGCCACCAATCCCCTTTTCATCCGTCTGGGTGAAAGGGGCAGTGTCTACGGCGAATATCCGGCGAAAAAAAGCGGCTCCATCCAGAGAATAAAAATTGATGGTCTGCGGGGAAAAATCCGTCACCACGCCGCCCCCATCCGGGCACTGCACCTGCCAGAATCGGGGACACCTGTATTCAGCCACAACTGTCTGGGCGTAATGGGATTGCCCGGAAATCCGGTGAAAGATATAACCATCCGTAATATCGATCTGACCTTGCCCGGCAGTTCGGAAAATCCCGGCTGGGACGAGATCCCGGAAAGAGCCGATGGTTATCCGGAAATCGGATATTACGGCATTCTGCCCGCCTGGGGGATCTATATGCGGCATGTGGAAAATGCAGATTTTGCCGGGTGTGCAACAAATCTGGCAGTTCCTGATGTCCGCAGAGAATTTGTACTGGAGGATGTGCAGGAAATAAACGGCATCTGAATACATCAGGATTCGATTACTGAAATATATCAAAAAAGATTGAAAAATCAATACGGCTGGTTGTAAAATATCACGGTGAGAGTTATATTTCAACCATGCAGAATCAAGAATATATCTTTACCGCCGCGATGATTTGAAAGATAAGCCATGAATACTCCGTCAAAGTGCTTTTGAGATATACTCTGACGGTTATTTTACAGCAGCTTATCTGCTTTGAAAAGATGTTTCAGCAAGCAGCAGTTCTTGCAGTTGAAAAATAAAGTAGGAGAAATTTTTTATGAAATTGGAGTTTGTTATCAACTGGGGCTATCAGATGCTTTACAGCCGCCGTCTGTATCATAAAGTGTATTGCTGGGATGGTTCGCTGAATTGTTCTGATCCGAATGCTGTTATGAATATGGAACTGCTGACCTATCCATTTGTCTGTTTCGGAATTTGTTACAATCCTGAAAAAACTCCCGTTGTCGGCAATTCATGGCAGAATGTTATCACCCGCCGCGCTCAAGGCGGTTTGCAGGTCACTGCTGAATGTGCTGATGATGCGGTATTTACCTTGAAAAACCAGTATGGTGAATTTACCTTTACCGCAGAACAAATTGCCGGTGACGGATATTTATATTTTCCTGTCGGCGGGAAATATGATTTTTGTGTGATAACAATTCAGCGTTACGGATATTACTGGTTCCGACCGCACAATTTTCTGCCGGGCATGGTGGAGTTTTCCGCAGAAAATATGCCGTTGCGGGTAAAAGACAACCGCCGGATGATCATGGCAGAATTGACCCCGGAGCAAACACTGGAATTGCCATTTGAAGCTCATCCGGCATCACAAGGCAAAGATAACCTTCTGACCGTACATATTCAGGGAATGCTTCTGAAACCCGACGATACTTCAAAAATTCCGGAAGAGAGCAGCGATATAGCGGCAAACCCGATATTTGAGACTTTACTTTCTGCCAAAGGGCAGAGAAATTTTATCAGTGCAGAAGCACTTATCCGTCTGGAAACAGATGACGGCACTGTTTTGGAAAAGAAACATTTTTTCCGATGCCACGATTTGGAAATCCAGCTTATGGAAGATATCTGGTTCACCTTCCCGATAAAAAAAGCTATCCGCAAAATCACCGTTTCACAAATTTCACAGGGGTACTTGTTGTGGATCGCCAAAATCACCTGCCGTCAGCGTCAGGTTCAGCATTTGGAAACCGAGTTGCCGCAATGGGCTTTGGCAGGAGAAAAAGTTTTTGGCAGGATTTATGCCGTTGAATCTTGCAATGCAACTGTTTCCGACGGAAAAACGAGTGTTGCAAAATCTCTTGTTCCCGGCTGGAATGAAATCGCAGTTGTGCCGCAGAATCCGGGAGTGGATTACAAATTCACTGTTTGCAGCAACGGCAAAACAACTTCGGCACTCATTCCCGCGGTTTACGGTTTAGCTGCGGAAACTCCTGAAGTCATGGTCGGTTGTGATTTCACCACTGTTCCCCATGATGATAACGGTGATATGGATCAAATTCTCGAGTATATTTCCCGTACCCGTCTGGGCAATACGGTGGTATTCCGCAATTTCCGTCCTTATCCGAAAGCATCTGATCCTGCGGATGAATTGCTTGAGCGTTGGGGAAAATATTGTGCCGATCACCGGATTTTTGTGCAAAGCGTAAATTGCCATGCTTCCGGAAAACTTGCGGAAGCGGCAGGAAAATATATGCATAACGGCGGATGGCACGAAATCGCAGGTACGATCTATGCGGCAGACCCCGATCCGGAAAATCCGGCCCTGACCATGCCCGAAGCAATGGCACGCTACATTGCTTATATAAAAGCTGATGTCGATAAAAATAAACAGACATCTTTCCGTTACGGTTACGGAGATGCCGGCGGCGGGGCGCGCTACCTCTTTCAGGCAGGTTTGGAGTATATCCGTGCTGAAACCATGGTTCCGCACACCCAGCATCTCTGTTCACTGGTACGCCCTGCGAGCCGTATTTACGGCAAAGGCGACTGGGCAGTGCATATCGCGGTACAGCATTCTGCCCAGCCGTATATTGAACCATGGCACCTGGGACACTATTTTCTGTCGCTTTATCAGGCGTGGGCAATGGGAGCAAACAATATCTATGAAGAAGACAGTCTTTTTATCACCTTTAAAGAGGAACAGCAATCATGGGATGACCGTTTGACTAAAAGTAAACGGAAAATGACCCGTGATTTCATGAAGTTTGCCGCCACTCATCCGCGTAAAGGAAAACTGCGGATCAATATTGCTTCACTGGAAGGGCGTTTTGAAGCTCCTTTCAACGGCTTTGTCTGCGGAGCTGAACAGGATCCCTCTTACAGTGTCTGGGGAAAACACGGCAATCCTGCTCCGGAATGGGGACACCGCCAGCCGGAAAAGAAACACCAGATACTTGATGTATTGATGCCCGGGGCTTCCACGCATCCGCTGCGTCAGCAGGAAGATAAACGGAGATTCTATTTTTCCGGCACGCCTTACGGTGATTTTGACCAGTTGCCGGTTGAAGCCGCTGCAGAAGAATTCAGCAATTACAAATTGATCCTGAATCTGGGGTGGCATACTGCCAACGCGGAAGATCAGGCAAAATTTGAAAAATTTGTTGCCGATGGCGGCACATATTTTGCCGGAATCACGGAATATTCTCAACATACCGGCAGAAAATTTCTGCTGGATATGGAAGAACTCGACCTGCTCAATGGCGGTGATTTGAGTAAATTTGCCGGTATCAAAGTGTTGGGTAAAGGGGAAAAATATTCCGGTTCTTACGCTGGTATCAACGGTGATGAATCATCCAGCCGCACTTACAGTTTTTCACCTGATGAGGATGGAGAGTGCTGTCTGGCTGATGTGATTCTTTGCGGAGCGGAAGTGGTTGTTTCCGATAAGAGTTCCGGCAAACCGCTGATCGTAAAGCACCGTTTCGGAAAGGGAATTGTTTATACGCTGACCGCATGGGCTTATCCCGGACATGAGGCATTGAGTGGATTACTGGCGGCATTCTGCCGTAATCTCTGCGATGAAAATAAAGGTGATTACTTCATCGAAGACCCGTCAAAAGAAGTTTTCTGGAACCTTCGGGAAGCAGAAATATTCCGTCAGATGATTTTGCTCAATACCGATTGGAGTACCGCAGGAAATGTGAAAGAGGTTTCACTGCACACCCCGGAGTTTACCATTCCGCTGGAAGTCAAAGAGGGGGAAGTCAAAATAGTTTATTTCTTCAAAAATATGGTTTTGGAAACTGCAGGAAATCTGCATCTGGAATTTGCTCCGTCAGGGAAAATCACCGCACATGGCGAGGGAAATCCGACGGTTATAATTCACCGTCCGGGAGAAAATGAGGTTAGGAATATTTGTTTTTCCGGTACAACATCCACAGAAATTTCAATAAAATAGAGGTAATTGTCTCATTAGATAAAGCAAGGAGAAGGAAAAATGCTTGAGATAACCAATTTGCGTGATGGTGCCGTACTGAACCGTCACAAAGGAATCGAAACAGAAAAGTATCTTGAAATTCAAGTTGAAGGTCTTGCTGAACCTCAGGCGGAAGTAACTGTCAATGGTCAGCCGGTGATCCGCCGGGACCGTCAGTTTTTTGCAACCATCCGCCTGACGGACCGGGTGAATAAGATTACTGCTTCTGCTTCAGACCGCTACGGTGAACGCACTTTAACCATAACGGTATTGTGGGATAAAAAATCTTTCAAACGCAGTCATTTTTTCTTTGACGACTGCATTTTCTTCCTGCGTTCTATTGCCAAAGAAAGACCGGCATCGATCTTTGATGAGATGTTTCTGGGGCGTTTGAAAGCGATCCACGAAAAATACGATTCAAAATTTCTGCTGAATCTTTTCTTTACCGATGATCACCATCAGGATTTTACGCTTGCTGATTTTCCTGATGATTACAAGAATGAATTTCAGGCAAACAAAGATTGGCTGCAGCTTTCATTTCATGCCAGAAGTGAATTTCCCGACCGTCCGTATCAGCATGCAAGTGCAGAAAAACTTGCCGCGGATTTCGATGAAGTATATAATGAGGTCTGCCGCTTTGCCGGAGCTGAATGTTTTATGCCGCCGATGGTTATCCACTGGGCAATGACCAATCCGGAAAACTTTCATGTTTTGCAGGAACGTGGAACAAAGTGTCTTACAGGCATGTTCCTTGACGGGGTCGTCAGTGTTTCCGAAAAGGCTCATTCTGTTCCCGTATCCGACATCGGTTACTATTATGAGCAGGATATGGGCCGTTACATGCAGACAGTTGATTCAATCATTTATGACCGCCAATACGATATTACCCTCGGTACCGGTCTGACCTGTTGTAATTATGATGATATAGATGTTCTTCAGCAAAAATTTGCTTCTCTGCCGGAAGATCAGGATATTGTCAATCTGACAACTCATGAACAATACAGTTTTCCGGATTATTTCAACTATATTCCCAATCATCTTGACCGGATTGAAGAAGCCTGCCGTCTGGCACATATCAACGGCTTCAAGTCCGCATGGTTCTCAAAGGGAATCTGGGGCAACGAAGCCTGGGATAAATAAGAACGGCAGAAAAAGTTTTATTACCGGGATCGGAGTTGATTAATAGAGCGTGTAAAATCCCGCTTGTAAACTCCTGATCCCGGTTGCAGCGATTGTAAACAGCCGCATATTCAACGGCTCATTTTAGGAGTCAGTACCACACAATCGAGCAGTATGGCATCATTCTTCTTTGAGTCGGGGAAAAATGATTTGCCGGTGAATTTTGCCCGGAAATGCAGATCGTAGTCATTGACTTCCGGTTTCCCGGCATGGGGGAAGTCCCATGCTTGCGAAAGATCGATCTGGATCAGCCACAAATGGGCGGTAAAGATCGAGTTGCGTGAAACCCGGATATTTTTGATCGTATACCAGTGATATTCCTCATCAACAGGGTTAACGGTGTACTGGATATTCTTTTTGGTTTCGTAATCGTAGAACGAGAAGTTTTTTACTCCGGGATGAGTGAATTTGCGGCTTTTGTGAAAGTCGGATAAAACAGCTTCACCGGTTAGAGAAGCTGCATCTTTTACTGCCCGTGCTTTGGAGTGAGCGACCCGGCGTTGATGGGGATGGGCAAAAATTTTCACACCTGCAATTCCCGCAAATTTTTCAGGGATGGTCAGATTTGCTCCCAATGGAGCAAGTTTTTTTGCGAGCCGCTTTTTCTGTGCGGCAAATCTTCTTGGTGAAAGTTCCCACGAAGCCAATACTTTTTCTGCGTAAAGAGCCAAATCGTTACGGACTTTATCCATAGTTATTCCGGCGGCGGCAAAAGGTTTTTCCGTTTCACTGCGGTAATAGAGAATGGAGTAATAAAGCGGCAGTGTTTCTGCCATAACTCTGGTTTGATAACGGGAGTCATCCTTGACTGCATTGAGGGCATCCTGCAGGAGCAGGAAGTTTTCAAGCATGAATTTATCGGTCAGGTATTCCCAACGCAATGCGGCACAGCAGAGCTGTACTTTTGAGTGCTTTTTGATACCGTTACGCAGATTATTCAAATATTTTTTCAAATAAGGTGCAGCTTTGCCGTAGTAACCGGAAAGGAAGATGTCGATAAGTTTTTCACTATCCTGTGCCGGTTCGATCATGAGTTGAGCGAGAACGAAAAATTCAAGATCGAGGAAGTTCTGCGGGATGAGGAAATCTCTTTCAGCCTCGGTGAAAAGGGAAACGACTCCGTTTGCCGCCATCCACTTGAGGTCATCGGTCATCGCATCCAGCACTATTTCCGGACGCGGAGGTGTGAAATAAGCCCCCAGTCCCATATTCCAGTAGTCCCAGATCATCGCCCGGTCAAAAGCCTTTGCCCAGCGGAGGATATTTTTCCGCCGTTCAGCAGTTTGCGGTACAAAACAGCTGGCATCAGTAAAGTTATCGGCATAATAGACAGTGACTTCCGGAAGCGGTTTGGTTTTCGGCAGAGCTTCTGAACCCATTGCCGCACGGGTGAGAATTCTTATTCCGGGAAACTCCTGATGCACCTGACGGGCGATTTCGTTGGTAAACCGGATGAGTAATCCGGTTTCACACCCCTCTTCAGCAACGATTTTCTGACACGGCTGACAGAAACATATCTCATTGGCGGCATCGTTGGGAGTCAGGTTGTAAATAAGCGGCCACTGATCACGGGGCAGATTTTTCCGGTCGAGCCGGATAAATTCTTTCATTTTATCTGCGACGATTTTCGCCACAGCAGCATTGCTCAAACAAAGCTGGGTTCCCCGGCGGTGGGCATTGGCGGCACGTTTGCCGTCTTTCGTCATACTGAAATATTCCGGATGAGTTTCAAAATATTCCGAGGGCTTGAGATATTCGTAATAGTTGTGACAGAAGTGAGCACGGGTCGTCCACCGCATTTCATCGCCCAGATAGAGAGCTTTGTGGTTGAAAACAGGAGTTGTGCCGTTGAAGCCGTTACGCAAGGAGTAGAGCCAGAACTTTTTATCACTGTTCTTTGCCCCGTTATCCCGGAAAAAATTGGGGTAACGGTTGAAAATCTGTCTGCCGGAAAATGCCGGGGAAGCACTTTCGTCAAGTACAGGCAGTTTCCATTTGGATAAATCCGGATAAACACTTTCATCCCATGCAATGAAATAGACTCCGGCTTTGCGGAGCAGGGCATAAACCCCGTAGAGAGTTCCGATGGGGGAAGAGCCGGTGATCTGCAGATCTTTACCGGCTGATTTCAGTTGCCATGCTTCGTTATTACCTTCAGAAGAACTGCTTTTGAGAAAGATTGCGGGGGATTTTGCACTTTTGGCATCGGTGATGCGGATATCGGCAACTTTGCACTTGTGCAGAGCCTCCAGAAGTTCCTCTGCTGCCATTTTTTCGTAACGGTGGGGATTTTCCGGCACGACAATATCCAATGCGAAAAGCTGAAAAATCAGGAAGGAAAAAAGAAAAATAATGGATTTACGCATGTAGATCACCGTGACTTATCAATGTTTGTTCCAGTCAAGATAAACTGCATCGGTCGGATCCCACAGGATGCACTGGAATGCTTTTGATTTGCTGTCGCCGCGATCCTGATGGGGTATTTCTTCAAGCCGGTGTGAGGCAGTGTGACCATCGGCGAAGGCGAAGTTTGCCGTGTTGTTGTGACGGTAACATGGTTTATTGTCATTGGCATTGGCATAAGTTACCACTGCTCCCTGAGTTGAATCGACATCGCAGAAAAGGAGTGAAAGAGTAGGTCTTTTGTAACGGGTGGATTTCAATTTCTGCCAATCACTGCCGAGAAGCAGGTTGTACCCGTAACTGTGACGGACTTTTTCATTGGGCGACATGGAAACGCAGCCGAAATTGCTGATTGCACCGGGAGAAACTTCACCGATTTCCACATCCGGCTGATGCAGCCCGATATAAGGGGTGAGCAGACCTCTGGAACTGTCACCATCACCCCAAAAACCAGTTTTTGCGGTAGCATTTTTATAAGTTGGAGAAAAGAAGTCATCATTATCGGCAGCATACATCAAATTAGCTTTGCCAAGAGAATTGAGTTTGCTGTTGCAGTCGATGGTTCTGCCGCGTTCACGGGCGGAATTGAGGGCAGGAAGCAAGATTGCGGCAAGAATCGCAATAATGGCAATAACAACCAGCAATTCGATCAGAGTGAACCGCATGCGGTTCAGTACAGTGTCCTGTACTGAATAAGAGTTCGTTGTCTGAGAAAGCTTTTTCATTTTTATATCTCCTTTGCTTTACTTTACTGAATCTTTACAGTCAATAAACGTAGTTGTCATTTTCTGGGTATAAACTTTTCCTGCTGAAATTTTTATTCTCGGAGCCGGACCGAAGTAAAGTTTCCGGAAAGATGCCCGGTCATGCAGACGGATGTAAGAATTTTTACCGACGGCATCGGCATTTTCCAGTTTACAGATGACCTTGGTCTGCAATTTCGGGGAATGTGCTGTAAAAACCGACGGATTTTTCAGATTGATATTTTTTTCTTTACCTTCGAAATTTCCGTTGGTAACTTCTCCGGAAATATTCTGAAAAGTATAACTGTTGAAACTGTTATCCAGCGGAAGCATAAAATGATAGATCAGGATAGCTTTTCTTTCCAGCATATTGAATTTAACTTCTTCCGTGATCGTATCACCGGAAATTTTGATATTATATGCCAGATGCATGAATCCGAGATCGGATTCTTTGGATAATTCAAACTCTTTTCCGGTTGTTTCTCCGGCAACCGGAATCCATTCTTTGCCGTCAAGTTTACATGAAAGTTTCAAGTTTTTTTCACCGATACCGTTTTCCATGTGTCCGGAACCGACCCAGCCTTTGATACCGGGCTGACCGGCAGTGACCGTGCCGTACCATGATTTCGTACTTGTGACATTTTTGCCGTTGAAGTTGATGCTGCGTAAATTCCAGAATGTTCTTGCTGAAAAAGAGACTTTCAGATTTCCACAGTTGATGGAAAACTCTTTGGGTAAATCAGCCCCGGAAACGGCAAAAAGTGCCATTAACGATACGATCATTAAAATTTTCTTCATTTGTTTTCTCCTTTTGTGAATTTGTTATATGCGTTTGACTTTGAAACTTTTCAATCTACCGTTAAAAAACGAAGGGTTTCCCTTGCTGTTTTTTGATATATCACCGCCGAAGTTTGACGGAGTTGACCAGTACGATATTCCGGAGCAGGGGATTTTGCTGATTTTTTTATCCACTGCCACTGTAATCGTCTTGCCATCATATTCAAATCGAAGCTGCTGATAGCGGTTTTCGGTGAGTTTTAAACCGGTTTTGAAATTTTTTGAACCGGATTCTTCCTGATGCGGAGTACGGTAGCGGAAAGAGATGACCAATTCTCCGTTTCTATGCATGATACAGAATCCGGTCTGATATGCCGGACCGTACTGGCGGAAGATGATTTGCTCTCTTGTTAATTCCCTGGGAAGGATTTCCATTGTCATCGAAAATCCGCAGCGTTGTGAAATCACACTGCCGGGGAATGCGAGGAAATTACCGCTTTTCCCATCGAAATCCAATGCCCATGAGTTATCCTTTTCCCTGACCCATGCCGGAGCCGGGGTATTGAGTTTGTTTTTTACTCTGCTCATCAGAATAAACGGTATGGTGTGCCATGAACCGAGTTCGGCTTCGCAACTGATTGCAGTTGATGTGAAACTTCCAGCCTGTGCAAAATATTCCCTGCCGGCACTGCAATAGAGCAGATGACCGTAACGTGGTGAGAAATCGTAGTTTATTTCCGGCAGATATCCGCTGTTTACGGGAAATTTCACCACACCCCGTTTGTCGCAGTAAGTCGAAATCTTTTTTTGCGGTAATTTTGAATTATCCTTTTCCGGAACCACACCGTAACTCCAGTAAACCTTGCCATTTTCCGAGATCAACCGGGCGGTGATTACTGAATTTTGAGTATCACATACTACCGGAGCGGAAAATTTCAGTTTTTGCGTATTCAGGGGCAGCGGCAGATGGGGTGAAAGATAAAGTTTTTCCACCGTGATCGCCAGACCATCTTCAAAAACATGGGAAAATACTCCGGTTTCACCAAGATTTTTCAAGGGAATATCAAGTTTGATTTCCGCACCATCGGTCGGACCGGCAACCCGATTCCCGCCAAAACTCAACACGGCATTTTCCACGTCTTTTTTATTGAGGGAAAAGAGTTGATAAGCGATCATTACTCCGTTGATAAGTTTATAATCCGGAATTTTACCCGGAAATTTTTCTGCTTTTTCTGTCGGTGGATGATGGTGTGAAAAACCGATCAGAGACGGAGCATTTTTTACTTGAGATGAGATATTCACGACCTGTTTATACGGAGTATTGATGTAACGGTAATTTATCCGGTAGAGATTGCGTGCCGGATCATTTTGCAGATACTCATCGGCAAGATCGTAAGAAAATATTGCCATGCTGTTTTGGACGGCTTCGGCAGACGTTATTTTTTCCGGAGAATCAATATCCACATTCAGCGTAAATTCTGCGGCATTAGGTGAAAGTTTCTGCTTTTCAACCAGAGAGATATTTCCTTTAAACTTCAAAACGTTACGCAACGGGGTCGAGAACCAGCTTGTATCAGTGCAGACTCCGGCACGGAGGGTGATACATGGCAATCCATCGCCGTAAACAGTTGTTTTCCCATTGTGTGTGACTGTAAGCCGCGGGGCAAGCAAACTGGCGGAGGTGAATTTTTCCGAAGGCAATTCAAAACGCATATCTTTGATTTGTTCTGCGTCAAATTCCCATTCTCCGGAACTCCATACGGTTTTTTTATTGTGGTCGAGCAATTCAAGTTTGCATGCATATTTTCCGGTATTTACACCATCGGGAATATTCAGTACTTCCATGACCATTATATTTCCAAGAGGCAGCTGCCGTCTGTGGCTGATGATAAAATTGGGAATGCTTGTATCATCACCGGGCAGAGGAGATGGTTTATCTCCCATATAGTATTTGAATATTCTCTGCATTGCCATCGGACGGGCGACAGTTGGTTCCCAATTGGTCAATTCATTTAATTCATCCCACTCAAAGCCCATTGGAATATCGACTTTGTATTTGCGGCACAGATCCATATATTTACGGGCGGTAAGAGTTCCGTCGGCAGAGAGGGTCTGGGCTCCGTTGACAGCCGCATACCCATTCATTATTTGCAAACTCAGGAGTTTTTTTCCGTTGAATCCCGGTTGGGCACATGCGGCTCCGCACAAAGGCAGCAGTAATTCATCAAAGGTGCGGTAACTCATGGTAAAATCATGTTCACCGGCATAAACTGCCAGATCGATACCGCCGCCGTGGGTCAGGTAGTCAGTGAGGGTATCGAAGAAAAAGAGCATGTGGCGGGCGGAAATTTTTCCGGTTTTCCGGAAGTGAACAGAGGGCCAGTTGGGAGTTCCGTAATTCCATCCGCAATTTTTACGGTGACAGTTTTCAGTAAATTCAGTAACAATAGTAAAGTCATCTCTGCCATGAGTTTTTTTCAAATCAGCCACATATTCTCCGAATTGTTTCGGTGAGACCCCCCTGTCACAGGCGTAGGAAAGCATAACAGCCTTGTTGTCGACCCTCAGAGTATTGGGTGAAGTTGTGAATCTTTTGAAAAAATCTGCGGGCAATTCCGGACGGCGGTCGAGAAAAATTGTCGGCAGTAGTTTGAAATCCGGATCATTTTTTGCGGTTTCGTAGAGCAGTTTGTAATATGCTCTACTGAAAAATGACGATAATCCGGTTCCATACCCTTTCATTATCTGCATGGTTTTTTCGACACTTTTTTTCTTGAAAGGAGAACTGCTTTTATTCCAGAGCATTCTGTTTGCGAAAAGCTGACGGTCATACCAGGAATTTTCGGTGTAATAAAGCCTGCCGAAGCGGTAAATGATCCCTTCCATTACCGGATACGGTTTGGCAAGAGCCGGTTTGCGATTCAGTGCCATCTCTTTCATCCGGGTAATAAGTTTTTTACCCAGAGCATAATCTTCATCCGAATATATTTTATATTTGGCAGCTTCCTTGCGGATATCTTCAAAACATTTGCCTTTCAGTACCGGATCGATATCCGTATCGGCTGCAAAACTGCAAAGGAAACAGCATGTAAGCCAAATGATCGATAATTTTTTACACATAACAGAAAACTCCTTGTAAAATTATTTATTTTCAACTTTTTTTTCGTAGCGTAAATCTTCCGTTTTTGCGACTTTGGGGATACGGAAATTGTTTGTCACAATATCATCTGTCATGTATTCCGTTGTGTAGTAAGCTCTTGTTACCTTGCCGTCTGTATCAAGCTCAAAGGTGAAAAGTGCACAGTTCCACGGCATCCCTTTGACTGTTTTTACCCCACTTACAGCTTTAGTGTTGAATGTTCTGACAATATTGCTGCAGGTTCCGCCGTGAGAGACAAGCAGGATATCGCCTGTGCTTTCTTTAAGAATACGCTCTATTGCTTTATCGACACGGAGTTGACGGGCAGTGTTGTCTTCGTGTGATAATCTCCAGTTGTCATTGAATGTAGTTCCTGGAACAGTCTGATTGGAAAAATACTCTGCAATCTGTGCACTTTTCATGAATTTGCCTTTGCCATGGGGGGCGATTTCCTGTATTCCAGGTTCAAGGATAACTTTTTTGTTCAATTTGCCAGCTGTAATAAGTCCTGTTTCGATCGTGCGGTAGAATGGAGAAACAAAAATCGTTCCATTAAATTTTTTTACATTCACCAGATAGTCAGCAAGCAGTTCCGCCTGTTTTTTACCGAGAGGGGTTATCATATATTCCCCTGAAGCTGCATGTTTTATATTCTTTGCGCCAACCTGGGCGTGGCGTGTAACATAAATTTTCCGTGCTTCAAGCATAATGCAGCTGCACAGCAGTAAAATAATGGTGATGATTTTTTTCATTTTTTATATCTCCTTGGGGTTGGTTGAAAATTTATTTTTACAACTTGAAACACGGAAAATTGCCTGTGAATTCAATTCGATCCGGGTATTGGTGAAATCTTTTTTTCTGTTTTTTATTTTTTCCAGCACTGTTTGGGCGGCTTTGCATCCGAATTCTTTCAGCGGCGGTGAAATTGTGCTTATCCGGGCATCCGGATGATCCTTTTCAATATTGTCAAAACCGATAATGGCTATATCTTTGCCGGGAGAGATATTTTCCAGTTCCATCAGTTCCGCTGCCAGCAATGCCCACTGGTCATTGCTGAAAACCCAGATATCAAATTTTTTGATTTCTTCCAGATGTGACTTCAAAACTTTCAACATGGCTGCATCACCGCTGTAATTGATCCGTGCCGGAGAAAGATTCAAGGTTTCAAGCTGCGGGAATCCGGAATTTTGAAAAGCTTCCTGCCACTGATGGATACGTTCAACGGAACCATCATTGAACGTGATGAATAGCGGTTTCCGGTATTGCTGTGTTTTGAGATGCTCTGCCATGGCACACATCGCCGGATGGTTGTTGATGCTGATCACCGGGTAACGGTTGTCAGTGATTTTTCCGGCGGCGGTGGTTTGCAGAACTGTTACCGGCAGTTCTCCGGGCAGATCAACGGAAAAAGCCACTGTTACATAGCCATCGCACCGGTTGGAAAGGATCAGCGGTTCGGCATTGCGGCTGATACTTTCCCAATCCGATCCGGAAACCGGCAGCAGAAGCATATTGTAACCGGCTTTTTCCAATTCATTGTTGAATGATTCCAGATAGATTGCTGACGGCGGTGAATTTGAGATCATTCCGATTCCCGGTACGATCAGACCGACACTGCGGGTGCAGCCGGATGCCAATGCTCTGGCAGAGAAGTTGGGGTAGAAATTTTCTTTTGCACAGATCTCCAGTATTTTCTTCCTGGTGGCAGATTTGACTTTGTCCTGCCGCAGAGGATCCAATGCACGGGAAACCGTGATCAGGGAAACTCCGCATTGCCGGGCAATATCTTTTTGGGATATCATTGAAAACTGCTCCATTTATGAAAATGTTAACGCTATCATTTTGTTCAAAAATTAAGATACACTCATTTGGTTGCTTTGTCAAGAGAATAGATGAAAAAAAGCAGATTTTTACAAAATCTTGAAATCACTTCATTAACTGAAAGAGAATAGGTTTACTGCGTAAAAGCGGCTTGAAAAAAAGCAAATTCAGGGATATATTAAGGGACAATGAGTCATTCAATAAGATATAAAAGGGGAATCTGGTTATGAAAATTGCAGTTACTTGTGAAAAAGAAGAGATTTTCCAGCATTTCGGTCACACTCCGGAATTTGCGATATTTGAAATTGCCGATGGTGCAGTTGTCAGTGAAAAACGCCTTTCCACCGGCGGTTCCGGTCATGGGGCATTGGCGGCACTGCTGGCACTGGAAAGTGTCGATGTATTGATTTGCGGCGGTATCGGTGGCGGAGCTGTAAATGCTCTTACCAATGCCGGTATACAGGTCGTTGGCGGAGCATCCGGGAACGTGAAAGAGGTTGCAGGGGCCTTTGCCGCTGGAAATCTTGAAGTACGTGCAGATTTCCATTGCAATCATCACCACGATCACGGTGAGGGTCACTCCTGCGGAAGCCATTCATCCGGTCACTCCTGCGGCGGAAACTGTTCCAACTGATGCCGGTTGAACCTGTTAAATAAAGAGAGGGTGAAAAATGTTTTCAAAAATCAGCTTTATTGCAATTGCAGCAGTAGTTTTTTCAACGACGCTTTCTGCGGATATTATGGTAAAAAGTAATGATAAAATCGCATTTCTCGGCGATTCCATTACCCAGCATGGCAATTATTATGAAGGCGGTTATGTCAATCTGGTTATTGCCGGATTGCATGCCAATGGCATAAAAGCGATAAAAGTTCCCGCCGGTATCAGCGGCAATAAAGCTCCGCAGATGCTTGCCCGTCTGGAAAAAGATGTTATCAGCAAAAAGCCGCAATTCATGACCTTGAGCTGCGGAGTCAACGATGTGTGGCACGGGGCAAAAGGAGTTCCTTTGGATCAGTACAAAAAATTGATCACTGAACTGGTGGAAAAAGCATCTTCGGCAGGGATCAAAGTTTGTATTATGACCGCCACGATGATTCAGGAAATCCCGGAAAACGGTTATAATACCAAACTTGCCCCGTATAATGATTTTCTGCGAAAATTAGCGAAAGAAAAAGGTTTGCTGCTGGCGGATGTCAGTAAAGTCATGCATGACGGGATCGCCGGATTCAAAAAGCTGAATCCCGGATTCAAAGGCAATTATTATACATACGACGGGGTTCACATGAATTCCATCGGCAATGAGATGATGGCAGAAACGGTTTTGCGGACATTCGGTTTGAATGATCAGCAGATTGCAAAGGCGAAAAAATCCTGGCAGGGAAAACTTTCACCGATCGGTTTCTTTTACCTTCCGGCAGATGTCATCCGCCGGATCGCTCCCCGGGCGGCGGTGGAAAAGATGACGATTCAGGAATATGTAATCAAAGTATTGAAAGATACTGCGAAATAAGATGTTATAAAGACAGGAGTTTTAAAAATGGCAATGGCGAAATTGTCTGCCGAAGCTTTGGCATGGGTGGAGTCGGTATTTGCATCTTTGAGCATGGAAGAAAAGGTTGCTCAACTGCTGCATCCATTGAATAAGAATTACAGCAAAGAAGAGTGGGAAGAACTTCTGGATAAAGTTCCGCTCGGCAGTATATTCTGGGGCAATATCGATGCGGAAAAATTTGAGGATATTGCCCGTTTCATCCAGCAGAAAAGCAAAGTACCGGTGCTTATGTCCGGCGATATGGAACACGGTGCATTGACATTGAAAACCAAACGGACGATTTTTGCCGATCTCATGTCTTTCGGAGCGGCGGGAAAAGTTGAATATGCCCGTGAAATGGGGCGTATTACCGCCGTTGAATCCCGTGCGAGGGGATTGCACTGGGCTCTCGGACCGGTCGTTGATTTGAATCTGAATCCGGAAAATTCCATTACCAACATCCGTTCTTTCGGGGATGATCCGGATAAAGTGATTCCGCTGGTTCAGGCATTTGTCGAAGGCATGCAGCAAAATGGATTGCTGGCGGCATGCTGCAAACATTTTCCCGGTGACGGAGTGGATAACCGTGATCAGCACATGATAACCAGCGTCAATTCCCTGCCGATGTGGCAGTGGCGTGAACTTTACGGTAAAGTGTGGAAAGCGGCGATCGATGCCGGAACACTTACCATTATGGCAGGTCACATTTCGTTGCCGGATTATCAGGGATGTCAGGAAGATCCCGATCTGGCGATGCCGGCAACACTTTCAAAAGAACTGCAGATAGATCTTCTGCGTAACGAATTGGGATTTGAGGGTGTTCTGGTTTCCGATGCATTCCCGATGACCGGTTTCACCAGCTGTCTGCCGGAAAAACTTCTGGCAGTGACCAATATCCGGAACGGTTCCGATTCGCTGCTTTTTGCCGATCCGGTAAAAGATTATGAATTGCTTTTGTCTGCGGTGAAAAATGGCAGTTTGAGCGAAGAAAGAGTGAATGAATCAGTGAAAAGGATTTTGAAGCTCAAGGCTGCTCTGGGACTGCATAAAGATTGTTTTGCTCCGGTGCCATCTGATGAAGAATATGCGGCAAATCAGGCACTCGCAGACAGATATGCCGGAGAAGCGGTTTGTTGTCTGCGTGAAAATAAAAGTGTTGTGCCGGTGAAAAAGGAAGGACTTAAAAAAGTTCTGACCATCTCTCTTGTCCGTGAAGGCAATATGCTGGGGGATCTGGATTTGGAAATCGTGGATGAGGAACTGCGTAAAAGAGGGATCGAAGTCGATCATCTGCGAAATCCGCACCGGGATATAATTCCGGAAATTTATGAAAAATACGACCGGATCTTTGTCAATACCAGCAGTTTGAGTCATGCAAATCTGCAGTTGAAACTGACCGGACCGGTGTCGATGTTTTTCTGGCATTACAAATTTATTGATCTCAAAGATAAGTTTGTCTTTACCAGTTTCGGCACACCTTATACATTGTATGACCAGCCGTATCTGGATAATCTGATTTGTGTCTGGGGCATATCGGAAGCGTCGCAGAGAGCCGCGGTGAAAGCGTGGCTGGGCGAGATACCGATGAATGGGGTATTGCCGGTGCGTCCTTACAAAAAGAAGATCAAACCGATTGAGTTCTGATATTTTTCAAATTGTTGTGAAATGGTCTATCCATCCATCGGATGGATTAGACCGTTTTTGCATGATTGTGTATAATGTAATCCGGAATGCTGCTTTGGTAAAATCTTGGGATATTGACTAAATATCGGATTTTCTGCGGTTGCAATCTTTACAGAGCATTTGACAGTTTTCGGCTAAGGTCTTACCGTTTTTACTCCACGGCGTAATATGATCTGCTTCCATTTGATCTAACTCAAAGTGTTTACCGCATTTCTTACAGATTCCTTTTTGCTTTTCATAAGCTGTTCTTTTCATACGGTTATCAAATGCCCTTACAGATAAATGTTTTTCCTGTTTGTCAAGTACATAGAAGTAGATACCCTTTTTACTGGTTACATCATCATCAGCCATAAGTTCAGCAATTTCTTTTTCAAGCATTGCTGTATCTACAACAATATCTTTGTACTGATTATATAAGAATCCCCAGTCTATGCCCTTCATTTCTTTACGGTACTTGACAAAGGTATTTTCAACCCAATCTATAACTGAACGGAAGTAAAAGAATAGTTCATTAGCGTTTGGATCGTGTTGATGTTTTGACATATAACCGCAAATATCACCTTCATTGATCCACTTCAAAACAGTTTCTAAATACTCTTGCCTTATAGGTGAACCAGTCATATAATCACTTGCCATTTTAAAGGCTGTACACTGAGATTTTGAAAATTTCTGTTTGGCATCACTTAGCCATGAACCAGTATAAACAGCATTTCTCAACTCTTGATCTGTCAGCTTTTCACCTGCAATGTTGATGATTTGGAACCAATCCAATTTTTCTTTGTCATTGCCTTCACAGAAATACACCATTACTTTGTAATCAAGAATCTGATTCTTTTCTGTTTCTGTCAAATTGTGAAAAGCTTTATTGTTGATAGAAAATCCACCGTGTACATATTGACAAAAGCTGATAGTTCTTTGTTGTCCGTCTAAGACTTCATAAGTATCATCTTCATTCTTTACCCAATACATCACATTTAAGGGAAAACCTTTTACAATAGTATCAATAACAGCATCCCTTTGTTTGTCTTTGTAAACAAATTCACGCTGATATTTAGGTCTGATATTGAGTTTGCCGTTATAGCCTATAACGCCGTTTTCTTCATTGTCTATGTAGTTTTCGGAGATTTCTCTTACTGTCAGTTCATGCAGTTCAATTTTCATTTCATTCACCTATACGCTTGATTAGAATCCTTGCAAAAAGACTTGAGTATAAAGTACCATCTTCAACATCCTTAAATGCAGGTGATTTATCTCTTTGTGTATTGTATTTGATATATAAAGTACCCTTTGCATTATTAGTGAATTTTCCTGTTCCTTTACCGTTTTTGTCCAGTATTTCCATTTTTCTATTAGAAGTAAAGGTACAACTTCCTACAATACCTAATTCAATAATTTTGAACTGTTCAGGATTGTATTTATCCAAAAATGTTATAGGTACACCCATTACACCGTCATAATCATAAGGAATATCAGTAACTTTATCAACATTGATAGCGTCGTAATTTTCATAGTTAGGATATTCTTCAGCTTTATACCGTTTGTATAAGTCTAATGTTTCATGCCGTTTAGCAATATCTAAATTTGTGAACCAACATATATTTCCAAAAGAACGCCATTTTTGATTGTTTTCATCAATCCAAAACCTTGTACTTTTTTCTTCATAATGTGTCGGAACTTTGAAGGCAATATAAGACAATGAATGACTTAACCACATCTGATTGTTTTTCAGATATGCAAAGATTTCTTTATATGTTATTGAATTTTGCGGCCCTAAAATCACAAACTGTTTTTTATATTCAATCAACTGAGCAACATATTCACGGAATAGGGAAAAAGGCGGATTAGTAACAACAATATCAGCTTGTTTTAACAGTTCTATACATTCTTCTGAACGGAAATCACCATTGCCATTCAGAACCGTCAGAGTATTTTTGTGATTCCGTATCAGTAATTCAACATCAGCTAAATCTACAGCACCATCACCGTTTTCGTCTGTAACTTCAGTGATTTCTATTTTATAGGCTCTTTTGTCTGTCAGAGTTTCTTCAACTTCAAATAAAGGCAATTCATCACCTGCAATCGGAGATCCATCATAGCAAGTAGCAATCAACTTTTTCAACCCTAAAAAGTTGAAGTTCATTGCAAAGTACTTGAAAAAGTTACTTTCAAAAGGATCATCACAGTTACAAAAAACGATTTTCCCTTTGAAGTGATTTTTATAGTGCCGTAATTCTTTTTCTATATCTGTCAGCTGAGTGTAAAACTCATCTTGTTTAGCTTTATTTGCTGTTTTCAGATTTTCATTGCCTGCCATTTGCGGTACTCTCCGTGATTAAGGAAAGCACCACAAAAAAAGAGGTGCATCCCTGATTTGCACCACATCGCACGTCTACCACAACGTCACAGAGAAATGCAAACACAGAAAAGCACCATGTATTCACTACACGGCACAATTCTCCTGTGCTTTCTCTGTATTGGCTGCTTCTCAAAGTGGTAGTTTGCGATGTGAGCCAGATTAATTATGCTATATATAAATTTAAAAGTTCAAATGTTTTTTAAGTTTGTTTTTTCCTTTTTGTTTGGTTGAAATCAAAGCACATAAAAATATAGCACCATAAATTAAAAATTTCAACCTGAAAAAATTCCATTGCTCAAAGTTAAAGTTTGAACAATGGCAGATTTCGGAATCAAGTATGCAGTTCTTGCGGCGGAATTTGCTTAATACCATACCCCTCAAACTACTTGCCAAAATCCCGAATACGCGGGTATCGGCGGCAGGAGGCGGCATGAGTCTTTCCGCAAAAATTATTTTTTGACCAGTTCGGTGGTTGAGATCCATTCCACTTCGCTGTCAGCGGCAAGGCGGCGGAGTTTATTTTCAAATTCCGCCCAGAGTTTTGGATCATCCATCATCTCGTAGCTGTGTCCCCAGAAGTAGAAAATACCGTCAGTGGTTTTGGCTTTTTCAAAAGCGTTCCAGAAATCCGGTGACATAAAGTGACAGCTTGAGTGCAGTATCATCGGGTGGGCAAAACCGGAAACCCGATCGGTATATTCGCAGGTTCTGCCGTAGGTAAAACCTGCTTCAAGGAGCATATCAGCAGTTTTTTCATTGTATTTGCCGCAGGGCCATGCAAAACCGGTACACTCTTTCTGAAAGAGATCTTCCAGAATATTTTTTGCAGTGATCGCTTCAGCAGCAAAGACCTTGTCATCCACGACCCCCGCGCTGCAGTGACACATGGTGTGAGAAGCGACATCGAATCCCTCATAAACCGAGGTGATTTCGTTCCACGCCAGTTTGCCGGGTTCATAATCTTTGTATTTCCAACCGGAAGAGTAACGTTCATTGGCACGATGGAGAGCCGGATTGAGATTGAATGTGGCTTTCGCACCGTATTTACGGAAAAGGTCAGCGATTTTTATATCGTTGATAACACCGTCATCCCAGCATTGAGCAACTTTGATCATAAAATAATTCCTTTCAATTAAGAAAATCAACGATTTTTTCAGCGGTATTCATACCGATACCCGGTACCCGCCGGGTGATTTCCAGAGCATCGGCACTTTTGAGCCGGGCAAGAGAGCCGAAAGCGGTAAGCAGCTGCCGTTTGCGGATCGCACCGACCCCGGGAATATCATCCAGCAGCGAAGCCTGGATCCGTTTTTCCCGCAGGTTGCGGTGATAAGTAATGGCAAAACGGTGAGCTTCATCCCGGATGGATTGAAGCAGTTTAAGAGCCGGATGATGGCGGTCAAGCACGATGGGATCGGATTGACCGGGGATGAAAATTTCCTCATTGCGTTCAGCCAGACCGAGAATGGGCAGCGGCGGGGCATTGACCGAGATCAGGGCATCTATGGCACTGGAAAGCTGTCCTTTGCCGCCATCGACCATAAGCAGATCGGGCAGGGGACGTTTTTCAGCAAGCAATCTGCCGAAATGTCTGGAAACAGCTTCCCGCATCATGGCAAAATCATCACTCTGCATAACGGTTTTGATCCGGAATCTCCGGTAGGCCTGCCGGTCGGGTTTTCCATCGGTAAAAGTCACCATACTGGCAACTGCCAGAGTGCCGAGGATATTGGAAATATCAAAACAGATGATTTTCCGGGGCAGCGTTTTCAAGCCGAGCCTTTGAGCCAACGCCCGGATGGCAGCTTCTCCGGGGGGAAACTGTTGATCCGGAAGAACGGGATTTTCAAAGATCCGGTTTTTCCTGCCGAAAACGGCATCTATATTGGCGGCGGCATCCCGGTAACGGGCGGCGATTTCAAATTTTCCTTCGCCTGCGGCACGGAGCATTTTTTCTTTGATCGCCGCTTTGACCGGAGCGATGTCACCATCGAGTACCGCCAGAGCTGCATCAAGTTTTGCCCGGTATTCTTCCTGTGAGATTTTGCCGGTACATGGGGCACAGCAATCTTTGACCAGTTTTTTGAGACAGTGTTTTCTGGTTTCCTCATCCGGATCATCGGTTTTGCATCCCCGCAAACCGAAGTGTGAAAGCAGAAATTCCCTGGTCATTTTCAATGCGGAACCGTGCGGAAATGGTCCATAATAACGGGCATTATCCGGTTTTTTCAATCTGGCAAGCGAGATAGTGGGAAATTTTTCACTAAGATCGACTTTTAAGAGCAGATAACGTTTATCATCCCGCATGAGGATATTGTAGTAAGGAGCGTAGGTTTTTATCAGCTGTGATTCAAGGAGTAATGCTTCATCTTCGGTACGGACGACCGTGTATGACCATTCCGCAATGGAGTTGATCAGAGAACGCAGTTTGGCATCCCCGGTACGGCGGCGTGACGGTTGGAAATAGTTGCCAAGTCTCCGCCGCAAATCCCGTGCCTTGCCCACATAGATCACCTTGCCGAAGCGGTCACGGAACATATAAACGCCCGGTTGCGGCGGAATTTCCGACGGGTGATATTCGTCAAATCTCAAAATCTCACCCGACTTCGCTGCCGGTTTCCGCGTCGGTCAGGCGGAACTCCTCGTAATGGAGCGACGGATCGGCACGGAAACTCAATTCATTTTTGTAACGGCTTTCCAGATCATCCAGCAGTTGTGCATCTTCTTTACGCAATCTTTCCAGCACGTCCGGGTGCATATAGACCCGCAGAGCGATACCTTTGTATTTTTTATCCCGCATGACCGAAGCGAGTTTCCGCTGGATCTCTGCACTCATGGTCAAAGCGGATTTGACCAGACCTGAACCGTGACAGTAAGGACAATGATCGTAAACCTGATCGAGAATACTTTCCTGTTCCCGCTGGCGGGTCATTTCCATCAAGCCGAGTTTGCTCAACGGGAGCAGCTGGGTTTTAGCCCGGTCTTCTTTGAGGAGTTTCCGCATGTGGCGGAAAAGTTCATCCCTGTCGGCGGCACTTCGCATATCGATAAAATCCAGCACGACCAGACCGCCGACGTTACGCAAACGGAGCTGGCGGGCGATCTCTTCGGCGGCTTCCAGATTGGTTTTCAGCACAAACTCCGGCTGATCGGTAAGTTTTCTGCCGTGACCGGAATTGACATCGATAGCGATAAGAGCTTCGGTTTCATCAATCACGATCGCTCCTCCGCCGGGGAGTTTCACTTCCCGCTGAAAGACATTTTTGAGCTGTTCATCAATGGCGTAATAGTCGAAAATTTCCGCAGAACCTTTGTAGAAAGTGACTTTAGAAGCAAGTTTGCTGCCGCCGATACGTTTCAGGGTATCTTTGATATGTTTGCAGACATCTGCATCATCAACGACGATACCGGAAATTTCCTCGGTCATAAAATCCCGTGCGGTACGTTCAATGAGATTGGGTTCGGTAAAAAGTCTTTTCGGAGCATCGCCATTGACGACACCGGCTTCGATTTTTTTCCAGTAATCCAGAAGCAGTTTGAGGTCGCGTTTGAAAAAAGCAGCTTTTCGTCCTTCGCCGTTGGTGCGGCAGATAAGACCGGTGTTTTCGGGAAGTTCCAGCTGTTCGAGGATTTTCCGCAAACGCTCTCTTTCGGTGGTGCTTTCAATACGTGAAGATAATCCGATATGTTCATTATATGGCATGAAAACCAGGAATCTTCCGGGCAGGGTTATATCAGTGGTGACTCTGGCACCTTTGGTGCTGATGGGGGCCTTTGCCACCTGCACGAGGATTTCCATACCGGGTTTGAAAATATTGGGAATATCTTCCGGAGTGATTTTTCTTTTCCGCCGCAAAGCTTCGGCAGCAAGAGGGGAATTTTCCGGAGAGTGCTTTTTTTTGCTCCGTTTGGAGTTGATCATATCCTTTTTTGATTCGATCTCGCTGCGGTATTGTTCAACTAATTCTGAATTTCCGGGAAGCATCTCTTTAAAATGCAGAAAAGCGTTCTTTTTTGCTCCGATATCGATAAAAGCTGCTTGCAGAGAATTATCGAGATTGATTATTTTTCCCAGATAAATATCACCGGCTTTGGGCGAATCATCATCGTGTTCGATCTTGTATTCTTCCAGTTTTCCGTCTTTGAGCAGGGCGAAGCGGCGTTCCAGTTTTCCGCAGTTGAGGATGATTTCTTTACCCATAGTGATCAAATTTCCAATTCGGTGATAAATTCCGGCAGGGTATTCCGCAGACCGTTGCGGAAAGCGGCTGCGGTCATGCGTTTGCCGCCGGAAGGGATCAATTCGAGGATATCCAAAGCACTGTCATTTCCGCATCCGACGATAAGTTTGCCGGGAATATCGGCACATTTTCCGGGGAGCAGAGTGCAATTATCCACCACCTTTGCCGAACAGATGGTGATATTCTGAACTTTTCCTCCGGAAGCGACACATTGGGTCACTGCACCGGGCCACGGAAAGTAGGCACGGGTCATTGCCGCAATGGAAGCAGCGGAGTTTTTCCAGCAGATATAACCATCCCGTTTGGAAATTTTCCGGCAGACGGTCACTTCCTCCGGATTTTGTTCCACCGGCGGGAAAGTGCCGTCGGCGATTTTCTGCAATGTTTCCACGGTACATTCTGCAGCAAGTTCCCCCATGGCATTTTCCAGAGAATCAGCATATTCATTTCCGGATAGTTCCATGGTCAAAGTACGGAAAACCGGACCGGAATCCAGACCTTTTTCCATCTGCATAAAACAGACTCCGGCTTGTTTATCCCGGTTGATGATCGCCTGCACAATGGGGGAAGCTCCACGGTAACGCGGCAGTAAAGAAGCATGAATATTTACACAGCAGATTGCCGGGATGGCAAGAATGGTTGATTTGAGAATTTGCCCGAAAGAGACCACGCAGAGAAAATCCGGTTTCATTTCCTGAAGCATGTCGGTAAATTCCGGAGTATTTATATCTGCGGCACGGATGACATCCAATCCCAGTTCCAATGCGGCGGCGGTCAGCGGAGTGGGAGTGAGGATACGTTTTCTTCCTGCGGGGCGGTCGAGTTGGGAGATCACCGCCTGCAACTCAATTTCCGGTGAAGCTGCAAGAGCCCGCAAAACGGGGATCGCTATCGGACCGGAGCCGAGAAATACAACTTTAAGCAATTTTGCCACTTGAAAAATTCCTTATCAGGCTTCATATTAATAAACGGACTTTTTCCATACCGGGTATCTGTCTTATTTTTTATATAATATAATACAAAAGTTGTTAAATTTCCAGAAATTATGAAAAATATGATACAAATAACTGTAATGCTGGGCGGTAATCTTGACGGAACGCTCAAGGCAATGAGAGAAGCTCTTGAAAAATTTGCTGCAGCCGGAGTGGAAAATATCATCGAAAGCAGCGTGATAAATTCATCTGCGGAAGATTGTGTTCCGGGTACTCCTGATTTTCTGGATATGGGTTTTACCGGTTATTGGGGAAAAAGTGCGTTGGAATTGTTGAAACTTTGCCAACGTGTTGAAATCGAAGCCGGCCGTCCGGCAATCCACAGCAGCCGTGAATCAAGAATACTGGATTGCGACATAATTTTTTTCGGGGATGAAATCATCAGAAGTGAAAATTTGACCATTCCCCATCCCCGGGCGGAAAAAAGAGAATTTGTATTGCTTCCGCTGGCAGAAATAATCCCCGGTCAAAAGTTTCCCGATGGAAAAACTGTTGCCGGGGCGTTGGCGGATTTGCAGAATGGCTCTGAAAAAGCTCAGTAAAGGGAATTGCCTTTGGCATCGATGGCGACGACCAGCGGCAGATCTTTCAATTCCAGTTTATAGATCGCTTCCGGGCCGAGATCATCGAAAGCGACGACTTCAGCACTGACGATCGCTTTGGCGATCAACGCACCGGCACCGCCGGTTGCGGCGAAATAGACACAGCCGTACTCTTTCATTGCATCTTTCACGGATTGGGAACGGTCACCTTTACCGATCATGGCACGCAGACCGCATTCAGCGATGATACGGGGGGAATAAGCATCCATCCTTCCACTGGTGGTGGGCCCCGCTGAACCGATGGGTCTTCCCGGGGGGGCAGGGCAGGGACCGACGAAATAGATTGCCTGACCATTCAGATCGACCGGCAGAGCTTCACCGTTATCCAGCATATTGATCAGCCGTTTATGGGCGGCATCTCTGCCGGTGTATACGGTTCCGGAAAGAGAAATCTGATCTCCGGCAGATAATTCCCGGATATCAGCTTCTGAAAAAGGGGCAGAAAGTTGTTTTTTCATAAGATCACCTCCGCATGACGGGCGGCATGACAATTCAGGTTTACCGCCACCGGCATACTGGCAAGGTGGCAGGGATGAAATTCGATATTGACTGCCAGAGCAGTAGTATTTCCGCCTAATCCCTGCGGACCGACACCGGAAGCGTTTATTTTTTCCAGAATTTCAGCTTCCAATTCTGCGTAACGGGGATCGGCAGAAGATTTGCCTACCTCCCGGAGCAGGGCTTTTTTAGCCATGAATGCGGCATATTCCATCGTTCCGCCGATACCCACACCGACGATGGTCGGCGGGCAGGGATTGCCACCGGCATTGATAACTGAATTGACTACGAAATCAACGACTCCGGCACGGCCTTCAGAAGGTTTGAGCATCCGTAAGGCACTCATATTTTCCGAACCACCGCCTTTGGGAGCGAGGATGATGTGCAGTTTATCGCCTTCCACCTGATCCAGATGAATAACTGCCGGAGTATTGTCAAAGGTATTTTTGCGGTCAAAAAGCGGATCGGCAACGATGGATTTACGCAGGAAGAACTTTTTATATCCTTCACGCACACCGGCATTAACCGCTTCTCTCACGGTTCCGTGATCGAGTGCCACCTGATTGCCGATTTCGATAAAAAACACGGCAAAACCGGTATCCTGACACAAAGGCAGTCTTTCGGTACGGGCGATTTCTGCATTGATCAGGTACTGGTCAAAAAAATCTCTGCCTCTATCTCCGGATTCTTTTTCCCGGCATGTTTTCAAGGCATTCAGCACATCTTCCGGCAGGTCACATGCAGCGGTGCCGCACATTTGGGCAACCGCATTTTTGATCGTATCAAAAGCGATGATTTTCATTCAAATAATCCCAGGTTGTTAGCGATTGAAAGCAATGCTCCGACAATAGCGATAACCAGTATAGCCGGAAGCAGGAAAGGATGTTTTTCCGCCAGCACATTGATTTTCTTCTTTTTTATAGCACTCCATGATGACATTCTCATCGCATCCGCGGCACTCATCGGTGCATCCGGGGATTTTTTTGACGGCGGAGCGAGTTCCGGAAGGTGTGAATCGGGGAAAAGCCGCCGGTATATTTCCGAGAATGCCACCCGCAGACTCTGCCATGTTTTGGGGCGGTCATCCGGATTTTTAGCCAGCATCGAGTCGATCAGAAGAGATAGCTCTTTATCCATATCCGGATTCTGCTCAAAAAGCGGAACCGGAATAACAGAAACGTGACTTTGCAAAATATTTTCCAGAGAACCGGTAAAAGGAGCGGTTCCGCAAAAGAGTTCATAAAGCATCACACCGAAACTGTAAATATCGCTTCGCGGATCAGTAGATGCAGTCTGGGTCGAAATGATTTCCGGTGCAGCATAAAGCGGGGTAATCATCACATCATCCGGAGTACCGGCACTGCCGTTTGCTGAATGGGCAAGACCGAGATCACCAACTTTCAATTTCTGGGAATTTCTGGTGATCATCAGATTGCCCGGTTTTATATCGCCGTGAATGATACGGTGTTCTTTCCACGCATAGTCCATGGCATCGACCAGCTGCAAAGCGATTTTCATAAGGAACTGTGCGGAAATGATTTCCGGAGTATTTGCCCGGATATATTCCAGAGAATCCCCATCCACATACTCCATGAAAAAGTACTTCAATCCGTTATCATCACCGGCATCCAGTGCCTGAATGATATTGGGATGGGTCAATTTTGCGGCATTGGCAGCTTCTGAATAGAGGGTATCCAGAAAATCCGGATCATTCTGCAAATCAGGTGATATGATTTTGCAGGCGATCTGCCGGTTGAGATTTTTCTGTTGGGCAAGATACACAACGCCACTGTTTCCGCGTCCGATCTGACGGATAATTTCGCATCCGGCGATAATACGGCCGGATAAATCATTTGTAGTATTGCTCACAGTGAAATTCCTTTCAATTTCTGATATAACGATACCGCACAGCGGTCAGTCATTGATGAAATATAGTCGAGAATGGCAAGCAGACGGCAGTAGGCACTGCCCAGACCGGGGTTTGCCAGTACATCCGGAAGCATTGCTGAAATTCTTTTGCTGCGGCAGGAAGCTTTGATCCCGCCCGCATTTTCTCTGGCGATCTCATTGATGCACGGCACGAAGAAATCCAGCATACCCATTACCAATTCAAAGCCGCTGCCGACGATTTCGGCAATGGATTGATGATTGTAAATATTTGAAGAACTGCGTTCTCTTATGGATCTGAGAATATCTTTCTGAGGGATTACTTCGGTAAGAGGTGTGTGCCATGAACCGTCGAGCAATTCGTCATGGTGGCGGATGAATTCATCTGCTGCCGAGCGAACAAGCACACCGATTGCCTGAGCCCGCAAAAACTCTGCCTGACGGCGTGATGATGAAAGAGTTTTTACATATTCTCTTGAACTTTGTGTATTGATTATTTCGAGAAAATATTTTTCCAGTTCGGCGTATTCGATCAATCCCATACGCATAGCATCTTCAAAATCCACGGTCAGATAGGCGATATCATCGGCAGCTTCGAGCAGAAAACTCAAAGGGTGGCGTTTCCAGCACTCTCTGCCGTCAGCCAGCATGCCGCAGGAATTGGCAACAGTGGCAAAAAGTTCCTTTTCCTGTTGGAAAAAACCGCATTTTTTCAAATGTCCCTGAGCCGAAGCCGGATATTTTGCAAAAGTTCCGAGCGTGGCACAGGTCAACTGCATTCCTCCGGGACGGTCAGCCATTTCCAGCCGGGAAAGGACTCTGAATCCCTGGGCATTACCGTCGTAATGCTCAAAATCGGCTCTTTCAGCATCCGACATCTCTTGGCGGATCTCTTTGCCGGCATCGGAATTTTCAAACCAGTAACGTATTGCCTCTTCTCCGGCATGTCCCATTGGCGGATTGCCGATATCGTGTGCCAATGCGGCGGCGGCAACAGCTGCACCGATATCGCTCGGGTGGGCTCCGCCGGTATCATTTTCACTGCAGATGAAAACCCCGGCAGCAGTACCCAGACTGCGGGCTATGCTGCTGGTTTCCATACTGTGAGTGAGTCTGGTATGGATATCTGTGGTACCGGAAAGCGGAAATACCTGAGTCTTATCCTGCAGCCGCCGGAAGCTTCCGCTGAAAACGATACGGTCAAAATCCCGCTGGAAAGGAGAACGCTCCGGGGTAATTTTTCCCGGAATATCCGTTCCCAGCCGATGCGGGGATAAAAGTTGTTTCCAATTCATTTTTGTCATAAAGAAATCACCTCATTGTGTAATATAACCATTATCTCAAAATTTGCAAGTGAGGGATTTTCAAAAGTTCTTAAAAACTGTTGAAAATCCCTGTTGTTCTTTTATTGTCTGAGATATTTTTCTGTGACAGGAGAATCTGATTTGATGACTGATTGATGATTCAGCACTCTTCAACGGCTATTTTGAAGTGTCTTATCCTGCTTTCAAGCGAACCGTCGGGCAGAAGAAGTTCTGTATCTTCCGGAAGGTCAATGGTCATAAACTTATCGTCGAGATGATAAATTATTTCACCGTGCATCAATGGGATCTTTCCACTGCATCTGCCTGAAATCGGAGCGAAGGCAACTTTTCTGCCTCCAGGGGAAAGTATGCGGAATCCGGTGTAGAGCAGCGGCAGAGCCGTGGTGGGCAGAGATGACCAGACATGGCATTCACTGCGCGGATGCGGCGTGCCTTCCGGCCAGACGGTCCGACCGTCGTTAAGCATCTCTTTCCATGTATCCAGTATTTTTTCTGCATTTTTTCTGTCTCCGCATTTTATCAGAGCATCGAAGAGAAAATTTTTGCCGAAAAGAGCCGGTTCTATTATTCCCGGAGTATTCATGCATCTTGCAATCAGCTGCCGATCATCGGTTATCCTTGCGGAAACAGCCTGTGCATTGGTCAGCAGACTGAAAGAGTTTCCACCGGGAGTATCGGAATAAATTTGTTTATCTGCATCAAAAAATATACTGCAATCGGCGAGCAGAGAATTTTCCATTTCTTCAGCCAGCATTATATCAAATCTGCTTTGAGCGGCAAGTGCCAGATCCTTGTATTTTGTTATCGTTTCAAGAACAAGGAATGTTGTGTATGCCGATGATTTCTTATCTGACTCCGGCGGTTCTCCGAGCCAGTTCCATCCGGTTGAAAAATCGCCCATATTCCAGTAGGGCATTTTACCTATACCGCCTTCCGGAAGGTGATGTTCAAAGAAAAATTCCAAAATACTCCGTATCGTTTTTATATTTTCTTTTGCAATGGAAATTTTTCCGGTGAAAAGATAAAGTTCGTAACACATCAAGGCATAATGCAGAGACCACTGCGGCAGTGTTACCGGACTGCGGCTCGGATAGCTTCCGGCAGTCAATCCGTTTGCCCGCAGAGAATGGCGGAAATGGATCAAAGATTGTTCTGCCAATGCCGTATCTCCTGAAACCATCATTGCAATGCGGGCTGCGATCCGGGCATCAGCTGAATATTGAACTCTTTCATAATAAGGGCAATCTTCAAAAATTTGATGTGAACAAAGTTCCAGAGTCCGTTTGCCGATTTGCCATAACCTTACTTCTTCACTTTTTCCGCTTGTGAAATCAGCTTTATCGGGAAAGTTGTAAAATTCTTCTTCAATTTGGGAAATATTCAAAGAGCAGCCGTCTATTCCGGAATGGACTTTTATTTTGACAAAGCGGAATGCCCGGTAGAAAAAGGATTTCCACCGCCATTTTCCGGAAGATGATGAAACTGAATCCTGCATCGGAGTATTTATTTCATCATGAGGCAAATCCGGAGAAAAAATACGTTTTTCATTGCAAGTCAGATTTTCTGCATAAGTAATGGTTATTTTTGCACTGCCGCTGAAAAAATCGGCAATGATCCTGCCGGTGGTTTCTTCCTGCACATCCAATGAAAATTCGATTTCAGTATCAGGAGGTATCTGCAGATTTTTTCCCGAAAGCATCTCCCGGATTTTTTCCGGAGCAGTTCCTTTTAAGTCAAAAAAAGATGTAAATTTCCGCATCTGCCGCTTGAGAGGAGCGATCATTTTGGGAGCAAGGCGATAACTGAGCATGGAATTTTTTACATTACTTTCCTTCAATCCGCACTCAACCGGAATCGCCGGTGAAAAGTCTGCTTCGTCAATGCTCCTGCCGTTATGTATTTCACCCGGTCCGGCACACGGAACTCCCGGACAGCGGCAAAATGTGACTGCCGGTGAAGATGCACACTGCCACAGCTCATTGCTTCCGATAAATTCTTCTGAACCATCTTGGCGGATTAATATTGCATCCATGATAAAAGCATCTGTCAAGACACATTTTCCCATAGGGGCACCACCGCGATAAAAGTCGGGGAAAGAATGTGCAAAGCCGACAACTTCGGCAATAAGTTCATTTTCTCCGTCATGCAGATACGGTGTTAATTCCACTGTATCATAAAATGCGATCTGTGTTGTTCCAGCAGCCGGACCCTGGGCGACTTCGATACCGTTGCAGAACAACCGGTACTCGGAATCTGCACAGAGAGCTGCAGTCAACTTGCCTTTGCCATGAAATTTGCGGTGGAAAAGGATCATTCTGCCTGCTTCGGCATAAATAATTTCCTTGTCAGCAGGAGTTATCCAATAAGCTTGTCCTGTAAAAAAATTCATTCAGTTATTCTCTCTTATTTTGAAAAAAGTCCCGCCGATATACATGTCGCAAGGGGCTGGAAACGGGAAGTCCGAACCGATGAAATATGAGTAATAAAATCTTCCATCGGGAAGTCGCCGCAAAGTCGTTTCAGCATTCCAGTTATATGGTTTTTTTCCATATTTATCAGAAATGGAAACTTTTCTGATGTTGAAATCAAGCATTCCGGAGTACCATGTTTTACCGTCATTTCTGCTGAATGCAAAAAAGTTTCCGGGAGCAACCAGTATTACCATACCCTTACCGTCACCATAAAGATACGGTCGGCCTCTGAAACCGAAACCGGTATCAGAGACCGGTGAAGGATGAATAGTTCCGTTTTTATCAAATATGTAGTTGGAAACGGAGGAATTTTCTTCTGCCGGAATAGATAATTTCCCATCCTGATCCTTGCGGATGATCACCTTGTGGTAATTTATCCCGTTATGTTTGGGGATATCCATGCGGTGTGTTCGCAGAACCACTGCCAGATCTCCGGAGGATAATTCGCAGAATGTCGGTTCATGAAAACTCATATTATCATGAGCTTTGATGATTTCCAGCGGATTGCTCCATGAAAGACCGTTATCTTCCAAATAAAAGAGATATGCTCCGCCTTTACCGTCGTAAGCCGCTATATAAAGTCTGTTGCCGATAAATTTAATATCATTGGGAATAAGCACTGTTCCCGGTATGGATATGATTGAACGGAATTTTATATTCTGCCAGCAATCATCTGATTGTACGATCACAATGCTTTCTGCCGGGTATTTTGCAAAATCTTTATTTAACACCGGTCGGCACATTCCCAGCATCATACCATTGGGAGCAGGTTCCGGGGCGGGCATGAAAAAGCTGTGGGCGGCATTGAAATTCTTTTTCCACAGCATTTCAAATTTTGAAGAGCCTCCGGCTGCACGCATGCAGATGAATCTGATGTCGTACTTATCGCTTTTTTTCCGGAAATCATATGATGGCTTATCTTGTAATTGACCTCTGATCTGTTGAAAAATGACACAAAGATTTCCTTTGTTATCAACAAAACTGCAAGGCCAGGCATTGTGTCCGGGTTTTTCGGATGATTCGTATACAGTTACGCTTTCAATATCGAAAATTTCTTCATTGCCGTTATGAAAAGAAAAACATCCGGCAACAGATAAACTTATCAAAAGGCAGATGGTAAAAGGAAAAAATTTTCTCATTTATCAATAACCTTGTAAAGTTTTCCCTGTCCCGGGCGGAGCCAGGGATCGGAAATTTGCGGCGGATAAAGAGTTCCAGTATAGCTGTTGAAACTTTGCAGACGTTTGTTTCCAATCAGTTCGCAACTGAAACAGGCGGTCTTTTTCAAATCCAGATTAACGATCATCACCCAGGGGGCATTTTTATCATCAATAAATTCGCCTACCAGAAATGAGATCGGCGAACGGTCTGATTTTATGGATTTCAGTAATTTTCCGGGGAGCATTTTATGCATCGGATATTTGCTGAATGCAATTTTTTCAGCAGGTGCGATGGAAAAATATGTGCCTGTTGATTTTAATGTGAGAAGAATGGGAGCCATCTTGCGTACACGGAAATTAAGTTCCCGAATTATAGTGTAAAGCGGTGTTTTATCACCGAGCATATTGAAAGGTCCACCTTGAAAAAGATGATTCTGATGTGATACAGTCGTGAAATATGATATTCCTTTTGCACCATGAGCAAGAGAGGTGAATACCTCGAATTCAAGATCGGCAGCATTGGGATCCGGGTAGTGATCATGGGCACATGAACTGACTGTTGCCCAGAATGGCAGATTATATTTTTGAGTTATTCTGCTTACCGTATTCAGATTTTCAAGGAAAGAAGCTTTTCTTTCGGCAGGAGTTAATCTGTTGTCAAGATTACGGTAATTATCGAATGTCAGGATATTTTTTGCTGATGAGGCATAGAGGGATGCGAACGCCTCCAGATATTCCTGATAATCTTTGTACCCGTGCTGATACGGCTGTGACCAGCTTGGGAATAAATTGGTGTAGACCGGTTTATCCGGAAGAGCTTTTTTTATGACGTCGAAAGCTTTTTTATATCCCGGAAAAACTCTTTTGCCCGGTTCATCAGCCAATGCCATTCCGAAAAAAGCAGGGTGATTACGGAATTTATTTATAAGTTCATTATATTTTTCTACCAGTACCGGATTATCTTTATCTGCCAGCAACGCATCGGCAGCCGGAGACCAGAGCAATCCCTTTATCCCTGCTTTTTGACAGAAATCAAGATCTTCCTGACCGGAAACTGTGATCAGTGTCAAACCCATTTCTGCCTGATCATGGACCATGAGTTCATCGACCTGCCAGAGAAAATTGTGTCCGATGATCGGAAAAAACGGCTGTTTTTTTATTTCCGGCCGGGCATAAGAGAAAGGTATTGTCAGAATATTGGCAAACAGAAGTATGGAAAAAATCTTTTTCATTATTATTTGACCTCAATCAGCTGAAGATTCCTGATATTCAAAGATCCATCAGTAACCGAGATCACCAGATACGGTTTTTCACTGTTTGATGAACGTACCGGGATTTCAAAAGCGCAATCACTCCACTCTTCAGATAAAGAGAATTCTCTGGCATTTACACTGGCGTGGATCGCTTTGCCGTCTTTGCCGGCAGCACGCCACTCAATATAGATCATTGCTTTGCTTTCATCTTTTCCGCTTTGGACTTCACAGGTAAAGAGATATTTTTTGCCATTATCAAGCTGCAGATTCCGCTGGATGAGCATGCACGGTGATTTTTTATCGTTTTTGGTCAGCGATAAATATTTTTTCCCATCCTCTGCGGTATTGACGTTGCAGCTTGCCGCCGGGAAAACACATTGCCAGAGAGCTGGAACTTTTCCGGAAAGTTTGGAAAAATCACTGTTTTTAAGTAAATTACTGTTATTCTGTGCAAAAACAGAAATTGTCATGAGCAATAATGCCGGAAAGAAAATATGTTTCATGATATACCTCTTTTTTTATATTTGGTAAAAGTTATGATTAAAGATCTTTGCTGAAAAATGATGCATAGTTGGCAGAATCTGTCAACTCTTTGTAATCAACTGCTTTTACATGGTCGGCAAACATAACGTTCTGATATTTATTCTGATGCCGTGCCTGGGTGATATAACCGCTGACGGTGGTCAGAGGAGTGGGGATGGCATACCAGTTTGCATCTGTCATAAAAACAAAGTTGTTATTTTTGATTTTTCCGACTTTTGTACACTCGCGGGAGTCTGCAGCAGTTGCACTGACGATACCGACTGCAGAGTGATAACCGAATGGACCATTTGTATAGTTTTCAGGTTCTCCATTTATCGCATTGAAACGCACCGGAGTTTCAAAAGATGGGCAATCAAAAAGCATCTGGTATCCGGCTCCTGATCCGCAATAAGGTTTCATCAGGTGAAACCAGGTTTTGCCGAGCATATATCCGGGCAGATAATATTCATCATTGTCTTGGGCATAACTTAAAACGGCAAGATTCATCTGTTTCAGTGAGTTGAGGCAGCTTGTACTGCGTCCGCGTTCACGGGCAGAGTTGAGAGCAGGCAGCAGAATGGCTGCCAGAATTGCAATAATTGCTATGACGACCAGCAATTCGATCAAAGTGAATTTCATGCTTGAACTGACGGACGAGATTGAAGAAATTTGTTTTTTCATTTTTTTATCCTTTCGGTTGGGTTGGTTGTGAAAAACACGTTCTTTTTATAAATATACACATAACAACTTGTAAAAAATTTGACAAAATACGCAAAGAGTTGTATTTTATACGCAAACAGGAGTTTTTTGATAATGTTCAAAGATATTATTCTTTATGCCCCCGGCTCAAGGGTTGACGATGTATTATTCAATATCAGTCACCAGTTCGTTCATGGAAATGTTCCGGAGCATGCTCATTCTGAATGTATTGAAATAACGATTATCACCAATGGCAGATGTACGCATCATGCAGACGGAAAAAGTGTGATAATGGGCAAAGGCGATGTGGGAGTGACCTTGCTTGATGGAATCCATTCAATGACTGAGTGCAGAGATATGGAACTTTTTACATTTTCATGTTCCGGTAAACTTGAGTCTATGACCGGATTTAATCTGAATTTGCTTTTCGGGATGCGGGAATTATTTTCCGGCAGCGGTGAGACAAAGATATTTCACTTGAATAGTGTTGAGTTTACCGACACCTACAGAATGATCAATTTTCTCGAAAAACTTCATGGAGACGGGGATGGAACCGCTTCTTTGAAAGGGGAATTACGTTCAGGTTTTGCGATTTTGCTTTGTCTGCTTGCCCAGGCATATTCAAGAACTCTGCAAAGTGAAAATGTTCATTCCCGTCTTGAAAAGATACTGCATTACATTGATGAACACTATTGCGAAGATATAGAACTTTCGCATCTGGCAAAAATATCATTTCTTTCCGTAAGCCAGCTGATCCGCAGTTTTAAACAAAATTTCGGGACAACGCCGATAAACTATCAGCTTCAATTGCGGGCTGATGAGGCATGCCGTCTTTTACAGCAAACTGTTTTGCCGATTTCAGAAATATCCTACCGTACCGGATTTTGTGATTGTGCATACTTTTCCAAATTTTTCAGCAAAAAATTTGGTTGTTCCCCGCGGAATTTCCGGAAGCGAACCGGTATGGAAAGTTCCTGTTGATGATGAGATTTTTTTGCTCAGTACAACTTATTTTGTGATATTGAGGCAATAAAAAGTTTGCAAAAAAATCCAGCAATGGTATATTATTTACCGGACATTCTATGACAATATTCACAGAGGAGTTTTTTTATGTCTGCCCTTCCGGAAAACAACCGCTATTGGAAACGCAATTTGTTTGTGATCTGGCTTTCCCAATTTCTATCACTTGCCGGCTTCGGCAGTTGTATGCCTTTTATTCCCCGGGTCATGGAAGAATATCTGGGAATCACTGACCGGATGCTGCGTCTGCAATACATTTCGATGTACCACTTTTGCAGTATGATCAGCATGTGCGGAGCGATGATCGTCTGGGGTATGCTGGCTGACCGGTTCGGGAGAAAACTGATGCTGCTGCGGGCAAGTTTTGCAGCAGCATTGTTTTATCCGCTGCTGGCATTTGCTCCGAATATCTGGGTATTGCTGCTGGTTCGTTTCTGCTGTTCATTTTTTTCCGGCACCTACAATCCGGCACAGACTCTTGCCGTCAGCACTGCTCCGGCGGAAAAACACGGGTTGGTTCTCGGCGTATTGAGTACATCGCTCTGGAGCGGACACATGCTCGGTTATCTTGCCGGTGGTGTGATTGCGGAAAAATTCGGTTATACCACTGCTTTTGTCAGTTGCGGTGCGGTCTATGCTTTCAGTGCTTTGCTGGTGCTGTTCTTTGTCAAAGAGGATTTTAATTTGCAGCGGGAAAGGAAAAAGCTGGAAAAGATCAAACGTCCTTTCCGTGAAATGCTTACTCCTGCGGTCAGCGGCATCATGATCCTGGTATTGATGATGGGGATCGCCCGCCGGATCGACGAACCTTTTCTGGCGGAACTGGTTGCCGATGTGCTGAAATCCGGTGAGATCGAGGTTTGGGATTTCGGTATTTTCAAAATTTCCGGCGGATCGGTCTTTTTTACCGGCATCATCAGTGCCGCTGCGGCATTGGGGGGGATTTTATCCGGAGTCATTATCGGTTGGTTGTGTGACCGTATTCTGCCCCGTAAATTGCTGGTTCCGGTATTGATTGCCAGTGCGGTGGGGGTGGCGGCACAGATCCTGTCGCAAGAGGTGATTTCTCTGACCGTATCCCGTTTTTTTGCCTATTTTGCTGCGGGCGGGATTCTGCCGATTCTGCAGTTGATGCTGACCAAAATCACCCGTCCCGAACTGCGTGGAACCTATTTCGGCTGGTCGGGCAGTCTATCCACCGCCGGAGGGGTTTTGTGTGCATTTATCAGCTGGTCGGTCGGTAAATTTTTCGGTTTGCGTGGTATTTACTGGGCGGAAGCGGTGATATTTATGCTGATGGTTCCTTTGATGATCCCCATCGGCAGAGCGATGGCAAGAGAGCTGCAGGAAAAAAGTTCCGGCGAGTGAACTTGAAAAATATTTTTTCCGACTTATCTTGAATTGACGTAAGAGGGCTTGGAATGATGAAATTTATCTGCAGTATTTTTATCAGAAAAATGAAAACCGCTGATTTACGTCTTGCGGCGGTGATTGCCGGGATTTTTGCGGTGATGTTTTTTGCCGGATGTCACCATCCTTACGACCGGATGCCGGAAGCTCATCCGGAAGCGTGGACACCGACGGAAGTTGAAACTATGCTTGGCGGAGATGACCCGATGGAAGGTTTCAACCGGGCGATGTTCAGCTGTACTGATTTTCTGATGACCTACGGGGCTGATCCATTGGGTCGGGTATATACAAGTATTTTTCCGCGTCCGTTTATCCATCACTTCAACAACGTGTGTGTCAATCTGGAGTATCCGGCACGGGCGGTCAGTCTGCTTCTGCAGGCGAGATGGAGTGCTGCGGGAACGGAAACGTTGAGATTTCTTTCCAATTCCACACTTGGTATCGTTGGTATTTTCGATGTGGCAAAAGCGTGGTGGGGGATTTATCCGGCAGACGCCGATTTCGGTCAGGCATTTGCTGCTTGGGGCATCGGTTCCGGGGATACTTTTATTCTGCCGCTGGCATCATCGCTTAATGGCAGAGATTTGATTGGATTGTTTTTCGACACGGCATTTGACCTTAAAACTTATATTCCCTATGCCGGATATGCCACATTTCTCAACCGTATGACCGTTGCCCAGAATGGTTATGCCGGAGTGGTCGACGGAGCTTTTGATCCGTATAAAAATTACCGTCAGTTGATGCTCATCCGGCGGGAGCTGCAGTTGCGGCACTGGTTTTACGAAGAAATTCAGCGTCAGATCGGTGAGTATCGGAAAAATCTTGATGAGAATGGCAAACCGGTGAAAAAGCCGCTTCCGGTCTGGATCGCTCCTGAGAAACCGGAGGAAATACGTTATGGTAATTATTCTGTACCGCCGGATTATTTCGGGCAGGGCAGTGACACTGATACATTGCGGGTAATGCTTTTTCAGGTTCAGCGGGACCGGGATTGGTGGTATATGCCATTATCGGTATTCAATGGGGACTTCTGGAAAGATTCTTACTGCCGTAAAGTGGAAATAGTTCCCGACCGTCCGGGGTTGCGTTACAGTTTCTGGAAAACTCCGGAAGATATTCCGGTAAAGAAAGAGAAACTTGCGATCCTGCTGCCGGGTATCGGCGGCACTTACAATAGTCAAACTCTGCTTGCTCTCGCTGAAAAATTCAACGATTCCGGATTCAAAGTACTCACCCTTGACAGTACATTCAACTGGCAATTCATCGTTGCTGACGGCAAATGCCGTCTGCCGGGATTTTTGCCGGATGATGCACTGCGGGTCCGCACGGCGATTGGAAAAGTGCTTGCCGACCTGGTTGAAAGGCAATGGATCAAAGATCCGGAAATCGTGCTTTGCGGTTACAGTATGGGCGGAATCCAGACTTTGAAACTTGCGGAAGTGGAGGAAAAAGAACCGACTTTAAAAATTTCCCGTTTCATTGCCCTGAATCCACCGGTTTCTCTGGAAACTGCTTTGGAAAAAATTGACTCTATGGTAGCATCATCGGCAGGATGGAGCAAAAGCAAAATGCGGGAAAAACTTGTTTCTGCTGCCGGAAATATGTTTTTGAAAATAATTCCGCATTACAAACATCTCGATGATAAAGCGACACCGGAAATTAGCCGCAAATTCATGATGCCGGTCGATCCGGAATCTACCCGGGTGATTGCCGGAATTTTTCTCAAACTTTCCATGCGTGAAATGCTTATCGCTGCACACCGGGAAAATCCGCTGCCGGGATTTCCTGCGTATGAGTGGGGCAGCCGCAATGAACTTTACCGCAAACTTGATAAACTGGCTTTGCGTGAATATGCGTATAATATCCTTGCTCCGTCTTATCCGGGAAAAAGCGTGAAAGAATTGCTGGCGGAATCCCATTTGAATTCCATTGCTGATACGTTGCGGAAATCCTCTAAAATCAGGGTATTTCACAATGCGGATGATCCGCTGATTTCAGCAAAAGAAAAAGCGTGGCTCGATGCCACGCTCAAAGACAGGATCACCTGGTTTTCCAACGGCGGGCATCTGGGGAACTTTTATTATTCAAAGGTTCTTGATGCGATCATTGCCGCTGCTGAATAAGTTTGTCTGATTCAGTTGGTAAACCTGATATTTTTTACTCCGAAATCGACCATACAGAATTCCGGGGTCGAGTGTGGTGGTTCGTTGCGGATAAGTGTCGGCTCTCTATTAAATGAAAGAGTGCTTACACTGAATGATTCGCCCACTTGCAGATGGTGGGGACCAAGCATATTACGCAGCGACATGGTTAATTCCAATTCAATGGTATTGATCCCCATTTGCAGGGCATTATTTACCGGCACCGCAAAAGGTTCCCAGAAAACAGCTCCGCAATCAGTACCGTTGATTTTCACTTTTGCTGAATTTGCACCCTTGAGATCAAAGGTAAGGAATTTGATCTGTGCGGCTTCTTCCGAAGTGAGGGTGAAACTGTTACGCAGAGTGATTTTACCGGCGAAGAAGGGCAGTCCGCGATTGAGCAGATCGGCGGAATTGACAATTTCGCAATCCAATGGAGAACCGAGTGAGAAAGAGCCTTTCAATCTGCTGGCATCATTGGCAAGGGCGACCGTATTGCCGTTGTGACGGACGGAGAAACTGCCGCAGAGATAGATGCTTTCGATTTCGGTTTTGAAAGTGAGTTTATTGTATTCCGACTCAAAGATCCGTGCTTTGCGGATGGTTTCGTAAGTTTCCGGATCCTGTTCAAAACGGATTTTCATACCGATAGTATTTTTTCCGGTACGGAAATTTGCGGGCAGGGAGATCCTTTCAAAAGCCTTGTCGAAAAGATAACCTTTGACTTTGGCTTCAAAGGGTTCTCCATTGAGGGTGAAAGTGAATTTTTCCGGTTCTTCCACGGCGAGATCGACCGGACGGGAAAAGTCAAAATCCTCATCGGCAAAAAAGTCATATTCCAGTTCCAGATCGCAGGAGCGTTCCAGATCGAGCAGTCTGGTCTGCACATCTATTGCATCGGCTTCGAGCCATTCTCCATTATCGACCCGGTAACGGCAGCGGTCGAGAGTGATGATATTATCGGTAAAACGGGTGATCTGCCATGATTTTTCCGGAATCATCCTGATTGCAGTTGAATCCGGCTTGAACCGGTTCATTTCCGGCAGGAAATCTGCGGTCAACTTGTCTGAAGCAAAGAGCATCAGGGCATCGGCTGAACCGAAAGAGTGGTGATAAACAGTTTTTCCGTTTTCTTCAACGAGGTTATCCGGACGGCAGAAGTTTCCACTCTGCTGGTCGATTACGGCGATACCCTTTCCGGTAAATGGCAATTCGATGCGTATATCTGCCGGTGAACGGTAATTGGTATTCACCAGATAGTAAAATCTGCCGGGGATACCGGATAATTCAATATCCCGCCAGGTACCGGTTATGGAAGTTGCGGGAATACCGTTTTCTGAGAGAGTCATCCACGGATCGGTATTTTTTGCAGCATATTGGGCAAGAGCTGATTCCGAATCAAAAGCGGTGATGGAGTTGAAAAATTCCAGTTCATCCGAAGTGGCTTCAACACCGTCGATGGTCAATTTGCCCAACCGGATATTTTCTTTGATTCTGGCGATTTTTCCGCCCTGCCGCCGGAATTTTTTCAGAAGTTCAAAAATTTTGCGGGAAATATTTGTCAGCTGCGGGATCAATACCAATTCATAGGATGCCTGACCGATAGTAAAAATGCCGTTATCCACAGAACCGCATTCATCGACAATGATCTCATCGGCGTAGTGGTGCTGGATGAGGAGTGAATTCAATTCGGCGGTGAGTTTTTTCAAACTTTCCTGGGATACGAAATTCATTACTTCCGGCTCATAAGTGCCGGTAAAGCGTTTCCACATGGAAGATACCGGATGCACGACCAGTACCGGAGCTTTATTTTCGCCGGTGGCGAGGATCATGCCGACTTTGGAAAAGTAGTCATTGAGGATTTTGTAGTCATCCCACCACGGCTGATGGTAGAAACTGCTCTGGGGATAATCCCGTTTGCGTCTGCCCCGCAAAGAATAACTTTCCAGATGTTGACAGAGATAATTTATTCCGGTTGCCATCTGCCGCTGATAGATCCACCGCATACCGGTAAAGTTGCATGCCCAGCCGGTCAGGGCGAAACTTTCAGTAAGCAGCTGCTTGAGTCCGTACTGCTGACCGACGGAAAAGAGCTGGATCGCCGCCATATCCGACGGTTCTCTGCGGCAGAGGTGATCGACTCCGGGCAGGGTGTAGTAACGGTACTGCGGCATCATGGAACCGTTGGCACTTGCCTGATAGGCGAAACTTTCTTCCAGAACATGATGACCGGTAAGTTCCCAATTATGTTCTTTGCACCAATCGCCGATCTGTTTCATAAATGAATCGGCAAAAAGTTTGGAGCATAACTTCCAGAAACGCACTCTGGTCTGGCTGCTTTGCGTCTGATCGGTAAAAAGCGATGAGAGCAGCGGCAGCAGTTCACAACCGTACTCTTTTCTGTATTCATCTTCAAGGATGAATGACCACGGGATACCGTCGCGGGAAAGCTGGGGTTCATCGGTGAAAATTCCCCGCAGATGTTTGAGCAGCTGCGGTGGCAGATTTTCGTAATAGTGCTGATGAGTTACCCGGATGAATTCGGCAACGACTTTTTTATCAAGATTATCCACATAATAGGGATTTACTTCGTAAAAACAACGCATGACATTTCCGGAAATATTTTCCGGAAGCGTAACACCGTAAAAAACTGAACCGTTTTCAGAGAAAAATGCGAGAGTGTTTTCTTTATCTGCTGCCTTCCGGGCATCAATTATTTCCTGTCGCAGATATTTTGCCTGATACACTTCACCCAGAGCATTGACCAGACCGCCGCCAAAACCGCTGGGCCAGCCGTTTTCATCGTAGAGCCACGCATCCATGCCGAGTTTTCCGGCTTCATCCAGAGACGCTTCCACGCACTGCATCCACTCTTTTGAAAGATAAGCAGTCTGCAAACCGCCTCTGGCATGCATGAAAAAACCGCCCAAACCGGCGTCATACATCTGACGGATCTGCCAACGCAATTCTTCCGGTTTCAAATCGGCGTTCCAGCTCCAGAATGGGGATGGACGGTACTTTGCCGGAACTTCAGGCAACTGTATACTCATAGTGGATGAACCTTTCGATAATATGTATAAAAATTATTTTTTTGCAGATACCGGAGTTCCGGTGGTGAATAATCTTTCACCGGCATTGCCGGGTAGAGTGAAAACTGCGGAATTGTGCCAATGGATATTTTTGATTTTTGCCAGTTCCTCTTTTTCCTCTTCAGCTTGAACCGGAGTTTTATAAAAGATGAATTTGCCGTTCCGGTTGATAAATCTATTGGCTTCTTTGAATATTTTCGGGGAAGGGGCAACAGCTCTGGCTGTAACCACATCGAACCGGTTCCGGAACTCCTCTTTGCAGTTGAGTTCGACCGATCTGCCGTGAACGGCATGGAGATTTTCAAGGTTGAGCAATTTTGCGGCATCCCGCACGAAGTTGATTTTTTTGCCGATGGAGTCAATGGCAGTTATTTCCAGTTGTTCAAATGCGGCAGCCAGGATCAGAGATGGAAATCCTGCTCCGCATCCGATATCGGCGATTTTCAATGGTTCATCGGCAAATTCCGGAAATACTCCGGCGATGGAAAGCGAATCTGCCACATGTTTAAAATAAAAATCTTCTTCCGAGGTGAGCCGGGTAAGATTCACATGCTGATTGCATTCACAGAGATAATCGTGCAGTATACGGCATTTTTCTGCGAAAAGAGCCGGGAATTTAACACCGCATGAACCGGCAAATCCTTCGAGATCGAAATCCATGTGCTTATTTCCTGTCAGTATTGACTCCGGCATCGGGTTCAAAGGGAACGGAACCGGCATCTTTACGCATTTTTTCACTGATGGCGGTTTTTTTCGCCATTTCCTGCATGAAACGGAGATTTTCAGCCTCTCTGGCGGCATCTTCTGCTTTAGCTTTTTCGGCGGCGGTGGTGGCGGCTTCGAGACTGTCGGCAGTATGTTTGCGTTCAAAATCCGCCTGTTTTGCTTCAAGCTGTTTATAGTTGTCAAAAAAAGCCTGCAGCTGCGGAGTGATATTCTGTGAAAGTCCGGTTTCAGCGGCACTGCGGGCACTGCTCATTGCAGATGAACTGCGTGCTTTTTTCATCGAAGCAAGCAGATATTCAGCATTACGCAGCTGGCGGAGTCTGCTTCTGGCACTTTCCAGAGTGTTATTCTGCGGGTAAAGTTTCAATGCTTTTTCGATGACCGGCAGAGCTTCATTGACTTTATTCTGATCGATCAATTTCTGTGCTTCGATCACTGCTTCATTGCTTTCCTGCAGATAAATGAGGGTCTGCACATTATTCTGGGAACGGTCAAGATTGAAAATATTATATCCCTGCCGCACTGCCGAAGCGAAATTTTTATTTTCCATGCTGTTGAAAAAACGCACGACCAGAGCTACCCTTTCCACGGGGGGCGGGGTATGCGGTTTGCGTTCACAGCCGCAAAGCAGTGTGACTGCTGCCAGAAATGTGATAATCAAAGTTGAAGTTTTCATATATTATAAAATATCCCCCAATGGCGGATTTTGCAAATTTTCTGCAAGATTTTTTTCATCTGCGGTTACATAAACTATTTTTTTCAGAGGAAATGAGCTTTCGTCTGCGGTCACTGCCAGATAATTATCGCTCCACCCGTGGAGCAAACCGTTGCGTTTCTGTTCAAAGATGACCGGCAGCTTTTTACCTGTCTGCATGGCGGCAAATTCTGAAGCACACCGTCTGGAAATTGCGGCAAGTTTCTGCATTCTTTCTTTTGCAATATTTTTCGGTATCTGCTCACTCATTTCTGCCGCCGGAGTTCCCGGACGGATGGAGTAGATGAAACTGTGGATATTGGCAAATTTTACCGCTTCAGCAACTTGTATAAGTTCATCAAAATCGGCATCGGTTTCTCCGGGGAAACCCACGATAAAGTCGGTTCCGATATGGATATCAGGTACACATTTGCGGATTTTTTCCACGAGGGCAATGAAATCTTCCGCATTGTAATTACGGTTCATTGCCCGGAGTATTTTATTGCTTCCGTGCTGCATGGAAAGGTGGAGAAAACGGCAGAGTTTGTTTTTGGGGTCACTCATCAATTCCGGAATATCAAAATTATCCGGATGCGGTTCTGTCGAACTGAGCCGGATGCGGAAATCCCCCGGAATCGCGGCAACTTCTTTTATCAGTGCGGCAAGGTCTTTGCCGTCATCATAATAGTTACAGGTATTCACTCCGGTAAGTACGATCTCCGGATAACCGGAATCTATCGCATTGCGGCAGTCATTGATGCATTCGGCAAAATTCCGTGAACGTGATGCACCTCTGACGTAAGGCACGATGCAGTATGAGCAGAAGTTGTCACACCCTTCCTGAATTTTGATGAATGCCCGGGAACGGAACGGGAAAATTGAAAAACTTTTTTCGCAGAAATTTTCCGCCGTTTCTTTTCTGCTTGTTTTCCCTTCCGGAGTTCCGGGGAAAAGTTTTTTATCCGGATTGGTCAGTACCAGATCGGCTCCGCATTCCTGAAATTGGGTGGAATCCACCTCCGCGGCACATCCGGCAACAACGATTTGAGCTTCTGGATATTCCCTGCGTAATTTCCGTATTTGCTGGCGGCTTTTTCTTTCCGCTTCGGCAGTGATTGCACAACTGTTGAGCAGGATAAGATCCGGATCTGCGGCAAAATCATCCCGCAGCTCATACCCGGCATTTTTCAACCGGGCAGAGAGCAGAGCGGTGTCGGCATGATTGAGCCGGCAGCCGAGAGTGATGATTACAGCCGTGCGTGACATGGAAATTTATTTTTTCTTCCGCCAATCCAAAGCACCGGTCGGGCAGGCATTGATACATTCGCCGCACGCAGTACAGCTTTCCGGCAACCCCTGATCAAAGGCAGTACCGACACAACTTGCAAATCCCCGTTTCTGGAGTGAAAGCAGTGATTTATTCACCACCTCTTTGCAGATTTTTACACAGACGCCGCATTTGATACATTTGCCGCGATCCTGAATGATCGCCGGATGACGCACATCGTAAACGGGGGCCTGACGCATTCCGCAGTAGGCATCGGTTCTGCATCCGGCTTCACCGGCGAACTTCCGCAGTTTGCAATCTTCTTTATCCGAACAGCTGCATTCGATGCACCGTTTGGCTTCGGAAGCGAGCTGCTCAGCGGTCATGGTCGCACACACTTCTTTGAAAGTATTTTTGCGTTCTTCAATGGGGATGAATGAGAGTTTTTCTCTTGCGTAATCAGCAAGGTTGTCTCTCAATACCACCAGTTCATCACGGGTGAGCGACTGCCATTGACCGCGGGTCACATTGATCGGATTATCTTCTTCCATGGGGAGTCCGAGCAGATCACGGCAGACAGCGAGGGCAGCTTTTCTGCCGGAAGCAAGAGCTTCGACCACAGTGGCAGCACCGGAAACGCAATCTCCGGCTCCGTAAATACCGTTTCCGGCAGTAACACCGTCAGCTTCAACTGCCAGACAGCCGTAACGATCCACCGGGATTCCTGCCGGAGCAGAGGTTTTCTGACCGATGGCGGCGATCACGGTATCAGCTTCGATCTCAAAATCACTGCCAGCTTCGGGGATGGGTTTTCTTCTGCCGGAAGCATCCGGTTCACCGAGAGTCATTTTCTGACAGGTGAGGATCAGTTTACCGTTGCGTTTTTCCAGTTTTACCGGAGCAGTGAGATACTGGAAGTTGACTCCTTCTTCTTTCGCTTCATGGATCTCGATTTTTTCAGCGGGCATTTCTGCTTCGGTACGGCGGTAGATGCAGCTGACATCAGGTGAACCGAGCCGGATACTGGTACGCAGACAATCCATAGCGGTATTGCCGCCGCCGACGACCAGCACTTTGCCGGGATTCGGAGCAGTACAGTTATTTTCGATCACATTCCGCAGATAATCGATTCCGGGCAGGGCGAGTTCTTCGCCTTCGCAACGCATTCCGGAAGCCTGCCAGCAGCCGATGGCGATGATAACAGCATCAAAAGCGGCTTTTAATTCATCAAGCTGTAAATTTTCTCCGAGTTTTTTACCGAAAGAAAATTCAATTCCCATTTTTTCAAAGTGGGCTATTTCTTTATCCAGCAGATTTTTTGGCAGCCGGTATTCGGGGATACCGTAACGGGTCATACCTCCGGCGGCGGGCATCTGCTCAAAAATTACGCTTTTTACACCTTTGAGCCGCAGATAGTAAGCTGCTGCCAGACCGGCGGGACCGGCACCGATAACGGCAACTTTTTTGCCGGTCAACTCCGGAAGCTCTTCCATGTATGAATCATAACAGCGGTCAGCGGCAAGGCGTTTGAATTCATTGATTGCCACTGCTTCACCGTCGATATTTCTGCGGCACTGTTTTTCGCAGAAGCGGGGACATACCCTGCCGACGGTGATCGGCATGGGGATACGCTCTTTGATGATTTTCAGAGCCTTTTCAAATTCGCCGTTTCCGGCTGCACGCACATACTCTTCCACTGCAGCGTGGGCAGGACAGGCGAGGGTACAGGGAGCTTCACAGTCGCCGTTATGTTCACTCAAAAGCAGATTGAGTGCGGTTCGACGCATTTCCAGAACCTCATCGGTGGTCACTTCGATCTCCTGACCGGGTGAAGGCATTGCGGAACAGGAAGGAAGAAACTTGCCGGTTTTCTTATCTTTTACTACGCAGACAAAGCAGCTGGTGGTTTTGCTGATACGTTTTTCGCCGCACAAACCGGGGATATTGATACCGTTTTCACGTGCAACATCCATTATTGTCTGACCGGCTTCGGCGGTAACGGCACGGCCATCGAGGAAAAATTCGATACTCATGGTTTTATTCTCCTTTCGCGACCCGTGAAATCGCTTTTTTCGGGCAGCAATCCAGACAGCTGTTGCAGCGGGTGCAAATAGCAGGATCAATAACAAAATCGTCGCTGATGGCGTTTACCGGACATGTCTTGATACAGATTTTGCATTTAACACATTTTGACTTATCCAGAGCCACATCCACCAGGGCATTGCATTGCCGGGCGCGGCATTTTTTATCATTCACATGTTCCAGATACTCATCTTTGTAGAATCTCAAAGTGGCAAGCACCGGATTGGGTGCGGTCTGACCGAGTCCGCAGAGGGAACCGGCTTTGATGTTTTTGCCGAGATCTTCCAGAGTATCCAGATCGGCTTCGCAGCCTTTACCGGCGACGATACGTTCAAGTATCTCATACATTCTGGTCGTACCAACCCGGCAGAAAGTGCATTTCCCGCAGCTTTCACGGTGGGTGAAGTCGAGGAAATAGCGGGCGGTTTCGACCATACAGCGGTCTTTGCCGATAACGATCATACCGCCGGAACCCATGATCGCTCCGAGTGAACGCAGAGAATCATAATCAACGGGGGTGTTGAAAAGTTCAACTGGGATACAGCCGCCGGAAGGACCACCGGTCTGAACGGCTTTTACATGAGCCGGATCAGCTCCGCCGATTTCAAAAACGATCTCATTGAGGGTGGTTCCCATCGGCACTTCGACCAGACCGGGATATTTGAGATCACCGGCGAGGGCAAAAAGTTTGGTGCCTCTGCCGCCTTCGGAACCGGTTTTTGCGAAACTTTCACCGCCTTCACGTAAAATGGCGGGAATATTGCCGAAAGTTTCCACGTTGTTGATCATCGTGGGTTTATCCTGATAACCCCGGTCGGTGGGAAATGGCGGCCGGAATCTGGGCATGCCCCGCTGACCTTCCAGCGAGGCGATGAGAGCAGTTTCCTCACCGCAGACGAATGCTCCGGCACCTTCTTTGATGGAAATTTCGATCATGCGGTCGCCGAAAATATTCAGTTTTGCCTCATTGATCTGGGCGATGGCGATTTTCAGATGTTTTATTGCCAGCGGATATTCGGCACGGCAGTAGATGACCAGACGGCTTGCATTGGTAGCATAAGCGGCGATAAGCATACCTTCAAGCACCTGATGAGGCACGCTTTCCATCAGCGAGCGATCCATGAATGCTCCGGGGTCGCCCTCGTCGGCATTGCAGATAACAGTTTTGTCAAATCCGGGTTTTGCGGCGAGGAAACTCCACTTTGTGCCGGTGGGGAAACCGCCGCCTCCACGTCCGCGGAGACCGGAAAGTTTGACCTCATTGACCACCTCTTCCGGTTTCATGGAAAGAGCTTTTTTCAGACCCTCATATCCGCCGTTGGCAAGATAATCATCCAGATCCGTTGGGACGATTTTTCCGGCAAGAGCCAGTACTTTGAGCAGTTCTTTGGCTTTTCTGGCAGCGGGAACTTCAAAACGGTTTTCACTGCCGAGATTGAGGATATTGCTGATGGATTTTTCATCGGCTTTCACATTGCTGTAAATTACAGACGAACCGTCATCCAGACATGCTTCGACCAGCGGTTCTGCGTAACAGTGACCGATACATCCGACTTCGGCAATGGGCAGAACAGTTGCGTTTTTCAGTGCTTCAAGCACCGCTTCACCGCCGGCGGCGATACCGCAGCTTGCCAGACCGATTTTCAATTTGATGATCTTACTCATTTTGCGGCATACTCCTTGAGGATTTTCATCATAGTTTTACGGTCAAGTTTGCCGTGTACTTTTCCATTCACGCTGATCACGGGAGCAAGACTGCAGCATCCCAGACAGGCAACAGTTTCCAGAGAGAAAACTCCGTCAGCGGAAGTTTCGCCCGGTTTGAGACCGAGTTCCTGATGGAGCCATTCGTGGATAAGCGGGGCTCCTTTGAGGTGGCAGGCGGTTCCGTCACAGACCGAGATGTGATATTTACCCGGCTTGATCCGTTTGAATTGGGCGTAGAAAGAGACTACACCTTCCACATCCGCTTCCGGACGTTTGAAATATTCTGCTGCCGCCCGAATGCCATCTTCAGAAATGTATCCTTCGGTTGCCTGTAAAAGCTGCAGACCTTTGATGAGATTCCCCGGTTCCGGGGCTATTGATTTGAGAAAATCAAACTCTGGTTTCATGGTGAAATATCCTTAAAAAATTAGGTAAAATCATATTTTGTATAAAATACAACTTTTTTTATCTCTTGTCAAGTTCATCAAGGTATCTTTTTAATGCGGCGGGGAATGGAGAAAGTACTTTTTCAAGCACGCCCCGGCAGAAAGATATACACATGCCGTAATTAGTAATCGGTACTCCGGCAGCAGATGCGATCCGCAGGCGGTTGAGCATGGCACGGCGGTTGAGCATACATCCGCCGCAGTGTACGATCAAATCAAAAGAATTGAGATTTTCCGGAAAATCTGCTCCGGAATAGAAAGTGAAATCCAGTTTTCCCCCGCAACTTTTTTCCAGAAGCATGGGGATCTGTTTTTTTCCGATGTCGTTATCAGCTGCATGATGGGTGCAGGCTTCGGCGATCAGAACTTTTGCTCCCGGCTTCAAACTTTTGATGGCGGCGGAACCTGCGGCAAAAAGTTCAATATCCCCTTTCATGCGTGACATGAGTATTGAGAAAGTGGTTTTCGGGATTTTTTCATCCGTTGAATCTATCAGACGGTGTACGACTTGTGAATCGCATACTGCCAGAGCCGGAGTCGCATTGAGCTTTTGATAAATTTCAAGGAAAGCATTTTCTTTGGCGATGACTACGGCAGCATTGCCGTCGAGAGCATCCCGGATCGCCATCACTTCGGGCATGATCAAGCGTCCTTTGGGAGCCTGGGTGTCGATGGGGGTCATCATCACAACCAGAGAATTTTCCGGCACGAGGTCATTCAGAAACGCCGGGGTAGTCAAAGATTCTGGCAGGATATTGAGCAAAGCGGCGGTGAATCTGTCAAGAAAATCTGCTCTTTTTCCGGACTCTATTGCCTTGATCTGGATCGGGGATGTGCCGGATTTTTTCTGTATAAATTCCGTGAAATTTTCATCAGCCGGAAAATCATGGTAATTGATGACCGGGAGCAGAGGGATTTTTCTTTCCAGAGTCATGGAGCAGATGTTTTCTTCAGCATCTCCCCAGTTGCCGGGGGGAACCACGAGAATGACCGCATCGGCACGGTCGATGGCGGCGGAAGTTTTTTTGAAACGCTGAGTTCCGAGTTTGGAATCATCATCGACTCCGGCGGTATCCAGCAGAACCACCGGCCCAAGAGGACGCAATTCCATTACTTTTTCCACGACATCGGTGGTCGTACCTCTTTCCGGAGAGGTAATGGCGTGATCCTGACCGGAAATGAGGTTCAGTAAAGTGGATTTTCCGGCATTGATTCTGCCGCAGATGGCGAGCTGCAGCCGTAGAGATTTCGGTGTATTTTCCATAAGTGATTCCAAGGTAAAAAGTGTTTACACTTATAATATACCACGGAACGGTTGTTCTTAAAAGGTGTAATGCGTGAAAAAAATCAAAAAAAAGATGATTTTGTTTGACAAAAGTGATGTAAAACAGTATATTTATCTGTGACAACTTCAATAAGTGTAAAAAACAATTTCAGTAGGGAATGAAAAATGTCAGAATGTTTCAATAGAGCAAAAGAAATCTATGCCGCACTCGGTGTGGATGTGGAAGCTGCAATCAACCGTTTGAATGAGATCCCGGTCAGTTTGCATTGCTGGCAGGGTGATGATGTCGCCGGATTTGAAAATGCCGGAACACTTGACGGCGGTCTTGCTGTTACCGGAAACTATCCCGGCAGAGCCAGAAACGCTGAAGAACTCCGCAGCGATATTGCCGAAGTATTGAAGCTTGTTCCCGGTAAAAAACGGTTGAATCTTCATGCGATCTATGCTGAAACCAACGGTAAAAAAGTTGAACGCAATGAATTGGAAACCTGTCACTTTGCCAACTGGCTGGATTTTGCGAAGGAAAAAAATCTCGGTCTGGATTTCAATCCAACCTGCTTTGCCCATCCACTGGCAGCAAACGGTACTCTGACCAATGCTGACGAGGGAATCAGAAAGTTCTGGATCGATCATGCCATTGCCTGCCGCAAGATCGCTGCCGATTTCGGTAAGGAGTTGAAAAATACCTGTGTTACCAATATCTGGATCCCTGACGGTTCCAAAGACACTCCTTATGACCGTCTTGCCCCCCGTCAGAGATTGATGGATTCTTTGGATGCGATCCTTGCAGAAAAGATCGATCCGGCGTACAATCTGGATGCGGTCGAGTGCAAACTTTTCGGTATCGGTGCCGAAAGCTGTACCTACGGATCCCATGAATTTTACATGGGTTATGCGGTGAGCCGCAATATCCTGCTCTGTCTGGATGCCGGTCACTTCCATCCGACGGAAGTTATTTCCGACAAAATTTCCAGTTCACTGCTCTATCTGAACGACATTCTTCTGCACGTTTCCCGCGGTGTCCGTTGGGATAGTGACCATGTGGTCTGCTGGGATAATGAACTTCAGGCGATCGCTTCGGAAATCATCCGTCACGGCTTTGAAAAACGAGTCCATATCGGTCTGGATTACTTCGATGCTTCCATCAACCGTCTGGCGGCGTGGAGTATCGGAGCCAGAAATATGTATAAAGCTCTGCTTTTTGCTCTGCTTGAACCGGCCAAACTGCTCAGTGATGCCGAGAAATCCGGTGATCTTGCCACCCGGTTGATGCTTCTTGAGGAATTGCGTTCACTGCCTTTCGGAGCGGTGTGGAAAGAGTATTGCGACCGCAGCGGAGTACCTTGCGGCATGGCGGTTATGGATGTGATCAAGAGCTACGAGCGAAACGTGCTTGCCAAACGGGGTTGATGATAAAAATGGATATGCAGAAAAATATCCGGGAAATCCTTGTCGAACTGGGTGAAGATCCTGAACGTGAAGGTTTGTTGAAAACCCCCGAAAGAGTTGACCGCAGTCTGCGTTTTCTGACCCGCGGCTATCATCAGAGTCTGGAAGAAGTGGTCAACGGGGCTCTTTTTGAAGCGGAATCCGATGATATGGTGATCGTGCGTGACATTGAATTTTTCAGTATGTGCGAGCATCACATGCTGCCGTTTTTTGGCAAGTGCCATGTGGGATACATCCCCAACGGCAAGATCATCGGTGTCAGTAAAATCGCCCGGATAGTGGATATGTTTGCCAGAAGATTGCAGGTGCAGGAGCGTCTGACCAAAGAGATCGCCCATGCATTGCAGGATATTCTCGATGCTGAGGGTGTTGGTGTGGTTATGGATGCCCGTCATCTGTGTATGCAGATGCGTGGAGTTGAGAAGCAGAATTCGGTGATGACCACCAGTTCCATGCTCGGCAGTTTCCGCCGTGAACTTGCCACCCGCAACGAATTTACCCGGTTGATCCGCTGAAATGAGAGCATTGATCCAGCGGGTAAGTCAGGCGGAAGTTACCGCCGACGGAGTTTTTTCCGGCAGAATTGGCAAGGGCTTGCTGGTTCTGCTGGGTGTTGCACCGGAAGATGACGGTGAAATTTCCGCATTTCTGGCGGAAAGGTGTGCTACTTTGCGGATTTTCGAGGATGACGCGGGCAAAATGAACCGTTCTTTGCTGGATGTATCCGGCAGCATGCTGGTCGTTTCGCAGTTCACTCTTTTTGCCGATACCACCCAGGGACGCCGCCCTTATTTCGGCAATGCTGCACCGCCGGCACTTGCAGATGAACTTTATGAAAAATTCAAAAAGGATGCTTCTGCATTTGTTCCGGTTGAGTGCGGTAAATTCGGTGCCGATATGCAGGTGACGCTTTGCAATGACGGGCCGGTAACGATAATGCTTGAAGCCAAACGCAATGCTTCGGGGAAAATTTCTCTGATTTGATAGTGTTATCAGTATCTTTCAGATCCAGTCACCAGCCGAAAAGGGCAAGTTCTTCCGGAGTAAGTTCTCTTACTTTACCGCATTCAAGAGATGGATCGAGTTTCAATTCACCGATGGCGGTACGTTTGAGAAAGAGGACATTTTTGCCGACTCTTTCGCACATTCTTTTGACCTGATGAAATTTTCCCTCGGAAATTTCCACCTGAATTATCCGCGGATCATCGGGGTTGATTTCCAGACGGGCGGGCTTGGCGGTAAATTCTTTAAACTCCATACCGGAAGCAAATGCGGCAATATCTTCTTCGGTTGCCGGAGCATCCAATTCCGCATAGTAACGCTTGTAGAGGTTTTTCCGGGGGGACATAAGTTCATGGTCAAATTGACCATCATTGGTCAGCAGGAGCAGACCTTCGGTATCTTTATCCAGTCTGCCGATGGGGAAGGGGGCAAAATGTTTGAATTCCTCCGGCAGCAGATCGACCACGACCGGATCACGTTTATCTTCAGTGGCACTTAAATATCCCTGCGGTTTATTCATCATGAGATAGATGAATTTCCGGTAGGTGATTTTTTTACCGTTGACGCATACGGAATCGATATTTTCATCGACTTTCAGATCCGTATTTTTGGCGACGGCACCGTTGACAGTGATCGCACTGCGTTTGACCAGCAGCCGCACATCCTTGCGGCTGTAAGCAGTGGCATCAGAAAGAAATTTATCAAGGCGTATCATTTTATGCAGTCAGATATTCTGTAAAATTTCAAGTTTTACAGATAATATAGCATGATATGCTGAAAAATCAATTGATCACTTTCCCGGTACCGGCATATCCATATAGTCAGCGATGGTGAATTTTCCTTTTCGGAATTGTTTATCCATCGGATTATAGAAATTTTCTCCCCGCTGTACGGTGTACCACTGGTAGTTGTGGTAGTAGTAAACTCCCGGTGTGTATTTCAAATATTCGCCGACTCTTTTATGAAGTTCAGCAGGAGTTACCCAATAGTTGACCTGTCCGGGGATAAGAATAGTTTCAAGACCATTTTTTGCCCATTTCATTTCCAGATGATTATTCAACTCTGGCATATACGGCAGAGCATAGGTTTGTTCTGAAAATACCGGAACTGGTGTTCCCTTCCGCTGGAAACCTTTGATAAAAGCCGTGTAAAGCCACTCATTTGTATAATCGCTTGCCGTTTCAGGCAGCATTACTCCAACGCCCATTTCCGGGGCGATTTTACGCATGGCAGTATTGGCATCAGCACAAATTTTGGCAAGTTCTCCGGTCTGCCACGTTTTATATTTCTGCCATAATTTATTTTTTGCGAGAAATTTATTTCTTTTTTCCGGTTCGATTTCTTCTTTTTTCATTCCGGATGCGGCAGTGAAAGTATAAAAACAGCTGTCGCAGATACAGTGCTGACGGCGAATTTTGAATGCCACAAAACTGTCACCGAGTTCAAATATGACGCCGGCAATTTTCACTTCTTTGGCAAGTTTTGCAAATTCGGTCATGTTGTATATCATACCGGCTTTTTCTGAATATTCCCGGTCAAGATAACATGGAAATTCAGTGACTGTATATTTTTTATTGCGTGGCGGGTTTTTACGTTTGGCATTTGAACCATCCGGCAATACGAACCGTCGGAAACCGGTGAAAGTGTTATTCATGGAAATATTGTACGGTGTAATGCAGAGAATGTAAGTTATATCTCTTTCTTCGCAATGTTTTGCCGTTTCTATTATGGTCTTGCGGACATCGTGTGGCGGATAGAATTTGCCGTGTTCCACCTGAAAAACCATGTGAATAATAGTATTGATGCCTGATTTTTTCATGTTGTCGAGTGCCTCCGGAGTGACTTTGTGTGAGGTCGTGACCCATGAGGCGATCATTTTTCTTTTACGTAGAGACTGATGAATGGCACTGTCACCTTTGATCAAGCTGTTGTTGCAAAGGTATTTTTCCCAATTGAGTCTGCCCGCCAATCCGGCTGTGTGCGGTTTCATCCCGAGAATGGTGATGCCTGTTTTGGAAATAAAAAGCAATTCATCAGTTTCAGGCAGATAGTTGAGTGAACCGCAACTGCTGCCGGGAGCCACATCGCGGTGGGTGTAAACCGGTGCATCGTCAGTACTGCCCAAGCGGTCGGTTTCCACCCATTTTTCAGGAGTGTCTGCATTTGAAAGTACGGAAATATGTTTCCAACCGGCGACATTCAATTCATTACGTCTGGTATCGTGAGCATATCCCCAGCGGATGATCTTGATGTCAGGCATAGTGCGGACGATTTTTCCGGAACTCAACTCGTATGCTGCCAGCGGCTGACCGAAATAAAGGTATTTTCCGTCTGTGGAAACCCCGATGTGATAAAGTTCCTGCTGTTTGAAACCGGCGGGCAGCGGGAGTTCTTTAAGTTCACCGTCGAAGCGATAAAGTTTTTCCATATTGCAGATGACTGCGGAACCATCCGGCAATTCAGCTATTGCGGATTTTGCAGGGATCATACGAATTTTAAGCCCTTTAAGTTCCAGTTTTTCCGGATCGAAAAGATAAAGGGAATTATATGCAGCAAATAATACTTTTCCAGCTTTAGGTACTGCGGCGAGCTGCGGCATATTGTGTGAGCTGAATTCCGGACATGCCTTGCGGGAATTTTTCAATGTGCCGTTTTCAAGATTCCATATTTGAAAGCCATCAGAAGTAATGGCGATGATATTTTTTCCGAGCCGGGTTGCAGTATGCAGTTTTCTGAAATTTTTTTTTCCGGCAAGGGTATATTTGCCGTTTTCCAGTTTGTAATAATTCAAACCTCTGTTTCCGGCAACTGCCAACCCGTCATCAAGACGGATGAGGCGTAAAACTTTTTCACCGGGGATGGGGATTTCTGAATCGGCACTCCAGAAGGTGGAATTTTTCCAATCTGCTGCAAAAATATTCAGCAAAAAGAGAATTGACAGTGAAAAACAAATATTTTTCATGATATTATCTCCGGCTTATTTCTTGTAGTTCCACGGCAATTCATACGAACTGGGGTTGTGAAGCACCGAATCGCGACCGTTCCATGTCTGTTCATTGAGAACTCCGGCGTGACCGTCGACAAAGATCATATTGGTTTGCTTATTGTGACGCAACACGAGAGTTCTTTTTTCTTCCTGCATGGTGAAATCATACGCCGTGATCAAATGATTATTTTTCTTTGCCCAATCTCCGATAAGAACTACGCTTGCCGGAGATTTGATATGGAGAAGTTTTACCGGTACTTCCCCGGCATTTTTCATATAGGTACTGCCCAGGAGCCAATTCATGCCGTAGTTGGTATCCCAGTAGTTTACGGGGCGTTCACTCGGATCCACTGAAGGACACCAGAGGATTTGCGGCGGAACAGTTTCAAAATCTTTATTTTCGCCGACATAAGGTGCAATCAGGTGATGCCAGCGTTGTTTTGCATTGTCATAGCAGTAAAGCAGGGCATTCGGCGGATAATCTTCATTGTTATCGGCGTACATGATGATTGCCGTACCGAGCTGTTTAAGGGTACTTATACAGCTGGCACTGCGTCCGCGTTCTCGGGCGGAATTGAGTGCAGGAAGAAGAATTGCCGCCAGAATGGCGATAATGGCAATGACTACGAGCAATTCAATGAGAGTAAATATTTTCTTTTGCATATTGTTACCTTTCTTTTTTTGTTTTGTTATTTCAGTTTATTTCTTTGAAAATCGGTTTTACAAGTTGTGAAAACGGTTCTGTTCCAGAACAGTTTTTGAAAAGGAGTTCCGCGATTTGAGTTATATCCAACTGCCACGACCACAAAGGGAAAATGCTGTTTCTGACACTGTGGATATTGCCTACTCCGCAGAGGATGATATCTTTCCCGATATGTAAACCTCTTTTGTAAAGATAACGCATCCCGCCGATCATGTGATAGTCGGAAATATACATCAATGCGGAAACCTTCGGATCATTTTCAAGGATATTCTTTGTCGCATCGTAGCCGTATTTTGCAAACTGATCGATATTTTCCACATCTTCACTGAAATTTGCACTGTAAATATATTTGCTGATAACCTCTTCACGGGATAATTCAGGGAATATTTCCATGACAGCATTTATTTTCTGATTCGAATAATTGTTTTTTGTGATTATACGGAAATTGTGGTGACCGGCATCTGTGAATTTACGGATCGTCATACGCACTTCATAAGGCATATCGTTATTCAGATTGCGTTTGAAAAGGGAGTTGAATCCGATAACGGTGCGACCGCTTTTTTTTATTTCCGCTTCCATTTCAGTAAAGTTTGAAGGGCAGCCGATAACGACAAAATGGTCTGTTCCCCGTTGAATAAGTTCCTTTGTCATCTGTAAATTTCCTTCATCATCCCCCGGAATGGTCACCAATGAAGGCGTATAAGCAGCTTTTTCGAAATGATCAAGCAATAAAAGCACAAGATTTTGTATTGATTCCTGCATTATGAGCCATCGTATTGAGATAATTATTACCACGGAACGGGTTTTATCACCCCGCAGGATCTTGTGACCGAATTTCTGTTTGTAATTCAACTCTTCGGCTATGGCAAAAACTTTTTCTCTGGTTGCCTGTGAACTCAGATCTTTTGAGCTGCGATTCAATATCATCGAAACTGCCGCCTGTGAAATTCCGACTCTTTCGGAAATGATTTTCAATGTAGGAGCCATCGTTTTATCTCACCGATCTTTATTTTTATGGAAAAAGCATCATTAATTTTCAATATTAAAATTTAATGTATGAATTAAATATATCCCGAATCAAGAGTGATTGCAAGAAAATTTTGCAAAAAAAAGAGAATTTTTTTATCCGGCAATATATGCGATGATCACGGTCAATAGAGCCATGAAAATTACCGGCAGGAGATTCATCAGGATAATTTTTCCCTCTTTTCCGGCGAGGTTCACCGTGGCACAGGCAGCGATGACACCGCTGATGCGGATCATACTGCCCAGACCGCCGCCGATATTCTGCAATGCCACAGTAAGGGCGGGATTTATTTCAAGCATGGCAGCAGTATCGAATTGCAGCGGGGCAAAAAGAATATTGGAAACGGTACATGAACCGGCAAAAAATGTGCCGAAAATACCGATAAAAGGCGATATGACGATAAAATATTTCCCCATGATCGCAGCACAACTTTTACTTACACAATCGAGCATTCCCGGAATCGCTGCTCCATTGACCGATGAAGCGATCATAATCTGTACCACGGCGGTACTGGCGGCGATGGCAAGGGCGGAAATTGCGATTTGATTAAAGGTACTTTTTACCGTTTTCCACGTTTCCGACGGAGAAAATTTCCAGCACCATGCACTTGCCAGAGCAATTACAGTTATGGGGATCAGACCGGGATTATTGAGTATTTTCCATGAATATCCACCATTTCCGGTACTGGAAAAATCCGGCAGGGTGATCTTTACTCTGCCGATAAATTCCTGAATACCCAGATCGGGAAAACGCATTATCAGAAGCGATATCGCCATGATCAGGTATGGGGCAAGAGCTTGGATTGCCGGCATACCGGAGTTTGCTGTTTCAACTTTTTCCGCAATAGTATTGCTGTTTTCCGGAAAATCCCAGATGTGACGGGGGACCAGGAATTTTAAACGGATACAGAGCATAGTCAACGGCAATCCGATGATGCAGCCGACCATCGAGGGCAGTTCTGCACCGAGATAGAGTGCGGTCAACCGCCATGGGATGATGTAAAATGCCGCCGACAGGAACGCCAGTGGAGTGATTTCCAGAATTGAACGCAGTTTGCGTTCATCTCCGGTAACAATGATCATAAAAGCGATGGCGGTTAACGGCAGGAAAAGTCCGGAAATACCTGAAATCAGAGTAAGTTTATCAATTACGATCCCGGCAAATTCACCTTGTGAAATTCCGGTATTGATGATCCTTTCACTCAATGTGGTTATCGAAGTTATAACGGGGATTCCAACGGCTCCGAATGGAACGGGAAGGGTATTGCAGATAAGTGCTGTCGCTACCGCGATCAGCGGGGGAAACCCCAATCCGGCAAGCAGTGGTGCTGCAAGAGCAGGGGCGGCACCGAATCCGGAAGCACCTTCCACGAAGCCGCTGAATAACCATGCGATAACGATGATCTGTATTCTGCGGTCGGGGGAAATACCGGAAAATATCCGGTTGATGGTGTTAACTGCACCGCTTTGCCGCAGGATATTGAGCAGCAGTACGGCTCCGGCGATGATGAAAATAATATCCAGAGATTTGAAAACACCCAGAATTCCGGCGGCGGCGATCGCCATAATTTTCATTTTCCAGATAAAAAAGGCAAAAGCGACCGTCAAAACCAATGCAGTGAGCATTGATTTGCCGGGGGAGATTTTGAATTTGCACATCATTATCAGTGCAGTTGCGATCGGCAGCAGTGCCGGAATGAGCAGATACATATTCTATATAAAACTTCGTTAAAAGGTTATTTTCAGAATATATCTCCTTTTTCGGGTAATTTCAAGCAAAAAAATACCGTCAGGCGGTAAAACCTGACGGTGTATGAAGCAGAGAGCTTACTTATCAGCCTTTTCTTCACTCCGGTCTTCAGCTTTTGCCGCATCCAGAGCTTCGAGCTGGGCTTTGTCGGCAAGGGACATATTGCCGTCAACTGCACCGTTATCCAGATGGTTCACGGTACGGTGTTCCAAGTCGCGGAAAAGGTTGATCAAATCTTTGATACCGCCGTAACCGAACCAGAAAGTGGTGATGAAGGCAAAGATTCCCGGGATAACGATCTGCACCATGTAGAAATACTTGCTCCAGTATTCAAGTTTCCACGGTGAGATGAGGTTCCAGACCAGCACCAGCAGGAAGATGATCAAAAATCCGTAAACAAAACTGTAAAGGAAGAATCCCCATGCGATGATTTTGTCGCCTCTGGTATATTCAGGCGTGATACCGATGAGTTTGCGGAAAGCATTTTTGAAAGTGAGTTTTTCCTGATCTTTGTTTTCACCGTCGAGGTTGTATTTACCGCGGTGGAGCATACGGTCGAGGTTGAAAGGCTCTTTGCAGGTTGCATAGGATACCACGATGTAGATGATCAGAGTCAGGATCATCGTCATAAAGTAGAACTCATAGGAGTTTACCGGACAACGCAGCGGGTTCATTTCCCATTTGATATAGGGCAGGGGACCGGAAACTTTTTCAAGGAATGCTCCGACACTCTCGGTCCAGCCGCGGTGTTCGAGGAAGGGGTAGACATGTGATGCCCAGCAGCGGTCGATAGCGATCGTGATACCGGAAATCACCACACCGGTAAGCAAACTTGCCCATGCTGCGGCAGTAGTACCGATCCTGCTGTAAAGACCGAAGATCATCACCGGTCCGCAGCCGCCCATCCACATAATGAGTACGATGGTGTAAAAGAGTTTGATGTAGCTCAACTGAGCCATGAAACTTGAGGCGATGAAAAAGAATACGCCGACACCGATGGAGCTTATACGCAAGGCACGGACGTGCTGTTCAAGAGTGAGCGGTTTTTTGCAAAGCGGAATGATAACGTCCTGAGTAAAGGTCAATGATGCACTGAACATACTGGTATCATCGGTGGAGATCATCGCCATTACCAGCATCAGGAAGAAAAGTCCGAGCATACCGACCGGGAGCAATTCCCGCATGGTGGTTGCGAATTTGAGCTGATGGAAATAGGTGCGGTACTGCTGGAATTTATCGTTGCCGATAGCTTTGCGGTCGATTTCATTCATATTGGCAGTTGAAGCATCACCTTTGACGAGTTCCTCTCTGATCGGCTCAAGGAAGCGGGAGTCGAGGTTGTTTTTGGTACTCAAAGGAGCATCGACGCCGATATTGTGGACGATCGGTTTCTGATTGGCGACGACTTTATCCAGACGGGCTTTCATTTCCGGAGAAAGTTTCAGCATCGGTTCTTCATTGATCTTGCTGGCGAGATTGGTACGCACCGTGTGAGCTTTATCGGCAAAGTTTTTATGGTTCATCAGCGTGATGATCATAACTGCAAAAAGCACGTAGAGCATGGTATTCAAAGCACCACGCCAGCAGCCGAGCAGACCGCCCATTTTGGATTCGTGCGGAGTTTTGGCGGCTGTGGAGTATCCGGCACCGATCCAGCTGGCACGGTGGATGATCGTGACGAAGATCGGCAGGATCAGCAAGCTGAACATATTGAAGTCTTTAAGTTCGCTGATATCAAAGGGGTTGAGGAAGCTTTCCTTGGGAACACGGTCCATAACTGTCGGGATGATTTCGTTGTTCCAGTCAAAATTTACCAGCACAAAAACCACAAAGGTCGCCATCAGCGGGTAAATCAGCATACCCTGCAAACTGTCGGTGATAATGAGAGTAAGAGTTCCGCCCATGCAGATAAGAGAGACTGCGATGAACATACAGATCGCCATGATGAGCATGAAAGTTGAAATTTTCAGACCGAAAACATTTATGTAACGGGGCAGATCGAGGAAGAAAATGAAGAATCTTGCTGCAATAGCAGGCATGATCGAGTTGGCGACGACTTCAGAAAGAGTACGCAGAGCGGAGGCAAAAATACGCAGACTGCTGCTGTAACGCATTTCCAGGAATTGTCCCAGACTCATCGCCTTGGTTTCACGGAAACGGTAGGTGCAGTAACCTGACAAACCCATGAATACACTCAGCGGAGCGAGCATATTTGCCCAGAAGTTCATACCGAAACCGGTCGTGTAGTTCACTTCTATCATTGAAACGATACCGAGAATACTCAAGGCATTGGCAATATCACCCACATTGATCACATATCTGCCGCAGACCCGGCCTGCGGAAAGAAAATCCGCCACACTGCGGACATATTTGCGTGAATACAATCCCATACTGTAGACAAATGTCAGCGGGATTAAAACGATTAACCAGTCAATCCAACTCATTTTTTATTCTTGACTCCCCTTGTTGCTTTGTATTGAATCCGGAGTATTTTACCCCCGCGGCAAAATAAAAAATCCCCAAACCACAAATAATATACTTTCTTAACGTCAGAAATTCCTGTTTTATTTTGTATTTTTTCTGAAAAAACAGAAAAAAATCATTATTATCGGTTCGCAAACAAATTTTTATCAGAATATTTATTTCTCTTTCAGAAAATCATAAATAGCTTTCTGACTGCGGTTTGCCGGATTTTTTCCCGGTTTGGTATAATTGCCTGACGGCAGAAGTTTCCGCTGTTTTGCCCGGTCATTCAATTGGAAGTTGACCATTGCCAATATTTTCTGTTTCAAATTTTCATTATTGACCGGAAACATTACTTCTATCCGGCGGTCAAGATTTCTCGGCATCCAGTCGGCACTGGAAAGGTAAAGTTTGCCGCTGCTGCCGAAATAATATATTCTTGCGTGTTCCAGATAGCGGTCAACGATACTGATTATCTGCAGATTTTTCTGATTTTTCTGCGGTCGTAAACAACATATTCCTCTGACGATCAAATCAATTTTTACTCCGGCAGCGGCGGCACGGTGGATCAGACGGATCAATTCCGGATCGGAAAAACTATTCATTTTGGCAATGATATGTCCTTGTTTGCCCATCGCGATCTCATTTTCGATCATCCGGATAAGATTTTTTCTCAAATCAAAGGGTGCGGTGCTGATGGTGTTCCATTTTTCCGGCGGTTCACCATTCCCGGTGAGCAGATTGAAAAGCTCTGCTGCATCCTCTGCCAGAAGTTTATCACAGCTCAAAAGGCTGAAGTCAGTATACTGTTTGGCGGTACGGTCATTGTAATTGCCGGTTCCGAAATGGATGTAGCGGCGGAGTTTTCCTTTTTCTTTTCTTACGATGAGCAATGCTTTGCAGTGAACTTTCAATCCCGGTACTCCGTAAATCACATGGGCTCCGGAAAGGTCGAGCAGTTCAGCCCATGCGATATTATTGCTCTCATCGAAACGGGCTTTTAATTCAACAAGCACAGTCACCTGTTTCCCGTTTTCTGCAGCTTTGCGGAGAGCTTCGATCACCGGAGAGTTGCCGCTTACCCGGTAGAGAGTCTGTTTTATCGCCACCACATCCGGATCGTCGGCAGCTTCTTTCAGAAGTTTTAAAACCGGATCAAAGCTCTGGTATGGGTGAGCCAGCAGGATATTTTTTTCTCTGGCAATGAGATCGAAAACCGGAATTTTACCGGAAAAAATTTCAGGGACGACCGGCTGCCACGGTATTTCCTGCATGGCAGAAGCATTTTTTACAAAATTATTAAAAGATGCAAATTGCCGGAGATTGAGGAATCCGGGCAGAGAGAAACAGAAATCATCTTCCAATTCCAGAGAATCAGCCAGATACTTCTGCAGGGATTTATCGCTCTGCCGGGTGGAAAATTCCAGACGTACCGGGGAACGGCGGCTTCGCTGGCTGAGTTTGTCGAGTAATTCATGGAGCAGATCGCCGGAATCATCCATATCCACCGAGTAATCCATATCTCTGGTTACGCGGAAAAGTTGTGATGCTGTGACCGTGCCGCCGGGGAAAAGCAGATCTGGATTTGCCATGATCAATTCTTCGATCAGAATAAATTCCTGAATATTCCCGTCATTTCCGGGAAGTTTGATAAAACGGTCGAGCAGTTCCGGTACTTCCACGAATGCGGTGATATTTTTTTTGCTTTTCGGGAAAAAAAGTTTTACTGCCAGCTCAATATTGCCGGCATTTATCAAAGGGAAAGGCTGTTCCGGATCGATTGCTCTCGGAGTAAGTACAGGGAGAATATCTTTTACAAAAATTTTCCGCATTTTTTTTTGCTTATCGGGAGCAAGTTCATCAAATCTGCGGAAAAAAATCCCGTATTCAGCCAGTTGAGGAATGATCAGATCATTCAGGAGTTTATATTGTTTTTTCAGCATGGCACAGATTTTTTTGCGTGCCAGCTGCCATTGATCATAAGGAGTATGACCGGCAGGATCGCATTTTATGGTTCCGGCATGTATCTGCTGCCGCAAACCGGCGACCCTGACCATGAAAAATTCATCCAGATTACTGCTGAAAATAGCGGCGAATTTCAATTTATCCAGCGGCAGATTTCCGTCATATTCCGCTTCTTCAAGTACTCTGGCGTTGAATTCCAACCACGATAACTCTCTGCTGATGAATTTTTCCGGTTCAGAATTCAATTCAGAGGTATTTGAACCAGGAAGAGGCTTCCGGATTGTAGTATTCATAGTTCCGCTGGGCAAATTTGACTATTCCTTTTGCAGTATAAGCATCCACTCCGACTCTGAGAGTCACCCAATCTTTGCGGCCGTCATCAAGACTTTCGGGAATGAAAACTCCGGTAAAACGGTCATCGACCATCATCACCACCTCTTCACCTCTGGCAGTACCGTGAAGCATCATCCACTGGGTTTTGCCCATGCGGTCGATTTTAAATTCCAGATCGTAAATATCCGGATCTCCCGGACGGGGGATGGCACGTGCTTTGAGGATCCGTTTGCTGCTGAAAAGAGCATTGGTATTCACGCACACACTTTTTCCGTCGCCCATATCGACCTCTTTTTCCAGCAGAGTGGCTCTGGGATATTTTACCACCTGAAAAATACCGATATTGAATTTTGTGGAATATTCTTCACTGGTGGGATCATCGGATGAGTAACTGTCGCTCAGAGCTTCTTCAAAAATTTCGCATCCTCCGGATAGGAAAAGTGCAGTTGCCAGTAATGCCAAAAAAGCAAAATTATGCAGTTTCATCAATAAAAATCTCCAAAAAAAATGTAAATAATTCATGTGATCTTCTTGCGAAGCATTTGATTCTCATGTATATTAACCCCAAATATGTAAAATTTCCAGTAAAAGTGAAAAAAAAATGGAAAAATATCTTGTAATCGGCGATCCGATCGGCCATACGCTTTCACCGTGGATGCAGAATGCCGCATTTGAAGCTCTGGGGATGGGGCGGCCATACGGAGTACGTCATGTGACCCCGGATGAATTGCCGGAATTTTTTGAGTATGCAAGAGAAAATCTGCTTGGAGTCAATCTTACTGTGCCGCATAAACTTCATGCTGCAGAACTTGCTGACAATTTGACTGCAAGGGCAAAAGCGTGCGGAAGTGTGAATACATTACTGATTTCTGACGGCGTGATCACCGGGGATTCTACCGATGGAACCGGTTTGGAAAAGGCATTGGAATATTGTTTTAATGAAAAAATCTCCGGCAAAAGGATACTTTTCTGCGGAGCCGGTGGAGCGGCACGGGCTACGGCGGTGCATCTTGCCGGATGCGGAGCAGTGGAAGTAAGTTTCATCAACCGCACATTGAGCAAGGCGGAGGAGTTGAAAACTCTTTTTCAGCGTCATTATCCGGAAGTTTCCGGAGTCTGTGCCGAACCGGGGGATGAAAAACTCTGCTGTGAACTTCTGGAAAGAGCTGACTATCTCATTCAGGCAACCTCGCTGGGGTTGAAAAATAGTGATCCATTGCCGCTGCCGGAAAAATATTTTCATTCCGGGATGAAACTGCGGATATTCGATACGATCTATCACCGTACCGCCATTCAGGATTTAGCCGGGAAACTTGGGCTTTCATGGGTCAATGGTAAAGAGATGCTCATTCGTCAGGGGGCGGAAAGTTTTGAAAAATGGGTCGGTATCAAACCCGATCTTGAAGTAATGCGTCGGGGATTTGATGAAGGAGCGAAAGTTAAATGAATCTTGATATGTGGTATCATGCTTCGGAAACTGACTGGGTTTTCCGTTGGGGGTTGGTTTATCCGGGAGTGTGGATCTTTGTGCTTTTCTGGGTATTTGCTTTTGGGGCATGTATCGGCAGTTTTCTGAACGTCTGTATCTGGCGTATCCCCCGGGGTGAATCTTTATCCAAAGCATCGAGTCACTGTACGGTCTGCGGGAATCCGATAAAGTGGTATGACAATATACCGGTAGTCAGCTATCTGGTTTTAAGAGGCCGCTGCCGCAGCTGCCGGACGCCCTATTCCTGTACCTATTTTCTTGTCGAACTTATCACCGGATTGCTCAGTGTGCTGGTGGTTTTGAAAACCGGTCTGGCTCAACAGCTTCCGTCAGTCATTCCGGCAAGAGAACTGCTGATATTTTTCGGCATGGCATGTGCCGTGACCGATCTGCGGTTCAGAGTGGTTCCGGATAAACTTACTTTTACCGGCATGATATTTGCACTTCTGGCGGCGGCGTTTTTTCCTGCCGCATGGGTGGTGGAAGTTTTCTGGAAATCGGTGATATATTCGCTCGCAAGCGGCGTTATCCCCGGAGTGGTGCTGGGAGCTTTTGCACTTATCGGCAAATGGATCGCCAAAAAGGATGTATTGGGGTGGGGGGATGTGAAATTTACCATGCTCTGCGGGATGCTGACCGGTCTGCCGGGAGTTGTATTTGCCCTGCTTGCAGGTTCATTTGCCGGAACAGTGTGGGGATTGGTCGTCAAGCGTAAACTTGATGCGGCATTGCCTTTTGCTCCGTTTATTTTCGGAGGAGCTTTGCTTTGGATATTCTGTGATATTTGGATATTGGATATTTTTTATTCGTTGATTATCAGAATCTGAATTAAATAAAACAAGGGAGAAAGAATATGTGTGAGAAAAAGAAAAGCCGTCCGTCATGGGATCGTTATTTCATGGATATTGCCCATGTGGCAGCGAGCCGGAGCAACTGCAGCCGCCGTCAGGTGGCGGCGGTGGTGGTGCGAGACAAACAAATTATTTCCACCGGTTACAATGGTACTCCGCGGGGTATCAAAAACTGTTCAGAGGGAGGTTGTCCCCGCTGCAATTCCGATGTGCCAAGCGGTCAGGGATTGCACCAGTGTCTTTGCAGTCATGCCGAAGAAAATGCCATTGTGCAGGCGGCTTATAACGGCATAATGCTCAAAGGGGCAACGCTCTACACCACCTACAGTCCGTGTCTGCTCTGTGCCAAAATGATCATCAATGCCGGAATCGTTGAAGTTGTTTACCATGAACATTATACGATAGATGATGTTTCCACGGCACTTTTGAAGGAAGCCGGAGTGAAGATCCGTGCCGTAGATGAGGAGTTGTGCTGATGAAAGATCCGGAAAAATGCCTGCTTTCCCTTGAGGAAGCGGTGGCGTGGCGTGAAAATTTGCGTAAGAACAACCGGAAACTGGTTGTGACCAATGGCTGTTTTGATCTGGTTCACCGCGGACATGCCTCTTATCTTATCGAAGCGGCAAAACTCGGTGATGAATTGCTGGTATTGATAAATTCCGATGCTTCAGTGCGTGCTATCAAAGGCGAGAGCCGTCCGGTGGTATCAGAATCGGATCGTGCGTATTTGCTGGCGGCACTGGAATCGGTGAGTAAAGTGGTGATTTTCGATGATGCCCGTTGTGATAAAGAACTTGCCGCATTAAAGCCGGATGTTTATGCAAAAGCCGGTGATTACACCTTGGAAACTCTGGTTGCTTCCGAGCGTGAAGCACTGCAATCCTGCGGAGCTGAAATCGTTTTCATGCCCTTTGTCAAAGGCTTTTCCACCACTAATATTATAGAGGTAATTTCAAAAAGCCTCCGGAATTCTTGAAATTTCCCGTTGCGATCTGAAACAGTGGCGTTTTCGGCTGGTTACTTTTGCAAGTAGCCGCCTCAACCTACCTGTTTCATCTCATCCACGGTAATTTTTCAATATTTTCCTGAATTCTTTTTTTAATTACCTCTCCTCAAAACAGGTAATTTCAAAAAGCCTCCGGAATTCTTGAAATTTCCCGTTGCGATCTGAAACAGGGGCGTTTTCAGCTGGTTACTTTTGCAAGTTTATATAAGTCCGTATAAGTCCGTACTTATCCGTTTCCCGGTCAGAAATCAAGTTCCGGCAGCAATTGAATAAATTTTTTCAAAGTTGAGCCGGAATTTTTTTCTTTCCGCCACACCGCCATAATATCCACGGTCGGCAGAGTTATCGCCAGATTTTTTACTGCCAGATGGTCTACGCCCTCTTTGCAGCAGGATTCCGGCATGAGGGCGGCACCGAAACCGGCTTTTACCATGGCGAGCATGGAGTGTTTATTGCGGGCATCCTGACGGAATACCGGCGGCGGCAGATTTTTGGGAGATAATGCCGTCGTGAGTTGATCAAAAGCGGCGGGATTGACTTCACGGGCAAAGAGAATGAGGTTTTGACCGGAAAGGGTATCGGCGGTAATTTCCGGCAGAGCGGCAAGTTTATTGGAAAACTGCATCACCAGATGGTAGCTTTCCCGGTGGAGCAGTTTGCTTTCAAATCCGTTCAGATCAAATCCTGCCGGACGCATAAAGCCGATATCCAGAGTTCCTTCTTCAAGAAATTTCATCTGTTCGGCTGTTTCCAGTTCCCGCAGTTCCAGCTGCAGTTCCGGCAGGTATTTACGGCATCGGGCAAGCACCTGCGGCAGAAAGGTATTCAATGCCGGTTCATTGTAGCCCACTGAAAGGCGTTGATCTTCGCCGGAAAGCATCTTCTGCATGCGGGATTTTGCAACTTCGGCACGTTTGAGAACAGCTTCAGCTTCCGGAAGGAAAAATGCCCCCGCCGCAGTCAGCTTCACGGAACGGCTGGTACGTTCAAAAAGCTTGGTATTCAGCTCATCTTCCAGTTTCCTGATGGCGGTGCTGAGGGGGGATTGGGTCATATTGAGTTTAGCGGCGGCACGGCGGAAATGCAGCTCCTTTGCCACGGTCACAAAATAGTGCAGGGAAGTAAGTTCCATTGATTCATCCTGAAATAAATTGATTTATAAAAAGTTTCAATTAATATACATTGAAATCTTGTAAAAATCAAATTTTTCATCTATCTTTAATCAGGATCCAATTTAATCAAAGGAGATTTTTTTATGATCAGTGAAAATGTTATTACAGATGCGATGTATAACGCCATCCGTCTGGGTGCGACCAAAATGCCGCCCGACATCCGGAGAGCATTGGAAAAAGCTCTCGCCGAAGAGACAGATCCGATGGCACGCAAACATCTGGAGGTCAGTTTGCAGAATGCTGATATGGCGGAAAAAGGTCATGGTCTGGTCTGTGCAGATACCGGATTTCCCATGTATTTCATTCATGTCGGCAAAGATGCGGTCGTTGAGGACGGATTCGGGATTTTCCGGAAATGTGCCGAAGCCGCTACTGCCCGGGCAACTGCAGAATGTCTTTTGCGTCCGACGATGGTGCATCCATTGAACCGTAAAAATCCCGGTGATAATATCGGTTATGGTATGCCGAAAGTGGAAGTTTTCTTTGACCGCGAAGGAGATGGAATTGAGATACTTGCTGCTCCCAAAGGTGGCGGTTCGGAAATTTTCGGTACATTCTACCGGATGATGTTTCCTGCCGACGGTGAAGCCGGGATCAAAAAGTTCATTATCGAATGTATCAAAGATGCCTGTTATGCGGGCAAGGTGTGCCCTCCGGCGATCATCGGTGTCGGTATCGGTGGTACCGCTGATTTGTGCATGAGCATGGCGAAAAAGGCGGCATTGCTCCGTCCGGTGGGAGTGCATCATGCCGATCCGGATGTCAGCCGTCTGGAAAAAGAGCTGTACGATGCCGCCCGTAAGCTGGGTATCGGACCGATGGGATCCAGAGGCATCAATGCAGTATTGGCGATAAATCTGGATATTGCCTACACTCACACAGCGGCATTGCCGGTGGCGGTAAATGCCCAGTGTCTGGTCGGCCGCCGCTGGATCGCAAAGATAGATGGAAATGGAAATATTGATTATACGGGGGAATTGAAATGAGAGATATCAAACTGCCGATGAGTGAGGCGGATATCCGTTCTCTGAAACTTGGTGAGATGATCACGGTCAGCGGTCTGCTTTTTACCGGCCGCAGCCGTTTCCACATCCGGGCGGTCGAAGATAATATCTATCCGGATATTGATTATGAAAAGATAAATTGTTTTTTTCATGTCGGTCCGGTAATGCGTCAGGAAGCTGATCAGTGGAAAGTTGTCAGCTGTGAACCGACCAGTTCCATCCGTTTTGAACGTTATGGGGCGGATGTGGTGCGTAAATTCAAGCTCCGTACTCTGATCGGTAAGACGACCATGGGACCGGTTACTGCAGAAGCGTTGGCAGAAGTCGGCGGCGTTTATCTTTCCAAGATCGGTTTAAGCGGCAATGCTCTGCGTGATCAGGTGAAAAAAGTGCATGAAGTCCACTTCCTTGAGGAACTTGGCAAAACCGAGTGTACCTGGATCTATGAAGTTGACCATTTCGGACCGTTTTTTGTGGCGATGGATGCCGAGGGACGCAACTATTTCCAGGAGCTTTCACAGGAAGCTGAATCCCGGATGCCGGAAATCGAAAAAGCTCTGGGAATTCCCGGTGATTACACATTTACGGAGGTTAACGGATGAATAAGAAACCCATCCGCTATCTTTCGTTGTGCGGATTGCTCGGTTACGGCTATTCTCTGACCGGCTTGCAGAACGCATTGAAAAATGAGCTGGATTTTATCGGAGTCGATGCCGGTTCGACCGATCCCGGACCTTATTATCTGGGCAGCGGCAAAGGTTTTGTTAAAAAATTACAGGTTAAGCGTGATCTGGAATTGATCCTGCCGGAAATAAAATCCCGGAAAATTCCGCTGATAATCGGCAGTGCCGGTGGTTCCGGAGCAAAACCGCATGTGGAAAGTGTGCTGGAAATAATCGGTGAGATTGCTGTTGAAAAAGGTTTGAGTTTCAAAACAGCGGTGATTTATTCTGATCTGGATAAAGATTTTCTGCGTAAAGCTGCTGATGGACATCTTTTTCCCTGCGGCGGGGCTCCAGAATTCATTCCGGAAAATGTGGAAAAACTTTCCAATCCGGTAGCCCAGTTCGGTACTGAACCGATAATAGAAGCATTGAAAAATTCTCCGGAAATCATCGTTGCCGGCAGATGTTGTGATACAGCGGTATTTGCTTCTTATCCAATTTCCCGCGGATATGATCCCGGATTGGCACTTCATGCGGCAAAAATCGCAGAATGCGGGGCCCTCTGTGCCCGTCCGGTGGGGGCGAATGATTCACTGGTGGTGGAAATCGGCGAAGATTATTTCACGGTGGAGCCGCCCAATGAAGAAAGATGCTGTTCACCGGAATCGGTGGCGGCACACTCTCTTTATGAACAGCCGGATCCGAATTGTTTCTATGAACCCGAAGGCAAAATAGATTTAAGCGGTTGTACTTTTGAGGCGTTGACTCCCCGCAAAGTGAAAGTTACCGGAAGCATACTTATTCCTGCAGAAAAGGAGACCACCAAACTTGAGGGAGCCGCGATGACCGGTTTCCGTTCGCTGACCATTGCCGGGTTGCGTGATCCGGCAGCGATCGCCCATCTGGCGGAAATCGAATCCGGGGTACGCCATTCAGTTGCGGAATCGGCAAATTTCGTCAAAGAAGGTGAATATACTCTGCGTTTTCTGCGTTACGGAGTGGATGCCGTTACCGGAAGTAACGAGATCTGTACAACTTTGCCGCATGAAGTCGGTCTGGTCATTGAAGCGGTAGCACCGACTCAGGAAAAGGCGGATGCATTGATCGGTCTGGCACGTTCAAAGGCATTGCATCAGAGTTTCCCGGAAAGAAAAGCAACGGCAGGAAATCTGGCATTTCCTTTTTCGCCGTCAGACTTTTCCGGAGGAGCAGTTTATGAATTTGCCCTTTATCATCTGACCGATCTGCCGTTGAAATTTGAAGTGAAAATGATGGTGATAAAATGAAACTTTACGATGCAGCATCAGTTTGCCGGAGTAAAAATGCCGGTCCGTTTCAAGTGACGGTCGATTTGATGTTCCGGGATATGGAAACTTATTTCCGGGTATTGAATTCACCGGAATTCACCGTGGAAAAAATCGGCAGACTTTACCGGACTGAACCGGAAAAAATCCAGATCAAGCCTTTTGAAAGGATCATGACCATCAAAGTCGTTCTGCCCCGTGCCGCTTCATCCGGTTCACCTCTGGATAGTGACGTGTACGGCAGTCAGCAGCACTTCCCTCTGGGAGCGTTGGAAATCTGAACGGAAGAAAAATTTTCAAAAAATTTTTTTATGCAGCTTGATTTTTTTATTTTCACAACTACATTGATAGTAGTACCCACAAAATAATGGAGGTGAAAGTATGAAAAAAATCATGTTGACGATGGTTCTGTGTTTTTCTTCAGTGCTGTTGATGGCGGATATGGATTTGCGGGTGCAGAACTTTTCCGGAGTTGTCGGCGGCAGTGCAGAGGTCGTTTCAACCGGTTGGAAAAATTATGGTCTGAAACTTGTTGCCGGAAATGAAAAAGATCTGCGTATAACTTATAAACAGATTTATTCATTTTATCCCGGTCAGGTTTACGAATTATCTGCAGATGTATCCGGTAAAGGTACTCCTTTTGTGGAATTGAATTTTCTGGATAAAGATAATAAACTTCTGAAAACGATCCCGATGCCGGTCAAGATACGCAGAGGTGAACTTGATGCCCGTCTTGATTTGCGGGGAGCAGCTTTTGAGCAGATGCCGAGCCGTTTTCAGGTGGTTATCGGTGTGAAAAAAGGTACATCCGTCTTGATCGAAGATGTCGAGCTGGATATCGACAACGATTGATAGCTGTTAGAAAAACGTTGATTCCCCGGAACCACGCAGAATTTTTCTGCGTGGTTTTGATTTTTTATCCCAGAAGTTTCTCTCTGCCGGATGTGGAAATTTTGATGCATGGATAACCGTTGCGGTCGATACGCTCCAGATAGCCGTTATCGGCGAGCTGACGGAGCAGTTTTTCCACGGCAGCCGGTTTCAGGTGGTGCAGTGAAGCAAAGCAGGCGTTGCGATGCCAGTTTCCAGAAATGATCGACGCACTCCGGCTGCCGGCAAGAATCTGACCGAGTTTGCCGATACCGACTCTGCCATTCATCAGATCGGCACCCCGCAGGGCAATGCGGATATCTTTGTCAGTGACACCGGGGATTATTGCCGCAGAAGATATTCCTGCACAATGATCACAGCATCCGCATTGCCAGTGATCGCTCTTTTCACCGAAATATTCGATTAATTCGACCTGACGGCAGCGGTGGCTCTGAGCGTAATTGATCATATCATCAAGCCGGGATAATTCGTAATCCAGATGTTTGCTCAATTCATCATCATCCAGATCGGGCATCCGCAGTTCCGGATCGGTCAATTCGACGGCTCTTCCTGAAAATCCGGTTTTCCAGATCAGGCAGTCGCCATTGAGAGCTGCGATGACCCGTTTTACCTGATCGTTGTTCAATCCTGAAATCTCTGCAAGTTCATCAATCGAAGATTCAAACTCTTTGGTAACGCTTCTGCCGAAATTTTTGATTACCCGGTGAATGAAGCGTGAACGTTGGGTTTTTTCATCCTGATGCAGAATTTGCAAGCGGTCGGGATCCCCTGTAAAATGGATAAAACCGCTTCCGTTTTTTTTTGCTGAACGGCGGATGAAGCCGAGTTTTTCCAGAATTCCCAGAGCTGCGGAAATCTGACCGTCACCTTTAGCTTCGGCAATATTTTCCCGCAAATCTCCAGCAGTGACTTCCAATTCTCCGGGGGTATCAAGTTCCCGGGTGCGGAAATAGAGTTCCCGGTAAACAGTCCGGATCACCGACGGCGGCGGGTTATTCATTTCGATCAGAAATTTGTGTATATAGCGGTCGGCGTAACTGAAAAGCAGAATACATTCGGCACTTTCACCATCTCTTCCGGCACGTCCGGCTTCCTGATAGTAGGCCTCCAGAGAACCGGATAATTGATAATGGATCACCCGCCGGACATCCGGACGGTCAATGCCCATTCCGAAAGCATTGGTTGCCGCCAGCACCGGAGCCGGATCAGTCATAAAATATTCCTGAGCCTGATTCCGTTCTTCGATGCTCATGCCGGCGTGATAACCGGTCACTCCGGGCAGTTGAGCCAACTCATCCACTGCCTGGCGGGTAGCGGCATAGATCAGAGTCGGTTTTTTTTCTGCTTTGAGAATTTTATTCAACCGGGCAAGTTTTGCATCTTTTCTGCCGTCACAGGTGATGACTTTGAATGAAAGGTTGGGACGCCGGAATCCGGCGACCAGCAGCTGCATATTTTCCCGCTTGAGCTGTTTGCGTATATCGCTGCAAACTTGCGGAGTTGCAGTCGCGGTAAAGGCACAAACCTGCAAGATATTCAAATCCGCGGCAACATCACCGATTTTCCGGTAACTGGGGCGGAAATCGTGACCCCATTCGCTGATACAGTGGGCTTCGTCAACTACCAGCATTGCGGGGGGATTGTTATACATAAAACGACGGAAAAAGTCGGTTTGCAATCTTTCCGGAGCGACGTAGAGCAGTTTGATTTCTCCTCTGGCGGCGGCATCTGCAGCTTGAAGCTGTTCGTTGAAAGTGATCGAGCTGTTGATGAAAGCAGCCGGAATACCTCTGCGTTTCAGGGCGGAAACCTGATCTGCCATCAAAGCGATCAAAGGGGAAACTACCAGTGAATATCCTTCACGCATCAATATCGGCAGTTGGTAACAGAGCGATTTTCCTGCCCCGGTGGGCATGACGACGCAAAGGTCTTCGCCACTGAGGATTTTCTTCACAACAGAGCGTTGATGATCGAGAAAATCATCAAAGTTGAAATATTTGTGGAGTGAAGCAGTTATTTCGTCCATTTCGCCTGAAAAATAAATGCACCGCAAATAAAATTTATGCGGTGCATGAGTTCAATAGTTATTTTTTATGCTTCAAGAGCCTGAACCATTTTCTTGAGAGCCATCAAATCAAGTTTACCGGATCCGAGCAGGGGAAGCTGATCGACTTTGATAAAGTCATCGGCTTTGGGGATCCAGATATTGGGCAGACCGGCTTCACGGAGTCCGTTGATGATAGCGGCAGTATCAATATTTTCGACGATGTGGAAAATGACCAGTCTTTCGCCTTTGAGCCGGTCGCTGCGTCCGGTGACGGCGATTTCCCTGGTTTCGGAATGGAGCAGTTTTGTGATCGCTTCTTCCACGCCTTCATGGGGAACCATTTCACCGCCGATCTTGCTGAAACGGCTGGCACGTCCGGTGATATAGATGTAACCGTCTTCGTCCATGTGACCGATGTCACCGGTATCGTAGTAATTATTCTGAATGACCTGTTCGGTCAATTCCGGCTGACCGAGATAACCTTTCATCACAGAACCGGCACGCACCTGAAGTCTGCCGTCTTCACCCGGAGGCAGTTCCACGCCGGAATCAATATCCACGATACGGGCGTGGATACCGGGAAGCGGGCAGCCGATACTGCCGGGGTGATCGCTTTTGGTACCCATGGTGTAGATGGAGTTATTGAGGTTGATGGTGACGATGGGAGACAATTCTGTACATCCGAACCCTTCAACGATATCTCTGCCGGTCATATTGCGGTAGCGTTCAGCAAGTTCGGTACGGAGTTTTTCCGCACCGGTAATGCAGAGGCGTAGAGTTTTGAAATCTTCCGGCTTGGCTTTCATCATATATTTCTGCAGGAATGTGGGTGTCGCACAGAGAATGGTGATTTTGAATTCACGCACACTGCGGACAATGAGAGATGAATCCAGCGGATTGGCAACGTATGCCACCGGAGTTCCGGAAGTTGCCGGCAGGGCGAAGCATACGGTGAAACCGAATGAGTGGAATATCGGCAGGTTTCCTGCGACCCGGTCATTGGTTGACCAATCCACGACCCGGATAAATGACTGGATATTGCAGTTGATGTTACGCTGGGTGAGCATCACAGCTTTCGGAGTTCCGGTCGAACCGCTGGAAAAGAGCAGCACTGCCTGCTGGAACATATTGTAACAGCTCAGAGGAGCCATATTACGCACCAGAGTTCTGGTCGGCAGGAAAAGAGCCATCAGGATAGCGATAAATTTCTGTCTTTTGCTGATAGTAGGCACGATATCTTCCAGAAGCACCATATCATCAGTGGCTTCCCATTTGAGCTTATCGAGGAACTTTCTGCTGGTGAGAATGGTTTTGACTCCGGCACGGTGTACAGAATCAAGTGCGACTTGCTGACCGGCACTGAAATTCAGTACAGCCGGAGTACGGTCTGCACACTGCACAGAAAGCATCACTCCGGCTGCGATCGGGGTATTGGGCAGAAGCACACCGGTATAGCCGCTGGTTCCTTTGTCGATCTTGCGGATGATTTTAGAGAGCATGATGGTCAGAATGAGCATCTTGAAGTTGCTGAACCAGGTATCGGTGGTGGCATCGTAGAAAATTTTGCCGAAAAGATGGCGTTTGGCATGATAGATGAATGCCGTATGGATGGGACGCTCTCCGGGCTGGGGAGAGGTTTCGGCGATCGCACCCAGTTCAGAAATTTTCTGACGGAGCTGGAAAGGTGAAAGATTGGGATCCAGCGGTTTACCGATGGCGACGGAAAAATCGACCGGCCAGCGGGTGAGTTTGTGGAAACGCAGACGGTTTTTGTAAATACCGGTGAGACGGCCGTGGATCATTCCCAGCCGGACGGGCATGACCGTCACCTGGATATCAGGCGGCACGAGAGCCTGAACACCGGAACGGAAACGCATCAGATTGCCGCTGCCGGAAATCGCACCTTCGGGGAAAAAGCAGATGGTTTCACCTTTACGCAGACGTTTCTGGATATCGGCGAAGAATTTTTTCATTGCCTTGGGGTGTCTGGAGTTGGGTACACTGAGTACTCCGAGATACCAGAAAAGGAAACGGGTGGGCAGAAAGTTGATGATTTCGGTACGCACCATAAAACGCACCCGCTGGCGGACGACGGCCTGGATCATCAGCATATCGACCAGAGATACATGGTTGGAAACCAGCAGGATCGGACCGGAGTAGGGCATATTTTCCTTACCGATGACCCGTAACCGGAACATGACGATCCGGGTGATCCATGCTGCGATTTTCAATGTCAGTTTCGGCGAGCAGAGTATCAGAAAGATGATGATTCCGATGATTACCGGATAATAGGCTGCCAGCCACGGGGAACAGCTGTTCCACAATTCAGAAATTTTCCCACACATAAAAACTCCACAAAATGATATATTTCTTAAAACAGAAAACAAAGCATTTGTCCACTTTGTTCACTCCTATAATATAGTCCGGAAAAGAAATTTTTTCAACTTTTATCTGCTGACTATTGAAAAATTTACAAAAAAGAGTTAAATTAATAGGCTAATATCTTTAATACGCTATTTAATTTAAACGAAGCGTAATGATATTGTTTCAAAAAAGTTAAATATTTTATAATCATATACAATTGGCAAATGGCAAGTTTTGAAGAAAAATTGATTGCACTTTCGAGTGCGGAAACGATAAAAGCAGGCAAGGCACTTCTGAAGCAGAAACAGCTTCTCGGAGCATGGCGTAACCGTGATGGCGAATTGTGCGGTGTTTTTTCTGAACATGGTCAACTTCCTGTGGAAGTGAGCGTCGTTACCGGAGAAAATGCTGTTTCCCGCTGCAGCTGTAAAGAAAAAGATTTTCAGCTCTGTTCCCATGCGGTAGCACTTTTGATGTATTCCGGAAGATTTCACTTGCGTCTGCCGGAAGCAGAATCTCCGCCGGTTTACAGTAAAGGACTTCTGCTTCAGAGTTTTTCTGAATTATCAGCCCGGGGAATGAGTAAAAGTGCCAAATTGCGGATCAATGTAGTCGAAGATCAACTTCATGCCCCGAATCAGTATAAAGTTTTGCTGCTCAATGTAAAACTGACCGGAGCATCCCGCGAATATGCCGGAAATATGAATAACCTCAAGCAGCTTTATTTCAATAAATCATTGAGTGTGGTATTGAAATATGAGGATTTTTCGCTTCATGATCAGCAGCTTATCCGTTTTTTTGCACTCAATGGAACTGCAGAGAATTCCAATATCGCACTGGGTGCGGAACTTGCTGCTGAATTATTTCATGCCTTGCCCGGATTCAACAGTTTTTACCGGGATGGCAACCGTATCACCATACGGCCGGAGCGTGCAGAAGCCGTTCTGGTCAAAGTTAAAGATCGTATTCTGCCGGGCATCCGCATTGATCAGGCGGTGCTGCCGCTTGCCGGGGCGAGATTGATTGCCGGCAGGGCAGGGAGCTGGGTCGGTAAAAACGATGAGTATTTCTTTATCGGCGGTGATTGTGAAGCTGGATTTTTACGCAGTTTTTTCCGTTTGCAGCCCAAAGACCGTAAAGAGTTGGAAAAATTCCCCCTTCCGGTGATGGAAGCTGGAAGTTTTGATCCGGAACCTCTGCCGGTGAAAGTGCTGCTGGATGGAGAATTCGGGGATGATGGATCTTTCGGTTTGAAAATAAGTTATCTTTACGATGCCGATGGCCGGACGATCATCTGTGCCCCCCGTTCCGGCAGGAGTTTTGCCAGCGGTAGAAACTGTTTTGCCAGAGATGTATGCAAAGAGGCCGGTTTTGAAAACTTTCTTTCGCTTTTCGGTATGATTTTGAGCGATGATGGGGCAACTGCATTTTTAAGTGACGCTGAAAAAACCGGAGTGTTTCTGGATAAGGCGTTGCCGGAAATGATGCGGATCATGGATAAAATGATCGTTCTGGGAGCTTCGTTATCTTCATTGTGCAATGGCGGCAATGGTCTGTCGGATGTGGAAATGCACTGCAAATCCACCGGAAAAACTCCGGATGCATGGGGCTTGACTTGTTCATTCGGAACTCAAGGGGAGGCGTTGAGCTGGGACAAAATCAGTGGATACACCGATGCCCGTAAAAATTATCTGCCGTCAAGGGGCAGAGTTTACCGGATTTCTGCGGCACTTGGCAAATTCATGCGGGCATCATCGGCACTGATCCGCAATTTGGATATTTTTTCCGGCAGTTTTGAAGTTCCTTTGGCAAACTGGAAATTTTTCTGTACTCTTGCCGGAGCTGTTCCCGGGGCATTGCCGGTGGAGTTGCTTCTGGATACGGAGGAGCTTTCCGAGCTGCCGGTAATTGAAAATTTCCGGTTCAACGGCACGTTGCGTTCTTATCAGAAACAGGGTGTGAGTTTTATGCAGTATCTTGTCGACCGCAACTTCAATCCGCTTCTGGCAGATGAAATGGGATTGGGTAAAACGGTTCAGCTTCTGGCACTTCTGGCTTCCAGAATGGATAAAAACGGTGATCCGGCATTGATCGTCTGTCCGGCATCGCTGATTGTCAACTGGGCAAGAGAAGCGGCAAAATTCGTTCCCGGATTTAAAGTGGCAGCTCCAACCGGTACCGAAAGGGAAGCAGTCTTGAAAAAAGGCGGATTTGATCTGCTCATACTCTCATATACTGCAGCTAAACTTTCCCAGAATTCGCTGAAAAAATACTCATTCAGCTTTCTGGTGCTGGATGAGGCACAGCATATCAAAAATCCCGGTTCCGGCAATGCCAGAAACTGCAAAAGCATCCGTGCTGCACACCGGGTGGTATTGACGGGTACTCCATTGGAAAATACTCCGGAAGATTTGTGGAGCGTGATGGATTTTCTCCAGCCGGGATTACTCGGCACTTTGCCGGCTTTCCGCCGCCGTTATGCAGATATTGCCAAAGACAGTGAACTTCAGGAAGAATTCACCGGCAGGATTTCCCCTTTTATCAAACGGCGTACCAAAAGTGAAGTTGCTTCCGATCTTCCGGAAAAACATGAAACGACCGTATTCTGTGAAATGTCTGCAGTTCAGAAAGAGTTTTATGCCAAAGTATTGGAAGATAACCGCAGTACGCTGAAAAACGGCAGCAGTGCCGACCTTTTTGCTCTGCTTTTGCGGTTGCGTCAATGCTGCTGTCATCCGGAATTGCTGCCGGAAAAAGAGGGTATGGAGATCCCGTCAGCCAAGACGGAACTGCTTTTTGAACTTCTGCATGAAACTATCGACAGCGGCCATAAGGTACTGCTTTTCAGCCAATTTACTTCAATGCTCAAACTGCTGATCCCGCAGCTGGAAAAATCCGGTATTCCCTTTGAATATCTTGACGGAGCCACCCGTGACCGTCAGGAAAGGGTCGACCGTTTCAATAATGATCCGGAAATACCGCTTTTCCTGCTCAGTCTGAAAGCCGGCGGTACCGGATTGAATCTCACATCTGCCGACACGGTCATAATCTATGACCCGTGGTGGAATCCGGCAGTGGAACTTCAGGCTGCGGACCGTACCCACCGTATCGGTCAGACCCGCACTGTTTCCACGATCAAACTGGTGATGAAAGATTCTGTTGAGGAAAAGGTTTTGCTTCTGCAGCAGAAAAAACGGGAACTTTTCAACTCTCTGGTGGAAAATCCTGCCGCTTCCGGCGGTTTGTCGCTTGCTGAATTACGGGCATTGATGGAGTAATGGTGGTACCTGCAATGAAAATTTTTTATGTCATATTGCTGATAACTGTTTTTTATCTGCCGTTGAAAGCTGAAAAAATCGTTTATTTCATCCCCGGCTGGTATTCCGAATGGGTGATTTACAAAAGCCACATCCGCATTATGGAAGAACTTTTTCCCGGCAGTAAAATTCAGATATGCCGATGGTCAAGCAACCGGTTGTGGAAAAATGCAAAGATCCATGCCGGAAAATTTGTCGAAGAGTTTTCGGAAGAGTTGCTGAAACATCCGGAACCGGAAAAGATCACGCTTATCGGTCACTCTCTGGGCGGCAGGATCGTTCTTGATCTGGCTTCAGTATTAGCGGAGAACGGCAAAAAAGTTGACCGCCTGATATTGCTTGGTACTGCCGGGCAAATGGATGAAAAAGATGTTGCCAACTGCCGTAAAGTTTCTGTGAAACCGGTGATAAATATCTTTTGTCCGGATGATAACATGCTGAAACTTTACCTGTACAAAGAAAAATATGCCCCTTTGGGATATTCCGGAGTTATGGAAAAACTTCCCCATTTCCGGCAGTACCGGATGCCGGTTGATGAAACCGATATAAAAATCGGCAAAATTACTCTTCTGAAAGCTGAATCAACAGAATTTATCCGGGAAACTGCAGCTCATCTGGCAAAGAAATATCTGCAGACGCTTTCCGGTGTATTTGACGGCAGTATTTCAGAAACACCATAAGCCTTTGCGGAAAACGGGAATTTTCTCTCCGGATTCGGTGATGCCGTCAATATCCAGCGTATCACATCCGATCATGAAGTCCACATGGATCATGCTGTCGTTGAGCCCCATTGCTGTAAGATCCTCTTTGTTGTATTTGGCAAAATCTTTGATACAGCAGTCAAAACCCCGTCCGAGAGCGACATGACAGGAGGCATTTTCATCGTAAAGAGTGTTCCAAAAAAGGATACCGGATTGATTGATGGGGGAATCGCAGCCGATCAGGGCACATTCACCGAGATAAGCAGCTCCCTCATCCATGGCGATCATTTTTTCCAGAACATTCTGATTTTTTTCAGCATGTACTTCCACCGCCTTGCCGTTTTCAAACCGGATGGAAAAGTTTTCGATCAATGATCCCTGATAGGAAAGCGGTTTTGTTGCCACCAGCAGACCATCGGCATCACCTTTGCGGGGTGAGGTGAAAATTTCTTCGCTGGGAATATTGGGATTGAAGGTTCTTCCGGATAAATCAGTTTCCGCTGCTCCGGCAAAAATTGCCTGCGGCATCAAGCCCACCCGGAAATTTGTGCCGTTATCCGCTCTATATTCCAGGGCGGCAAAGTGGTAGTCGTTAAGCATTTTACTGCGTTTGGCGATCGCGGCATTGTGATTCTGCCAGTTGGCGATGGCATCCCCGTTGGCTCTGGAGGCGGTGAGGATAGCTTCCCAGAGTTTTTCGACAGCTTCATCTTCCGGGATACCGGGGAAAACTTTTTTTGCCCATGCTGTACCGGGAATACCGGCGATACACCACTGGTGACGGTTTTCCATTGCATCCCGGAAAGGTTTGATAACGGGGAATTTCGCCATCTGTGCCTTTGCCCGTTTTTCCGGATCGATCCCATCCATACCGTCAGGATCATCGGAATCCAGCCAGAGTCTGGCAGGGAGTTTTTCCGACTGCCAACGCAGTTTTTCCACTTCCCAGTTTTCAAATTTGCTCAAACGTTCTTCGCTCTGATAGAGATAATGGAGTTTTTCCAGCGGCATATCCACCCAGTTGAACCAGACTTTGCCGACGCCCCGTTTGTAACACTTTTCTGTCACCATTCTGACAAAATCCAGTTGATCGAAACCGGCAGTGATGACCACATCCTGACCGGGATCGGGATTGATTCCGGTATTTACGATCAGATCGGCATAAGTTTCAAGTCGTTTGCTATCCATAAAAAATTCTCCATTGAAAGTTGACACATTGTTTTTCTTACAAGATAACTCTCAATGGAGAAAAAATCAACCGCATAACGGCAAAAAAGTTACTCAACAGCTCCGAGAAGTACGAAATTCAGAGGTTTGAGGGTTATTTTTAAATTGTAACATACCGCACCGGTACCGTCGGGATCGGTGCCGGGGGCCGCGGCAAGCGGAATATCCTCTGTGCCATCGGCATTGATCCGGAAGAAACCTTGGGCAAATTCCTTTCCGGCAAGCAGCGGGATCTCTTCAACTGTATCAGTTGAGCAGTTGATGATACCGGCAAGGTATTTTCCATCGGCACTACGGTTGATCAGCAGCCAGAGATACGGGGCATCCTGATGGATGGCAAGCGGCAAGGCCCTTTTGCCGATGACGCTGAAAAGTTTCCGGAATTGCCGGGTGCGGTCATAATTGGCGAGAAACTTATAACCGGCATCGCCGGAAACGGCACATACGGCAAAAACTTCACCGGCTTCATTTTCTCTGACCAATACTCCGGGAGCAACGTTTTCCATCCGGAAATTCCGGATCACCGACCATGCTTTGGCCCGGTCATCACTGACCAGTTTGCGGAAATCGGCAAGACCGTGATAGCAGAAAAATCTCAAAGGCTGGCGGCATTTGGAAACTTCAAAGTCTTCTCCGAATCCGAAGTTGTGTTCTTCCATGCCGAGTTCATCGTGTTCGATCTCCTCTTTACACTCAATTCCGATGCGTTCACCGAATCCGAGGTCATGCAGGGCATTGAGAGCATAAAAATCCATCAAAGCTCCATTTTTCAAAAGAGAATCGATTTCTTCACGGTTCATCGTCCGCACATCGTCACCGGTAAGGATGTTGAAAGGTGAATTTTTGCAAGTTCCCAGCGGCAGACCGCAGTTGGGCAGGGCGAGGGCGAGTTCCCGGTCATTGAAGTAGTTGGCAGCTTTGGTGCAGTGTCTTTCCCGCAGAGTATTTTTACCGACAACTGTATTTATACCGCAACAGGGGGAGTTTTCCGGTATCAATTCTGCAACTTTATTGAAAAAGGCATTGTATTTGTCAAAAGCATTGATCAAACCTTTTGCTTCGGGCAGGGGATGACCGAGGGTATCGAAAAAAGTGAATGCCTGCGAGGAAAATCCCTGCATCAGCAATGCAAATGCCTGGGCTGCAGTCATGGCGGCAGATTTTCCGTATGGACCGTAAGGGGTGCATTCCAATTCAGCGAAATGTTCCACATTTTCCGGCAGAGCTGCCCGCATAAGCGATGGGTTGAAAGTCATTGCCGGAACCCGCTGCGGCATCAATTCATAGTAAAGTGGAACCTGCGGCCGCAGCAGCGGGCGGTCATTTCCGGCAAGAGCGAGTACGATCTTATCCAGATCCATACCGGCAGTACCATGGGGCAGACAGGCACTCATCAAACCGATCCTGGTATCAGGCGAAACTGCTTTTACCGTGTCGTGGATGATTTTTGCAAGAGAAACGAATCCATCTGTCGTGACATCGAAAAAGTATTTTCTCAATGGTGAATCCGGTTGATTGAATACCGCGTCGGCAACTTCCTCTCTGGTTACAGTTTTTCCGGCAAGTTCACCGATGATCCGGAGATGTTCAGAGCAGAAACAACTCAATCCGCCTTTCATCATGGTACGGAAATCGTCATCGACAAATATATATTCCGGCTTGAGTTTTGCATAAATGGTATAGGTGTCGATCACCCATTTCTGCAGATTTTTATCCAGCGTACAGGCTCCGCCGCCGAGTGAACCATCCTGCGGAACTCTTTCTCTGAAAGGGAATTTTTTCCGGTATTCCGCATCATTTGGAAAATAGTGATGACCGAGGGTCTGTAAAATATTCAACGTGGCTTTGATTCCGGCATTTTCGATCTCTGCAATAGCAGGTTTGAGGATTTTTTCCACTCTTTCATTTATCTCATCCAACGTCAGAAAGCTCGGAGCACTGTCGAAAAGGCCGGTAAAGAGCATAATTTCATGGCAGTTGGTTTTTCTGCAGTAATCAATGGCATCCTTTACCCGGTTGGTTTCCTGATCGGCAGGTAGAAAAATGCGTAAAATTTGACGGTAAGCCGGTGTTTTCATTTGACAATAACCTCATAAAAAAAGGTGAAACGTTTCACATTTTGTTTAAGGATAAATATAGCTCAATGCCATGCTGTTGTCAAGTGCCGCCGGAATTAATTTGGATAGATAAGTAAAAAAAAATGTAAAATTAAGTGAAATAACTTGCTAAAAGAGCGAATGAATGGTATATTAAGTGAAAAAATATTTGTCAAAAAAAACAAACTTAACGTGGAGGACAATATGAAAAGTCAACGTAGAAGTTTCTGTAACTTCCTCCAAGTCAACAACATTCTCTGCAACGTGAACGAGCAGGATGGCAAGGTTGTACTTGGCAAACTTATGGAGTTGCTGAAACGGCATTTTCCTGAGCTGGATATGGATTATACCCGGCGTGAGATCGAAAGCCGGGAAGCTCTTTTTCCGACGATGGTTGCTCCGGGATTGGCGATCCCGCATGCCCGTATACCGGGATTGAAAGATGCTCTGACAGCGATCGCCTGTATTCCGGAAGGTTGTGATTTCGGCGGCAGCAGCAAAGCCAAAGTGATGATCCTGCTGCTTACTCCGGTGGATAATCCGAATTTGCATATTCAGCTGCTTTCTGCTCTTGCAACTGAGTTTGAGGCAGAGGAAGTTATTGAAAAACTTTCCAAGTGTGCAACGGCACAGGATCTGATTAATCATTTTTCCTGCGGTTTGTCAGCGATTCCTGACTATCTGAAAGCTGCAGATCTTATGGAACCTTTTCCGGAATTGCTTCAGGAAACCGATTCCATTCTCGATGCAGTGAAAAAATTTGCTCTTACCCGCAGTGAAGAACTTCCGGTGGTTGACAATACCGGAGATTTGCGGGGAATTCTCTCTCTGGCAGATCTGTTGAAATACAGTTTGCCGGAACATCTTTTGTGGTTGGAAGATCTTTCTCCTATTTATGAACTTCAGCCGTTTTCAGATATGTTGAAAACGGCGGATGAGACCAAAGTTGCTGACATCATGCGTGAAGAATTCACCATGGCACTGGTCGATGACCCGGCTGTCAAACTGGCGAAGATATTCCTTCAGAGTCAGTTGTCGCAATTGGTGATTGTTGATGCTGCCGGTAAGCCGGCAGGATTGGTATCGTTGAAGAATTTTTCAGCTAAACTTTTCTGGGATTGATGAATTATGAGTGAAAGTTCAAGTGCCGCAAAAATGTCGGCAAAAGGTATGATTTCCCGTTTCGTTATTCTGTTGGCGGCGGCGGGATTGGTCGGATTCGGTGGTGCTGCAACTGGAGCGATGACTTCAGCCCAGTCTACCGCATGTGCAGTATTTATTTCAATTATTTTCGGAACGCTTTTCTTCTGGGGATTCCGTCTGGCAGTTGCGTTTCTGGGATTGGCGGTGTTGATTTTCAATAAATCAATGGATATTCCCACTTTTGTCAGCAGTTCATCGCTGGAAGTGATCATGTTTCTGGTTGGAATGATGGTCATTGTGGGTGCATTGCGGGATCTGGGATTTTTCACCTGGATCGTGCAGCTGATCGTATCCATGCCGAATTTGAACGGTAATAAATTTATCTTTGTCACCGCAACTGCCAGTGCCCTGCTGGCATGTGCCGTGGATGAAGTTACTTCCATCATCTTTATTTCCACGCTGATCTTTCAGGTTTGTGACCGTTTGAAGCTCAACGCAACTCCCTACATTCTTATTTCGGTACTGGCGACCAATATCGGTAGTGCGGGTACGATGATGGGTAATCCGGTCGGTATTTTCATCGGAACGAAAGGACAGTTGACTTTCGGCGACTTCATGATCTGGTCATTTCCGCTGATGCTGGTTTCACTTTTTGTGACGACCGGCTTGCTTTTGTGGTATTTCCGTAAAGATCTGGCAAAATTTGATGTGAGTCTGCAGGAGCGTCTTGCCCGCGGACTTTCCATTGCTCCGGTGGTGAAAGTTCCTTATATGCGCGGTTTGATTCTGATCGTGCTGACTGTGCTTGCGATAGCCTCACACCATCAGACCGAAGAATTGCTCGGTCTGGATAAGAATAGTGTACTTCTGGTGATGCCGCTCATCTGTGCCGGAATCGTGATGATCCTGAAACCGGATCGGGCACGTTATTATGTTGAAAAAGAGGTTGACTGGTGGACTTTGATATTCTTTATGCTGCTTTTCGCTGTGGCAGGAACTCTGGAACACACCCACGTCGATCAGGTATTGGCTAATGGATTTTCCAAGATTGCCGGAAGTTCGGTTGAGTCACTGGTCCCCTTTATCTTTACGGTATCAGCTTTCGGTTCGGCATTTGTGGATAACGTGATTTTCGTAGCTGCATTCAGTCCGGTGATCGAACAATTGTCAGTTACGATCAAGGATCTTCCTTTGTGGTGGGCATTGCTTTTCGGTGCATGTTTCGGCGGCAATATCACCATGATCGGCAGTACGGCAAACATCGTTGCTCTGGGAATGTTGGAAAAACATGGCGGCAGCCAGATCACCTTTTTCCAGTGGTTCAAAATCGGTCTGCTCTGTACGGTCGTTTCCGGATCATTGGCAGTCGGCTCTTTGCTGCTGTTTGCTTCCAGAATGCCGGATCACAAGATCACTTTTGAAAAACTGCATCATAAATCCGGTTATGTGCCGCATGCTGCTGAATTCGATGGTGAATTGACCGGTGATCTGGTCCGGGAAGCGGATAAAATTTATCTTGTCGGCAAAAACAATGCAAAAATTCAGGTTGTTCTGCCGGAAAATATGCCGTTTGCCGCCGGCAAAGTACGGATTACCGGTGTGTTTTCCAAAGATGAGGGTAATGCAGATTATCCTTATTTGGTGAAAGCAAGAAAGGTTGATGCTTTGAAACAGCATTGATTCCGGTGTAAATCAGAAAGAGTACCGCAAAACTTCAAAAGTTGCGGTACTCTTTTTTTGCCGTCGGTGCTGTTATTTATCCGCTTTTCTCAGGAAGTACCCCGGGGTGCTGCTCCATGCATGACATGCACTGTTGTTGCGTGGGTCGGTGCCATCGCCGTAAGGAGTATAGAAATCATCATCTTCATTGTAGATTTCCCAGAAGGTATCAGCTCCTTTGCGGATCATACCGCCCCAATACTTGCGTACAGTATCAAAAAGGAGCTCTTCCATGCCGCAGAGTTGGCATGCTTCAAGGAAATAGTGCATCAGATAAGGTGATTGCGGCTTGAGCATATCTTGCCGTGAATAAAATTGTTTCAAAATAAGTGAGCCTTCCTGCGGAGAAAGGACTCCGGCAAGAATTCCCCATATCTGACCTGCCCATGTGAGTTGTCCGGTGTGACCGGAACGCAGCAATCCGGTTTCTGGATCGAATGCATTATTGCGGAGCATTTTCCGCCATTTTTCCGCCTCATTTCTTATCCGCTCTGCTTTATTTTCCGGTTTATTCAAAAGTTCTGCCAATTCAGCGACTCCTTCTGCCGCCCAAATCGCAGTTGCGATGAGAGGGGTCGTCCGGTCAAGTGTCAATCCGTGGTCGATTACCGTCCAGATCCCGGGATGGTGGAAATTTCCTTTTTCATCCAGTGCGTTCCGGAAGAAATTCAATTGGTATTCGGCATCGGCAAAAAATTCATCACCGATATTCAGATTTCCGGAAAAACAGCAATGTTCAAAGAGCATTTTCCCGAAGATCAGTGAATAGTCAAAAACAAAAGAAGAGCCATGAGGTTCCGGATTCATCAAAATCGCACCGGGGATCATATTTCTTTCATCTTTACAGGAGTGCAAAAGGCGTATCCCGTTTTCAAAGAGATCATATCTGCGGAATGTCACATGGTTGACCAATGCCTGCAGACGCAGATCGCCGAGCCATAATCTGCGATCACGTTTCGGACCGTCTTCGGGGACTTCCTGCATACAGTTACGCAGTGTACGTGAAGATGCCGAATCGATCAGAGCCAGTTCTTTATCCCATCCCGGCAGAGGAGATGGAAGTTTTTCGCCGACAGCACTTTGAGCGATAATTTCGGCTTTGGTTATTTTCATGCCGCAATTACGCGGGGATGCAACAATATCTATCACCAGATAACGCAGAGAGTATCTGCGTGGCAATTCAATTTCTTCCGGCAGCTCATAGGCGGTGACCAATTCTTCCTGCAGCCATCCGCGGCTGAGTCCACTGGTATAAGTATCCGGATCGTGATGTGCCTCATACGGCAATTCGGCGGCAAGGATCTTCAACCGTATGGGGGAATCCGGAGCTTTCAGACTTTCTATACGCAATCTTACTTTTCCGACCAGAGTTTCTCCGAAATCCAATATGATCCGCCTTCCGGCTTCAAGCAGTTGTTCCGGTAAATATTTTGCCGGATACGATATTGACACCCCGACTTTTTGCCACATGGCAGGATGTTCCATCATATTTACCACATTTTTTGCGGGAACGATCCATTTCTCTAATTCCGGCAGATATTTTGTCGCACTCATTTCAAAAATTTCCTCACAAATAAAGAACACATAAAAGATAATATAGCATATTTTTGGGGGATGTCAAGGATAAATCGTGCGAAGATATTTTATCTGCAAAAAAACAGCACAGCCGGAAAATTCCAACTGTGCCGTCTGATATAAAGCTGATATTTTTCAGCGGATACCTTCGGTGGCTTTGACCCACGCATCGGTAAGCAGTTTGTGTCCGGCGGCGGAGGGATGCACTCCGTCGACCAGCCAATACTCTGCCGGAGCTTTTTTTGCCGCTTCATCAAAGATACTCTGTGCGGGGATAAAGATCGTATTGTAATCTTCGGCGATCTTCTTGACCACTTCACGACGGGCATTGATTTCATCGACCCAATCTTCGGAAACGGCTCCGGTAACCAGCACAAAAGGTTCGATCAGAACGAGTTTGGTTTCAGGCAGTTCTTCACGGGTCCAATCCAGCAGCATGCGGTAGAATTTGTCATAACGGGGGACTTCCACACCGTTTGACTGTGCTTTTTCATGCCAGGTATCGTTGACACCGATCAGGATACTCAGAATATCCGGTTTGAGATTAAGGGCATCGATTTTCCATCTGGCATAGAGATCGACCACACGGTTTCCGGAAATTCCGCGGTTGTAAACTTTCCAGTCTTTTTCCGGTTCATTGGCGAGCAATGTAGCTGCGGTCATCAGAGCATAACCGATACCCAGACCGGTATTCGGTGCGATTTCCGGATCACGGCTGCGTCCGGTATCGGTGATTGAATCACCCTGAAAAAGAATAGTTTTCGCCATGATTAGTTACCTTTGTTTTTATAATTTTATTTTCAAAGAAAACGCTCCCGGAAAAATCCGGGAGCGTTGTTTGGTTTCCTGCAAAAGATCAGAGGATTTCACCGATCTTCTTGAAGAATTCCATGCGGTGAGCCGCATCTTTTTCAGCCTGGGCGAAAAGTGCTTCAGCTTCAGCCGGAGCGGCTTTGAGCAGCTGTTTGTAGCGGTTTTCGCTGCGGACGAAGTCCTGATAAGCCTCGGTAGCATCTTTGGTTTCCCAGATGAAAGGTTTATCGAGGTTCGGGTTGTAGCGGTAGAGCGGCCAGTAACCGGAATCCACGGCACGTTTCTGCTCGACCTGAGATTTTGCCATGTTGATACCATGGAGCATACAGGGAGCGTAAGCGATGATGATGGAAGGACCGTTGTGGGCTTCAGCTTCGCGGATAGCGGTCAGAGCCTGCTGACGGTTGGCACCCATGGAGATACTGGCAACGTAGACATTGCCGTAGCTCATGCACATCAAACCGAGGTTTTTCTTGGTCATACGCATACCGTTGGCAGCGAAGAGAGCCACTGCACCGATCGGGGTGGATTTGGAAGCCTGACCGCCGGTATTTGAGTAGACTTCGGTATCCAGCACGAGGATATTGACGTTGCGGTTCTGGGCAACGACGTGATCCAGACCGCTGTAACCGATGTCGTAAGCCCAACCGTCACCGCCGAGGATCCAGACGGATTTATCGACGAAGTAATCTTTGAGTTCGAGCATCTTTGCGTAGATTTCTTTCTTTTCGCCTTCGGATTTTTCGACAGCGATCGGAAGGATTTCACCAAGTTTTTTCTGGTTGGCGATAGCGGCTTCATCGGTGGCGGTCCAGTTGGCGACGGCGTAGTCCAGAGCGGCTTTCATATTGTCGCAGCAGACACCGAGTTCCTGGATGCGTTTGACGAGGTCGAGCAGCTGTTTACGGTTGGCATCGACAGCGACACGCATACCGAAACCGTATTCAGCATTGTCTTCAAAGAGGCTGTTTGCCCATGCCGGACCACGACCGTCTTTGTCTTTGCAGTAGGGCAGGCTCGGGAAGCTGCCGGAGTAGATCGAGGAGCAGCCGGTGGCGTTGGCAACGATCATGCGGCGGCCGAAAAGCTGACTGATCATCTTGACATACGGAGCTTCACCGCAACCGGCACATGCACCGTTGAATTCGAAGTACGGCAGTTTGAATCCGAGACCTTTGACGTTGGCTTCGGTGAGACCGCCCATTTCATCATCGGGCAGAGCCATGAAGACGTCAGCATTTTTCTGCTGGTTGGCGGCACGTTCGCCGGCGGCGGAGACCATGGCAAGAGCTTTGTCTTTGACCGGACAGGTTTCCACGCAGACGCCGCAGCCGAGACAGTCATCAACGAAGACCTGCAGACGGAATTTGAGTCCGAGTTCTTTCTTGACCGGCGGTTTGGCATCGACGGTGGCGAATGATTCCGGAGCATCGGCGAGGTTTGCCGGATTGATCAGTTTGGCACGGATGGCGGCATGAGGACAAGCCATGACGCACTGGTTACACTGGATACATTTGGCAGCATCCCACTGCGGAACTTTCGGTGCAACGCCGCGTTTTTCGAAGCGGGCGGTTCCGGTCGGCATTGAACCGTCGTAGCTCATAGCGGAAACCGGAACAGTATCACCTTTCTGGGCGAGAACCGGCTTCATCAGTTTGGTGGCGAATTCGCCCATTTCGGCGGTGTATTTCTCTGCCGGAGCATAGCACTCGACACCGTCGAGGCTGGCGGGCACTGCGACCTGGGTCAGACCGTCAAGAGCTTTATCGACGCAGAGTTTATTCTGGTCGACGACTTCCTGACCTTTTTTGGCGAATTTTTTCTCGATACCGGCTTTGATGTAACCGATGGCTTTATCTTCCGGAATGATGCCGGCGAGCTTGAAGAAGCAGGTCTGCATGATCGTGGAAATGTATTTCGGGCTGCCGACTTCGAGAGCGACTTTCAGAGCATCGACGACGTAGAATTTGACATTCTTGGCGACGATGGTTTCCTGCATTTCGCGGGTCAGAGTGGCGAAAGCCTTGTCAGCCGGAGCATTGGTATTGAAAAGGAAAGTTCCGTTTTCTTTGATACCGGAAATCATATCATACATACCGATATATGCCTGATTGTGGCAGGCAACAAAGTCGGGGGCAGTGATGAGATATTCACTGGTGATGGGTTTGTCGCCGAAACGCAGGTGACTGATGGTGATACCGCCGGACTTTTTGGAGTCGTAGCTGAAGTAAGCCTGCACGTATTTGTCGGTGTTGTCACCGATGATGGCAACGGAGTTTTTGTTGGAACCGACGGTACCGTCAGAACCAAGACCCCAGAAGCAGCAGCTGGTGGTGCCGGCGGGTTCGGTGACGATGGTTTCGTCGATATCCAGAGAGAGGTTGGAAACATCGTCGTTGATACCGACGGTGAAGTTGTGGAAGCATTTGCCATCGAGGTGTTTGTAGATGGCATAGACCATTGACGGGGTGAATTCCTTGGAAGCAAGACCGTAACGACCGCCGATGATGGTGAGATCGGAACGTCCGGCAAGGGCGGCTTTGACATCGAGGTAAAGCGGTTCACCGAGACATCCGGGTTCTTTGGTGCGGTCGAGAACGGCGATCTTTTTGACGGAAGCCGGGATCGCAGCAGCGAGAGCTTCCACGCTGAAAGGACGGTACAGACGAACTTTGACCAAACCGATTTTCAGACCTTTTTCTGCGGTCAGATAGTTGATCGCTTCTTCAATGGTTTCGCAGCCGGAACCCATAGCGACGATCACTTTGTCAGCATCCGGGGCACCGACATAATCGAAAAGGTGCAGCGGGCGGCCGGTGACGGCGGCAACTTTATCCATGTATTTCTGGACGATGCCGGGCAGGGCAGCATACTGATTGTTGGTGGTTTCACGACCCTGGAAGTAGACGTCGGGGTTCTGGGCGGCCATTTTGGCGTAGGGAGCTTCCGGACGCAGAGCGCGGGTGCGGAATTTTTCCACATACTTCATATCGACCATGGCTTTCATATCGGAATAGTCGAGCAATTCGACTTTCTGATATTCGTGAGAGGTACGGAAGCCGTCGAAGAAAGCGACAAACGGGATTTCGCTTTCCAGAGTGGCGAGGTGGGCGACCAGAGCGAGGTCGTGAGTTTCCTGGATGCTGGCGGCACTGGTCATAGCAAAACCGGTGGCGCGGCATGCCATCACGTCGGAGTGGTCACCGAAAATTGAGAGTGACTGAGCGGCGAGGGCACGTGCGGAAACGTGGAAGACGGTCGGGAGCATTTCGCCGGCGATCTTGTACATATTCGGGATCATCAGCAAAAGACCCTGACTGGCGGTATAGGTGGTGGTCAGCGCACCGCCGGAAAGAGATCCGTGAACGGCACCGGCAGCACCGGCTTCGGACTGCATTTCAACGACCTGCAGCGGTTCACCGAACATGTTTTTGAGTCCTTTGGCAGCCCACGCATCAGCGTATTCAGCCATATTGGAGGACGGGGTGATGGGGTAGATAGCCGCCACTTCGCTGAAAGCGTAGGCGACGTACGACGCGGCGTGATTGCCGTCAATGGTTTGCATCTTTTTGCCCATTGTTCTTCCTTCTTTCTATTTATTCCTTAATATATTAAGGAGGTTAAAATTGCGGTTCTTTTAATATACACCTTTTTTATTATTTTTTCAAGCAAAAAAAATCCGGAAAAAATCTTTCCGGATTATTAACAAAATTTCAGTCACCGAGAACTGCTGAATCTTCAAGTTTGACCGCTTCGGAATTATCGGCTTTAGGATAGTAGATGCTGTTTGTACCGACCACTTCTTTTTCCATATTCATCACGCTGCCGTCGAGGAAGAAGAGATTGACTTCTCCGCGGTGGATGGCGGTCAGATATGTTTTGTCATCACCGGAAAGGACCAGTGCGGCAGTTGCTTTTGCATCATCGCCCCATTTGTCAGCGGCACATCCGCCGAGAAGGAGTTTATTGGGGGAAATTTCCTGCTTGTTCGTGCCGGAGGTGGTACGGTTTTTCTTGGAGGCAAAGTTGAGTTTGCCGTCAGTTGCGATGACCACACCGTAAGCCTGAGTTCTGGCAGTGGCATTGGTTACATCGGTACTGGCATATTCAAATGCCGGACAGCGGGCAAAATCCAGAGAGTTGAGGATTTTCCGGTCATAAAGAGCAGTTGTCCACAATTTTTTTGTATTACTTTCATCTGAAGCAGCTGAAGCAAGCTGATCTTTGGTACGGCTCATGGCATCGATCAGGATTTTTGCGACTTGACCCTGATTTCCGGCACAGCTGGTGGCTTTTGCACGTTCCCGGGCGATGCTCAAAGTCGGGAAAAGCAAAGCGGCAAGCACGCCGATAATAGCGATTACTGTCAATAATTCGTTGAGGGTGAAGTTATACCGTTTCATGATTTTATTTCTCCATATTTAAAGGGTTGATACATTTCCTTGCAGAGCATAAGATAGTTGTATAAAGAGCTGTTGTCAAGGAAAAAAACTGATTTTTTGCACTTTTTTAGCAGATTGGGTTTGAAAAAAAGCATTTTCAGCGTTATGGTAACTGCGTAACAACCGTCAGAACAATTAATAAGGGAGTGTAATATAATGAAAAAACAGCGTCATAATTTTACTTTGACCGAGGTATTGACCGTTATCGCCATTATCGGCATCCTTGCGGCAATCACCGCCCCGGTGGTGATCATGTCCCGTGACCGTGGTCGTGTTGCACAGGCACAGGGGGATATCACCGCGATAATCACAGCATTGAAACAGCTCGAAGCCGATTACCACAAAGTTATCGGTACCGGTAACAAGTTCGGAAATACTGATACCGGAATTACGGTTACCTCAGAAGTTGCCACTGTCACCGGAAATGGTTACGATGCGATGATCATCGAACTTTCTGCTCCCAAAATCAAAAAAAATGAATCGACGCCATTTCCGGTGAGTGTAAATAAGCGTAAAAAAATTTATCTTGATCCGAAAAAAGAGTTTGATCCATCGATGAAATACGATGACTATACTGATGATCAGACTGCATCGCTCTACCGTGATCCGTGGGGCAATCCGTATGTCGTTTACATCAAAGTCACCCGTGATGAGCAGCTTGCAATTCCCGGTACCTCCAAAACCATTCCCGGCAACTTCGCCGCCTATTCTTGCGGTCCGAATGGTACTGATGACAAAGGTTGCAATGCAGATTTGGAAAACTGCATCAGCTCCGGCACTCACCGTGACCACGATGATGTTGCCAGCTGGAATATCTGATCACTGAAAAGTTGAAACTTTCACACCGCAGGTCAACTCCTGCGGTTTTTTTGTGGAAAAATGTATAAAAGAGCTTGAAATATTTTACAAACAGCACTATATTATACGCATTATCCCATTTTATGGGCGGTTAGCTCAGTTGGTTAGAGCGCTGCTTTCACACGGCAGAGGTCACGTGTTCGAGTCACGTACCGCCCACCAGTCTTCATCTCGGCAAAGCCGAGATTTCGCCTCGGCAAGCCATAGGCGCAGGCGAGCGAACCCAACGGGGAAGACTGCCGCGGCGTAATCTGCAAAGCAGATGGAGCCGGGCAATACGGCACAGCTTTATAGCAAACTCATCTCGCTACTATTCTCTCAATAGAGAACGACATAGCCTCTCAAAAGCGTGTGTTTGAATAGAAATCTCTGAAAATTCTCTGCTATGCAAAGGTCGGCGACCTTTATGAACCCTGTTTTATGCAACATTTTAGAGATAAGAGAGTTACAGAAACACATGGTGCAATAGAGCCAAAATCTCCGTTTATCGGCATAAAAAACAGAGAATTTCCCAGCCGACCTTTACAAAGACCTTTATAAAAAACTGTGGAAAAATTCTCAAAAATCATACTTTTGAGCGTAAAATCCTCAAAAACAATAGTCGGGGTTTCGAGTTGAATACACTTAAAATGACCATTCTTGAATCTTGAAAAATTCTCAAAAAGTTTGCTTCAATCAAAAATATCCACAACACCTGACTTTTGCTTTTCGGGCAAAGAAAAAAACGGTCTGGAATTTGAATCCAGACCGCGAGATGAAGGAGTTTCAGATAAGATCAAAATATTTCTTTTGTTCCTCTCAATTTTCAGGCCAGCTTTTCCGCAATGTTTCCATTGAAATGCTCTTTTTCAAAGTCCCATGCAAAATGGCATGAATGATTTCCGGGGCAAGCAATGTCAATCTGACTGTTCGAGCGACATAGGCGGTGTCCTTCCCTACCGCCCTTGCCAGTTCTATGGTATGATTTTGCCTTTTTGCCAATAATTCAATGATTTTATGTTGACAATATTGGTTATATATGGGAAGCAATGATCTATACAATAGTTAAAAATGAAAGGAAAAAGAAAATGGGACACGAAAAAATTATGGCATTACTGCAAGCAAGTGGATTTGTCCCGCCTGTACGTTTTTATAAGTTCGTGATGGATGACAGTACAAAACCATGTGATAGATGTTTAAGATTGGCAGGAGAAGTTTTTGCAGAAAATGATCCAAGAATACCAGAATTGCCTCTGCATCCCAATTGCGATTGCAGTTTGATTGAAATAAATCAGAATGAGTATTTACAACTTAAAGACTTTGAGTTTGGTAATATGAGTCATGAACGCTGGTATGAACAAACTGAAGAAAAAAAACATTTATGGTGTAATAGTTTCAGAAATCGATTCGGAAAAGCCATAGATAGGTACGCAAAGCAATATAACATCCCCAAAGAGTTGCTTGCCGGAATTATTGCAAACGAAATGCTGGATTGGAAATTTCCCGATGGAACATGGCTTGATGGGATTGGTGGAGGTGGAATTGGATATGCACAAATTGCCTTGAAAACTGCAAGAAAACATGGTACAACAGGATCTGATTCAGAGATCAAAAAGAGACTAAACTCTTATGATGGAAGCGTAGAAATTGCTGCCATAATCTTAAAAAGTTACTTTGATGAATTTTGCGATAGCGTACAAAATAATAAACTAGGACCAGGTTTTCAAAATTCAACCTTGTATTATATGGCAAAACCGTATATATTACAACGGGATGATTTCGTAAATATGAAAGTACCGGAATGGTTGCTGAATAGTATGTGTGCGGTTTGGAATAGCGGAATTGAAGTGATTTATGCAAAAGATCCAATCGGTGACACCAACTATCGCAATGCTTACATTCATGGCTGTAACGCTTGGTATATTTTTAAATATTTACCCAAATTGGTAAACGAATGAAAAAAGATTGGCAGAAGAAACTTGGTAAAAGTCTGTTGAGAATAGTTACTGCATTGGCAGTCGTTCTTGGTATCCCGGCTATTGCTTATTTACTTTGGCAGCCGGGAAGTAATACCCCTTTACCGGAATATGCCAATAACGCCATCTGGATCGGGCATGGCTGGTTGGGCGATGACGGTTGGTTTGAACGCAACAACCGCAATAAAGATGATTTCCGGAGTGTTGAAAAAATTTCCGCTTTGTTCAAAAAACTTTCCGATAATAAAATCTCCACGGTTTATCCGCATTTATGCCCGGCAGAACTCAATGGGAAAATTGCCTCTTATGACAGCGTGCAAGTTGAGCTTTTTCTTGATATTGCCGCACAATACAACATCAAAGTAATTCCGTGGATCGGCGGCGTTTTTGAAGAATCTGCCCGTCCTGCCGATGAAAAATGGCGGAAAAATTTTGTTGCCTCGGTCGATGAATTGTTGAAAAAACATCCCCGTCTTGCCGGAGTTCAAGTAAATATAGAACCGTGGCCCAGTGATGAGGTCGGTTTTTTGAAGCTTCTGGATGAACTCCGCCCGGTTACCGAAGGAAAAATCTTATCGGTAGCGGCTTATCCGCCGCCGACACGATGGCATCAATTCCCCGATGTTCATTGGCCATTGTTTTATATCATAAGGCTCGCCAATCACTGCGATCAACTGGCGGTTATGATGTATGATACAGCTATTCCGCTGGAAAAATTTTACATTAAACTTATGACAGATTGGACAAATCAGTTGGCAGCCGCAACCAGCTCAAGTGATTGCGAATTGTTGTTGGGAATTCCCGCTTATGATGATGCGGGAGTGGGTTATCATCATCTACAAGTGGAAAATATAAATTCCGCGTTACAGGGAATTTCAGCATCTTCCCGCAAAAATGAAGCGAACGGTATTGCTATTTACTGCGAGTGGGAAATGGATGAAAATAAATGGTCCGTCTGGCGTAAATTCATCCGGTAATTTGCAGAGGTCGTCAGCCATTTTTCAAAATGGTAAAT
>JAZRGW010000033.1:0-11762 GCA_045644425.1 Victivallaceae bacterium | reverse complement strand
TTCGGCTTACCAGTCGAAAAGTTAACGCCTTGAATGGCGAACCAGTGGTTTTCCAGTATCGTTCCAAGAAAAACGAACTCATAATAATTACCGGGAAAGTGATGTCCCAACATCCTCTCAAATGTTGAGTTGGAATTTGTTTTTAACCAATCCACTTAATACAAAAGGAAATTATTTATGAGCAAAAATTCTGAATTCGTTGCTAGCATTCTTGAATCTTGTGAAATCAAATTTGAGCTGCCGCCTGTTATCCTTCCCGGCAAGGGAGTTTGTATCACAGATACGGCAAATATGCTGGCAGAGTCTTATCAGGATTCCCATGCAGAAGCTCGCCTTTACAACCGTGGCAATGCTGTCTTTTGTGTAACCAGAGACAACAACGGTGCGATGCTTAATGCACTGTCTTCTCAGCGTGCCTGTTCTGAATTTGAACTGGTTTCAACGCTGCTGAAGATAGGTCAGTCTGGGTTGGAAAAAACAATTTGTTCTCCAGCCACAGCCAAAACTATCATTTCATCTTCGACTTTTCTTAACTCAATTCCCAAAATCAACCTTGTGACCAACTCCCCGGTTATTCTCAAAAACGAGGATAATACATGCCGTGTTGTGAATTCTTACGATGCGACAAGCGGAATTCTTTCAACTGGAATTCCAGCTGAAGATGTTCCGCTTGATGAAGCCATTGCTTTGCTCAACAATCTGCTGTCGGATTTCAATTTTCAAGGAGCAGGAGATAAATCCCGTGCTCTGGCATCTTTGTTGACTCCGGCTCTGGTTTCCGGTAAAGTGTTGGATGCAAGAGCTCCGATTATGATGCTTCAGGCTGATAAAAGCCAATCCGGAAAAGGTTTCTTCACAAAATTACTCGGTGCAGTATATAATGAGTTGCCAAGTACGGTCGCTCAACGTACTGGAGGTGTCGGCAGTATCGACGAAAATTTCGATGCGGCTCTGACTCTCGGTCGTCCGCTCATTGTGATTGATAACCTCCGTGGCAAGTTGAACAGTCCCCAGATGGAAGCATTCATGACGGCTGATATTTATTCTGCCCGTATTCCTTATTCGGAACCGGCTGTAATTGACCCCAGACGCTATTTCATCATGGCAACATCAAACAATTTTGATTTGACTCCTGATATGGCAAATCGGTCATGTTTCATCCGGATTCGCAAACAGAGACGGACATATAGCTATCAGACTTTTCCGGAAGGAAACATTCTGCGGCACATCAAAGCGAATCAGCCCAAATATCTTGGTGCGGTCTTTGCTGTGGTAAAAGAGTGGGTTCGCCTTGGCTGTCAAACCATGCCTTTCAGTGACCATGACTTCCGTGATTGGTGCTCTGCTCTGGATTGGATTGTCCGGAATATTCTCCATGAAGTTCCTCTGATGGATGGACATCGTGAAGCCCAACTTTACACCCAGTGTCCCGATATCGACTGGTTGCAGAATGCTTGGAAATGTGTCTCAGCTCTTGGCAGTGCCAAAGAAGCTTTGACTGCATATCAAGTTGCAGAATGCTGTGATTGCGGAGATATGGAACTTCCAGGAGCTCAAGGAATACCGCTGCATAAGCTTGATGATAACGGAACCAGACAGGTTTGTTCTCAAATCGGTCGCCGTTTCAATAAGCTTTTCAGTGACTTGGGAGAAGATGATGAAATTCATCTGAGTGCCTTTTCTCTGGTGCGTGAAAACAAAAAGGTTCGTTATCCTTCCGGAAAATCGGATATGACGACATTTTACAGTTTCATACCAGCTGCATAAGGTAATTTTTTAATTCTGATTCGGTTGTTCAGCGTTCCCGCAGGACTGTTGTGAGACTTGAAAAGTCAGCAACAGTCCTTTTCTTTTGTCATACCGAAAGATGTGGGACGCATTGCGTCCCGAATTTTCAGCATTTGACTTTTGCTGAATGTGCGCTATATTTTGCAAGTCGCAATAACAATAACTGGACCACAGAGTGGACCACAAATAAAAGGCATATTTCAGCGGGTAAATCTGTTGGAATAAAGATATTACAGAAGAAGGCTCGGCACTCCTCTCACCCCGACCATTTTTTTTGCCTTAATTTTCTTATTTTCAACTGCTTACAGCGATTTTCTGCAATTAATTTATTAAGAAAAATTGCGAGCTGGATATCTACTGGACCACGGATTGGACTACAAAACCAGAAAATATGATATTGTTCAAAACGGGCTTTAAAGAGTAAATGTGTAAAACAAAGACGGTTACATCAAGTTTTACTGTTGAAAAGGTGATAAAGCATGCTATAGTATAACTCCGTCAGAAATTTTGAATACAAAAATTATTTTTTTTCAATAAAAAGTGTGTAATATGAAAAAAAAGAAATTTACCCGGCAAGTGGAAACATTGCTGGCAAAACTTACTCTCGATGAAAAAATCCGTCTCTGTCATGCGGTCACAAAATTCAGTTCAGGCGGTGTCAAACGGCTTGGCATTCCGCCGTTGACTATGTCAGACGGTCCGCACGGAGTACGCGAAGAGATTTCCGCAGACTCATGGGATGCAGCCGGAAGACTCGATGATTTTGCCACTTATCTGCCGACAGGTACTGCACTTGCTGCTACCTGGAGTGTTGATTGTGCCCGCAAATTCGGAACAGTACTCGGTTCAGAGGCCCGCCAGCGGAGAAAAGATGTGATCCTCGGTCCGGGTGTAAATATGGCACGCACGCCTGTTTGCGGACGTAATTTTGAATATTATGGAGAAGACCCGTATCTGGCAGGTAAAATAGCTGCATCCATGATCCGGGCTGTCCAGTCACAGGGAACCGCCGCCTGTGTCAAGCATTATGCCCTCAACAGTCAGGAACTGCGCCGCCATGAAGTCGATGCCCGCTGTGATGAACGCACTCTCCGTGAAATCTATTTGCCCGCATTTGAAATGGCGGTCAAAGAAGGAGAAGTTATGGCGGTAATGGGGGCGTATAATCTTTTTCGCGGTCAGCACTGCTGCCACAGTGACACTCTGCTCAATTCGATACTCAAACGGGAATGGGGGTTCGATGGCATAACAATTTCAGACTGGGCAGGTATCCACGATACTCTCGAAGCGGCACGCGGCGGCATGGATATCGAAATGGGAACCAATAAACCATATGATCAATATTATTTTGCCGATCCGTTGAAAAACGCAGTTGAAAACGGTATTATCGAACCGGCGATCATTGATGATAAAGTAAGGCGTATTCTCAGGATAATGTTCAGACTCGGTATTCTCGGCGGAGCGTCTCGTCCGGAAGGTAAGTTCAGCGTGCCGGAACATCAAACTGCCGCAAAAGAGATCGCCCTTGAAGCGATAACTCTGCTCAAAAACCGCAGTAATCTTCTGCCCCTGCAGCCGGGAAAGCTCAAAAAACTTCTGATCGTAGGCAATAATGCGGTATGCCGGCACCATTTCGGCGGACAGAGTTCGGCGGTAAAAGCCCTATACGAAATCACGCCTTTGGAAGGAATCCGCAATTTTCTCAAAGATACAAATGTGGAAATTGAGTTTTTCCGCGGCTATCCGACCTGTACCGGAGCAGCACCGATTCCGACACGTCTGCTGAGTATCGCTGATCCCGGTGCCGGTACAAGAGGATGGAAATGCGAAATCTATGATAATCACTGGTGTAAAGGAACTCCTGTGGTTGTTTTGCCGTTTGAAAGTGCGGATTTTGATCCTGAACGCGATCTTCCGGAAGCACTTAAAGGCAAGGACTACGGTGTGCGGATGACAACGACGCTTACTCCGGATAAAGATGAAATCTGGGAGTTTATACTTGACGGAATATCCCAGGCAGTTTTGCACTGCGGCGGAGTCAACTGGGTCGACAATTGCAAAAGCGAAGAAAATTGCCGCGGTATTTCGCATATTAAACTGCTTCGCGGTCAAAGTTACAATCTTGAAATTCAGATCAATTTGCATGTCAATATTCCTGTTTATCCCGTGCGGCTCGGAGTGAGGTGCGGTGAAAGCCTGAATAATTCTGAAATGGATTCCGCACTCCGCCAAGCTGCAGAAACCGCAGATGCGATCCTGTTTTTCGGCGGACTTGACCACACTTCAGATGTTGAGGGCGGCGACCGGAAAGATATGGAACTTCACGGTGGGCAGAATGAATTGATCACCGGACTTGCGGCAATAAATCCCCGCATTGCTGTCGTGCTGGTCGGCGGCTCACCCGTAGAAATGCCCTGGGCAGGCAAGGTTTGCTCCATCGTCCAGATGTGGTATGCCGGAATGGAGTGCGGCAATGCGATTGCAGAAATTCTTTTCGGCAAAGTTTCACCATCGGGAAAACTCCCTTTCACGTTCCCCGAAAAACTTGCGGATTCTCCTGCACACGCACTGAATGATTATGCTCCGCTGGTCTGCAATTATTCTGAAGGATTGCTGATGGGATACCGCTGGTTTGATGCAAAAAATTCAGATGTTCTCTTCTGTTTCGGTCACGGATTGAGTTATACGCAGTTTGAATATTCAGAAATGTCGGTAAAAGAAGACAATGGTGAAATTATTGTTTCTGTGGAGATCAGAAATACGGGTAAAATGACCGGTTCGGAAGCAGTCCAGCTTTATATTGCTCCACCTCCCGGCAGATTCACCCGTCCTCCGCAGGAACTCAAGGGGTTCTGTAAATGCAAAGTTGCTCCGGGCAAGAGCAAAACTGCAAAATTCAAGCTGGATTTCCGCAGTTTTGCCTACTATAATCCGGAAATAGGTGATTGGGAAGCTTCCCCGGGGAAATATGAGATCCGCCTCGGCTCTTCTTCACGCGATATCCGCATAACTGCCGAGGTGAAACTGAATTGATCTGCCGCATGATCAGATGCGAAACCGTTGTCAAATGCACGGTTTCGCATCTTTTTTTTATGTAAACATGAGCTTTTCTGTCGAGGTAATTGCAATGGAGCGATGGAATAATTAATTTTATTTGTCTGCTTGTCCGCCACATGAGAACTGATTTTCGCAAAATCAGGATTCTGCCATTCCGGTTTGATGTTTTGCAGAAAGTTTTTTGCGGTAATAGCTCGGAGCCATTCCGAAATATTTGTGGAAGGCTTTGGAAAATGCAAAAACATCAGAGTAGCCGGACATTCTGGCAATTTCCTGCAAAGAATATCCTTCGGTAAATAATTGATTTCTGGCACTTAACATGCGGTGTTCAAAAATCAATTGTCCCGGAGAGGTTTGGAAAGAAATCATACATTTTTTATAACACGCAGATTCGGAAAGATGAAGAATTTTAGCAAGTTCCGATACCGAAGGGTTGCCGGGCAGGAGTTTTTCGATTGCCCGGAAAAACTGCTGACGGAAATTGCTGATGTCTGACACCGGAGAGTGAAGTTCTTCCATAAATTGCAGATAGACCAATTCCGCCAGCGGCGAACGCAGACGGCTTTTTTCCGGAAAAAGCGGATTGCAGGAGTTTATCAACCGGATGACATCTGCCTGAAAATCTTTGCCCAGTAAACTTTTGCGGCTGGAGATCCGGTCGATTTCCGGGAATAATTCCGGATTATTGCTCCGGATATATACATGCGGGCAGTTGCATCCGGTAATGATCTGACGGCGGTCAAAACACGAGGGAACGGCGATGAAATCTCCGGGGTTTGCATGGATTACTCCCCCTTTGTATTCCACGGAAAAGCCTTCGCCATATATCCAGTAAAAGTCAAGGTGCGGAGATTGCAGTTTGCCGCTGCGCTCAATCATCCAATCGCCTTTCCAGAGAACAAAAGATATGCAGCTAACCCCCTGATGACGGAATGCAGCCAGCTCCGGCTGGTTGACTTCCAGAAAAAGACTCCGGTGTTTATCCGGTATACGGCTTAAATTGTGATTGATTTCAAAATTTTTGTTCATAATGTTGTAAATATATCACCATTGACAACGGCTGTCAAGAGTGAAAAACAAAAAAATATATTTTTTATAAGATTACATAATATGACATTTTCTTTACTGAAATAATCATCGCAAAAAATAATGCAGAGATGTATATTAAATCACATTAAGGCAATTTATCCACAAAAATTGAAAAAAAGGAGAAACAAATTAAAAAAAGATTTGGACATTGATTGCTTCGGCTGATATATTGCCGTTTTCTGCGATTCCCGATGATGTTACTTTCCTTCAGCAATTCCGGCAACGGCTGCAATTTTAATGCGGATGCTGCTTTCAGTTTCCAAGTCTCTGTATAAATTGTGAAAAAAACAGAATATAGCATCTTTATTACAGAATATAACATCATAAAATTATACATCAGGAATATACTTATTAAGAAATGAGTTGATTAATCTGTAAAAAATCAAAAAGGAGGATTGAAATGAAAAATATTTGGACATTACTGACCCTGCTTGGCACATTGCCGCTTTTTGCAGTAGATGTGTATATGGCAGGAGACTCAACCATGGCGGATTATCCTGCAAAAAATGCACCGATGACAGGTTGGGGGCAGGCGTTGCGGCGTTACGCAAAAGACGGGGTCAAAGTTCACAATCTCGCCTGCCCGGGCAAAAGTACCAGATCTTTCCGCAATGAAGGACGCTGGATGGGATTGCTCAATCAGGTTTCACCCGGTGACTATGTTTTTATCCAGTTCGGTCACAATGATGCCAACCCTAAAAATCCTGTCAAGTCCGATTCAGAGTACCGGGATATCCTGCGGGGATTCATCCGGGATGTGAAGGCAAAAAAAGCCACTCCGGTCGTCTGCACTTCCATCGTCTGGATGTCTTACCGCAACGGTAAGATCAGTCAGAGCGAATATTTCGGCAAATACAGCGAAGCTGCCCGTAAAGTTGCCGCAGAAGAAAAAGCCGATCTCATCGATCTTAACGAATGGTCAAAAAATGAGTTGACAAAAGTCGGTGCTGAAAAAGCAAAAGAATATTACATGATACTCGAAGCGGGAAAATATCCCTTTTCCCCCAAAGGAGCCCGTGACACCTGCCATCTGCAGGAAAATGGAGCCCATTTTTACGCAAAAGGGATGATTTCTCTTGCAAAAGCACAAAAACTTAAAGTTGCAGAATTATTCAATGATACTCCTGCGGAAAAAACTGCTCCTCAAGGGACAAAAGCTTCTGACGGTCGGGTGAATTTTGAAGAATCTTTCCATAAATTCGTTACCCACTCTGGTTCTGCCGCTCAAGAGGAGCTGTTCCCGTGGCGTCTTATCTGCACCAACGGTGCAAAAATCCCCCTTTGCAACGATGGAATACTCAACTTTGACCATACTGTCGGTGAATTGCGGCTATTCAGTGAAGAGTGCATTACCACCGGCAAATTCAAAATCCGCCTGCGGATCAACGAGCTGATACCCCCGTGTAACGCCTTTATCGGTCAGATTTCCATAACTCCGTGGATGAAACACGGTGCATCTTTCCACTTCAACAACCCCAAACTGCGGGCGAATATTTACATTGACGGCAAACGCAACGCCGCTCCGCCGTTACAAAAAGGTCAATGGCACGATCTGGAAATCATTTTTACAGAAAGTACCATAACCTATCTGCTTGACGGCAAAGAACTCTTCTCTGGTGCCGCCCCAGCGGAAAAAGTTTCAAAATCCGCACTCATCGTTCTGAATTGCCGTAACGGCGGCAAAATAAATATGGATATTGACAGTATCACCCTGACCGGAACTCTTGCAAAGTAATCAATACACTCAATTTTAATAAAGGAGAAAAATTTATGAAACAAATGCTTTCGATTCTTGCAAGTGCCTTGCTGCTGCCGATGCCGGCAGTGGATATTTATCTTGCAGGAGACTCAACCATGGCGGATTATCCAGCTGAACATGCCCCGCAAACAGGCTGGGGGCAGGCGTTGAAACTTTACGCCAAACCGGGTGTGAAAGTTCATAACTTCGCACGCGGAGGCAGAAGTTCCAAATCTTTCCGCAATGAAGGACGTTGGGCGACATTGCTCAATCAGGTTTCCCCCGGCGATTATGTTTTTATCCAGTTCGCACACAATGATGCACATCAGGGCGAAAAGAATGCCTACCGTCACTCTGATCCGGAAACTGAATACCCGGAAAATCTCCGCCGGTACATCCGCGATGTCAAAGCTAAAAAAGCCAATCCCGTGATCTGCACCCCGATCGTCTGGATGTCGTTCCGGAATGGAAAGATCAACCAGAGTGAATATTTTGCAAAATACAGCAAATCCGCACGCAAAGTCGCTGCTGAAGAAAAGGCTGATCTCATCGACCTCAATGAGTGGTCACAAAATGAGTTGACCAGACTCGGCGGCGAAGTTGCAAAAGGTTACTATATGTGGCTGAAACCCGGGCAGTACCCCAATTTTCCCAAAGGTCGGGAGGATTCCTGCCATTTACAGGAGGCAGGGGCTCATTTTTACGCAAAAGGCATGATCTTTCTTGCCAAGGCACAGAAACTCAAAGTGGCAGAATGCTTCAACGACACTCCGGCTGCCAAACCGGCAGTAAAAAAAGTCAACGGCACAAGTCACATGGTCAGCATGAATGAGACCTTCTACAAACTTGGTACCGGCACTGCCGCCGTCGCTATTGAAGAGGAATCTGAAGCACCATGGGATATACAGTGCTTCAATGGAGCGAAAATCCCTGTTTGCGACAACAATATGCTCCACATCAACCATACAGCTGGTGAGCTGCGTTTGATGAGCAAAGCCAAGATCGTTACCGGAACTTTCAAAGTCCGGCTCCGGATCAATGATGCCGCCGGAGCTTTCAACGCTTTTATCGGTCAGATTTCCGTCAATCCGTGGATGAAACACGGTGCATCTTTCCACTTCAACAACCCCAATCTGCGTGCCACGATGACCGTTGACGGCAGACGCAAAAGCACTCCGCCGCTGAAAAAAGGTCAATGGCATGATCTGGAAATCCGTTTTACCGATGACACCATCACCTATGCCCTTGACGGGAAAGAAATCTTTTCCGGAACAGTTCCGGCAGAAAAGGGTGCGAAAAGTGCACTCTTTGTCATCAACTGCCGTAAAGGCGGCAGAATCAATCTGGATATCGACAATGTTCAACTGCAAGGTTTGCGTGCTTCTGCCGCCAATACCACCGCGGGAAAAAAGTATACTGTCCCGACCCCTGCCGCACTTGTTCCCCGCAAAACTCCTGCGGCAGCTCCGCTTCAGATAACAGCAGGCAAAAGTTCTGCGACGGTCAGCAACCGTTACTTTTCCATGAAGTTCGATTGCCGCAAAGATCTCATCCTCACCTCGCTGGTCAATAAATTTTCCGGCAAAGAGCTGTTGGCAAAACCCTCTACCTTCTATTCCGTATTTCTCAATCAGAGCCGTACCAAAGTTGCTGATTATAAAGTGACCAAAATTGCCCGCAATGGCAACTCGCTGATTTTCGATCTTGCTTCAGCTTCCAGCAAAACTGCATTGACCATCAAATTGGATTTCGCCGCAGATTCTCCTGAATATTCTGCTGAAATGGTGCTGAAAAACCTTTCGGGCAAAAATCTTGAAGCTGCAGGCCAGTGGGTGCTTCAGGGATTGCAATTGGGTAAAGATATTGCAAAAGACGGAATTTTCTACCCCTTTGAATCAGGTATGGCTGGTATTCTGGATATAGAGTTGAATCATCCTTACGGTCTTACTTCAACCATGCAGATGATGTGTGCATTTGATACTGCTGAAGGCGGAAGCTTTTACGGATTCACCACCGATACCACTGGTTACAGTAAATTATTGAGCCTTATCAAAACCTCTGCAAACGGCAAACGGCCGTCGGTAAGTTACTCACCGATTCCCGGCGATATGCCCCAGTGGCCTGCAAAAATATTTGACTACCGCAAAGGTACTTCATTCGGTTGGCGTAATTACGAGCTGAATGCTCCCAATGGCAAAAAAACAGTGCTTGTTACCGGTAAATTCGGTGTGGGTGCTTCTGACTGGCGTGACGGTATTGCCGCTTACCGCAAATTCAGCAAAACCTTCCTCAAAAAACGGCACACCCCGCCGCGCTGGTATCAGGATTGCTTCATCCACCTTTCCAGCCACCCCAACAGCAACCATCATCAGATGACTCCCCGCACCCATCAGGGCGGACATTTCGATGTGGTCAATAAACGTTATGCCTATGCCAAAGCCATGGGCAAAGCTGAAAAACGCGGTTTGCAGGAGATCGCTTACTGGTGGGATTACGGCAAAGAAAATGCCTTCTATACCTCCTTTGAACTGGGGCAAAAGAAAGTCAATGCCGCCTGCAACTATGAGTATAATATTGCCCGCGGCGGATTGCCCGCTCTGCGTCAGGAAATAAAAGATATCCATGCAAAAAATGGCAGACTGGTATTCTACACCTTCCCCGAAATGGCTCCTGAAGGAACCGATCAGCATCGGCTTTTCGGCAAAAAATATGCCCAGATGTGGGGACCCGGTGAATATAAAACCAGCTATTGCCGTCCGGGAAGAGACTTTGTCCTCTGCCCGATGGAGCATGAGTGGGTCGACTATTTGAGTAAAAAGTTTGCCCGTATCATCAAAGAAACCGGTGCTGACGGTCTGCGTCTGGATGTAATGGCACGCAACTATCACTGCTTCAATCCTGAACATAAACATTATGACGGCACTTACCGCAGCAGTATGTCGACAGAAAAACTTGCAAAAGCGATCTCAATGTTTCAGGATCGTATTTATGAAGCCAATCCGGAAGCATCAGTCACCACCGAACACGCTGGAACAGATTGGATCATGCAGTATACTGACGGTTGGTTCTCACAGAATATCAACGGTTTTTCCGATACCGGCCGTTGGGGACCGTACCGTTTGCTGAATGCTTATCAGGTCGTATTCAGCCGCTTTACTTTCCCTGAAAGCAAAGTCTGGATGCATACTGTCGGATTCCCCCGTGAAGGAGCGATGATGTCGCTTTTCAACGCAGTCGGTTTCTGCGTTACCCGCGGCGAAGGTGAATTTGCCGCCCGCACTCTTGAAGAAAATGCCGATTTGATCGCTGCTTGCGTCGACCCTGTTCCCTGTATTGCAACCTTGCACAAGGATATTTTTGCCAATTATTTCCCCGCTCCCGGCAACCCCAAGGTTCTTTACGGTGTTTACAACCGCAGCAAAAAAACGGTCAACGCGGAAATTCTGGAAGTTGAAAATGTTCCCGGATTTCACTATATGGAACTGTGGGCGGATAAAGAGGTCACTGCCCGCAAGGTCAATGGAAAGCTCCGTCTGACTGCTGAAATCGCCGCTGACACTGCCGGAAATATCGTCCGTCTGCCGCAGCTGCTCAAAGCTGAAGTTCAAGCCGATGGCATGCTCCATATTACCGTGGATAACAAAAATGCCAAATACGATGAGTTGGAGCTGAAAGTTGCTTACGATGAAGACAAATTTGATGAAAATGTCATCGTTTGTCAGCCGTATAACGGAGAAGTCCTGCTGCCTTTGAAAAATAATTACAAAAAACTGATCATCAAACTGGTTGACGGCATCTATCTGCGTGACCAGGTGGTGATCGAAAAAGAACAATAAAAATTAGGAGAGATGCAAATGAAAAAAATGGTTGAGAGATCCTGTTTCCGGCATGCCGGAGTAAAGTGCTACTTTACTCTTATTGAACTTCTCGTAGTAATTGCGATCATAGCAATGTTTCCACGCTCAAAAAGCTCTTTCTTTCTGCCTTTTTCTGCCGTTCGAGTATTTCTGAATTTATGTAAAAAATGCGTAACTTTCAAAAACGAGATATTACCTTAATCTATTTTTAAAGGTGTTTCCTTAATTGATAT
>JAZRGW010000032.1:0-15643 GCA_045644425.1 Victivallaceae bacterium | reverse complement strand
TCCTCCTTCCAAGTATTTTCGTTCCCATAACTTCAGCCGATTTGCATACTTGTTGGCTTCGGCAGTTGTTGAAAGATTCCAATGTTTGCGAACTGTTTCAAAGTAATTCAAACCGTTCTCGAGCTTATCTAATATAGCACAAAGTTTGAATTCTACACTATACTGACGCGGTTTCTTTTGTGTTTTCTCCATAAAAAAGTACACCTCAAAAGTTGTGTCCAACTTTTGGGGTGCACTTCATTTTGCAACAGCCCGATTTATGTTTAATGCATCTGCATTAAAACCTCTTACCCAGCCTGAAATTCAGAGTGAAAGTGTAGGATTTCTCTGAAACCTCGTACTGCAGCGGAGTTCCAGGACCGCATGATTCAGTTCCGACGCCGCGCTGTTTAAGGTCAATACTCAAAACAGTTTCTTTGCGTTTGACCAGTTCGTTGGGGTGGCGTGCTTTGTAAAGCTCTGCAGGGGTGAAGCGTGTGGCACCGAACTCGAAGAGCGCAGGGGAACGGAATATCATGCAGTAATTGTCGTCTTTGAGGATAAGTTCCCTGACATCGGTACGGTTGCCGTGTTCCTGCGGCTGGCAGTAGTTGAACTCCGCCTCGGTATCGGCATCGGAGCGGTATCTGCCGACCATCGCGGCACGGTTGCGGTCGATGTAGTTTTCAAAAGGCCCTCTGCCGAACCACTCGAATTCACTCAAACCGTTGAGCATTGAGATAACACCGACACGGGGAAGTGTGGGGAAGTTTTCAGGGATATCGACATCCATGACCATAGTGAATGAGCCGTTTTCTTCTGCGGTAAAAACCATTGATGCGGTGATGGATTCTTCCGTACCAGAGTAGGTGCGGCAGATTTTAAGCTGATTGCCTGAAACATCCGCTGAAACAGAGCTGCGTTTAAAATCATGCACACCAGCTTTGAGCCAATCGAAAAGTTTGTGCCACCAGATATCTTCCCTGCCCTTGATGCCGTCGTTATCGGTGAAACCTCTTGTAAAGTTGGCATCCATAAAGTTTTCGGATATGACTCTGTCTCCGTCGCACAAAGAGATATTGCCGCTTTCTGAATCGTATTTCAGAGAACATGAACCGTTGACAAGCTCAAAAATATTGCCATTGACTGCAGTTGAAGATAATGCAGGAGAAAACTCTGTTCTAACAGTAAATGCAGGGAAAAGTGCTGTAATATCGATCTGATCGTGTGCGACAAGCGTACCAGCGGGAATGACAGGATCGCCCGCTTTCTGAGTGAAGAGGAAGTTGATGAATACTTTATGTTCCTCATCTCTGTCGCAAATGGGCAGATCAAGAGTGAACTCCATGCTCTTTTCAGGAGCAAGAGCGGAAAAGTCGGGCAAAACTCCTTCGGCAATTTTTTCACCGTTCTTTTCGATCACCCAGCTGCCGTTAAGATCACCAGGCATGGTAAAGTTGCGGCGGTTGGTAAGTTTGAAACGGTTGTTTCCGCAGTATTCAACTTTGATATCCTGCACCAGATGACGGAACTCGTACATTGCAGGGTGCAGTGAGCGGTCAGAAGCGAGCATACCGTTGCAGCAGAAGTCGTAATCGTGGATTTTTTCACCGAAGTCACCGCCGTAAGCATAGAACGGCTTGCCGTTTTCATCATGTTTGAGCAATCCCTGATCGACCCAGTCCCAGATGAATCCGCCCTGAAGTTTCTTTGATGAGTAAAAAAGATCCCAGTAGTCGCACAAACTGCCCGAACTGTTGCCCATGGCGTGTGCGTACTCTATAAGTACGGCAGGACGGACGGCTTGGGGATCGGCTTCATATCTGCACAATTCATCGAAGCCCATATACATCGGGCAGAAGAAGTGATTGCGCCTGTCATCACCGCCAGCATAGTCGTGTCCAGAGTATTGTGTCCACAAAGGATGCAATTCGCCGTTATGAAAGACCACACGGCTCTCATCAAGTTCCCAGAGGCGTTTGAATGCCGCAGAGTGGTTTTCACCGTCGCCCGCTTCGTTGCCAGGCGACCAGGCGATGATCGAAACGTGTGAACGGTCGCGGATAACCATTCTTTCAATGCGGGAAACTATCGCGTCGCGCCAGCGGCGGTCACGGCAGAACTCAGGATAATTGGCGTGACTTTCAAAGTTCGCCTCATCCAGAAGATAAATACCGTATTCATCGCAAAGATCGTACCATCTTTCATCATTGGGGTAGTGACTGGTACGCACCGCGTTGAAGTTGAACTGTTTGAGCAGTCTGATATCTTCCAGCATTGACTCAATGGTGAGTGTTTTTCCAGTGATCGGATCATGCTCGTGACGGTTGACACCTTTTATCATCACCCGTTTGCCGTTTATCAAAAGAGCGCTGTTTTCGATGCGGACATTGCGGAAACCGCAGCGCAAAGAGCGTTGGGCAAGCAGTTTGCCATCGTTGTCAGAAAGTTCCAGAACGCAGTTGTAAAGTACGGGAGTTTCAGTTGTCCAGGGAAGAACATTTTCCAGACTGAGTGAGTTTTTGTACTCATACTGGCTTTCGCGGAAACGGTGGTCGATCGTGCCGCTCTCTTCAGCAAGCAAAGTTCCTGTGCGGTCAAAAAGACACATTTTAAGCGTGAAATCATTTTCAGGACCATTGGGAAGAAATGTATTGAGATCAAAGCCGAGTTTGCATTGATAATCCAGACGGGCAATATTGTTTTCATAATCCCAGTCGCCTGAAACGGCGGCATCTTCAAAATATACCGCTTCAGTGGCATAGATATAGCATGAGCGGTAGATACCCGCCATCCACCACTGATCCTGATCTTCGATATAACTTGAGTCGGAAAAACGGATGACACGGCAGAGCAGAGTGTTCTTACCCGCTTTGAGAAACGGGGTAATATCAAATTCCGAGGGAAGACGGGTGTCTTTGCCCATACCTGCGAAGGTATCGTTGATATAAATTTCCAGATAACTTTCAGCACCGCCGATATGCAAAACGATACGCTTGCCGCTGAAATTTTCAGGCAGTTCAAAAGTTTTGCGGTAAATGCCTGTGGGGTTGTCTTTCGGCGGGATCGGCGGATTATTATCAAACGGCATATTGACATTGGTGTAGATCGGCAGATCACCGTATCCGCCTAAAGTCCAGTTTGAAGGAACTGTTATTTTATCAGTGAAATCTTTTTCAGGGTCAAATTCTGTATCAGGTGAGGGAAGAAGTTTGAAATCCCATTCGCCGTCAAGTGAAAAACGTTCCTCCGCAGCAGGGGGTATGCCATTCATCGGCAGACGGTTTATTTCGGTTATTTCGGGATTTTCAAAAAGATTGATGCTGAAATCAAACATGGCAGATAAAATTCCTTACTTTATATGATCAGACAGTTCGAGGGAATAATATAACACTCCAAAAAAAAATATCAATATAAAAAGATGACCTGTAAATGAAAAAACATTGGCGATGTGTGATATTTAAGTTATACACTATTTTGCTTGATTGATATGCTGCAGCGGGTGTCTAATCTTGACATGAATAGCTCTGTTTGATATATTTATTTAAGTAAATTCGATGAAAAAAGTCCGTTACAATGACTTCGGAGAAAATGATGCCGAAAAAAATTTTAAGACGTACTGAACTTGTGGAAAAACTCAAACAGGATATCTATTTGAAAGAACTCCGTCAGGGAGACCGTATCGGTTCCATCCGCCGTTTGGCAATGCGTTACCATACCACACCTCTGACCGTCAACCGCACTCTTAATGACCTGGTGGAAGAGCAGATACTCTATCGGGATGAAAACGGCTGCTGCCGAATAATGAATTCTCCACCTGTAAAACCGCATCTGGGATATGCTGGAGAACCGATATTGCCATCTGGAACACTGGATTGTCTGATGCAGGATGCCGTAAGAAAACTTTTCCGCGAACTTGACAAACTTGACGCACCGCCGCAAATCATCGGCTATCACGAATTGCGTAATCCTGAGACCGCCATGCAGAGATTGAAAGATATAAACGGTCTGATCGTACATGACTCGTTTATGGATGACCATACCTGCGAAGTGTTGAACAAGTTGAATATCCCAATCGTCCGTATCGGTCAGACATTGCCGAAATATTCGATTTTCAGCTCCAGCGAAGTGGTACAGTTTTTCGATACGGCTCTGAAAGAATTTGCCAATTACTGCGATTTGAAAAGTTACCGCAGAATAATGATCGTCCACACTATGCACTGGAACAGTGTCAAACTTGCCAAAGAGATTCGGCACTTCCTGCATAATTGCCAGCTGGATAACTGTATCGAAATGGTAACTTTAGACAGAGGCTCGTGGAACAATGCTGAACTTCAGGCATTCTGTTACTTCCAGTTATTGGAAAGAGCTGAATTTGATGATACACTGATAATATCGTTGTCAGGATACTTCACCAGAGGTATCTGCAGGGCATTGGCAGGAAAAGGCGAGCTGCCTGATATTTTGAGTATCGACAATCTGGACGGCTACGAAAAATGTACCTTTTTCGAAGAACCGTATCTTACGGCGATCGACCGCAATATGGGCGGGATCTTTCAGGAGGCGGCAAGATTGATTTATGAACAGGTCAAGTCTGGTGACGAACGCAAAGTGATCGTGAAAATACCTGCCAAACTGGTAATAAGGAAAAGTATCCGTAACATAAATCCGAATTGGAGTGGAAAATAATGAACGTTATCAAGAAAATTCAAATCTGCTGTGCTGTTTTCGGTATGGCGGCAGCTTGTGCGGGAGAGATCGACTGGCAGAATTGGCAGGTTTATTCGCATGACAAACTTACTCCTGAAACTGCTTTGAAACTCACTGTTTCTAACCCGATCCCGATGATCGGCGAAGAGAAATTGTCCGGTAAAAATTTGAATATCCCCGCTGGCGGCGGCGATTTGAATGAATTGCTCAATATCACTCCCAAAGAGGTGAATAAAGCTTTGCTGGTCAAAGTAGTGGAAGTTCCTGCTGATATGACCGTTAAACTCGGTTTGGGAGCCGACTGGTGGTTTGAGGTCTATTGCAACGGCAAAATAAGCAGCGGTACATTGCGGGCGGGCGGAAATATCGATTATCCTCCGGCGGCAAAAGATCACTACGCCGCACTGGAATTGAAAAAAGGCTTGAATGTGATTGCGATATTTGCTCAAAGCGGCTCGATCGGGAAATTCACCTTTGCCGTGGAAAAAGTTTCTGCGGAAACGCCGGTTTCAAGGATCTCAAGGCGTAATGAGGGTGAAGCTCTCCTTCCCTCACAGCAGCAGTTACGGAATGGCCCGTGGCTCATTGCTCCTGACTGCGGCACTGTTACGATCGGAATTCTTACCGATGGTTATGTCTACGGTGCAGGAGTAGAGTACCGTATCGTTGGAAATAAGCTGTGGCAACGCAAATGGGATACGCTCGGCGGCGTTTTACGCAGTGATTCAGATCTGCACCGGATAACTCTTGATGATTTGAAACCCGGTGCGGAATATGAGTACCGCATCCTGCTGGCTTCGGAGAATGAAAAATTTGTCCCCCTTGACACCCATACTTTTACAGCTGTGCCGGATGATGACCGGGAATTCAGCTTTTTCGTTACCGGCGATACCCAGTTCGGCAGTGCCAAACGGGGCAGATTGCTGAAAAAGTGGCAGAAATTGACTGAAAGTTGCGATTTTCAGGTCTCTCTGGGAGACATCTCAAATATCTATGATGACTTTGATGTGGTGTTTTTCGGTGGATATCTCAACTGGCAGGGTACAAAAATATACCATGGCAAACCCTTTGTTTCCGTCCGCGGCAATCACGAAATGCGTGGCACAGAACGCAGCCGCTGGTTCGGTATTTTAAGTGCCGATAAAGAAAAGGGGTATCATTCTTTTACATGGGGAAAAACTTTTTTCATCGTGCTTGATACAGGCGGTGATCCCACTGATATCAAAAGAAATTCCATGACCGCTGAAGCGACAAAAGAGTATATGGCTGCCCAGCGGCAATGGCTGAAAGAGACGGTTGATTCCCCAGAGTATAAAAATGCAAAATTCCGTATCATCCTCTCCCATGAAGCACCTCACAGCCATCGGGTTTCGCCGATGAATGATGTGGCAAAATTCATTTCAGAACCGCTGCTCAAGGCTGCAAAGGATGAAAAATATGTTGTTCACCTCTGGCTCTCTGGGCACATCCACCGCTACCGCCGCACAATTCCCCTGACTGCCGCCGCTTACGCCAATGCTCCGTGTGATCCAGAGGATATGAGCAGCGGTGCGGATTATCCTTTCCCGATCATCACCGTTGAGGGGCCGGGGAACAACAGCCCATTGAGTGCTTCGGCAACTCTGGTGAAAGTTTCCAAAGGGGGCATCGAAGTAAAAAGCTTTGATGAGAAAAACCGCTGTTTTGACCACTTTACCATCTCTGCTGACGGCAAAATAACTGACAAAGAGAACGAATATAAAAAAGAGACATTGAAAATATACCGTTGAAAACAATTGAAAGGAAAACGGAAAATGAAAAAAACTTTCACACTCATGACCGCATTGACTGCGGTACAACTCATGGCAATTGATTTTGACTTCACTGCCGAACCCCCGACTGCCAAAGGTAAAGTGCCGATGGTGCAGCTTGACTCTTCTTACAAAATCGGCGGCAGTGCGGAACGCAGTGCATTACATTTCAACGGCAATGACAAGCCGCTGGTGATTCCCGCCAGCGGGCACTTTACCCTTGACAAAGGAATTACAGTCGCTTTTGATATCGTTCTGGAAAAAAAATCCAATGGTAAAAAAGATCTTCAGATGCTGTTGATGAAAAATCGTGAATGGCTTATTGGCAAAGATGATAAAAACCGTATCTACATCAATTTTTCCGATGGCAAAAAGTGGCTTCCGGGTTACTACTGCAATGCTGATTTTTCAAAGCCTCACCGCTATGTGATCACGATTTCACCTGATTTGAAAATCAATATCTGGTGTGACGGCAAACTTTACCACAATGGTTCAATGCAGCGTTGGAACGCCAAACCTGCGATCGGTAAATCAGATATTTCCATCGGCTGTTCCTGGGGACAGTGGGGAATACAGGGAAATATTTACCGCCTGAAGATCGCAGAGGGTATCCTTGATAACGAGACGATCAAAGGGTTTTGATGATGAAAAAGGTTTTCTCCTTATTACTCGGATTGCTGACGGTATTCTGCTGTTCTGGAAAAGTATTGGAGGTCAATTTCAGTGATCCAGCTTCATTCCGCTTAAAAAACGGAGCTGTTCTGGAAAACGGATTTCTCGTTTTCAACGGCGGTCAGAGCCATGCAGAAGTTGTCGGCAGTGAAAACTTCACTGTCGGCAAAAAAGGTTTGACCATCAGCTGTATCGCCGCTTTTGATAAACTGGAAAAAGCGGGGCAGGATCTCTTTTACAAGCCGAAGAGCTGGATGCTCACCCGCTTCAATGACGGCATGATGAATGCTTATGTATTTAACGGTACAGATTTTATCGGCAGGACTGACGGCGGCAAAATGGCACAGCCTGGAGCATGGACTCACTATGCTGTTACCATCGAACCTGTCGTGCAGGAAGAAGAGGGCAAATACGGTTACGCCGTTTCGCTCTACATCAATGGCGAATTGGAAGCTAAAACCGAAAATTTTGATTTCAAGCTCAATGAAAATACCCTGCCAGTCATCCTCGGCAGAGGCAATGCCGGAGATGTCTGGAATATGCGGGGAAAAATCGCCTTTTTCCGCATGGAGGAAAGAGCCCTCAGTGAAGAAGAACTTTTCAAAGAGGCGTCAAAAAGCAAACTTTTCAAACTCGATCGGGGCAATGTATTTGAAATAACTGCTCCGTTGAAAGCAGCTTTTGAGAATGTCCCTGATAAGTTCCCCTGCCGCCAGTGGCTGATCAATACTTTGACCAAAGCAGCTGTCGGTGGAGCCGAACAGAAAATCTTGTGTGATGCCATTGAAAAATTAAAGACGGTCGATGCTGTTACGCTGGAAGAAGCCGCTGAAAAGTGGAATAAAGTGCAAAATGGCGTAAAACTTATCGCTTCCGAACGTATGGCACTGATCTATCTTGCAAAACCAGGGAATACTTTTCCGCTTGCTGGTATGCTTGACCGTAAAAGCGGCAGGGAGATTTTCGGCAGAAATACGATGAGTTTTCGGTTGAAAACACTGAAAAACGGCAAAAGTGCCGATATCGCCGCCAACGATCCTGCGTGGCAGAAAAAGCTTGTGACCGACGGAAAAAAGGCAGTTCTGACTTTCCGAAGCAAGACCGCCGAAGTTATCATCACCCAGAATCTGGTGAATTCCTCTCGGCTGGAAAGCCATATCAAGGTTAATATGCTCGATAAGGAAAGGCTGCTGAGTGCAGTTGTATTCCCCGATCTCTCCTTCGCACGTTTGACTTCAGGTACTGACAAAATGGTCTATCCCTGCAAAGAGGGCGTGATCGTAGATAATCCGACGATGAAAAAATCGCCGAGGGTACGGCAGAATATGTTCTATCCCAGAAGTTATCTCACCATGCAGTTCGGAGCCTATTATGACAGCAAAAGCGGCATCTACTTTGCTTTTGAAGATCCCAGAGGCGGCATCAAACAGTATTATGCTCAAGGTCAGAGAGGCGATCTCAAATCTTACTGGACCGGTTTTGCCCCGTGGCAAGTTGGAAGCAAGGGCGGCAACAGTTACGATATGAGCGGTGTTTCCGCTATCGAACTTTATGACGGTGAATGGTATGAAGCGGCACGGATCTACCGTAAATTCGTTTCGGAAAAGGCCGATTGGTGGGTGAAAGATCTGCCCCGCAAAGATACTCCGGAGTGGTTCCGCAACTGTCCCGGCTGGATTCGGGTGCGTCCCATTACCGACCGTACCGGAGTGGAGGAATCCCGCCGTCAGATGCTCTATTTGAAAGAATATTTTGAACTTCCCGTGGGTATCCACATTGAGGACTGGGATGATATGCGTACCCACCACTATCCGCATTTTGACGAAGTTTTTGACTGGACGGAAAAATTTGTCCGTGACATGCGGGAAAAGGAGATCTACGTCAAACCTTACACCAACTCCCGTTTGTGGGCGGTGAAAGACGGCGGATTATGCGAATATGATTACATGTTCTCCTCTCACGGTAAGAAATACGCTGTGAAAAATCCCGACGGCACGATGAATTATGAATATTACGGTCCCGAATTTTTCCGCAAGGGTACTCCCAAAGTGCAGGCTCCGTTTGCCATTATGTGTCCTGGGGCAAAAGGGTGGCAGGATTTCCTTGTCAAACGCTCAAAAATGCTTTTCAAAGTGGGATTTCACGCCCTCTATCATGATGAGATCGCCGCGGCGAACCCCTATCTGTGTTTCGATCCGTCACACGGACACCTGATAAATGATCCTGATGTCTGGATGCGCGGACACCGCAAATTCATGCACAAGATCAAAAAGCAGAATCCCGATACCGCTCACGACTGCGAAGATGGTGCAGAAGCATTCGCGGATATGCTCGATGCCTTTATGGTGTGGAGATGGTACGGTATAACTCCAGTATTCATGTCAGTTTACAGCGGCAGGGTGCAATTTACAGGCAAACTTTTCGGATTTAACAACTATAATCCCAAACTTGAAAGCTCCTTCTTTATCAAAGCGGCTCTCCAGCTGGTCAATGCCGAGCATATCGGCTGGTTCCCGCTGGTGAAAATGGAGCGTGACAACCGGAGACTTTTCATTAAAAAGATGTTCCACATGCGCAATATGCTTTTGAAGTACTTCAATGAAGGTGAAATGCTCAAGCCTGTCAAATTCATCCGCTCCGCAGGTACGATTTCCTGCGATTGGGGTAAATATCTGAATGATGAGGGCTTGACCACGACAAACAAAATCATTTCAGGGATTTACGGCAGAGCAGACGGCATGGCGGTAATGATATTGGTCAACAGCGTCAATGAAAAGGTTACTTTTGAGCCTGATGTAACATGTTACGGTAAAAAAGTTGCGGCAGTCTGTACTGAAAATGGCAGAGTTGATGGTACGATCATTACTCTTGGTCCCCGCAGTTCTGCGGTCATACTGCTTGCCGATAAGATCACTCCGGATGTGGAACGTGAAGCGGAAAGAGTGGAAAAATATATGCTTCGTATCGGAAGATTTACCGCTGGACTTGCTCCGCAGGATGCTTCAAAATTGAGTTCAGCGACTGATGTTGAAGAAATAGTTCCTTCGGCTCCGGTCGGTTTCGGCAGGGCACTTATTGTGCAGAATGCCCATGTTTCAGTGGATGGCTCTTTTGCAGGATGGTTGAAAAAAGATGCAAAATTCATCTTTCATCCTGTAAAAGCTGTTCCTGAAAAATCTGTTTTGCAGATAAATCTCATGCCTGTTTCAGGCGAAGGAGTCATAACAGTTATGCAAAATGGCAGTAAACTTGCTGAAATAGCGGTCAATGCACAAAGCAGAACTGTTTGCAAAGAGAATATCACCCTGCTTCCCAATACCTCTGTGACATTTACGGTCAGCGGTCGTTGGCAGGGCAAATTATTGAATTGGCAGATCAGGTAAAAACTGTTTCCAACCCTAAAGAGAAAGGAAAAATTATGAAACAGAAAAAAGTCTCCGGTTTTACTCTTATCGAATTGCTAGTAGTTATCGCAATCATCGCCATTCTGGCGGCAATTCTGCTCCCCGCACTCAACAGTGCCCGTGAACGCGGACGTCAGGCATCCTGTATCAACAATCTCAAGCAGATCGGTACCGCTCATACCATTTACACTCAAAGCAGTGATGAGTGGATCTTGCCTGCGGCATACGACCACTCATCATATTCAGGCAGCGGGAAAACCTGGATGCAGTCATTGAACGATCTTCAAACTGGTGTCGTTTATCTCATGTACCAGGATGGCAATTACAACGGCAGTACATTTGTCTGTCCGTCAGAGGCAGAACCTTTCGGGGCCAGCACAGGTAATGCCACAGGCGGATTTTCATATTCCACCCATTACGGAGCTAATGCATTTCTCTGCGGGGTGAAAAGTGCAGATCAGAAAGCTCATACCCGTTACCGCAAACTTTCTGAAATCAAATCTCCGAGCGTGGCAATGTATGCTTCTGACTACAATTACCGCAAACATCATGTATCTGATTACCTCAGTTTGGGGCGTCTTACCAACCGTCACTCGCAAAACTATCTGATCAATATGGTGATTCTCGACGGTCATGTGGAAAATCATCCTGCCCAAACCATGCTGGATTGGCCTGCCGAAAGTTACAACAGCAATGTTTCCACTATCAACAAAACCGACCACTTCCTTGCCCGTGGTTTCAAATTGCTCTGATCAACGGCAGAGCTGATAAAACAATGTGAAAATATGGATATTAAAGCATTTCATTTCGATATGAAAGGGATGATCCCCAAAGCAGATTTCATGCTGAAACTGCTTCCCGAATTATCCCGTATGGGGTACAATGCCGTCCTTGTTGAATTTGAGGATAAGTTCCCTTATCAGCAGTTGCAGGAAATTATTCATCCTGATGCGTGGAGCAGAGAGGAATTTATCCGCTTCCGCAATTTGTGCGGCGAACTCAAAATGGAAATAATCCCGCTGGTGCAGTGTGCAGGACACCTTGATTATGTTCTCAAACATGACAAATACCGCCATTTGCGGGACGGGAATCCGCCGAGAGAAACCACCAGTCAGTGGTGTCTTGCCGATCCGACAGAACCTTTTAAGGTCTGGCAGACGATGACCACAGAAATCCTGGAATTTTTCCCCGAATGCCGTTATTTCCATATCGGAGCGGATGAATTCAATTTTAACATTCCCTGTTCCCGCTGTTCGGCAGATGAAAGATTTGATCTTTTCATTGACCATGTGATACATTGCGCAAAATTTGTCAAAGCATACGGAAAAAAGGTGATCGTATGGGATGATACTTTCCGCAAGCGCGAGTCGGCAAAGCTCGATGAATTGCTGCCGATGGTCATCCCCTGCGTCTGGCAGTATCTGGGCGTCGATGAGCAGATCGTGGAAAAAATGTGTAAAAAATCCCCTGAAGTATGGGGCGCATCAAAAATCCAGAATGATGACCGTTATCGGGGAATGGGCAGCCAGAGTGCCGTTGAGAAAAATGTCAACGACTGGTGCGATGTGCTTGAGAAATTCCCTTTGCAGGGACATATCGGCACGATCTGGGGACGCAATCACGGTTTGAGTCAGTTGGCAGCAACTTTGCCGCAGAGTTTCTATATGCTCGCTTATCTGGCTTATTCGCTTGACCATGGAAAAATAACCGACCGCAAAGCGTTCCAGAAAAACTTTGTCAAAGAATATTTCGGTCTGGATTCTGCGGAGTTTATCGACACCCTTGGAACTCTTCCTGCTTACGCAGAAAAACTTTTGAATTATGCTTCTGAAAAAGTTTCACGCAATCAGGAAATAATGGAAATTTATACTCTTTTCAACAAACTTGATTCATTGTGGGAGTATTGCGATGCCTGTTTCGGGGCAAATTGTGCCCTTTACCCCAAGTATGTCACCAATACCGCCACTGATGATCTGACCAGAAATTTCCTTGACGGAGTTCGGATAACGCAGGAGCGTGCCGCTGAACTGAAAACGGAATTTCTGCAGAAACTGGGTAAATTTTTTACTCCTGCGGTACTTGATGAGTATATTTCTTCACGTTTTGACGGTATGCTGGAAATAAATGCCTTTTGGGGAAAAATCATCACCAGTGCGTACAATAATAAAAATCTTTGACCCTGTCGGAGTTTTTTGGGTTGTTGAGGTAATTTCAAAAGTCATTCAAAAAAATATTGAAAAATCAGTGTGAAATAAGACTGAAACTGGTGTTTGATCCGCCGTCGCCATTCGGGCTATGGCGGGACAAGGCGCGGCTGCTGAATAAATAATTGTTTAAGATCACGATGATGAATTTCAAAAATTTTTGAGGAGTTTTGAAATCGGCTCTGCAATAATGCTTGAAAACTTCAACGGCAGGAGTTATGTTATAGAATAATTTGGTAATGTCCCAAATTTTGTGGAATGTGCACATGGGCTTGTGAGATAACTTTTTGCAATGCTTCAGAATAGATATCACAAAAGTTCTGATTTGTCAACAACACAAATACGGTTTGTTTGCAATCGGTGGATGCATCCGTCTTCGCTTACGCTACGCCGTGACAACGAAGATGGAAGTAAAGATTTTTCACAACAATTGAGACAATAATAATTTCAAACAGGGAGAACGATACTATGAAATTCCGCATGGTTCACAATAACTTGAATGTTTTTGATCTGGAAAAAAGCCTGAATTTTTACGCTGATGCCTTTGATATGCACGAAGTCCGCCGAATCAACGCTAAAGACGGCAGCTTTATCATCGTTTATCTGGAAGATGGCAATTCGAGTCATCAGCTTGAGTTGACATGGCTGCGGGAAATGGATCGCCCCTACGACCTCGGCGACAACGAATTTCATTTGGCTTTCAAAGTCGATGATTACGAAGGAGCTCACAAACGCCACTCCGAAATGGGCTGCATCTGCTACGAAAACCCCGAAATGGGAATTTATTTTGTCTCCGACCCAAATAACTACTGGCTTGAAGTCGTGCCTGAGCAGCAGTGAGGCTTAAAGTGACATGGCTATACACGGGGCTTTCGCCTATGCAAACGTTCATCAACAACTTTTTGGAAACCGCTTTTGCTAAATTTAAGCAATATCAAAGCTCCAATAGGCTTTTGTGCGAATTGAAAGATTTAGATTTTCAGGCGGGGCATTCTCCCTGTTATTCTAATGAATGGGTACAAAGCTTGTACCTAATGCGATATTTTTACGCATATTTTACAGAATATTATTGTCTCTATCAAGATACTTTATCTTGGATAGAGGCAGATCCTAAAATTTTATCCATAGGGTGTGGTTGCGGTGTAGACGGAGCTGCACTATATTTTGCATCGCCAAGCCTTAATTTTCAATATATAGGGTATGATATTGTTGATTGGGAATTGAATGTAAAAAACTTTTTGCCTTCCTTGCCCAATATAGATATTCGCCTTGATAATATTACAACAACATGTTTCCCGATATCTAATGTTTTGATGTTTCCCAAATCATTATCAGATATTGAATACAGCACATTTTCTAGTTTTGTCAATAACTTATCTGCAGATTTTTTTGAAAAGAAACTTATTATACTAAGTTCCATAATGGCAGAAGGGAGTGGGTATGATGTTGCCCGGATGAGAATTATTGTCACAAAAATGGAATCCTTCGGATATAAATTAACTAAAGGTTCAGTTGAGCCAATTCAATTTCAAACTTCCCAAGCATGTCGTTTGCATATAGGAGCAACATTTCCCGATGAAATAAAAGATTTTATTGGCAACCTTAAGGATAAATGTGAAGCGAATAACGATGACTGTTCGAGATGCAACATATCTCGTCATCCTAAATTAACAACTCATTCTGCAAGATTTCAACGATTAGTTTTGGAAAGGGAATAGACATGATAGTAAGTGCAAGTCGCCGCACAGATATTCCTGCGTTCTACAGTGATTGGTTTTTTAACCGTTTGCGAGCCGGATTTTCTTTAGTCAGAAATCCAATGAATGCCCACCAGATTAGCAGAATAAACTTGGGCAAGGATACTGTTGATTGTTTTGTGTTTTGGACTAAAAATCCAGCGAATATGCTTGCACAACATTCAAGTGATCTTAAACATCTTGAAGCAGAAATTCCGTTTTATTTTCAGTTTACAGTTAATCCGTACGATAAAACAATTGAACCAGGAGTTCCAGAAAAAAAGCAAGTTTTTGATACCTTCATACAATTATCAAAACTTATTGGTAAAGAAAAGGTCATTTGGAGATATGATCCTATTATCTTTACTGATAAGATATCTTTTGATTACCATGTAAAATATTTTGAATATATTGCTAAAATATTAGCTCCATATACGAATAAGTGTGTTATCAGCTTTTTGGATTTTTACAAGAAAACAGAACGCAATATGGCTGGAATTGATTTTTATGATCCAAGCCTTTCGCAAAAACTTGAATTGAGCAAAAAACTTTTTGATATTGCATCATCATTGAAACTAAAGCTGGTTACATGCGCAGAGATGCTAGACCTCTCTGCCATAGGCATTAGACATGGGCAATGCATTGATTCTGGATTGATAGCTCATCTTTGCGGAGGGAGAGTTCTTGCGGGCAAAGACAAGAATCAGCGGAAAGAATGTGGGTGTATCGAAAGTATTGACATCGGAGCCTATAACACTTGTCGGCATGGTTGCTTATATTGTTATGCTAATTTCAGTATAGCAACAGTAGTTAAGCAATGTAGTCTTCACAATCCTAATTCGCCATTGTTATTTGGAGAGATTGGACCAGAAGATAAAATAATCGAGAAAAAAATGCCATCTGTCATAGATCGGCAACAAGAGCTTTTATGATTTAGACAAGGGATGTAAAACTTATGAATCAAATAAAATTAACAGCAGCCATTGAACATCTTAAATGCAGACAACTTGAAAATCCTGAAAGTTTGCAAGAGGCAATGGAAGAACGCAAAGAAAGAATTGCGTTTTATCAAAGCTTCTCATCAGATAAGTTATTGACTATGACCGAGGATGATTTCTACAAGTATATCAGCCGTTTGTGGGCGATGA
>JAZRGW010000031.1:0-86561 GCA_045644425.1 Victivallaceae bacterium | reverse complement strand
ATTTTTTCAGTAATGAATATAGATTTTTTATCCATTCCGGCGGCGTGCGGGAACAATGCTTTTCATCCCGCCGTCGCTGTTTTAAGTGAAAACCATTATATAATGAGTTTTCAACGTATTTTCAGTTCCGATTGCTACGGGGCGTGTGAATTTTGCGAAAGTTTTGACGGAGGAAGAAGTTGGAGCGAAGCGCACCACGTACCTGGATTTGAAAGCAAAGTCATCGCAGGAGACTATGTCATCGGTATTGCTGATGTCCGTTGTTTTACCTTTCCTGATAAACGGCACGTCCTTTTTATCGGCTGTACCGCCAGATACCATAAGAAAAAAATAGAGGATTTTTCCGACATTGTCAGGGGAAGTTATTATACAATCTATGACAGTAAAGAAAAGAAATTTTACCCCATCCAAATGCTCGGTAATCCGTATGTCGAGTGGCGCGCGGCATGTACCCAGTTGTGTTTTACCGGAGAAAGAGAATTTCTGCTTCCCATTTATTTTGATATCAATCCGCCTAATCCCCGCTTCGCTGTACAGGTATTGAAAATTTCACTTTCCGACTCTTTTGAAATCGCTTCGGTTACCGAAGGAAATTCCATGACCAATACCATCGGCAGGGGGTTGATCGAACCATCAATTGTCCGCCATGGAAACCGTTTTTTTCTGACCATCCGTGCCGAAGACGGCAACGGATATTTTGCCGTGTCCGATGACGGTATAAATTTTTCCTCCCCGCAAAAATGGCTGTTTAACGACGGCAGTGAACTTGTCACCTCTTCCACCCAGCAGCATTGGTTCTGCCTATGCGGTAAACTTTATCTTGCTTACACCAGAAAAAGTTGCGAAAATGCCGGAATTTTCCGTTACCGTACCCCGCTGTGGGCCAGCGAAGTAATTGTTGACGGAGAAAAACTGCAATTGAAAAAATCTGCCGAAACGATTATTTTGCCCATGAAAAAAAGAAATTCCGATGCAGGTCTTTGCGGCAATTTTCATACTGTCGGATGCGGAAACGATTCCATTATCAGCGATGCCTATATTTTCGCTGATTCCGGAATGCAAACCGAGGTAAGCATTACCAGAGTCACCGCATAACCGGACTGATTACTTGAATAGACTTTAGTTGGCTCTGTTCGCCTGACCGGACGCAGGATATGCTGTGCAAACGGACTTTTCCTGTGCTTTTGCAGAGTTTGAATATATGTGAGAATCAAAAGTACTTCAAGCCGAAACACGGGGACGTATCTCTATGTCCGTTTTGAAAATTTTTATCTATGCGATCAACCGGTATCGCGAACAAATATTTTTTATTTTGATGCTAAATAAGCGGTATTTTTCATCAATTTAGTTTACAATAGTGCTATGATTATAATTTCTCAACTATTTACATATCGCGTTAAAGGTGATATATTATGGTCAAAGAGACAAAAGATCTTTTGTTGCAATCAAAAAAACAAGGAGTGAAAAAATGAGATCTTCCCGGAAAAAATCTTTCTTTTCTGCGGTACTGGAATCAGGGCATTCCGGTATGGTTGTTTTGCTGACAGTCGTGGCACTGTTATTGGGCTGTCCATCATTCGGAGCGTGGAAAAATGAACTTGCCCCCGCCGGTGAGGGGAAAATCATCCAGCTTACCGTCAACGGCAGAAGCAACTATCGTTTAAGTGGAGTACCTGGCAAAGCAGCAGATTTTCTGAAAGTTAACTGGAAAGTGGTCAGCGGTTGTGATTTTTCAGCCGATGCTCCCCTGCAAATCACCCTTGACGACCAGACAAAAGGTCTGGGGGCAGACGGTTATAAAATTTCCGTAGATGAGAAACTGAATATTGTACTGTCTGCCAGTTGTCCTGACGGGCTGCTCAATGCAGTGACTGCATTTTTGGAAGAAGACCTCTCGTGGCGTTATTATCATAAACATCAGAAAGCGATTGCCCCGGCTGGAATCATCACTCAGGCAAAAGTCGTTCCACGCAGTTATCAGCCGCCATTTTATCAGCGGATAGTCTATTCCGACTGGGCGTTCAAAAGTTACAGGGTAATCGACGAAAAGTGGGCGGAAGCAAATAAATTGCGTCAGTTGCGGCAGAGTCCGAAATATTTTCAGCATACTATGATACACCGTTTTATGCGGCGGCAGGATTTTTTCGCTGCCCATCCTGAATATTTCGCCATCCGCAATGGCAGCCGTACCAATTTTCATTCCGGCGGACAGTTTTGCATGACCAATCCGGAAGTGCGGAAAATCGTTGCCCAACAGGCAATCAAAGCAATCAGCGAACAGCCTGATATGGAATTTCTCACCATCAGTCAAGCCGACAACGATGACTATTGCGAATGCCCTGAATGTGCCAGAATCGTGAAACTTGAAGGTGCCCCCAGCGGTCTGGTAATTCACTTTATCAACGCTGTCGCCGCCGAAGTCGGCAAAGTTTATCCCAATGTGCCGATCAGTACTCTGGCCTACCGCTGGTCAATGAAACCGCCGCGTTATGTGCGTCCTGCTCCCAATGTTATGATCCGTTTCATGACTTTCAACAGGATCAACACTTATCCTTTTGATTTTATCAAAGATACTCCTGATTATGCGTATATCAACAAATGGGTGGAAATTACGCGAGGCGGTATTTTGATTTGGGATCATATGACCAATTTCCGTTTTTATTTGAAACCGCGTGCCGATTTGCCGGTATTGGAAAACAGTATCCGTTATTTCAGGGATAAAAAAGTCAAGGGCGTTATGATGCTTGCTAATTACAGCAATGAACTTGGTTCTCTGGCGTCAATGCGTACTTGGGTAACCCAGAAATTGCTGCAGAATCCGAACTGGGATATCAAAAAACTTGCCGAAGATTATATCAACGGATTTTACGGTGAAAAAGTTGCTCCTTTCATGTTGGAATACAACGATCTGCTTATTCGCGAATGGGCAAGACACCATGCAGCAAACAAACCCGGAAGCAACTTTGCTTTTTCCGCTGAATTCGGCCCTGCCGCTGAAAAATTGATTGAACAGGCTCTTGCCGCGGCAACTGACCCATTGGTGATCAAAGAAATTGAATTTGAAAAAATGTGTATACTCTGGCATGCGATCGAACAGGGGGTCGGTGCTGCAAAATCCGCCGAAGAATATCAGGCTAAAATCACCGAATTGCGGGAATTGCTGAAAAAATACAAAGTCAGCGGCATTTCTGAATCTCGTGAAGGTCAGGCAGATCAGCAACTTGACCAGTTCGAGTATGAAATCGGCTTGATCGACTACATTAAAAAACGCCCCGCCGGGACGGTCATCCTGCCCGCTATGCAATCATGTTATGCTATGTCCAGAAAAGATCAGACCGGTCTGGATCGGGTAAAAGATGAAAAATCGCTGACTGGCGAAGTTCTTGTGCAGCGTCCCGATGGTAATTGGTATGTGCAGTGGCGGATGCGTGATTATCCGAAATTTGTTCCAGGCAAATACCGTATACGCATGAGATTGCGTGCGGAAATGAACGGCAAAAAAGGCTATGCAGCAGCTTTCGGAGCACAAAATCAGTCAATTATGAAAATCACCACCATGCGCCGGATCGATGCTAAAGAATTATCCGAAAAAGAGTATCGCTGGATCACCGGCGGTGTGGTGGAATACAAGGGCGAACAGCTGTTGATTTTCAATCTTGCCGCCCCCAATGGTCCGGTAAAGAAATTGTATGTTGACGCTCTGGAATTGATTCCTGTAAAATGAATGGAGCAAATTGCGATGCATAAAAGTTTTCTCACAGCAATAGTTATGTCTATCGCCGGGGTGCTTTCGGGAGGAGTATGCAGTTTTTTCGGTTACGATGACTGTATTGAGTTGAAAAATTCCCATACCCGGGTGGTGATTGCTGCATCCGGCGGCAGATTGCTGGAGTATTCTTTGAATGGTCGCAATATTCTTTATCTGAACAATACCCAGGCGGGATGGGAATTCCCCGATGGCGGCAAAAAAGTTGACCCGTCCGGTGGCAGATTTGACATCGGTCCGGAAATCACCATCCCACGCCATCCGTTATTATGGGAAAAAAAGTGGCAGCTGCATGAAATTTCAAATACGACTGCCATCGCCGTAAGTCAGCCCGATTTGCGTACAGGAGTGCGGTTGACCAGAATTTTTGAATTATCGGAAAATGATTCCCGCTTGAGCGTGACTCAGATCATGGCAAATATTTCTTCCGCGCCGGTACAGTGGAACTTCTGGGGGCGGATTTTGACCGTCCCCGGCGGCGTATGTATAATTCCGCGTGAAGGGATCAGCCGTTATCCGGCAGGATATTACTCCTATCATCGCGGTACGCTGTTGATGCGTCCGCAGGATAAGGCGGTGGAAATTACCGGAAAATATGCTGCGATCCATCCTTTTCCGGTTGATCCGAAATTAAGTTTTGATTCTTTGTCGGGTAAATTGCACTATTTTTCGCCGAATGATCTGCTTTTGACCATCACCTACCCGATTTTTCCGGAGCGGCGGTACAATAATGAATCGGGGATGACGGCGTGTGTATTTTACTGCAGGGATTTCTGCGAATTGGAGCCGATCGGTCCCAATGAAGAAGTTTTACCGGGCGGGAAAAATTCATTCACCATCATATTGGAACTCAAAGACCAAACTTTTCCGGGAGCGAAAAAAATTCTCGGTGAATATACACAAAACCTTTGACCGCAGGTTCAGCATAAATTTGTCATAAAAACATAAAGTGAAAAATTCAAGCGTAATTTTTCACGGGATTCAGGATAAGTTATTAGAAAAAACGGGTGTGTGAAAAATGAGTTGGATTGATTGGCTGATTATGGTTGTACCTGTGGCCGGAGTGATGTTTCTGGGATTTTATGTGTGCAAGTATGTTGTCGGTGTGGCGGATTTTCTCGTCGGCGGGCGATTGTGCCGCCGATACCTGATCGCCAATGGCGATATTGCTGCTGCGCTTGGTCTGGTCGTACTTGCCGCTTATGTCGAGGTGCAGTACCAAACCGGTTTTGCATTGAGTTTCTGGCATTCATTGGCAGTACCGTTGAGTATTGTTATGGCACTGTCGGGATATTGCGTTTACCGTTTCCGACAATCGCGGGCAATGAGTATCGGACAATTTCTGGAAATGCGCTATTCCCGCAAACTGCGGATTTTTGCCTGTTTTCTCCGTTCGATTGCAGAAATGATGGCAAATATGATTATGCCTGCAATCGCGGCAAGATTTTTCATCTGTTATCTCGGGCTGCCCGCAGAAATAAAAATAGCCTCTTTTTCGATTCCGACTTTTACCATTATTGTTTTGATAACTCTTGCGTTGGCAATTTCTTTGATTTGTTGCGGCGGAACTCTTTCCATTGTCATTACCGACACCTTGCAGGGAATAATCTTTTTCCCCGTGGTTTTGATATTTATTGTTTTTGTCCTGACGAAATTTTCCTGGAATGAAGAAATTGTGCAGGTATTAAGCGATCGGATACCGGGAGAAAGTTTCATTGATCCCTTTGATATTTCCGAATTGCGAGACTTTAATATTTTTATGCTTTTCACCACTTTTTGTTCTATGGTTATGCATCGTGCAAGCGGTTTGTGTGGTTCAAACAATGCTGCCATCAGCGCGCACGAAGCAAAAATGGCGACGATTCTCGGTACGTGGCGCAGTTCGTTTGCCAATGTATTTTTCGTTATTATCACGCTTGGTATCATTACGATTATGAGTCATATAAATTATGCCGATGATGCCAAAGCTATCCGAACTGATATTTCCCGCAATATCGCCAGAGAATTATTGCCAGATGAAGTTGCAAGAGAGAGTTTTATGGATTCAGTTGCGGAAATTCCACCGAATGACCACGTTATCGGTATCGATCCGCCATTTTCCCAGAAATCCAATCCCGATGAAATATATTTCCAGAATGCCCAGAAACATTTTGGTACAGACGCTGAAGACAGTGCCAGAACTCAGCAATATAAAACTCTTTTCAGACAGTTGATGTTGCCAGCGGCAATGCGGCAAATGCTGCCTGTCGGGTTGACGGGATTGTTTTGTATGCTGATTTTGCTTTTTATCATCTCTACGGATGACAGCAGGATTTACTCCGCCAGTTCGACACTGGTGCAGGATTGTATCGTGCCGTTTTATTCCAGCGGCGAATTGCCGCCAGAAAAGCATATCAAATACATCCGTTACATTTCCATCGGTGTTGGTGTGTTTTTCTTTATCGGTTCGTGGGCGATGAGTCAGATCGACTATATTAACTTATTCATATCCATTATGTACGGGATGTGGCTTGGCGGTTGCGGACCGATGATAATTTTCGGACTTTACAGCCGTTTCGGTACCACGGCGGGGGCGTGGAGTTCGCTTTTGACTGGTATGGGGATAAATCTTTCTGGGGTATTGCTTCAACGCAACTGGGCGGATCACATCTATCCGTTTCTGGAAAGGCACGGTATGGTGGAATTGGTCGGTAATATTTTAAGTGCCATTTCCCGACCGTTCAATCCCTATATCATCTGGGAGATGAACAGGTTGAAATTTCCGATAAATTCCTATGAAATATATTTTCTGGCAATGTTTCTGTCACTGATAGTCTATATCGTGGTTTCCAAACTGACGGCAAAAGAGCCATTCAATCTTGACCGTATGCTTCATCGAGGTGAATATGCTGTGGAAAAAACTCCGCCGCCAGAAAAAACGAAATGGAGTTTCAGCAATATTTTCAGCCAAATTATCGGGATCACTCCGGAATACACCAGAGGAGATCGGGTGATCGCGTGGAGTGTATTCGGTTATTCTATTGTTTACCAATTCATTTTGTCATTTGTTGCGGTGATCATCTGGAACATCTTTTACCAGTGGCCATCCTCATGGTGGGGATATTATTTCCTGATTGTATTTATGATCATTCCGGGAATTGCGGCACTGATCACTTCCATCTGGTTCAGTTGCGGCGGAATCAGGGATCTTTTCCGGATTTTCAAAGACCTTAAAGAACGTACAGCCGATCTGTCGGATAACGGCATCGTCGAATCAACATCTGAAAAAATCCGGGTATCTGCAACAGAGACTGATCATCAATCCCGAAAATGATACCGCGGAAAAACATTTTGAATCATATCTATAATTGAGGTAAAACTTTATGCTGGAAAAATTTGTCTCTTTTTTGCGGGTCCCGGAACATACTCATTCAATGTTTCCCGGTATAACAAAATGTTCTGACAGTTCTTTAATAATTCATTGTCAAAGCGGAAGCGGCTTTGAATCGGCAGATGCTGTAATGTATCAATTCCGCAGTATTGACGGCGGCAAAACATGGCAATTTGAAGGGCAAATTCCTGGATATGCGAAATTGGATTTTTCAGAACCGTTTTCGTATTGCAGCAAACCGGCAGCACTCGCTGACGGGACATTGCTTTCTGCGGGGTACGGAGCACGGCGGGATAAACCGGAAATGACACTTTCGGATTATTCCCGCGAATTCGGACGCTATCCGGAATTTTATAATTTTTTGTTGAGAAGCTCGGACAATGGCAAAACATGGAATAATTTTGAATGGATTGAACATGAATATGCCGGTATTGAAAATTCCGGACCGCTTGTACAGCTCAATGACGGTTCACTGATATTTACAGGTGCACCTTTTGTGCTGAATGCCCCTGTCAATCGCGGACTGGTATTCAAAAGTGATTCTTCCGCAAAGAATTTTAAGGAGTACAGCTGTTTTTTTGAAGATGAAAATATTATTCCTTTTGAAACCCGTTCTGTGCAGTTTGCCGATGGGACGATTGCGATTATTTTCTGGGCTTATGATTTGAAAAATGATAAAAACCTTAATAATCACATCGTATTTTCCGGAGATAACGGCAAAACATGGAGCAGAGCTTTTGACAGCGGCCTTGCGGGGCAGGCAGCGAATTTATTTATTTATAAAGATCGTCTTTTCGCACTTCAGGCCCGCAGAAGCGGTGATGCCCCGGGACTTTTCATAAATGAAATATTTATCGGCAAAGATAAAATTTCAACCGGAAATGATATATGCCTGTGGTCTGCAAACGGAACCAAAGGAAAAACAGGTGAAATCAATCAGCTTTTTGAATCACTCAAATTCGGTCAGCCTTCAATACTGACAGATGATGATACCTGCCTGCTCGTTTTCTGGAGTGCGGTATCCGGGACCTATCAAATCGAAATTCACGGCTTTAACATAGATTTTTAAACGTAAACCACAAGGAGTAAAAAAATGGCTAAAAAAGTTATTTCCGCGACAGTCACACCTCTCAACGCTGACGGTTCTCTTGACCGTAACGGCTTGAAAAACATTTTTGAACGCAATGTCCGTCATGGTATTGACGGGGTATTTCTTTTCGGATCAATGGGCGAATGGGGGAGTTTCTCCGATGCTTTCAAGGAAGAAGGAGTCGAACTTGCTTCTGAATTGCTCAAAGGCAAAGCCGATTTGCTGGTCGGTATCAATGCAACATCATTGCCGCTGTCACTTGAAAATATGAAACGCTATCAGAAATATGATTTTGACAGTTATGTTTTCATGCTTCCCGGGGCAACCTCCGATCTTGACCCGGTTAAGTCGATTCTGACTGTACTTGATGCCGCCGACCGTCCGGTTTATTACTATCATTGTCCGCCTAATAACGGCAAAGAACTTTCTCTTGAACAATTTGCAGCTGTCATGGCCCATCCCAATTTGAAAGGTATCAAAAATTCTTCTTCAAATATGTGGCTCCGCCGGGAAATGCTCATTATGAAAAAAGAACGCGGATTTAAGACTCTGCTTATGGAAGGTCAGGAATGGGCAGTTGATGAAGCATTGCTCGCTGGTAATGACGGCATGGTTTGCGGTATGGCGGCACTGACATCCAAACCGATGGTCGAACTTGCCCGTGCGGCTGATCGCGGGGATTGGAGTGAAGCGGTTCGTCTGCAAAATCTTCTGATCGAAATTTATCATGGTGTTTACGGTATTGATATCGGCAACTGCTGGAATGGTCAGAAATACGCACTTATGAAACTCGGTCTGATCGCCACACCCTATACTCTTGCCCAGGAAATGTCCTCGCTCACCGATGAAGCCAAAAAACGCATTGAATATTGCCTTGCAAAATACGAAAAGGATCTTGATTGAGGTAAAAAAATGACAGACTTGGAAAAAATCTCGGCACATTTCAAATCAGAAAACAGAGAGCCTTGGCTATGGTTGTTTTTCGGGGATTCAATCACTCACGGAGCAGCACATACGCACGGTTTTCGTTCTTTTCCTGAAATTTTTGCAGAACGCATCCGTTGGGAGTTGCGTTTATACAAGGATCTGATAATCAATTCAGGTATCAGCGGCAGGTCATGTATTGACTTGCTTAATGATGATTATGATCATCTTGTCCGCCGTCATCAGCCGCAAGTCGTATTTGTTCTCATCGGTATAAACGATATTTTAAGATACAACGACAGCGGACTTTTCCGGCAGTACCTTACGGAACTTATCTGCCGTCTGCGTTCGGAAGGAAGCATTCCTGTTATGCAGACTTGTACACATATTCTCAAAATAGAAGAGCATGAGAGATGTATGGAACGTTACAACAAACTGCCGCTTTATAATGAAATCATCCGGGAGATTGCAGAACAGCAATCAATCATTCTCGTTGACCATGATAAGCATTGGCAGAAAATCGCATCTGACGAAAATTTGTTGAAACGTCTGCTGGATGATGACATTCATCCCAACGGTGCAGGACATTTGGAAATGGCGAAGGAAATTTTCCGCACTCTCGGTATTTATGATGCTGATTCAAACTGTGCCAATCCGATTGGGATTCCGCATTCCTGATGAGAATAATTGGAGAGGCAAAAAAAATGTTACGCTATCAGGAAAACAATGAATTGCATTTGGATTTTCACGGAACGACTGATACAACGTTGAATTATATCGCAGAAAATTACGGCGTTGACGCATTGGAAATGATTTTGCGTAGAACCGGATATAATGTTTACAAATCTATTCGTGAAAAACTTGAAAAAGGTGATGCTTCTGAACTTATTGAACATTTGAATTGGTTTTTCAACCGGGAAAAAGGCAGATATAATTTGAGTGTTTCGCAGGATGAAATTGTTTTTGAAGTACTTGAATGTCCCGCGATCCGCCATTTGCGGCAACTCGGTCTTGAACCGTCAAAATATGTCTGTCTGCAAACCAGATGTGTCAATGAGGGTATATGTGAGGGAACTCCGTGGAAATCTTCACTCAGCGTTATCAGGGAAGGGCATTGCATCCAAACTTTTAAAAAGGAAAAATAACAATGATCCCAAGCGACCATTTTGTACGTTTTTACAATGAAGTTTTCAAGTTTCTTGACGAGCAGAATGAACTTGAAAAATACTATCGGCACATCAGCAAACACCAGGAATTGCATTGTCTTGAACTTTTTAAGGAGAAAGGATTGCAAGGTGTTTATGAATATTATAAGAAAATTTATAAGGAGGAGAATTGTCAGGGCAAAATTGAACTTAAAGATCACGAATTGACTTTGCTTATGTCCAGATGTCCGAGTTTATCCAAAGCGATCGACAATGATGCAGGTGTCTGCCGTAAATATTGTCTGCATTGTCCCGGATGGACTATACCGCTTTATACGCAGGCAGGGCTTTATCAGGTTTATGACACTATGGGATTGGAAAAAGCCCAATGCCAAGAATGGATTTATGATGTAAAAGAGCTTGCCGTTGCCAAATACAAAGAACTGCTCAAAACTTGTCCGAAAGAAAATATTGTCATAAATTTTGATGTACCTTAAAATTCTCTCATAAAAGGTTTCAGAGCGGGCAACTGTTATTTATAATTTGGTAATGTCCCAAATTTTGTAAAACGGAAGCATGAGCTTATAAACAAACATTTCTATCAGTGTATAAAATATATCACATAAGTTGTGATTTGTCAACCAAGCCGGTACGGGTTTGATCTAACCGGTGGATGGATTGCAGAGGAAGGTCGTGTTTTACGACGAGTACGGTGCAGGAGTGTACTATGTACTCGACGGCTCCGGCGCAGGAGCAAGGCGCGAGATTACCCGCAAGCCGCCACCGCAGGTTAGATTTTTCACAAAATTCAGGACAACAACTATAATTTGGCTTATGCCGTATGCGATACGGAAAATATAAAGAACTTCTCCAAGAAGTTGATCTCATCAGCGTAAAAGGTCATTGGAAAGTTTTGTATCACCTGATATTAAACATCATTGCATTGACAGTAAAACAACTATTTAGCATATTTAATTAAAAAATGTTAAGTTAAATTAACTTTATCAATCAAGGAAACTGTTTTTTATGGAAAAAGTCAAATTCGGTATCATCGGTATCGGTAACATGGGCAGTGCCCATGCTGTGATGTCAGAGAAAATCCCCAATGTGGAATTGGTCGCAGTCTGCGATAAAAATGAAAAAGCCTTCGACCGCCTCCCTGCCAATATCCGGGAAAAAGTTCGCTGTTATACCGACAGCAAAGAGATGTTTGAAGATGCTGAAGTTCAGTTGGTACTGATTGCCGTCCCCCACTATTTCCATGTGGAACTTGCCCTTGAAGCCATGGCGCACGGCAAACACGTCATTGTGGAAAAACCCATATCCGTCCACAAAAAAGAAGCTCAGCGTCTGGTCGATGCGGTGAAAAATTATCCTGATCTGATAATCAGTGCCATGTTCAACCAGCGCACACTCCCGGCTCACCACAAGCTCAAACAGCTGATCGACTCCGGCGAACTCGGAAAAATCAACCGTGTCAACTGGATCATCACCGACTGGTTCCGTACCCAGCGGTACTACGATTCCGGCGACTGGAGCGCGACTTGGGCGGGCGAAGGCGGCGGAGTACTGCTCAACCAGTGCCCCCACCAGCTTGACCTGATGCAGTGGCTTTTCGGTATGCCGGAAATGGTCAGTGCACAGGTAAAGATCGGCAAATACCATGATATTGAAGTGGAAGATGAGGTCAACGCCTATCTGGAATACGCCAACGGCTGCGTGGGCAACTTCATCACCACCACCGGGGAGGCCCCGGGAACCAACCGCCTGGAAATCACCGCCGAGCGCGGCAGAGTTATTCTGGAAAACGGCGAAATCAACTTCCGCCGCAACGAAATCGAAACTTCCTGGCAGATCAAAAACAGCGACCACGGTTTCCGCAGACCCGACACCTGGGATTGCAAGGTTTCCATTGAAGCCGACCCCCGTCCTGCCCATGCGGTAGTGGTGGAAAACGTTGCCAATGCCATTCTCAAAGGTGAGAAGCTCATCGCTCCTGCGCAAGAGGGGATCAACGGTCTGGAACTGGGTAATGCGATGCTGATGAGCGGATTGAAAAAACAGCCGGTCACGCTGCCAATTGATGCTGATGAATATGCAAAAATTCTTGAGGATCTGGTTGCCAGTTCCACCCGCGGCAAAAAAGAGGTCAAAGAATCTGCTGCGGTCAATATGAGTTCAACCTATTGAAAATACGAGGTGTAAATTATGTTTCTTACCGGATTTGCTGATGAAGCGGGCAATGATTTTTCCGTCCAGATCAAAGCGACAAAAGAACTCGGCTGGAAATTCATCGAAACCCGCCGTATCGGCGATAAAACCCTTGCCACGCTTACCGATGCGGAATTTGATCAAATCTGCGCCATGCTGGATGAGGCAGATATCAAAATCAACTGCTACGGCAGTGCGATCGCCAACTGGAGCAAAGACCCGCGCAAAGAGGACGATTTTCAGGCATCACTGGATGAACTCAACGCGGCATTGCCCAGAATGAAAAAACTGGGGATCAAACTGCTGCGCGGTATGAGTTTCGTTTCTCCGCCGGATAATTGTCCGAAACCTGATTCTCCGGAACTGGAAAAAATCATTTTTCAGAAAGTCCGCCGTCTGGTGGAGATCTGCGCCGATAACGGAATCGTTTACGGACATGAAAACTGTATGAATTACGGCGGTTTGTCATACATCCACACATTGCGGCTGCTTGAGGGGGTCAACCATGACAACCTCAAATTGATCTACGACACCGGCAACCCCTGCTTCAACTACCGCTGGATCGGTGAACCGCCCTTCCCGCTGCAGAGTTCATGGGAGTTCTACAGCAAGGTCAAAGAACATATCGTTTACGTCCATATCAAAGACGGGGTCGCCATTCCCGGCGAAAATCCCTTTGAGCGTCCGCCCTGCCGCTTCACCTATGCCGGTGACGGGATGGGTGATGTACGAGCGATCGTCACGGATCTGCTGCGTAACGGTTATGACGGCGGATTTTCCATGGAGCCGCACCTTGCTGTGATCTTCCACGATGCTGAACGAGAATCAGAAGGTGACGTGCGTTACAATAACTACGTTTCTTACGGACGCCGTTTTGAACAGCTCCTGCGCGATTGCAAGGAACGGTTGTAAGGTTAAAGCTCTGTTTCCACCTGTGGAGCGTTACAAAGGTGGTGGAGAAAATCACAGTCCACATTGACCGGGTGGAAATTGAGTATAAAACCGACGGCTTGGAGGCGGTCATAACCGAAACGGAGGCGGCAAATGGAAAAAACGATTGAAAGACTGGTCAACGGCAATATCAAGGTAACCATTCCCATCCGGCTGAAATATGATGGCTGCAAAACGGTCATCCATCAGCCGGAAGTGGAGCAAGCAGAACTGGATCCGGAAACCATGTCCCCCTTGCAAAAGGCGGTGATACAAGGTTTTCAATACCGGGATATGCTGGAATCTGGCAAGGTGGCAACTGTGTCCGAACTGGCGCAGAAAGTCAAGCAGGAACGCGCGTTCCTCTTCCGGGCGTTGAGCCTGGTCAACCTCGCCCCGGACATCATCGAAGCCATCCTCAACGGCAAAGAACCCGCTACACTCACCCTTTCCAAGCTCCGCAAAGGCTTCCCGGAAGACTGGACCGAGCAGCGAAAGATGTTTGGGATGTGAAGTTCGCATATAAGGCTAGAACTATGATTTTTTAAAATATTTTCGACTTACACCTTGTGTTATTCAAAAAATATGTTATATTATAGCATGGCAAGGAATTAACAGCAAGGAAGCAATGGACATTTCGTTCGCAACAAAAGAACTAGAAAAATGTGGTAACAGCGTAAAATACGCCAATAAGAAATTGGGGGACTCTGCGGGCAGAGATTTTCTTTAAGCGTATTCAAACCCTATACGCCGCCACTTGTTTTGAAGATCTGCGTCATGTCCCTGGCAAATTTCACGAATTGCGGGAGAATAGAAAAGGGCAGTGGTCTTGCGATTTGGGGCAGCCTTATCGGTTAATTATAAAGCCAACAAATTTGCCTAATGTTGACAATAATGGCAAATATAGATGGGAGTCTGCAACAGACTCAATTATTGTCGAAATAGTTAATTATCACAAGGAGAGATGAATTATGATTAAAAAAGAAAAATCCTATATTCCTCCAATCATGTTTCATCCTGGGGTAATTTTAGCTGAAAAACTTGATGAAATGCAAATGCCCATTAAGGAATTTGCACTTAGATGTCACAAACCCGAAAAAACAGTACATGATATTCTAAAGGCTGCCAGCAGCATAACACCAGATATGGCTGTCCTATTTGAAAATGTACTGAAAATTCCTGCAAGATTTTGGCTAAAAGCACAACGTGATTACGATGAGTATATGGCCCGCAAACGCCAGGAGGCTGAAATACAAAAATCGTTACCATGGGCTAGATTATTTCCCTTTTCAGATATGGTAAAAAGAGGATATATATCTAAGCCAAACACCCGTAGCCCTGAAGAAAAGGTGAGAATTTTGCTTGATTTTTTTAGTATAGCTAAAATTGAAGCATGGGACGAATACTACGAAAAACAAACTTTGAGTACGGCTTTCCGCATATCTTTGGCTGGTGTTGAGAATAAATATTCTCTGTCAGCTTGGTTACGGTATGGAGAGAATATTGTTTCTCAGCAACAACATTGTGTTGAATCATTTTCTATGGATAAATTAAAAAGTAGATTAAATGATTTGATTGCACTTGCTAATTCAGGAGCAAATGATTTCAAAGAACAACTTCAGAAAATATGTGCAGAAATTGGAATTGTATTGGTCTACACGCCACACATAAAAAATTCCAAGGCTCAGGGGGCGACAAGATGGATTGGGGCAACCCCGTTGGTTCAAATTTCTGATTGCAGAAAGCATTATGATATATTTTGGTTTTCTTTCTTCCATGAAATATGCCATATCTTAAATCATAATAAAAAAGATATTTTCTTGGAAGGAATTGATTACGCAGAAAAAGATAATAATAAGGAAAAAGAAGCTGATGCTTTTGCCGCTTCAAAACTTGTTCCGCGTAATATTGAAGAAAAATTATGCAATATAACATATTCTGAATACCGTATTAAAATGTTAAGCAAACAAACTGGAATCCATCCTGCATTTTTAGTAGGAAGAATGCAACACTTGGGGTTGATACGTCATTCCTATGGCAATGCATTGATCCCCTCTGTTCAATTTTAATTAAAAGCATTTCTAAAACAACAATAATTTACTCGGTTCTGGCGTTATAAAAAGTCAGACACCGAGTTTTTTTAGATCATCTCTACCACTTTTTATTTGTTGTTAGTTAGCATCTCGGCTGGTATGGATTGCGACTTGGAAAAAACTACCGGGAATATTGTAATAAACAAGCGTTGATTTGTAATAGGTTACACGCTGTGTCTAAAATGGAAGGTGACACAGGTACTTTCAAAAAAATCTGAGCAACTGAGCAACTTTACCCGTTTTTTGCGTGGCTTATAGCTTTCCGGATACGCCGCCTGGCTGTTTTTGAGGGTAATTTGTGGGGGAGAAAACAAAAAATCCAGTCGGTTTGACTGGCGTAGATACAAAAATGGTGGCCGGTCCCAGAATCGAACTGGGGACACGGGGATTTTCAGTCCCCTGCTCTACCGACTGAGCTAACCTGCCACTTCCGTTGAGAAATTTGGAGCGAGTGACCGGAGTCGAACCGGCGACAATCACGTTGGCAACGTGATGCTCTACCAACTGAGCTACACTCGCACTTTTCTTGCAACATTTCTTAATATACTATCAGCGGAACTCTTTGTCAAGCCGTTTTTGAAAAAATTTTGAACTTTTTCACTCGTTCTACCCGATAAACGGAATCAACAACGCCCCAAGCACCCCGGATAACAATATCACCCACGTCGTCTGCCACTTGAATTTTTTCAGCAGCACAAATGCCATAATCATTATCAATAAGCCGCCAAATGATATTTCCGGAAGGCCTTCCCCGATTTTCCATGATGTTTTCAAAAGTGAAAGCTGCAGAAAAATCAATACCGCATAGACCACCAGTGCCGCTGCTCCCAATCTCGCTCCGTACAAAATCCCTTTCATCACCCGGTGTTCACGGTATTTGATGATAAATCTCATCGCTACGCCAGCCAGAATCAATGTCGGGAAAACCAATCCCATCGTTGCCGCCAGCGATCCCCACACATTTGAGGAAATGTATCCCACAAATGTCGCCGTATTTATTCCGACCGGTCCAGGGGTGAGCTGCGAAATTGATACCAGATTTCCGAACCTTTCCGGAGTAAGAAGTTTGCCTTCACCGACAAATTCTGCTGTCAATAACGGTATCAGCATATAGCCGCCGCCGAAACAGAGCAAGCCGAATTTACAGAAGTTCAAAAACAGCATCAAAATCGTCATTTTTCAGCTCCTGCACTTTTTCCGGCAACCCGTTTTGCACAAATTTGAGTATAGATCACGCCGGTAATGATCGCTGCAATAATAACGATCCCGGGGTTTATTCCGTAAAGTGCCGCTCCGAGCAGCACTGCCGCAACCACCACTTCAAACACACCTTTGAGAGTGTTCCTACCGATCTTCCACGCCGTAGCGATTATCAATCCGGTAACTCCCGCCCTTATGCCGGCAAATGCTCCCAGCCAGAAACGGTTTTCCGGTGAAAGTGCCGGAAAAAGTATGGCAATTATCAGAATTATCAGAAATGACGGCAGCACTGCACCAAACAATGCCGCCAATGCTCCGGCAAATCCGGCAACTTTCATACCGATAGATACCGCCGCATTTGCCGCAATTATTCCCGGTACGCTTTGAGTCAGTGCCACTACATCCAGAAGTTCTTCACTGGTAAGAAGTTTCTTTTTGTTGACAAACGTTTCCTCGATCACCGGCAGCATTGCCAAACCGCCGCCCAGCACCAATGCCGCTATTTTGGCAAAGGTGAAGAAAAGCAGCCAGAGCTTTCTGATCATTTTTACACCAGCTTTTCCCGGATAAATGACGCCATTTCCTCTTTGGCAACGCACTTGTCATGCAGAACCTTACTGCCTTCAAGTTCCGCAAGCGGAGCCGGGATGGCAGTACCGGTCAATCGGGAAAGCTGTTGAAGTTTGGCAAAATCATCCTGCGGCAATTCTTCATCGGTCAGAGCCTTGAGAACAGCCGGAGCAAATTTATATGCACTTGCAGTGGAAGCAATCACCTGCAAAGTATCATCGCCGGCAGCTTTACGGTATTGATTGCCGACCGCCAAAGCTACCGCAGTATGGGTATCACACAAATAGTTTCTTTCACGGAAAATTTCAGCGATCTCTTTTCTGCCGCATTCATCATCGCACCAGCCGCCGTAGAACTCCTGCTGGAGTTTGGCAAGCATTTCACCGTCAATGGCATATTTGCCGGAGTTTTTCAATTCAACCATCAACCCGGAAACCAGTTCGCTGTTGCCATCGGAAAGCAGATGAAGCAGACGTTCCAGATTGGAGGAAATCAGAATATCCATTGACGGACTTTCCGTAGTATGGAACTTGCGGTTGCGATCGTAGACACCGGTATTGATAAAGTCGGTCAACACGTTGTTCTTATTGGAGGCACAGATGAATTTTTTCACCGGAACGCCCATTTTTTTCGCGTAAACTGCCGCCAGGATATTGCCGAAGTTTCCGGTCGGCACGACCACGTTGAATCCTTCACCCGGTTTGAGAGTGCCATCTTTGAGCAAGTCGCAGTAAGCGGAAACATAGTAAACGATCTGCGGTACAAGTCTGCCGAAATTGATGGAGTTCGCACTGGAAAACTCCATATTGTTATCCAGCAGGAACTTTTTCATTTCCGCATCGGTGAAAATCGCTTTGACCCCGTTCTGGGCATCATCAAAGTTCCCGGCGATGGCACAGACGGCAACATTTTTCCCTTTCTGGGTGGTCATCTGAAGTTTCTGCATATCACTTACGCCGTCGCGGGGATAGAAGACCAGTATCCGGGTATCTTTCACATCGGCAAAACCCGCCAATGCCGCTTTACCGGTATCACCGCTGGTCGCAACCAGAATGACCGCTTCTCTGCCGGTTCCGGTCTTTTTCAGAGCCGTGGTCAGCAAATAGGGAAGCAGCTGCAAGGCAAGATCTTTGAATGCACAGGTCGGTCCGTGCCATAATTCCAGCATCCGGCGATTGTTGCCGATATCAGCCAGAGGAGCCGGTTCATCATTGTCAAAAGTGCCTTTATACGCACCTTCCACACAATATTTGATCTCATCTGCACTGTAATCGGTCAGATATTTTCCCAAAACTGCCGCTGCTTTCTGACAATAATCCATTTTGCTCATAGCAACGAACTCTTCAGTAGAAAAAACAGGAAATTCCTGCGGCACAAAAAGTCCGCCATCTGCCGCCAGACCGGAGGCAATGGCAAATGCCGATTCGACTGCACTCTGACTGCGGGTTCCGGTAAATTTCATAACAACACCTCGTTAAATTTGATTTATGTATATTGCTTGCAATATAAAATACACCGGAATCCGGATTTTTTCAATGCCGGAGCAGCAGAGTTTTCGGGCGATCAGCTTTGATTACATGGCAATACACAGGACGGTGAGGGGCTTGATACCATCTGCGGCTCGCGGATCATAGGGGGCGGCACAGAGATTGAGAAAAATTGGGAAATTTTGAGAAGTATTGAGATTTCAGCATGTGCCGCCTTGATTGCATATGCGGCACCCCCGTCTTCGTTTCACTTCACCGCGGCGTAGGCCGCATGGCGAAGACGGGTTGCCAACTCAAAGCCCGCACGCCACTGCGGGTATACCGACCGGTAAGCTGTACCGCGAACCGACACTGTCAGGTCATTTTTCACTGAAAACCAGCTCATTATTTTCCGCAGTCACACAAACTGTGCCGTTTTCGGATATTTCACCGGAAATGATCTTGTATGAAAGCGGAGTTTCCAGCAGACGGATCACTGCCCTTTTCAACGGACGGGCACCGAAATCCGGGTCATAGCCGGCTTGAGCGATAAAGGCACATGCCTTGTCATCAACTTTCAGTGTGATGCCGTGTTCCAGCAATCTTGCAGAAAGTTTATTGATCTGGATTCTGGCAATCTCTTCCAACTCTCCGGCAGAAAGCTGTTTAAAGATCAATGTTTCATCGATCCGGTTGAGAAATTCCGGACGAAAATGTTTCCGCAACTCCCGATTGAGTTCCTCTTTGAGTTTTTCCTCATCTCTGCCGCCATTTTGCAGGATCATGGAACTGCCCAGATTGCTGGTCATGATGATAATGGTATTCTTGAAGTTCACCGTGCGTCCCTGCGAATCGGTAACTCTGCCGTCTTCAAGGATCTGCAGCAGAATATTGAAAACGTCACCATGTGCCTTTTCGATCTCGTCAAAAAGCACCACCGCATAGGGACGGCGACGGACAGCTTCGGTAAGTTGACCGCCTTCCTCATAACCGACATATCCCGGAGGAGCCCCGATCAGGCGGGATACACTGAATTTTTCCATGTATTCCGACATATCTATTCTGATCATTGCCCTTTCATCATCGAAAAGCTGGCGTGCCAACGCCCGTGCCAATTCGGTTTTACCCACTCCGGTAGGACCGAGGAAAATGAAACTGGCAATAGGCCGTGCCGGATCCTGAAGTCCGGCTCTGGCACGGAGAACCGCATCACTTACCGCAGTAACTGCTTCATCCTGACCGATCACGCTTTTATGAAGTTCGGAAGCGAGTTTGAGCAATTTTTCCTTTTCGCTCTGCACCAGTTTGGTCACCGGAATATGAGTCCAGCGGCTGATGATCGCGGCGATATCCTCCTCATCGACCTCCTCTTTGAGCATCCGGGATGCTTCACTCTGCTTCAGGGAATTTTCCGCATCGGCAAGCTGTTTTTCCAGTTTTGGGATGGTTCCGTGACGCAGTTCGGCGGCACGCTCCAGATTGTAGGAAAGTTCCGCCTTTTCCAATTCACCTCTGGCAAGGTCGAGAGCTTCCCGGCAATCCCGCAATTGGGTAATGGCACGCTTTTCATTATCGTAACGTGCCTGCAACGCCTTTCCGGCTTCCCGGAGTTCAGCGGCTTCTTTTTCCAGAGCCTCTTTTCTGCGGATACCGGCAGCATCCTTCTCATTACGCAAACTGGTCAATTCAATTTCCAGCTGCATGAGTTTGCGGCGGTTCTCATCCAGTTCCAGGGGACTGCTGTCGATTCCGGTACGCAGAGCGGCTGCGGCTTCATCGACAAGGTCGATCGCTTTATCGGGCAGAAATCTGCCGGAAATATATTTATCTGAAAGGACTGCCGCCGCCACCAATGCACTGTCTTTAAGACGCACGCCGTGGTGAAGTTCATAACGTTCTTTCAAACCCCGCAGGATGGAAATGGTATCTTCCACTGACGGCGGATTTACCAGTACCGACTGGAAACGGCGTTCCAATGCAGCATCTTTTTCGATATATTTGCGGTATTCATCAAGCGTTGTGGCACCGATGCAGTGCAGTTCACCCCGGGCAAGAACCGGTTTAAGCAGATTTCCGGCATCCATCGCCCCTTCGGAAGCTCCGGCACCGACTACGGTGTGCAGTTCGTCGATGAAAAGGATTATTTTTCCTTCACTGGCGGTAACTTCTTTGAGAACAGCCTTGAGTCTTTCTTCAAATTCGCCCCGGTACTTTGCCCCGGCAATCAAAGCTCCCATATCCAGTGCAACCACCCGGCGGTCTTTCAGAGATTCCGGCACATCGCCACGCACCACCCGGCGGGCAAGTCCCTCAACGATGGCGGTTTTGCCGACGCCCGGTTCACCGATAAGCACCGGATTATTTTTGGTACGGCGTGAAAGTATCTGGATCACCCGCCGGATCTCCTCATCTCGGCCGATAACCGGATCAAGTTTATCCTGCATCGCCATCATGGTAAGATCACGGGAATATTTTTTCAGTGCTTCAAAAGTTCCTTCCGGATCAGGGGAAGTGACATGCTGATTGCCGCGGAGCGTCTGCAGTGCATTGAGAATTTTATCCGCAGAAATTCCGGCTTTTTCAAGCAATTCCGAAGCTTTGCCGCTATTGGCAGCAAGGGCCAGCAGTAAATGTTCCACGCTCACATATTCATCGCCCATTTCACCGGCTTTTTTCATGGCATTATTCAGCATGGTGCTGAATTCCCGCGACATGGAAACTTGCTGCATATTATTTCCCTCGATCCGGGGCAATTCTCCCATGGCGGAAGCAACCTGATTGCGAAAAAGTTCCCGGTTGACTCCGAGTTTTTCCAGAATGGAACTCACCAGACTTTCCGGATCATCAAGCAATGCTGCCAACAGATGCAATGGACGCAATTCAGTGTTGTTCGCCTCTTCCGCATAACGCTGGGCATTCATCAAAGCTTCACGGCTTTTGTTGGTAAATTTTTCAATATTCATACTCTATTCCTCCTCTTTTGGATAGTTTCACTTTTCCTAAAGCAATTTCCGTGCCGGAAAACAATTTGAGCATAAAAACTTGAAAATCCCGGTGTGTCAGTGTATATTTATGACCCGTCAGCGTGTCAGATTAACACACTTGTATAAAATGCAGAAAGTTTTTTATGGAATACGTTACTATTACCAGTGCCCAGAATCCGTCGGTGAAACATCTGGTCAAACTCCGTGACCGGAAAACCCGTGATAAAGAACAGCTCACAATTCTTGAAGGTTACCGGGAGTTGACCCGTTCCCGGGAATACGGCATGGAACTGGTGGAATGTTTTTTCTCTCCGGAACATTTTCTCGGCTGCAATGAATATCCGCTTTTGGAAGAGATCGCCGCTTCCGGTATCCGGGTGACCCGTCTTGCCCCTTTTCTTCTGGAAAAAGTCACCTACCGTGACCGTCCTGAAGGTCTGCTGGCAATTGCCAAAGTGCGTTCCCATACTTTGGAAATGCTTCCGGAATTCGATGCTCCGCTTTATCTGGTGGCGGAAACCATTGAAAAGCCGGGCAATCTCGGCTCCATGCTCCGCAGTGCCGATGCCGCCGGAGCCGATGCATTGATCGTCTGTGAACGCAAAACTGATATTTACAACCCCAATGTGATCCGTGCAAGTACCGGGGCTCTTTTTTCCGTACCGGTGGCAGTTTGCGACAATGAAGCGGCACTGCATTATCTGCGGGAAAGAAATATCAAAATCCTCGCCGCCACACCGCATACCGATTTCAAATATACCGATGTCGACTTAACTCAGGGCGTGGCAATCGTCGTCGGTGCCGAACAGACCGGACTTACCGATTTCTGGATGGATCAGGCGGATTTGAAAGTGAATATCCCCATGCTGGGAAAAATCGACTCCCTCAATGTGGCATCCGCAGCAACCATATTGCTCTATGAAGCAGCCCGTCAGCGGCAGTTTGTCAAAAGAGAGGGCAAATAACTCTGCTTTTTTACTTGATAGATATATCAGGTTGTATTGAGTTTTTGCGACCGGTGCAGGCAGTGTGAGATCATACCTTTTATTTTGCAAAGGCAGCGATTTCCTGTGCCAGAATCATTGCAAAATTTTTCCGGAAATGTGCCGTCGCCATATAAGCCGACTCCACCGGATGATTCAGAAATCCTGCCTCAATAAGCATCGCCGGAGATTTTGCCAGACGCAAAACTTTGAAACGGGCAAGTTTCACCCCTCTGCCCGGAAAATGATTCAACGGAGCAAGTTTATCATGCAGACTCAAGGCGAGAAACACCGTTTGTGAAACCGGCTCATTTTCGTTTTCCCCCTGCGGATCGAGCAGAAATATTTCCAAACCGGATGCTTTGGGATTGGGGGCGGAATTATGATGAATGGATATAAAAAGATCCACCTTATCTTTTGCAATATTTTCCACTCTTTTATCCAACGGAATGAAAGTATCTTTTTCCCGGGTGAGTAAAACTTCAAAACCGGATTTTCTCAATTCACCGGCAACGGTTTGTGCCAGAAGCAGATTCAAATGTTTTTCCGATGCCCCATGAGGAGAAATAACTCCGGGATCATTGCCGCCGTGACCGGGGTCGATAAGAATTTTACGGATGGGAAATTTTTTCTTCTCAAGAAGCGGTCTGAAAATGGCAGCAGCACTGCGTTCAGAAATTTCCCAGATATTTTTCTCTGAAACTTTCACCGGATCGGGCAGATATACCGGCGTACCATTGAATACGATCCCTTTTTTCTCTTTAAACAAGGAGATCGTGGTGTTATTTTGCTGTATGGTAAGCTTTTTTTCTCCGGAAGCTGAAATATTCATTCCCAGAGATTTGAGAACTTCCCCCTGAACCGGTTCAGGGGGCATGATCTTCTGCGGTGAACATCCTGCTGCCGCAAAGAGTACGGCAGTCAGGAGCAGAAAATTTCTTCTTACAGAGTGCATACGATATTTTCCCGGCGGGATTTCTCTGCGGCAAAGACCATCAGATGACTTTCCAGAGTTTCATCGATACCGGTAACGATCTGCGAAGGATCATTTTCAGCGACTGCACTCACAAAACTATCCATGATGCCGGTGTCGCCGCCGCCGTGACCGGAGTTGATGCCGCCGTCGTTGAGAATATTGGTATCCACGGTACGGACAGATTGATCAAGGAAATGTTTGATAGTGATAATAGTGCTGTCGGTGGTTTCGATTTCACCGAGAGTACCGAAAATACGGGTTCTTCTGCCGCCGATGAAGTTGAATGCGGTCATAGTCATGCTGGCGGTGGAACCATCTTCAAAGCTCATATTCACCACCTGATTATCGACCACATCGTTGTCACAGGCATAGACGCAGCGACCATAAGGACCTTCGGCAAGAGCTTTTTCCAGAGTTTCCGGAGTCGGTTCCGGAGTAAGAACATTGACCGGCCAGCAAGTTACACCCTGGCTCAAACGGTCGCGGAAATAGATCTTGTTGGCAGAATAGGGGCAAAGAGATTCAATCCGCACCGGACAATCACAGCAGCGGTCAGCGGCACCCTCGGGCTGTTCTGATTTGCGGAAGTGACGCAGAGAACCGAAAGACTGAACTGCCACACATTTTTTATCCATCACCCCGCGCAGCCAATCCACATCGTGGCAGCTTTTGGCAAGGAGCATGAAACTGGATTCCGCTTCATTTCTCCACAAACCGCGCACAAAGGAGTGTGCCTGATGCCAGTAGCCGACCGGTTCAAGGTGCTGGATGGAAACGATCTCACCGATCTCGCCGGATTTGAGGATCTTTTTGAGAGCTTTGGTATAGGCGGTATAACGCAAAACATGGCAGACAGCAAACATGACACCGGCTTTTTTCACCGCGGCGACGATCCTTTTGCAGGCTTCGGGAGTGGGAGCCATGGGTTTTTCCAACAGGATATGGTAGCCGAGTTCAGCACAGGCGACAGCCGGAGCTTCGTGCATGCTATCCTGGGTACAGATCGCCACGGCATCACACATTTTCGGTTTGGCGGTGAATTCATCCCATGAGCGGAAACAATTTTCCGGAGCGATATTGTGTTCACGGGCAACTTTTTCACGGTAATAGTCATTGGGCTCGGCTACGGCAACGACCTGAACTCTTTCAGGAAACTGTTTGGCAAATGACGCATAGACTCTGCCGCGGGCACCAGCACCGAGAATTGCAAGCTTAACAACTTTACTCATGAGATCCTCCTTGGATAATTAATTTGCAGTTGGCTTTAATATATGCCGTACAACTGTTTTTTACAATGCACATTTCGGCAAAAAATATAACTTATTTATTCAAAACTCCGTGTCGATAAAAAAACACAGCTTTGTGACCTTGACACCATATCAGGGCATACCGTAGCGGTATGCTGTCGGCATCTGAACATAAATAAATCCGCATATCCTTTTTTTACCTTTTTTCCGGGGAAATTCTTGAAAAAGCGGCATTGCTGTATTATTCTATATAGATGTCAATAAAAATTTTCAAACAGCGGAGAAAAAATCGTTATGGATATATTTATGGAGTATCTGGCTACTGCCGGAGCGATAGTATTTGTTTTTCTGGCACTTGGATTCTGTATCTTTTCCCATGAACTCGGCCATTTTCTGGCAGCGAAGGTGATGGGGTTGCATATCGACGCATTTTCACTCGGGTTCCGTCCGGTGTGGCGGAAAAAATACAAAGGCGTCGAATACCGCATCGGCTGGCTGCTTTTAGGCGGCTATGTGGAATTGCCGCAGGTCGATGCTTCGGATGAAGTCCCCAAAGCCGCCGACGGCACTGAACTTCCTCCGGCTTCACCGAAAGCCCGGATCGTAACTGCCGTTGCCGGACCTTTATTCAACATCATTTCCGGCTTGCTGCTCGGCTGTATCGTCTGGGCAGCAGGTATTCCGGAAGTGACTCCCAGAATGCGGGAAATCACCGTTTTGAGCGTACCGGAAAGCTCTCCGGAATATCTCGCCGGTCTGCGGAAAGGTGATGTGATCGTTAAACTCAATGGTGAATCTTTTCACGACACCTGGGAAAACTTCATAAAAAAAATCCTTTTCACCATCAATTCAGTTTCACTTGAGATCCGCAGTGATGGTAAAACGGAAATCATTTCCTATGTACCTGCGGAAAACCCCAATGCTCCAGGCGGAGAAAAGATCGCTTATCCCTTTTTCAAACCTCTGCTGCCGGTCAAACTTTATCCGGATTCCGGCAGTGCAGCTGAAAAAGCCGGAATCATAAACGGAGATATTGTCGTATCTGTCAACGGTCAGGAAATAACAGATACCCGTAATTTCCTTTATTCTCTGGGTTTTTCCGGCGGAAAAGCGATCCCGATCGAAGTGCTGCGGGATGGCAAAAGAATTTCCCTGAATATCACTCCGGAATTGATCCCCGGAGCCCAAACCATTGAACGTTACCTTATCGGTATCACTATGGGCAAGGTGGAAAATGGAGTTGAAACGATTTCCCTCATGGCTGGAGGCAGTGCCGTTGAAGCCGGAATCAAGACCGGTGATATAATTCTTGCGGTCGATGGTAAAAAAGTTGCAGAACCATCTGAAGTAATCGACGCCGTGAGTGCGAAAAAAGGTACTCCGGTAACGGTCAAAGTACTCCGTGGAACAGAGGAAAAGGAATTCACCATGGCTCCACGCCGTTTCCTCGCTCTGAAAAACAATCCCGCTGCTCCGGCATACAATATAGGTACTTCATTTGCCGCTTACAATCACCCGAACCCCTTTGAACTTTTCATCGACACTATTGACATGAGCTGGAAAAGTCTGCGGGGCATTGCCACGACTATCGGCAATAAACTCCATCTTACCGACAGCCGCAGTTCACTGAAACCCAGCCACATGTCCAGCACTCTGGGTATCGGCATGGTGCTTTACACCTCGATCCGTACCAGCTGGTCATACGGAATATATTTTATGACCGTGATCTCCTTTGCTCTGGCTCTTTTCAATCTTCTGCCGCTTCCGGTGCTTGACGGCGGTCATATCCTTTTCGGTATTCTGGAGTGGATAACCGGTAAAAGAGTGCCATCAAAAGTGATGAAAATAATTTCTGCAATCTTCGTTACTTTCCTGATACTGCTTACACTTTACATTACATTTTTTGACGGTAAACGGTTGTGGCGTAAAATTTCCGGCGAAAGCACAAAATCCGGAGAGGTGAAATAAAAATGCGTCGTTCCACCCGTAATTTTCTGCTCGGGAATACCGGTATCGGTTCAAACTATCCGGTAACGATCCAATCCATGTGCAATACCCGTACTGCGAATATTGATGCCACACTGGCACAAATCACTTCTCTGACAAAGTGCGGGTGTGACATAATCCGGGTCTCTGCTGATTCTCCTGCAGATACTGCTGCATTGAAAACGATTTGCAGTTCTTCCCCGATCCCGGTGATCGCCGACATCCAGTTTTCCGGAGAATCGGCACTGGGGGCGATTTCTGCCGGATGTGCCGGTATCCGGGTAAATCCCGGAATCATCAGTGACGAGAAACTGCTCTGCCGCATTGCCCGGGCGGCAGTGGATAACGGAACCGTCATCCGGGTCGGGGCAAATGCCGGAAGTTTAAAACTTCATCAGCTTGAAAAACTCATTTCTTCCGGTATTCCGGAAAAAGATGCTCTGGCACAGCTTCTGTGTGAAGCGGTACTTTTCCAGTGCCGTCTGCTGGAAAAGTACGGTGTGACCAAAATCAAAGCTGCGGTAAAAAGTTCAGATATTGCCGTTACCCTCAAAGCATACCGTCTTTTTGCCGGAATGGGTGAGTGGCCGCTGCATCTGGGCTTGACCGAAGCCGGAAGTTGCGAAAAAGGTCTGCTGCGTTCTGCGGTCGCCATCGGTTCGCTGCTTACCGACGGTATCGGTGACACTATCCGGGTCAGTTTGACCGCTGCTCCGGAAGAGGAGATCAAAGCGGCACGCTCCATTCTCGATGCCTGCGGTATTCTGGAAAATTCCGTGGAAATAATTTCCTGTCCCACTTGCGGAAGAACAGAAATAGATCTCATTTCTCTCGTGCATAAAGTGGAAAAACTTGTTTCCGGTATGCAGGAAGAAAAACGCAGACTGCACTGGAAAAAAATCGCCGTTATGGGTTGTCCGGTAAATGGTCCGGGGGAAGCACGCCATGCTGATATCGGTATTGCCGGAAGCCGCCACGGGCAATTGATAATTTTCCGCAAAGGTGAAGTGCTGGGAGCTTACAGCGAGAGTGAAGCATTTGAAAGATTTGCCGCGTTATTGAGTGGCAAAGATATACAGTAGTTCACTCATCCAATCCGGCAAGGGAAACTGCATCCGGATCACTGCCGCCATTATCGAAATCGGGAATGAAATCTTTGACTGCCGATTCTGCGTCCTGCACAAAACCATCCTCTATTCCGGAATTGAAAAGGGCGGATTCGGCAACGTCATATTCAAAATCGCTTATTCTGCAATTCAGTTCCGGATAATTTTCTTCTGAAACTTTTCCGCAGGGCAGATATTGCCGCATCAATGAAAAAAGCACCTGACCGGGACGGAACTTTTTGGCGACATATTCAATGACTGCAAGGGTATTTTCCAATTGTCCGGGAAGGATCAGATGGCGGATTATCACCCCTTTTTTCAACATTCCGTCAGCAGAAAATTCAAAATCACCCACCTGACGGTACATCTCATCTATTGCCGCACAGGTTACTTCAAAGTAATCCGGAGCATAACTGTAGCGTCTGGCGATTTCATTATCGGCATATTTCAGATCCGGCAGAAAAACATCCACTTTATTTTCAAAAAGCTTCAATGTTTCCGGCAATTCATAGCCGTTGCTGTTGTAAACCACCGGAACCGGAAGTTTTTCCGTCAGAGTCGGAGCGATCATAGGGGCATAATGGCCCGGAGTAACCAGATTTATATTATGAGCCCCTCTTTCGATCAACCGGAAATAAAGTTTACGCAATCCCGCCGGAGTTACCGGAATTCCGGTACATTGCGAACTTATATCGTGGTTCTGGCAATAAACGCAGTGAAGATTGCATCCGGAAAAAAATACCGTACCACTGCCGCGTTCACCGCTTATCACCGGTTCTTCCCAGCGGTGCAGTCCCGCCCTGGAAATAATCATGGTTTCAGGAGCATGGCAGAAACCTTTGATTTTTTCTTTTCCGTTAAAAGAAAAAGACCGCACCGCATTACAGCGGCGCGGACAGATTGCACACAAATCATTCATAAGTGCTGCACAAATGGATCATTCTGCGTCGTTTCCAGCCTCTTCAACGGCGGGAGCTTCTTCCTCAATTTCCTGAACCAGCACATGCACATTGGTAACATTCATACCGGTCGTGGATTCGATCTCGCCGATGACCGCTTTCTGGATATCCAATGCAACCTGAGGAATACGGCAGCCGAACTTCAAAACGACTTTGATTTCAATGGCAACATTATTCTCTTCTCCGAGAATAATATTGATATTGCGGGATTGGATACGGCGGCTGCCGACCATTTCAGCCAGATTATCCACCAGAGAATTTCCGGCAAGTCTGGAAACACCTTCCACACTCAATGCGGCACGGCGGGCAATAGAAGCGATCACGCCTTCGTGGATCCGGATATCGCCCATTTCGGAATCATCAATAACCGTAGTTTCGTTTTTGACAATATCTTTCTTTTCTTCACTCATTTTGTCTTTTCCTTCGCATTAGTGGCACTTTTGGCAAGTTTCTGAAGCACATTTTCCACAAAACCGGTATCATATTTGCCCTCAACAAAGTTTTTGTGCGAGAGAATACGGCGTTGGAAAGGGATCGTGGTCTTCACACCTTTGACCACCAACTCATCCAATGCCCGCTGACAGGTGGCAAGAGCCTCTTCACGGTCATGACCCCAGACAATGAGCTTACCGATCAGACTGTCGTAATACGGGGGAATGAAGTAACCGCTGTAAGCGTGGGTATCCATGCGGACATTGGGACCGCCGGCAGGAATGAATTGTTCGATTTTTCCCGGACAGGGTGCGAAGTTCCGCTCCGGATCTTCAGCATTGATACGGCACTCGATCGCATGACCGCGGAATTCCACATCTTTCTGACGGATCTTCAATTTATCACCGGCGGCAATACGGATCTGGGCCTTGACCAGATCAATACCGGAAATCATTTCTGAAACCGGATGCTCCACCTGGATACGGGTATTCATTTCCATAAAATAGAATTTTTCCGGGTCAGATGGATCAAGCAGGAATTCAATTGTTCCGGCACTGGTATAATTGGCAGCTTTGGCAGCTTTGATCGCCGCGATGCCGAGTCTTTCACGCACTTTGGCACTGATACCGGGAGAAGGAGTTTCCTCGATAAGTTTCTGGTTACGCCGCTGCACGGAACAATCCCGCTCGCCCAGGTGGATCACATTGCCGAAGTTGTCAGCAAGTATCTGTACTTCGATATGACGGGGATTGACCAGAAATTTTTCCATATAAAGGTCACCATTGCCGAAAGCACTCTCTGCTTCACGGCGGGCTGCAAGAAATCCCTGGCACAAGCTTACGTCATTATGGGCAATACGCATACCTCTGCCGCCGCCGCCGGCAACTGCTTTGACAATCACAGGATAGCCCAGACGGTGAGCCATATCCAGAGCCTGTTTTTCATCACGGATAAGTCCGTCGCTGCCGGGGGTGATCGGCACACCGGCTTTTTTCATGGTCTCCCGGGCAACTGCCTTATCGCCCAGAGCTTTCATCGCTTCGGCAGTAGGTCCGATAAAAGCGATTCCGTGCCGGTGACACGCTTCGGCGAAATAGGGATTTTCAGAAAGGAAGCCGTAACCCGGATGGATCGCATCCACATCACATATTGCCGCCACGGTGAGCAATCTTTCGATCAGCAGATAGCTCTCTCCCGGCGGGGGAGCTCCGATACAGATCGCTTCATCCGCCATTTTCACCGGCAGACTGTCGGCATCAGCTTTGGAATATACCATCACGGTACGGACACCAAGTTCACGGCAGGCACGGATGATCCGCACTGCGATCTCGCCCCGGTTGGCAATCATTACTTTATTGAACATGACAAATTTTCTCCTCTCGCTGAATAAGCGGGGGGCGTCAGCCCAGAACAAACATCGGCTGACCGAATTCCACCGGCTGACCGTTTTCGATCAGGATCTCTTTGATCACACCGGATTTTTCCGCTTTGATCTCGTTCATGACTTTCATAGCTTCGATGATTCCGAGAACAGTGTCGGGAGTGACCCGGTCACCGACCTGAACAAAAGGAGCTGATTCCGGACTTGCTGCACGGTAAAAAGTACCGACCAGCGGTGAATCAATGGTTTCAAAGAGATCAGGAGTTGCCGGAGCTTCAGCCGGGACAGCAGCCGGAGCAGCCTGAGAGACCGGAGCAGCGGCAACCGGAAGAACTGCCGGGGCGACAGCCTGAACCATCGGGGCACGGTCATCACCGCGGCGGAAACAGAGATTGCACTCGCCGGATTCGATTTTCACTTCGGTAAGGTTGTATTCCCCCATCAACTTGACCAGATTACGGATTTCTTCGAAATTCATAAGATTTTCCTTTATAATAAAAGTTGTTGACCTGTTATTTCTTTTTGTTGTGATTGATACGGGAAACCAATGCCCGCAGAGCCAATAAATAGGAATCTTTGCCGAATCCGGCGATGACTCCGGTACATACCGGGGCAATATATGATTTGTGCCGGAATTCTTCACGGGAAGCCGTATTGCTCAAATGAACTTCGATTGTCGGCAGATTAACAGCACTGATCGCGTCACGCAGAGCTACGGAGGTATGTGTGTACGCTGCCGCATTGAGGATAATACCGTCAAACCCATTCTGACGGGCGGAACCGATCAGCGAAACCAGTTCCCCCTCAATATTTGACTGATAAGCTGTGACTTCGCAATTCAGGGTTTTTCCCAACTCAATGACCTCATTTACAATATCGGATAAGCGGGTCTTTCCATAAATTTCCGGCTCCCGGGTTCCCAGAAGTTGTAAATTCGGTCCATTCAAAAGCAGAATATTCATATATACCTTGAATTAGTTTTTTGCTTCCGAAGCAATTGCCAAACCGGAAACTGCCTCATATATAACATATCATCTCAACGCACTTTTTTCAAGTATCTTTTCTTTATGCGACAAAATCCCTCAGTTCTGCAAGAGCGTCAAAATCACGGTTTGGCAGAAAGTATCACCGTAGCAACGGCATAGTTCACTTCGTGGCTTATGGAAACTTTTATGTCATTCACTTTCAATGCTTCAGCAAGTTTTTCCGCATTACCGGAAAAACTCATTACCGGGCTGCCGGATGGATCATTGAGGATCTCTATATCGGTAAATGAACAATTTTTACCGATTCCGCAGCCGAGAGCTTTGGCAGCCGCCTCTTTTGCCGCCCAGCGGCCGGCATAACAGGCAACAGAATTTTTTTTACTTTCAGCGAGGGCGGATTCTGCAGGGGTGTAAATTCTTGCGATGAAATGCTCCCGGTTATCTTCGATCGCTTTCTGCAGCCGGGAAATTTCCACAATGTCTGTACCCAATCCGATGATCTGCATGATTACCCTCTGTCAGGATTGAAACTTACGGATAAAAAAACGGAGCAATTTGCCGGCGGCATCTGTTTCGGCAAGTTTCCGGCTCATTCCGCGGCCCAGAGTGCTGTAATCTGCCACCTGTGCCTCAACTTCAAAAAGCGGGGCATGCTGCGGACCGCTGCTGCTGAAAAGCCGGTATACCGGGGTCTTGTGCCATTTACCCTGCGTAAACTCCTGGAGTCTGCCTTTGGGATTCAACGTGGTCAGCAAATCTTTGGGTTCCGGGCAGTGGCAATCAAAAAGTTTGCGGACAAATCCGGTGGTCTTTTCCATGCCGCATGCCAGATAAAGTGCTCCGAGAACTGCTTCAAAAAGATCACACAATGTCGAATCACGGTCATAGCCGGCACACTCTTTTTCGCCATTGCCGATAAGCAGAAATGATCCGAGTTCAAGTTGTCTGGCGATCTGTGCCAGAGTGCTTTCGCAGGAAAGGGCTGAACGTATCTTGGTCAAATCGCCTTCAGGAAGCTCCGGATAACGGCGGTAAAGATATTCTGTATGGATTATTTCCAGAACAGAATCACCGAGAAATTCCAACCGCTGGTTATCGTATGACAAGTGATGTTCCACGGCATAGGTACGGTGGGTCAATGCCTCTTTGAGAATGGAAATTTTCTCTTTCGGTATTCCCAGCCTGCGTGCCAAATGCGGAATATTTTCTTCACTCATAAATATTTTTTCCCCCTGCGGATGAATTTTCCGATTCTTTTCTGAACTTTATCAAAATCCAGTTTATGCGGATAATTTTTCAATGCTGCAATTACATATTCTTCCGGAATCACCGGACTTTTTCCGCTATTTTCCGGATCTGCGGGTATGGTCATAAAAAAACTGCTTATCAACCGGGCGATTTCCTCTTCCCGGTATTTATCCTTTGCCGGAGCAGATAATATTTTCACACTGTCCAGATCGATCATACCGGCATTTCCGGATGAACTCAAATAGAGATTCCGCATACTCAGATCCCCGTGGATGACTCCGGAATCATGCAGCTTTGCCATCGCCGGAAGAAAAATGGTCAAAAGCAGCTGCCAGACCTCATCTTTTCTGCCGTTTTTCAACATCCGGTTGAGAAAAAGATTTTTTTCATCCAGAAGAGAAGTTACCAGAAAATCTTTCCGGCAGAAATTTTTCCACAGAATCAATGCACCGTATATTTCCGGAGTTTCAATGCCGGCAGCAAGGATCTTTTCCGCCCCCGACAATACCCTGAAAGGACGGGGCATTTTGAAATAACTGCGGAACTGGTTGAAAAAGCCGGAAATTTTATAACGTTTGACAAAAAACGTTTCAACAATTCCCGCCTGAACCTTTCTCCCGTTTTTCAAAGGTATGGCACCCGGAGCATCAAGAGCGGTGCAGACCGCAGGAATCCCGGTGGTTCCCGACCGGATGAAACCGTAGTGGAAACAACCGGAATCCTTACGGAAAATTTTCTGAAATTTATCCGTCATATTCTGCGGTCAAATTTGCTGCGGAAACAAAAGCTCAATAACGTTTCTGTTTGCTGCGTGCCAACACCCGCAGACGCAGACCATTGAGACGGATGAAGCCGGAAGCATCTTTGTGATCGTAGGCCTCGGCACCTTCAAAGCTGGCGATCTCGTCATCGTAGAGGCTGAATTCGCTGCGGCGGCCGGTCACATGGCAGGCACCCTTGTAGAGTTTTACCCGCACATCACCGGTGACAAATTTCTGACTTTCAGTAATCATCACCTGAAGCATTTCACGCTCCGGAGCATACCAGAAACCATTGTAGATCATATCAGCATAACGGGGGATCAGGCTGTCACGCAGGTGCATAACTTCACGGTCGAGGGTGATCTCTTCAAGACCGCGGTGGGCAGCCTGCAGAATGGTTCCGGCAGGAGTTTCATAAACACCGCGTGACTTCATGCCGACAAAACGGTTTTCCACGATGTCGATTCTGCCGACTGCATGTTTTTTACCAATGGCGTTAAGAGTACGCATGATGTTGGCAGGAGAATATTCTTTGCCGTCGATTTTGACCGGAATACCTTTTTCAAAGGTAATGACCACATCTTCCGGAGTATCGGCAGCTTTGGAAAGCGGTTCGGTCATCACAGCGATATCTTCCGGGAATTCGCTCCAGGGATCTTCCAGAATACCGCCTTCAAAGCTGATGTGCAGCAGATTGCGGTCCATACTGTAAGGTTTCTTGGCGGAAACAGTGATCGGAATATTCTGTTCTTTGGCATATTCGATCATATCCATACGGCCGGTGAATTTCCAGTTGGGATCACGCCATGCAGCGATGACTTTGATGGAAGGATCGATAGCGGCGGCATTGAGTTCAAAACGCACCTGATCATTTCCTTTACCGGTGGCTCCGTGACAGATGGCATCGGCACCCTCGGCTTTGGCGACTTCGACCAGACGTTTGGCAATCAGTGGCCGGGCAATGGAAGTTCCCAGCAGATAGTTGTTCTCATAAATAGCTTCACCCTGGAGCATGGGGAAGATGAAATCACGGGCGAACTCTTCATTGAGGTCGTCGATGATACATTTGCTGGCACCGGTGGCGATAGCTTTGGCTTCAAGACCGTCAAGCTCCTCCTGCTGACCGACGTCGGCACAGTAGCAGATAACTTCTGCATTGTAAGTTTCTTTGACCCACTTGACGATCACAGAGGTGTCAAGACCGCCGGAATACGCAACTACGACTTTCATTGTTTTTCTCCCGAAAATGGTTAATTTGCGGCTTTTTTGCCGGAACTGCTTTTATTTTGCCATTATGGCGTTATATTAATATAATGCATAAAGTACAAAAATAAAAGTTATTATCTGCAATATGGCGGAATTTTTCGATCAGATATGCCGCATTTTGAGTGAAACAGCGGCAAAACATCCCGGAGAAACGGTGAATGATGAGGCTGTCAGGGAATTTTTCCGTGACCTGCCGGTTGTTCCGGTATGTACTCAAAAAGAAGCAGTTCCGGAAATCGTTCCGGTAAAAGAATGCATCCGGCAGACTGTGACGGAAACAGTCGGAGAGGAAAAATTTTCCGGTACGCTCGACTCTCTGCTGGAAACTCTTGCCGGATGTCAGCGTTGTCCGCTGTGCCGTCACCGCAATTCGATCGTTTTCGGCGAAGGCAATCCCGATGCCCGGCTGATGTTTGTCGGCGAAGCTCCCGGTCATGATGAAGATATCCAGGGCAGACCTTTTGTCGGAAAAGCCGGACAACTGCTGGATAAAATGATCCGGGCAATGCAGTTTACCAGAGAAGAAGTTTATATTGCCAACGTGGTCAAATGCCGGCCTGACGGAAACCGCAATCCCATGCCGGATGAGATAGAAAAATGTATTCCTTTTCTGCACCGGCAGATCGCGATGGTGCGTCCGGAAGTGATCGTTGTTCTGGGGGCAGTAGCGGCAAAGGCTCTTTTGAAAACCGAAAACGGCATATCCTCTTTGCGGGGCAGATGGTGTTCTTATGAAAATATCCCGGTGATGCCGACATTCCATCCTGCTTATTTGCTCCGTCAGGAAAGTGCCAAAAAAGAAGCATGGCACGATCTGCAGCTGGTAATGGCACGTTTCGGCAAATACCACAAAAAGAACTGAATTTCTATGTTGCATGACAAACTGCGGTAACAAGCGTTCCGCCGCTTGACCACGTCCGGGTAAGCACCCGGCGGCAGATTTTTTATTTTTTCAGGAAAAGAAAAATTTGAAGTTTTCTTCAGTAAAACCGTAATGATCCAGAAGCAAACCTCCGGCGGAAAACATCACCTCGTTGGCATGAGCCGAATGCTGATCCGAACCGATGGTGAACTTCACCCCCGCTTCCCGCCATGACGCAAAAAGACGCCACATATATTTCAATACTTCTTCCGGATAACGGGTATGGGTGAGTGCAGTGAGATTCAATTCGGCACATGTATCATGTTTCAAAAAGGCTTCAACCAGTTTTTCATTGTATTTTTCCGGTATCTGCAAAACGGCGTCATAATCAGCTTGACCGTTATTCACATTTTTGAACCAGCCGGCAAGCCCATCCCACGGGTGGGCGATAATATCCACCAGCGGATGTTCGATCATGTAAAACATCTGCCGGAAATAATCAAAGTATATTTCATCTCTTTCCGGCGGCGGGTAAAGCGGCCAATGAACACCGCCGATAACATATTCCACGCCCCAGCGGGCAATTTTTTCTTCCGTTACCGCAATCGTTACCGGATCACGGGCAGGTCCCTGAATAGTACGGATACCGTAAACCGGATCGGTGTCGTTGCTTTTGTAATCACCGCAGGCGATCTTATCACACTCCCACTGCGACATGCCGCTTACTTCGATACCGAAGTGAAACTCTTTTGCCCTTCCGGTACTGAAAAACTCTCTGCTTGAGTTTTCAATATCACTGTCATTGAAACTTGAATGCAGATGGTCACTGATACCGAATTCTGTCATTCCCAGATGGAGCATTTCCTCCTGGATATCATCCTGCAAGGCACATGCGGAGTCGCAGGAATGCCGGGAATGGATATGCAAATTCTGTCTGATTTTCATAAAACACTTCTTTCCTGTGATCTTGACGCGAACATAATATAAAGCATCGGTTGAGATTATTCAACTTTTTCAGCGGGTAATGTTTTTTACCCAGCGGTACTTGCGGTAGTGATACATCACCCACGGGATCTTGCCGACTTCATCAAGACAGGTGCAGGCATATACCACCAAAACCGGCAATTTGAAATAAAATGCTCCGGCAAAGGCACAGGGCAGAGCGATCCCCCACATGCAGACCAGCAGACTGACAAGATCAAAAATGGCATCGCCACCGGAATAAAAAACCCCGTTGATAACCACGGTACAGACACATCTGCCGATCATATAAACTGCAAGAATGATGAACATACCGGTAAGATATTCCTGAGCCAGAGGAGTGAGTTTCATAAAACTGTTTACAAACGGGATGAGCAAGAGGATGATGATCGAAGTACCGAAACCGGTGATAAAGGAAAATACGGTGATGCGGTTGCCGTATTTTCTGCCGAGTTCAAGATTCCCGGCACCGAGTTCATTGCCGATAATGATACCGGCGGCTCCGGCAAGGCCGTTGCATAAACAGCAGAGCAGATCACGCACCACTGCGGCAATGGAGTTGGCGGCGGCGGCATCTTTGCCGAGATGTCCCATAATGGCAGTATAAGCGGTAAATCCGACTCCCCAGATGACAAAACTGCCCAGCACCGGAAGACCGTAATGCCAGAAATCCCGGATAAGGATCCAATCGCAGGAAAAAACTGTTCTGATCTTGAGAGCAAAAAAGTTTTTTCTGAATGAGAGGAAAATACAGCATAAAAGTTCGATGATCCTTGCCAGAAGCGTGGCAACAGCAGCACCGCAGACACCCAGAGCCGGAATTTTCATAAATCCGAAAATAAATACGGCATTGAGGATAATGTTGATGATCACCGCCCCGGAACTTATCCATGCAGAAGCCGTTGCCTGACCGGTTACTCTCATCATAGCTAAATAAGATTGGGAAATGCCGGTTATCAGATATGACCATCCGGCGATTTTCAAATATTGGCTGCCCAGATCGACCAGTACCGGGTCATGGGCAAAAATCAGCATCAACTTTTCCGGGAAAAAGATACATCCGGCAGCGAACAACACTGAAACAGCAAATGATTCCCGGATGCTGATACCGAATATCCGGTCAAGTACTGCATAATCACGTTTTCCCCAGTACTGGGCTCCGAGGATCGCCACACTGGAAACGATCGCACCGAGGATCATATTCTGGACAAACTGGATCTGCGTGGCAAGCGATACTGCCGCCATAGCGTCCTGATCAAGTTTGCCGAGCATGAGTGCATCTGCAGCAGCAACCAGTGCCAGCATCAGATTCTGCAAAGTTATCGGCAATGCCAGAAAAAGCAACTTATGATTGAAAGTTCTGTCGTTGAAAAGATCTTTGACTACCATATTCCCCCCGTTGTCTGTGGTAAACCCTTAATATAGACCGGTGAAAAGCTCTTTTCAAGGCAATTATTCCGGAAAGAAGTTGACTTTTTCGACAAATGGTTCTATATTTTCTGTATGTTTATTATTTTGTAATGCCGGGGATAAAATGGATAAAAATATTATCAGTGCCCTGTTGGAAAATGTGCCGCAGGGAAAAGTGGGTGTGCTGGGTGATTTCTGTACCGATGTTTATTGGGATATCGTGCCGGAGCGTGGTGAAAAATCTCTGGAAACCGGTCTGACGACTACTCCGGTTGTTTCTGCCAGATACTCCCCGGGCGGAGCGGGCAATATCATCGCCAATCTGCGGGGTATAAACATGACAAAAATGCCCTGTTTCGGTGCAGTTGGCAGAGATCCATTCGGTTTATGGCTCCATGATCAGCTCACCCATCCGGTTCCGGAATATGCCGATGCCCTGCTTCTGGTCGACAGAAAAGATTACCATTCACCGGTTTATTGCAAACCTCTGCTCAACGGCGTGGAACAATCCCGCATCGATCTGGGCGATACCCCGATCGCTGATAATGAAGCGGATGAATTGCTGGCAAAAATTGAAAATATCCTGCCGGAGTTGAAAGTATTGATCGTCAATGAACAGATCCGCAATGGTATCCATACGCCCCGTTTCCGCAAAGGTTTTGCCGCATTGGTCAAACGTTTTTCACCCCAAGTGCGTTTTGTATTTGACGGCAGAGACTTTCTGGATGCCTATTCAGGAGTGATTTTAAAGATCAATGCCCATGCGGCATCAAAACTTGCTTTCGGTCAGGAAGATCGACCGCCTCAGAAAGCCGGTGAAGCGATCCTTGCCCGCAGCGGTCAGGAATTGGTCGTTACCGATGGTGAAAACGGCTGTTACGTCTTTGAACACGGCAAAACCACCCATATCCCGGCGATCAGTTACTCCGGTCCGGTGGATACCGTCGGTGCCGGTGACAGTTTCACTGCCGGATTCGCCTACGCTCTGGCAGGTGGAGCTTCGATGGTCGATGCCGCCTGTTTCGGAACCTGCTGCAGTGCAGTGACCATCCGGAAACTAAACCAGACCGGATCCCCCTCTCCGCAGGAGATCCTTGAGCTGATTTGAAGCTCACATCACAAATAAAATCAGTTTATTTTGCCGCAGCTGCTGCGTTCAATAAGACATGGATGTATTCTGGTGTCACCTGCCGGAGCATCCGGACGGTTCAGCCGGTCAAATACTTTTTTCACCAGTTCCGGAATATTCTGGCTGACAGTGGTCAATTTCGGGGAAAGCTGCTCAGTAATAAACGAGTCATCAAAGGCGACCAGAGAAATATCTTCCGGTATCCTCAAACCGGCATGCTTGATCACATCGTATATTTTTACAGCATCCGGCAGATACATGATTAGAAATGCTGTCGGCAGAAAATCTTTTTCAACAAGTTTTTTCAAAGCCGGGGCAGCATTATTTTTCATCGGACCTTTGATGATCCATTCCGGAGCTATATTCAGACCGAAAGTTTCAAGGGTATCCTGCAATCCGGAAATACGGGTCTGCGATGAATGATGTATTTTTCCGTTGGCAATAGTTCCGTTGAATATACCTATTTTGCGATGTCCCAGAGAAACGAGATATTCCGCTGCCAGCCGTGCTGTTTCACGGTGATCGGTACCGAATGAAAAATCAGCATATTCATTATGCCACATACCGAGCTGCACCAGATTCATTCCGGAGCGTTTCAATTCAGCAAGTTCCGGCAGGAATTCCGGTTCGGCACTCAGTACGATCAATCCGTGAAGATTGAAACTTTTGACCGTTTCCCGGTATTCTGCAGGAAAACGCTGAAGCTGGATCAGATCGAATCCGTATTCCGGGGCCTGTCGGAAAAGTTCATTGATCAAAGCCGTGATAAAACCGCCTTCCAAAGTGATCGTTTCATGGCAGACTACTCCGATACGGCGATTGTGATGCAGCTGTAACGGTTCCAGAGAACGGACAAAAGTTCCCGCCCCCACCCGCCTTTCGAGAATACCTCTGACGGCAAGATCGTTGAGGGCATGAGCCATCGTCATCACCGCCGTATTGAAACGGCGGGCAAGCTCCTTATCATTGGGCAGCTTGCTTCCCGCCGGAGCCTGATTGGCACGCAGACATGCCAGCAGAGCTTTCCCGATACGGCGGTATTTGGGATCGCTTCCCGGCGGATAATGGTAATCCAGACCGGCAAGCACATCGCCGTTATTCTTTCCCGGAATCACAGGTCATTTTCCCGCAATCAGTGTAAGAGTACCGCAGGCGGGGATCTTTACCGTGAAACCGGCAGCGGAATATTTTTTGCCGCTGAATTCATCCAGCCACACCTTTTTGCCGGGATTGGCAAATTTAACTGCAATCTCTTTCTGACTGTGGTTCAACACGAGAGCGAACTCCTGACCGTCAACGCCGGAAGTGAAAGTCGAACCGCGGATATTTGCCGGGATGGTGATTTTCAAAGAAATCGCCTTTTCCCGGTTGAGGAAAAACTTCTCATATTTTCCGGTAATGGTCGAAGCTATGGCAAGTTCGCGGTAGTAATCGCCGTCAAACGGCCCCCACCACCAGAAAGTGACCCCATCCATACCTGAAGCAAATGAACGCAGTACTTTAAGCTTGACCAGTTCGGCTGACGGTTTCATGGATGAATTACGTTCATAACCCGGAGTGAGAGTTGCCCACACTTCCAGAGAGTTGTTGCCTCTGGCTTTTGCCGCACTGCGGAGATTGGCGATATGCTCTTTCATTTTGCTGTTGAATGTCTCATCCAGTGCACCGAAGCTGTTGGTGTAATAACTCAAAAGTGCCAGATCGATATCAGCGATGGCATCAAACCAGTCGGCACGGTAACTTTCCATCGTGTCAAATGAGGGCAGACCGGAGTAGAAGCCGAATTTGGCAGAAGGATTGATTTTTTTCATACTGTTGCGAAGCATCCGGCAAATTTCTGTACTCTGGCGGCAGCAGTATTTGATCCATGGGGTATTGTAATTTTCCCGGATGATTTGCGGAGTAAGAGCAACATCAGAAGCGATGGAGGCAAATTTGCGGAAGTTTTCAATACACTCTTTGCAAAAACAGATATTCCAGCAGTAAGGTCCTTCAAGATCCCAGACAATACCGAGCGTACCGCCTTTGACATCTTCAAGCTGCCATGAACGGTTTTTCAGCAGCAGTTTACCATTGTCGGCGAGCATTTTTGACGGGCAGATATGCTTTTTATCCACACTGCCGTTATATTTGACAGCGTATGCCCCCTCTTCGCTGCCGTGGAACTCCCACCACATATTGTTGACAAGGGGGAAACCATATTTGGCAAATGCTTCGCGTCTGCCTGCAAAACGCTGGGCTCCACCGGCTTCAAGAGAGTTGAAACCAGCTTGTTTCATGGTACGCAGGGTACTTTCCAGAGAACCGATACAGGGGTTCCATGTCCACAGCCAGTTGTGGATGACCAGTTTTTTCGGGAGCTGAGCAGTCACCGGCGGCAGAACTTCCACGATAGTTTCCGCTTCTTCTTCTATCAGATCGCCTGAACGGATCGAGGTGTAAACCGGCAGTTTTTTGCCGATAAATGCAGGATTTTCACACTCAATGAATACCGTTATCCCCTGAAAGAAACGCAGTTTGCGGATATTATTCACTCCCAGACCGCCTTCAATGGCGATGGTGTATCTGGTGTGCGGAATACTGTTTTTGGTGATTTTTTCCGTTTTGACAAGTTTGCATCTGCGGAAAAAGTCATAAGGAACATCGGTGGTCGGATCAAGAACTTTGAGTCCCCGGGGAACTGTGATGACTGCTTCAAGATTTTCCACCTTCTTCTGAGTGTGATTGGCAAAGAGCCAGAAAGCGTGCTGTGCGGTTCCATAGAGCAGCGGAAGACGGTTTCCACGCTCTTCGCTGGGCCAGAGGACGGACAAAAGACCGTCACGGTAGTTGCGTACATCAACCGCGAATTTTGCCGTTTTACCAGATGCGGCAATTTCCACATCAACAGTATATTTCATCGCCTTGCTCTGTACCTGAATACCCATGCCCTGCTCTTTAGCGGCAACCAGAGTTTTTTCACTTTGAGCAGTGGCATTTTCTCCCCGGATTTTTCCTTTTACGGAAACTTTTTCCGCTTTCAATGGCATAAAATTGAGCTTCAGAGAACCTGTTTTTGCATCCATTGCCACACTCTGCAAATTGGCTGGTACCTGCCCGAAGTGCAGAACGGCATAGCGTTCCGGTTTGAAAAAATATTCGCCTGTGTTATTCCAGAAACTTTTTTCGCCGTATGGAATTTCAGAACGGCAGAAGTTTATTCCCCAGACGGTTCCCTCTTTTACTTCCTGAAAAGAGAGGAGCTTGAGGGGAATAGCCGCTTCGACCGTCCAGTAATTATCTGCGATGCGGGTTTTTACCTGCCATGAAAGTTTCAGGTCGGAAAATCCCGCTTCATCAATACGGTGTTTGAGTGAACCATCCTGCTTTGCTCCGTTGGGATTGACAACCAGCTGAAACGCTTTGGTACGGGTGTGACCGGGATCGAAGTACATTTCAAAACAGTCATCTGTCCAGACGGAATCGTTGTCTTTGGTGCGGAGTTTACGCAAAAGTCCCATTTTGGATTCGTAAAGTTTGGCGGCAATATAAATCGTGTCTTTGTGCCATACCGCTTTTACTTCAGTCTGCTGTGAAGCGAACTTTTTGCCGCCGATCATAATAAAATCAGCGGCTACCGGAGCATTCCGGTAAGCCGCATCATTCAGGTCACCATCAATAACCGGCGGCTTATCCACCTGAAGAACGCTGTAAAATCTCTGCACCTCACTCAGTGAGGATAATTTTGCCGCTGATGCGGCATCGGTTTTCACGGGAACAGTTTTCATACTTTCCTGAAAAAGTCTTTCTGCTTCTTTTGCATCGGGAGTTTCACAAAACACCACTGCATCTGCGGCTCCGTCGGTCGTCTGGGCTGTAGTTCCGGAAGGTTTCTGCAGAAACACCTGCGGCATCAACCCCTTATTCTGTGCATCTTTTTTGAATCTGCCCAGATTGACCCAGACCCATTTTTCATCGCCGGGAGTTTTGAACCAGCCGAAAGGTTTTCTGGTATCGTAAGCAAGAAACCACTGGGCTTTAAGTGATGAACGCACCCGGACAAAACAGTAAAGACCGTTTTTCGATTCCGGGATCGGCAGATTTTTCATCAAAACATACCAGGTCTTGCCGGTAACGATCTTTTTGCCGGAAGCTGCCGGATCATTGACAATGTAGCCATTTCCGGCAAATGATTCAGCTTCAAGGTAATAAGATTGGCTCTGCGGTTTATTGGAAGTGTAAGCGGCAAAGGCTTTTTCAGCAGCGACGACACTGTTTTCCGGAGTAAAAATCAGCAGATCGACCATGCCTCTGACTTTGGCATTACTGCTTTTCTGCAACATGATTTTGGGCATGATACCCTTGTTGGTATCATTTTTTTCATATCTGCCCAGATTGACCCAGATCCACTTATTTTCACCGGAAGTTTTGAACCATGAAAAGGGTTTGGCGGTGGTGTATGCACAGTACCAATTGACCGGAGCAGTACTTTTAACCCGGGCGAAACAGTAATTTTTTCCCTCCGGAATGGGTACATTTCTGACCATTTCATACCACTGACCGCCGGAAACGATTTTGCCGCCGGCGGCATCGGCATCATCTTGCACAATGCTGTTACCCTTGAAGTTTTCCGCTTCAAAGATCATTTTTTCAGCGGCATAAGCTGAAAAAAGAGCCGAAACACAAAGAATAGAGGTAAAAAATTTTTTCATTTTATCGTTCTCCAAATCGACTTATAATCAGTTCCACCATCCGCTGTACCAGTAGGTAAGTTTACTGCGGCCTTTGTATGAATCTGTTTTGTGGCTGATAAGTGTCACAGCATCAAGAGTCTGAACATTGCCCGCAACGGCAGCAAAATTCACTTTACCGTTATGCCGGTGCGAGGGGTCGGGATAGGAGCTGCTATTCGCCAGAATGTAGTTGTATTCACCCAGATCTTCCGAGTCAACTGTTGCATCATAAGGATTGATCGCCTCACCGTAATAAGGTCCGTCAGCAACCTGAACTATCGACGATGCCGCAGGTACTTTGGTGACTTTTACTGCAATATGTTTTTCATAGACATCAGCGAGGTAGTAATCAACACCTGCAAGAGCAACGTTTGAGCCGTAACCGATCTGTCTTACACCGAACTGTTTGGAAAACGGTTTTGTCGGGCAGTACCAGATGTCATTGTCATCCGTACTGCCGATATACGGAGCATAAAATTTATGGACTTTACTGCCTTCCCATTTTGACGGAGTGGTGGTGAAGGGGAAAAAGTCATCGTTGTCGCCCTGATACATCGACGCACCGGTACCGATCTGTTTAAGGTTGTTGATACAGGCGGCACTTCTGCCGCGTTCACGGGCGGAGTTGAGGGCAGGCAGCAAAATCGCCGCAAGGATCGCGATGATCGCGATAACAACGAGGAGTTCTATAAGGGTAAAGCTCGGCTTTACCCGACTGCAGTCGGAGCTTTTTCCAATCATATTTTCCTTTTCCTTTCTCCCGGATGGTTTTTGAATAACATTTTCGGGTCGCACTTAATACAACTGCTAATAAGATACAGCCGGAAAATTCAATTTCAAGCAAAAATAAATTTTTTTATTCAATGTGACATAGGTCAATTTATATTTGGGTGGATCAGAGCCACATTTTGCGGAGCGTGGGGTGGAGCTGGGCAAGTGAGAGATTTTGAGAAAAATTGAGAGGATTTGGGAGATGGGCGTTGATTGCATGAGCGGCACACCAAACACTCTCTCAAAACTTCCCAAAATCTCTCAAAAATTCCCACCAGTGCCTTGTCGCGGCACAGCCCGCAGGGCGAAGACGGACGCACCCATTGGCTTGCATGCCGCTGCGGGTATCAAATACCGGGGCGGATCAAAGCCGCCATCACAGCAGTTATCAGATAAAACTCTTTTGAAAAGCGATTTCAATCTGCAGATCCTTTTTATAGTTCTGCATCCGGCTTTGAAGCTGATCAAGCAGTTCTGCTTCTGAAAATGCGTAGCGATGCGGCACAAGCAGATGAAATGAGAGTATTTTCACCTGACCGTCTTCATCTTTTATCAGCCGGAAATCGTAAATTTTCAACTCACTGTCGAAATCAGCGGTACAATTTTCCATCCGGCTCCGCCAGTAGATCACTTCGGGATTATCCTTATTATACGGATCGCCGTGCAGCAGCAGGTGAACCGGAAGTTTCTTTGCCACTTCCACTTCCGCATTTTCCAATATATCATGGGCGGAAAGGCGGTCTCCGGTACTGGAAATTTCCGCATGTGCAGTCACATAGTAACTGTTTTCACCGTAATTGTGAATGATAATGTCGTGGATACCATCGATTCCCGGCATACCGAGAATGGTGGTTTTAAGCTTTTCGACCAGTTCTTTATCAGGCTGTTCACCGAGAAGTTTGCTGACCGTATCTTTCAACACTCCGCCGCCTGCCCAGAAAATCATGCCGGCAACCACGATTCCCGCCCAGCCATCCAGCGGGAATGCAGTGTATTTTGACCCGATTATCGAACCGATAACGATCAAAGTTCCCAGACAATCACTCAAACTGTCGTATGCCGCCGCCTTGAGCATATCGGAATTTATCAGTTTTGCCAATTTCCTGTAGAAGAAAAAGAGCCAGCATTTGATCAGGATCGTACCGGAAAGGATCGCCACTGTCACCGGAGAATAAGTAACTTCCGGAGTGCGGAAAACCGCCACGATGGAATCTTTCAGAAATGATATGCCCAACCCCATGACCAGTAAAGATACGATGAGTGCCGCCACATACTCCGTTCTGCCGTGACCGAAAGGGTGTTCAGCATCGGGAGCGCGCCGGGAAAGACGGAAACCGGAAACAGTGATAAGACCGGTTCCGGCATCGGAAAGGTTATTTACCGCATCTGCTCCAGCGGCAATACTGCCGCTGATAAATGCCATAGTGAATTTGACTGCTGCCAGAAGCACATTGCAGAATATACCGGTAATACCTCCGGCAATACCGCACCGGGTACGCATTTCAGGATTCAGGTTGTTCCGGTCAAAACCGGGAACGAGGATTTTCAGAATAATTGCAGTAAGCATGGGGGCAGCACCTTTGATTCGATTGAACTTTTTGTAAAATGTAGCACCGCAACTGCAATAAATCAACTTTTTTGGAAAAAATTAAAAAGTTTTCTGCTTTAAATGGCTGCTTACCTGCCGTATCTTCTGTAAAGATGACGGATAACAAATGCGGTGCAAATAAGAAATTTAAACATTATCTTTCCTCCTTTGAGAAATTTTTTTGTATCCGGTGAAAAATGCAGCTTCCCCGGGAAATATATCCAGAACCAGCATCTCTTTTTCATGCCTGGTACTGAAAAACTTTTCGATCGTCAATTCATAAAGTTTTTTCCACATATTTTACCTGCCTTTCTCCTTTTTTCAGGTTACGGGTATAATATATGATAAGCAAGTGGACATTTTATGTCCTTTCTGAAAACAGTTAATAAAAATTCCGTAAAAAAATTGAAATTTTCCTGATTAAGTGCTATTGTATTCAGAAATACCGGTGATTGCAGTTACAAATTTATCCTTCCGGTGTTACATTTTTGCAAAAACATTTAACAATAGAAAATATGAGGTGAAAAATGAGTTGGATTGATTGGCTGATAACATTGGTTCCATTGGCAGTGGTCATGTGGTTGGGATTTTATTCCCGCAAGTATATCCGCGGAGTCTCGGACTTCATGGTGGCAGGTCGAGTCTGCCGCCGTTACGTCATTTCCACGGCAAATATGGCAAACTCTCTGGCTCTGGTCTCTCTGGTTGCCTACGTCGAATCCCATTACCGTACCGGATTTGCCATGACCTTCTGGAACTCGCTGATGCTGCCGTTGAGCATCATGGTCGCTCTCAGCGGGTGGTGTCTCTATCGTTTCCGGGAAACCAGAGCGATGAGTCTCGGTCAATTCCTTGAGATCCGTTACAACCGCAGTCTGCGTATTTTTGCCTGTTTTCTCCGTTCCATTGCAGAGATCATGGCAAATATCATCATGCCCGCTATTGCTGCACGTTTCTTCATTTATTACCTCGGATTGCCGCAATATATAAATATTTTCGGTTGGCAGTGTCCTACATTTATTCTGGTAGTGGCGATTACTCTTTTTCTGGCGATCACCCTTATCTGTCTGGGTGGAACTCTTTCCATCGTGGTCACAGATACCTTGCAGGGGATCATCTTCTTTCCGGTGGTGCTGGTCTTTATCATCTTTGTATTGAGCAAATTTTCGTGGATGGGAGAAATCATGCCGGTCATGGGCGACCGGGTTGCCGGTGAAAGTTTCATCAACCCGTTTGATGTTGCCGAATTGCGGGACTTCAATCTTTTCCAGCTGGTGGTAGTCGTGATGGCAACATTTCTGCACACTGCCAGCGGATTTACCGGCGGCAGCAACGCCGCCGCCAGCGCCCACGAAGCAAAAATGGGATCGATCCTCGGTTCGTGGAGAGGAACTTTTTCCACAGTTTGCTATGTGGTTTTCGCCGTGGCGATCATCACGGTCATGAGTCACACCAACTACTCATCCGATGCCAAAATCATCCGGGATTCGATTTCCAGTGAGATTGCAGGAGAATTGATAACCGATCCGGCAGAAAGAGAAATTTTTGTTTCCAAAATCACCCAACTGCCGGAATTCAAACAGAATATCGGTGTGGATAAACCTTTTTCGCAGAAATACAATCCCGATCAAATCTATTTCGATGAAGCAGGCAAACACTTCGGCAGCGATGGCGAGGGCAGCTATAAAACCCAGCAATTCAAAACCATTTTCCGTCAGTTGATGCTTCCGGCAACCATGCGGCATCTGCTGCCGACCGGATTGATCGGACTGTTTTGCATGATGATCGTGCTTTTCATCCTCTCTTCCGATGACAGCCGAATCTACTCTGCCAGCAGTACGCTGGTGCAGGATTGCGTAGTTCCTTTCTATAAAAATGAGAATCTTTCACCGGAAAAACATATTTTCTACATCCGTTTGATCTCCATTCTGGTCGGTGTGGTTTTCCTGCTGGGCAGTTTCTTTATGGCACAATTGGACTATATCAGTCTTTTTATTTCCATTATGTACGGTATGTGGCTTGGCGGCTGCGGTCCGATGATCGTTTTCGGTTTCTACAGCCGTTTCGGAACTTCCGCCGGAGCGTGGAGCAGTCTTTTAAGCGGTATGGGGATCAATATGGCAGGTATTCTCATTCAGAGAAACTGGGCAAAACACATCTATCCTTTCCTCGAATCCCACGGTTGGGTGGATTCTGTCGGCAACTTCCTGCATACCGTTTCCGCACCTTTCAATCCGATCATCGTCTGGGAAATGAATCCTCTGAAGTGTCCCATCAACTCCTATGAATTTTATTTTATGGCAATGGTGGTTTCCATCGTGGTATTTCTGGTGGTATCCTATCTCACCTGCCGCAAACCTTTCAACCTTGAAAGAATGCTTTACCGCGGCAAATATGCCATCGATGGTGAAAATAAACCCGCCGCTTTCAAATGGAGCGTGAAAAACGTTTTTGCCAGACTGCTGGGTATTACCTCAGAATACAGCAAAGGTGATAAAGTGATCGCCTGGAGCGTATTTACCTATTCCATCATTTACCAGTTCTTTATTTCCGTGGTGGTGGTGCTGATCTGGAATGCTTTTTACACCTGGCCGACAAAATGGTGGGGATATTACTTTCTGATCACCTTCCTGATCATCCCGGCGATCTGTGCCGCTATCACCACCGTCTGGTTCGGTATCTGCGGAACCAGAGATATGCTCCGGCTTTTCAAAGATCTGGAAAACCGTGAAGACAATCCTCTGGATAACGGTATGGTCGAAGGACACGTTTCGCTGGTCGATAAAGCCAAACTGGAAGCAGTTGACAGCAAAGAAAAATAATATCTGCCGCAGTTCCGGTTTGTTTTACGCAGAACAATGTAAAGAGGGTTGTTGCAAAACTTGAAAGTTCGGCAACAGCCCTCAATTTTTTTCGCAGATTTGCTCAGGATTTTTTTGCAAGTGCTTTTTTCAATACCGGCAGCACTTTGCGATACATGCGGTAGAATCCGAGATCGTTGGGGTGACATCCGTCAACTGTGCATAAATCAAAATCCGCTCCGGCAAAAAGGCTCTGACCGTCAATAAAATAAACATTTTTATCACCGGCATCCACTGCATTCTGCCAGGTGCGTCTGATCACTTCCCGGCGAGCGGAAACATTTTTGATCGCTTCTCTGTTGAAGTAGGGGAAATCGCACTTGGAAAGGAGTATCACCGGCAGTTCCGGTTGTGCCTTGCGGATGATCCTGAAAAATTTTTCGTGGGTCGCTTCCAGATGTTCCAGAGTCGGAGCATTATGGTCATAATCCATTATGAATGCTGAAAGTTTCAATTTGGCGATCGCTTCGGCAACAGCTTCTTCGCCTTTACCGCAACCGGAAAATCCGAGATTGATCTCTTCGGCATCGACTGCACGGCAGAGCATGGATGTATAAGCATTGCCGGGTCTTGAGGCACATCCGCCCTGCGTGATGGATGAACCGTAGAAAAGTACCGGATCTTTTACTTTATGCGGAGCCGGGGAAGCGAGTCTGGAACCGGCTTTCAAACCGATTTCCACCTTGTCAACTCCTCCGTAAAGGGGGAAATTCACCAGCCATTCCCAATATTTACCATCGGCATTACCGGCGGCAATGGCGGTTATTTCAGTCGCTCCGGCAGAAGGCTGAACCGTATGATTGTAACGGTATTTGCCGCCTCTTTCACGATAAAACACATCAAACCCCATACTGCCGGCACGGGGCATGTGGTTCATATCGCAGCTGTTGGAAAGTTTCGCCCGGAGCATTATTTCCGGAGAATCTGATTTGAATCTGACACTGACACCGGCGGTGTGCCACGACAACCCCAATGCCCCGGCATTCACCTCATCTTTGGTAAAAGTTTGCGGCAGACGGAAATAAGCTCCGTCATTTTCCTTATACCATGCCAATCCTTCAATAACGAAGGGAGCTGATTTAACATCATAGAAAATAAAGCCATTTTCATCTGCACCCTGTACAGAAAAATTTTTGTCGATCTTGCTGATATCCATTTTTCACCTCTGAAATCTGATTTCCGGTTTAATATACACGAAAGAGGATTTTTTGCAAGCCGTATTCTGATGGAATCCTGCTGCTGATTTATTTTAAGTTGTAATTTTTTAAGTTTGTGGTATATTATGAGAGAGCTTTATTGATACAGATTTCTTCAATATTCCGGGAGAAAATATTTATGAGAATTTTATTTTATATCCTGTTCAAATTATCTTCAAAAATCAATAGAATGAAAGCACGCATCCGTGGATATTACTATTCTAAAATTTTTAAAAGCTGCGGCAAAAAATTTCCTTTTATCAATAGAGGGGTGATTTTCAGTTGTCCTCAGAATATTGAATGCGGCAGCAATGTCACAATCAATCCTCAATGTTATTTCGCGGCAAAAGGCGGAATTTTTCTCGGAGATCATGTTACTTTATCTGCCGGAGCAAAAATTTTGAGCAGTTCATTGAAAGTGGAAAATGGTTTGATCCAGAAACGGCATAACCATAAACCGGTAAAACTCGGTGAAAGAGTTTGGATCGGAGCCGGGGCAATGGTTTGCCCCGGGGTGACCATTGGCGAAAATACCATTATCGCCGCCGGAGCAGTAGTTACCAAAGATATTCCAGCCAACTCGGTTGCGGCAGGTATTCCGGCGAAAGTTATTCGCAAGATCACCGCAGATTGACCGTCAGCTACGGGCGTAAAGCTCATTATTCTGCTTTGTACCGGTTCCAGACGCACATATTGCTCTTTCCACGGTTTTGCCACAAGGCATAAGGCACGGCACAAAATTCAGTATTTTCATATTCCGGCAAAGCAGAGAAATACAACTCATCTTCAGGAAATTTTTCCCGGAATGCTTTACCTCTGATAGCGAGAGTTCCTTCCGGAAGTCCTTCAAAGGGAACAACTTCAAACTTCTGCGAGGTGTTTATGAGCAATTCTCTGACCGGAAATTTCTGGTCGATCTCTTCAAGAGTGTAGACCAATGGTCCGCGTTTCAGGGCGATCCTGCCCAGATTGCCGGTGATTTTCGGATTGGCACGCATAACTTCCACAGGCATATCCAAAGAAAGTTCCACGCAATCTCCACTCTGCCAACAGCGTTTCAGAGAAATGGAATCGACCATTTCCCCGTTGACTTTTACAGAATAGCTGCGGCACCATGAAGGTATACGCAGATTGAGAGTGAATTCACCGGAACTTTGCAAATTGATCGAAATATTTCCGTCGTAAGGATAGTTTCCGGTGATCTCCAATTTGACCGGAAGTTTACCGACCATCAATTCGGCACGGTTTGCAGCCGGAATATTCACATAGAGTGCATCATCTGACATGGAGTAGATGAAAGTACCCAGCTGGGGCAGGAAACGGGAGAAACTGGTCGGGCAGCATGGACAGCTGAACCACGGTTGTCTTTCCGGGGCTCCGAAATTGTAAAAACTGCTGGCTTCATCCACTTCCAGATAGTTTGAATAAAAGTAAGTATCTCCGGCAAGACTGACACCGGAAAGCACCCCGTTGTAGAGAGCTGTTTCCAATACATCCAGATATTTGGTTTTACCGGTGAGGTTGAAAAGTCTGCGGGAAAGTTGAACCAGTCCCATAGCGGCACAGCTTTCGGCATACATCAATGCTCCATTGGATAAATCATAATCTTTGGTAAAGGCTTCGTAGTGGAAAGTTGAACCGATACCGCCGGTGATATACATGCGTTTATTGCAAATGCTGTCAAAAAGTTTTTCACAGTGGGCAAGCAGTTCTGCATCTCCGGTCTCATAGGCAGTATCAGCCATACCGGAATAAAGGTAGACTGCACGCACGGAGTGCCCCTGGGCATCGTGCTGCTCACGCACCGGTTTATCCGCCTGACGGATGACCTTCAACCCCTCAAAATTCCACTCATCGTTGGAAAAAACACAAGGTTCAATACCGCGGTCATTGATAAAGTAGCTTGCCAGTTTCAGGTAACGCTCATTACCGGTGATACGGTAAAGTTTGATCAGAGCCAGTTCGATCTCCTCATGACCGGGCCAGCCGCGGCGTTTACCCTCATCCAGACCGAAAACCGAGTCGATATAATCGGCATAGCGGCACATCGCCTGAAAAAGTTTTTCTCCTCCGGGTAAATCTCTGCCGGCTATCGCCGCCTCGATAAGATGACCGGCACAGTACAATTCGTGGAGGTGATTCAGACTTTTCCAACGTTTATCCGGTGCTGTGCCGGAAATATAGGAGTTGAGATAACCGTCTTCCTGCTGACAGCTGACGATCTGATCCACCCATTTTTCAAAAGTTCTCTGCAAATCATCATTTTTTTCCAGTTTCAACGCATAGGCGATACCCTCAAGGATCTTTGCGGTGTCGGAATCCCAGAAATATTCTCTCGGTCCATGATAGTTTACAAGATCAAAAGCGGAAATCCTGCCGCTTTCTTCAGCTTTTTTTATAGCAGAAGGAATAGTGGAAGTAAGGGCTTTTTTCTGGCGGAGGGCAAATACTCCATCATTCAAACGGACATCGCTTATCGACGGAACTTCAAATTTTTTCATCATTTTAACTACACTGTTTTTATTGTTTCATCTGCTTTCCCGATCTGCAGATTAATATAACATTGAATTTTTTGCTTGTAAATATCCATCAAGAGGATTATATTACACAATAAGGAGACAAATTACCATGTCAAGAGAAATTCTGCATGCCGGAAAATTCATTTCAAGAGGCAAAGGCAGGCATGCCACGCGGATCATGGAAAGTCACGAGCTTATCGTGGTGCTTTCCGGAGAATTGAATATGTTTGAGGAAGATCATTATTTCCGCATCCGCAGCGGAGAATATCTTATTCTGCACCGGGAAAAAAAGCATGGCGGTCTGGGAACTTATCCGGTAAATTTATCTTTTTTCTGGATACACTTTCTTGATGATGAATTAGTTGCAGAATTGCCGCAAAGCGGTCAATTGCCGGAACACTCTTCTCTTCCGGGATATGCTCAAATGTATTTATTGGAACAATCCCGCACGGAACCGGATAATGAAAGTCTCAAGCTGCTTTTTGAATTGATGTTCCGTGAGATCCGCCGTTCATCAGATATCACTTCTCAAACTCTTACCACTCCGCTGGCAGATCTGGCACGCCGGTATCTTCTGACCCACTATACCGAACCGGTATCATTGCAGCTTGTAAGTAAAGAGCTGCACTGCAACCCCAAATATCTGGGGCAGATATACCACCGTATTTACGGGGAAACGGTGATCACCACGTTGAACCGTCTGCGGATAAAAAGAGCGTGTCAGATTTTGCTCACGGAAAATCTTTCCGTCAAAGAGACCGCCCGTAATTGCGGTTTCAACGATATGGCATATTTCAGGAGACAATTTGTCAAATACTGCAATATGACGCCCCGGGAGTTTCTCTGGCAGAAACTTGCCGGCTTCTGGAACACCGATTCCGGAGCCGCAGTCAATATCGGCAATCCAGCAGGAAAAAATTAAAAAAATCTGCCACCGGGTGCTTACCCGGACGGGGTCAAGCGGCGGAACATCAGCGGAAACGGAAGCTGAAGGCAGTATGTAAAAACAAAAAATCTGCTGAGATTCAGTGCAGATCTTATTGAAAAAACATTTTTCAATGCTATTTTAACTGCCGTATATTTATTGTAAAATTCAGGAGATTTATTATGTATGATTTTGACCGTATCGTGAACCGCCGGAATATCGGAGCATGTAAATATCTGGGAGTACCGGAAAATATCCTGCCGATGACCATTGCCGATATGGAGTTCTCCGCTCCACCGGAAGTTATTGACGCATTGCAGAAACGTGCCGGACACGGCAATTTCGGTTATACGATGATGGTCGATGAGGATTATCAGGCGGTGATCGACTTTGTCAAACACCGTCACGGTATGGAGATTCCCCGGGAACATCTGCTTGCCACGCCCGGAGTACTCAATACGATGCGTTGTTCGATGTATTCACTTACTTCGCCGGGGGATAAGGTGGTCGTTATCCTGCCGCTGCACACGCCTTCGATCCGCAGTGCTTACATGCAGGGCAGGATCGCCTGTGAAAGCTGGATGAAAAAAGACGGCAGCGGCAATTATACCTTTGACTTTGAAGATATTGAAAAACATTTCGCTTCCGGAGCTAAAGTGTTGATGATGTGTTCACCCCACAATCCCACCGGCAGGGTGTGGCGTATGGATGAACTTGCAACTTTAGCTGAACTGGTCAAAAAATATGATTGTATGGTAATCAGCGATGAGATCCACCGGGATCTGGTCTATCCCGGAAATAAACATATTCCGCTGGCGGCACTGCCGGGAATGGAAAAACGGGTGATCACGGTCTTTTCCGCTTCCAAAACTTTCAATCTGGGCGGATGTCATATCGGTTCAGCGGTGATAGCCGATGAAGAACTTAAAAATAAAGTGCGTTCACTGCTCTATGAATACGGTCATGAGTGCGGCAGACCGCCGCTTTTTTCGCTGATTGCCCAGACTTCCGCCTACAAATACGGTGAAAAATATCTGGATGAGATGCTGGTGTATCTGAATAAAAATATCGACCTCGCCATGGAATATCTGAAAGATACCCCGTTGAAACTTTGCCGTCCGGAAGCATCATTTCTGCTCTGGGTCGATTGCAGTGAGTTGAAACTCAATACCGCTGAATTGGCAGACAAACTCGCTCTGGCAGGTATTTCAGCCGATCCCGGTCACTATTACGACACCTGGCACATTGCCGGATACGAGGGATTGCAGCACCATTTCCGTCTGGCAATCGGTATGCCCAGAGCGTTGCTGGAACCGGCACTGGATAAATTGCGTAAAATTTTCTGAAAATATGAGGAACAAATATGTTTGAAATCACCTATCCACGTCACGGAGCAGTTCTCAATCGCCACAACGGCGTGGAAACTGCCGACGCTCTTGCCATCAAAGTTACCGGAGTCTGCGATGTACCGGGAACGATTCTGGTAAACGGTATGCCGGTAAACCGCAAAGGCAAAGATTTTTTCATTGACTTGCCGCTTACGGCGGCATTCAACACCATTACTGCTGAATTGACCGATGATTTCGGCGTATTGAGCCGTAAAATAACAGTTTTGTGGGATAAAGCCTCATTTCTCCGCTATGATTTTTTCATCGACGACAATATTTTCTTTCTCACAGATATTGCCAAAGAACGGCCGAAATCACTTTTTGACCACTTCTATTTGAAATTTCTCAAAAAGATGAATGAGAATTACGGCACTTGTTTTACGCTCAATTTATTTTATAACAACAGTCATGAACCTTTTGACTTGAGCATGGTTCCGGATTGTTATAAAGGTGAATTTGCCGATAATGCGAACTGGCTGAAAATGTCTTTCCACGCCCAGAGTGAATTTCCCGACCGTCCATACCAGAATACGCCGCCGGAAAAGATCGCCGCCGATTACGATCAGGTACTTGAGCAGATTTACCGTTTCGCCGGAAAAGAGAGCTATATCCCGATGGAAGCACTCCACTGGGCAATGGCACGCCCCTCGGCATTCGGTGAACTTCACAAACGCGGTGTGCGTCTGCTTGAGGGGCAATTCGTTTCGCCCCGCACCGGTATTTTTGATGACGGCGAAAATGAACGCATCACCGATGTCGGTTACTTCCGCAACCTGAATGATGCTCTTTATATCGAGGAAAATAAATATCTCTACGATACCCGTTACAATATTCTTTTCTGGCGTAACGACTGTACCGCAAATTTGTGGAGCGTGGAACAGATAAAAGAGATGGTTTCAGCGGTCAACCGGGATACCATCGGTCTTGCCACTCATGAGCAGTACAGTTTCCCCCGCTACTTCAATTACCTGCCCGATCACTTTGACCGGATGGAAACCGCCATCCGTATCGCCACTGAAAGAGGGTACAAACCGGTATTTTTCCATCACGGGATCCTCGGCAACGAGGCATGGGGCAAAGAGGTACTGTAAAGATCACTTTTCCCGCAGCACGGATCGTGATACCATCTGCGGGAAGATCAATTTATCCACCGGCAGATCATATTTTTTCAGGAAAGAAAAAATCTCTTTCCGGTCTTCCGGTGAAAGCTCTGCACTCCGGGAAAGTATCCAGAGATAAGAGCATTCTTTTCCGGCAACCACGCTGTATCGGTAATCATCAGCCAGCATGATCACCCGGTACGGGGAATAAAACAGGGGGAAAAAACTGACTTCCAATTCTCCGGCAGCTCCGTTTTTTGCTTTGCGGGCAGTACCGGTGATAGTTTTGAGTTTTCCGTTTTTTTCTCCCCGGTTTTCGACCGTGATCCTGCCATCCGGTTTCAAGGTGTAAAACGCAGTAACATTTGTCATATCTTTTTCAAACCAGTTCGGCAGACGGGCAAATTCATACCATTTGCCCATATATTTTTCCACATCAAATTCATTGACAGCCGGTATTGCCGGTTCTGAATAACTGCATCCGGCAAAAAAACATAACGAAGTGAAAAAAGCCATGAATCTTTTCATAAAATGGTCTCCTTCTGTCAACCAATATAAACTGATATGGCAGAAATTCAATTATTTGCAACCGTTATACTTGCAATTAATTGTCTCCGGAAGTATATTTACTCTGAAAGATTAATGGAGATCTGCAATATGCTGGAATACAAACTTGAAGAACTTGTCAGTACCGATCTGCCGCTGGTAGTGCAGAAATTGAAACTTCCCAGTTATCAGATCATTCATCGGCACAACGCAGTGGAGCTGGTCTATATCTATCACGGAGCCGGCTGGTGTGCCATCAACGGGATCGTTCACCCGATGCTCACCGGGGATCTGTATATGATCCCGGTCGGAGCAACTCACGAATATTACAGCGACGGCGATCTCTGTTATGTGAATTGCCTTTTTGACCGGACAATCTTCCGCGAAGATGAGCTGGAACTTTTCCGTTATTTCAATGACAAAGACCCCGAAAGAATGCTTGATAAATACACTTTCGGTCCGAATCTTCAGAAAAAAATTACCGTTATGCTGGATGAGTTGAATGAGGAAATAAATACTCCGTCACCCTTTTACATGCTGCGTGCGAGGGCTCTTTTCATAGACTTGCTGATCTTTGTTCTGCGTAATGCAGTACTTGCCCCCGGCATCCGTGCCAGTTACGCCCAGAAACATCTGGGCAAGGTGCTGAGTTACATTACTGATAATCTCGGTTCCAAACTTTCCATGAAACAGCTTGCGGAAATTTCCGGTTATGCCCCGGACTATTTCGGTAAACTTTTCCGCAAGGAACTGGGAACCGGATTATCGGAATATATCTGCAACCGGAGGCTGGAAAGGGCGTGTTATGAGCTGGAACATTCCGGAATGAGCATCGACGAAATCGCTGTGCGTACCGGATTTTTTGATGCATCTTACTTTATCAAGACGTTCCGCAAACATTGCGGAATCACCCCTGCCCAGTTCCGCCGCAATATTCAGGCGGAAAGAGAACGCATGATCATTCAGTAAGTAATAAATACCGCTTTGATGATCCTGGTCATATTGCGGTTGGTTCCGGATGCCGTATTATTGGCGGAACGGTTGGTATTCACATAATCCCGGTCAACTGTCCGGGCAAAGTTCTGCCAGTTTTCCGGAGTACCTTCCTGATCAAAAGCACTGCGGAAAACTCCGCCGGAAATTTCCTTACCGCTTTCAGATACCACTTTCTGCTCTTTTATGATAATGGCATCAGCTCCGCATTCACGGGCTTTTTCACGGAGTTTGGCAATCATATCATCCCGGCTGGTTTCCAGATAGTTTCCGCTTGCTTCAGCTTCTCCGAGAATGGTGTATTTCCGGTTGACTTTATCTGCATTTGCAAAAACTGCCACCAAAACGTCACCGGCTTTTTTATCTGCGGTTTTACCATTGTACTGAATATTGATGCAGCCGCAAAACAGAACTGCAAAAACAAAAACGGTCAAAAACTTTTTCATCCAAAACCTCCATTTTTTGAACTTCATACATAAAATAATATTCATTGTGTGATTTTTCAAGTTCCTGTATTTGAATTTGCAGGGCAATGGTATTATTTTATATATTGTTATTTTATATTTAAATGCAGCCAATTAAAAGAAAGTGTATTTTTATGATTCTGCAAGGTGTTTATACAGCGTTGGTGACCCCGTTCCGTAACGGCAGGGTCGATTATGAGGCATTTGAAGCTCTTCTGGAAAGACAGATCGCCGGAAAAGTCGCCGGAGTCGTTCCCGTCGGAACCACCGGGGAATCCCCGACCCTTTCCACGGAAGAACACATTGAAGTTATTGCCCGGACTGTGGAAATCGTCAACGGCCGCTGTCAGGTCATCGCCGGAACCGGTGCAAATTCCACCGAAGAGGCTATCCATTTGACTCTTGAAGCCAAAGCTGCCGGTGCCGATGCGTCTTTGCAGGTTACTCCGTACTACAACAAGCCGACGCAGGAAGGTATTTACCGTCACTTTTCCGTGATCGCTGAAAAAAGTCAGCTGCCGGTGGTGCTTTACAATGTGCCGGGCCGTGCCGGTGTACCGATCGCCGTGGAAACTATTGCCCGTCTGGCGGCAAATCCGCTGATGGTGGCAGTAAAAGAAGCCGGCGGCAGTGTCGACCGGGTCTCGGCGATCAAAGATCTTTGTGATATTACAGTTTTGAGCGGTGATGATTCTCTGACTCTGCCGATGATGTCAGTCGGTGCCAGCGGTATTATCAGTGTGGCTTCAAACATCATTCCCGCAGAACTTTCTGAAATGGTCGCTCTGGCTCTGAAAGGTGATTACCGGACCGCACTTGCGTACCACAAGAAATATTACGCTCTTTTCCGTGATCTTTTCATTGAAAGCAATCCGATCCCGGTCAAAGCTGCCATGGCTCTGCGGGGTGAGATCGCCGGTGAATACCGTTTGCCGCTGTGCGAAATGAGTGCGGCACATCTGGAAACTTTGACCGCTACACTGAAAAAGTGCGGTGCTATCTGAAAAACAAAATGATCTTGCCGGCAGGATGATTTTGCCGGAGTACGGTTTGACTGTCTTGGAATTGCTTCTGCGGTCAAACCTTTGATCTTTCAAGTGGGGAAAACTCATGCTGTTAAGGATTCTTGCTTATTTTGTTCCGTTTGCCATCAATTTTCTCAGCGGCGGATTCTTTTTCATCACCAGTTACCGCTTCGCACAGGCATCTGCTCCCGGAATCATCGTAGGTTCGGCAACAGCGGCATGGGGGATCGCCTATTGTGCAATTACTGCGGTCGTCGGCAAACTGGTCAATGGTGCAAATGCACTGAAATTCATCCTCGCAGGCGGTGTGATGCTGATGATAACAGCACTGGGATTTATCATATTCAACGGTCTGTATACCCAGTTTGTGTGGCTGATTTGTGCCGGTATCGGTGCGGCGATGTTCTGCACTCCATTCCAGCTGCTTGCCAAAGAGATCGAATCCGGCGGCAAAACCCCGGGAACGATCAAAGCAACCTCGTTTTACACTTTGACATGGAGTACAGGTATTGCAACCGGGCCGCTTGCATTTGCCCGTCTTTCTGTAAGAAACGGTTTTATCATAACCTTTGTTCTGGCCCTAGCAGTTACGATCAGCGTGATAATTATTGCCAGACTGCTTAAAAGCAGAAAACAGACCGGCGATACTGTTGCTGCCGGAACCGTTTCAGAAGAAAAAGAGATACAGAGATTCTCTGAAAAAGATTATAATAAACTTGCCATTCTCGGCTGGATCGTCGGCGGTCTGGGAACGATCACGGTGTGCCAGATCCGTGCCATGTGGCCCAAACATGGCGATTTTATGGAAATTTCCAAAGATCATATCGCTTACATTCTTGCCCTGCTCAGTTATGTGCAGGCGTTTACGGCACTTCTGCTCTGCCGCAGTAAAACATGGATGTGGCGTAAACTTCCTGCGTTACTGATGACACTGCCTGCGGTGTTGTCACTGCTTCTTTTTGCGTTTGCCGCAGATTTGAAAATCTTCTATATGGCGGCGGTCATTTACGGTATATACAGCGGAATATTCTATTTTTATCTGGTTTATCACTCTCTTGCCCATCCGACCCGCAGCCGCTTCTTTGTGGCGGGTAATGAAGTCATTGTCGGTATCGTGAATCTGCTTGCACCGGTTATCGGCGGCGTGATCGTGGATATTTCCGGATTTACCGGTTCTCCGTTTATTTTTGCAATGGTAATGGCTTTGATCGCTTTTGCGGCACAGATAATAATACTTAAATCAGTCAGAGAGCTTAAGGAGCAGATATGAAAATCGGTGACTTGCGGCAGAAATTACAGAATGTGCTGATTTTTGACGGCGGTTTCGGTACTGAACTTTACCGCCGGAACTTTTTTGTCAATACTTCATACGATGATCTTTGTCTTTCCGCACCGGCAACAGTGGCAGCGATTCACCAATCCTATGTGGATGCAGGAGCGGAAGTGCTGACTACCAATACTTACAATGCCAATGCCGCATCTTTGCAGCAATTCGGTATTGCCGACCGCACAGAAAAGATCAATCAGGCAGCAGTTGCCATTGCCCGCAAAGCCGCTGCCGGAAAACCGGAGATCCTGATTGCCGGTTCCATCGGACCGGCAAAGGATGCAAGTGCTTCTGCAATCGTGGATCAGGCGGTGTTTCTCCGTGATGCGGAGGCGGATTTTCTGCTTTTTGAATCAATTTCATCACTTGAAGAACTGCGTAATGCCATCAATGCATTTCCCGGCAAGATCCCCTGCGTGATAAGTTTTGTACTGGATGATGATGCTCTTTTGAGTGACGGCAGTAACTTTGATAAAGTGCTTGAAGAAGTGGAAAAAGCTCCTTACATTCCGGATGCTCTGGGGATAAATTGCGGCAATGGTCCGGAAACAACTTTGAACGCACTGGAAAAGATCGTCAATAAAACAGCTTTTCCCATCATCACCCAGCCCGGTTCCGGAGTCCCCAAAAGCGTGGATAACCGTTTTATGCAGATGACCACGCCGGAATATTTCACCACCTACTCCATGCGTTACATGAATCTTGGAGCCAAAGGTCTGGGCGGCTGCTGCGGGATCACACCGGCACATATATCGGATATGGTGCGTTCACTCAAACCGCTGGCAGCATCTGCGGTAAAAGATATTCCGGAAATAGAGGTTAAAGAGGTTGAAGCACTTGTCCCGGTACCGTTGGCGGAAAAAAGTTCATTCGGCAGTAAACTTGCTGCCGGAAAATTTGTCAAGCTGATCGAATTGACTCCACCGAAAGGTTTTGATCTGACTTCCACGGTGGAAAAAGCGAAAGTTTGTGCCGCCGCCGGGGTCGATGCGATAAATATCCCCGATGGTCCCCGTGCCAGCTGCCGTATCTCTCAAATTATCACTGCAATTGAAATTCAGGAAAAAGCGGGAATTGAGACTATTATCCACTGCTGTGCCAGAGACCGTAACCTTATCAGTCTGCAGTCAATGATTCTCGGCTGTATGGCGAAAAAGTTGTGCAATATTCTTTATATTACCGGTGATCCGCCGAAACTTGGGGATTATCCTTTCAGTTCCGGAGTATTTGATGTGGATTCGATCGGCATGGTCAAGCTCCAGAGCCGGTTGAATACCGGAATCGATGCCGGTGGTCAGCTCCTTGGCAATGGTGTGCAGACTGCGATAGTTGCCGGAGTCGGAGCCGATCCGAATGCGATAGATATGACAAGAGAGTTCCGCCGTCTGGAAGAAAAAGTTGCTGCCGGAGCGGAATATATCATCACCCAGCCGGTTTTTGATCCGGCGACATTGCTGAAATTTCTCCGGGAAGTCCGTAAAAATCTGGGAGTTCCGGTGATAGCAGGTGTGTGGCCGTTTGCCAGTTACCGGAATGCCCTTTTTATGAAAAGGGAGGTTCCCGGTGTAGTGGTTCCGGATTGGATAATGGATGCGATGGAAAAAGCCGGTGATAAAGAAGCTCAACGCCTGGAAGGTATCCGTATCGCCCGGAAAATTCTCGATGAAATCAGACCGGAAATAAATGGTGTAGCTACCAGTGCCCCGTTTGGCAACGTGAATACCGCATTGGCAATTTTATAAACACACGCCCCGCAGAGTGCGGCTATGCTCCGCTGTATTCACACCAGCAGCAATATCGCCCCGGCACCGCAAAGCATGGCAATCAGCTTGAATAAAGAGACCTTTTCTTTGAGGAAAAGCACACTGAGAATAAATGTCAGCAGAAAACTCATCTGGGCAATGGATAAAACGATACTGGCATTGCCCTCTTTGAGTGCGAACATCATAAAAAGCAGTATGCCCGCCACCAGAATTCCGGAAAGTGTTCCGTATTTGACCAATTGCATATCAAGGCGGTAAACTTTTCTTTCTTTGAGCAGATAATAGACAATTCCGCTGATGATCCAGATGATTTCGATGATCAGATTGATACCGTTCATCGAAGCTCCCTGAAGCGGGCCGTATTTGCACGATAATCCCAGACCTGCCCGGAATACTGAAGCGGTGATCACCAGACACATCGGCAGGAATATGTGTGCAGAAGTGCGGGTATTCTGTTTGCCGGTTGAACCGGGCAGAAAAGCCAGTACTGCCAGAATTGCCAATCCGATACCGGCATATTGGCTCCAGATCAGTTTTTCATTCAGAAAAATCACCGAAAGCGGCACCACCAGTGCCAGATTGAGCCGGTAGATCGTGGAACATATTCCGGCACTCAGATTGGTCATGCTTTCGATCAGCAGAATATTGCCGACTGCGGAAAATATACCGCAGATGATGCCCCAGAGAATTGTCGATTGCAAATTGCCGCTGAATTTATCCGGCAGGAAGAGAAAACAGATCGTCCCGATAACCCCGACCACAGTGACAAACAACCCCCGTGAACGCTCTTTACGGGCAAAAAACTTGAAAATCAGATCATTGACCGATGAACAGGCCAGACAGCAGAAAGTATAAAAAAGCATCAAACTCATTGTAAAATATCTCCGTAAACAGGTGAAACATCCCGTTTAATGTATCATTTGCGGGCTTTTTTTTCAAGTCTGCTTGTAAAAAAAGCAGGGGTGTTGTATCTTAAATCAATGTGTAAAAGTATAATCGTGCAATGAGGTTTGTTTTATGAAAAAATTATCAATTCTGCTTGCGGTTTTGCAGTTGAGTGCGGTTTTTGCATTGGAAATTTTTCCGGCAGGGAAAAAATATATTTACCGTACCGGCGAAGATATTGTTTTCAAGGTGAAACTGGATGAAAACCGGGCAAAATCCCGTTTTTCCGTGCGTATTGCCGGGTATGACGAATTGAATAAAACCTATACTGCCGCTGCTGATGATAAAGGTTGTGCCGAAATCATTCTGCAGTCGGGAAAGCCCGGTTTTGTTTATGTGGAAGTGAAAGATAACGGCAAAACCGCCAGTGCCGGTGTCGCTGTCGAACCGGAAAAGATCACCACCGGCAGACCGTATCCGGAAAAATTCGATGCCTACTGGGATCGGGCAAAAAAAGAACTTGACCTGATGCCGATGACTTATCAGCTCAACGAATTGCCCAAACCCCGTGCCGGATACCGTGCTTTTGAAGTGAAAGTGGATATGGGTGATGAGGGTAAAGATCTCTTTGCAGCACTCACCATGCCTGTCGGTCTTCAACCCGGCAGATTGGCGGCGGAAGTGATTTTTCACGGGTCAAATACCGATAAAGTTTCTCCGGTTTACCGTCCGGAAACGATGGTGCTTTCCGTCAATCCGATGTCGGTAAAACACAATGGGCCGATGCGTACTGCTACCGGCAAAGGGGGAAAACTCTACGGATATTATCACTGGGGGGTGGATGATTTGCAGAAAAATTATTTTCCGGATATGTTCAGACGTGCCTACCGTGCTTTGCAGTTCATCAAATCGCTTCCGGAATGGGATCACCGTACCCTGATCGTGCGTGGAACCAGTCAGGGCGGCGGTCAGGCTCTCGCCGCCGCCGGACTTGATCCGCAAATTACTCTCTGCATCGCCATCGTACCGGCTCTCTGCGATCACGGCGGTAACGCCGCCGGCAGAGTTTCGGGGTGGCCCCGTTATTATTCCACAGAGGCTTATAAAAACGATCCGGATAAAGCCGCTGCTGCAATGGATATGATCGATGCCGCATTTTTTGCCCGCCGTATCTGTAATCCGCAGGTGTTTATTACTGCCGGATTTATTGACCGCACCTGTGTTCCGGATTCAGTATACGCGGCATTCAACAATATACCGGCAAAAAATAAAGAGATATTCAACGATTATCTGCAAGCTCACTCTATTTCAAAGGAAGCACAGAATAAATATTCAAAACTGATCACTGATCATATCCGCAAAAAACATGAAATATTCAAATAAATCACAGGTGAAATTATGTTGGAAAATCTGAATTTGACCCGTCCATTGGCGGTTTTTGATATTGAAAGTACCGGGGTCGTACCCCAGCGGGACCGGATCGTGGAGATCGCCGTGATGAAAATCATGCCCGACGGCACCAGCCGCACCACGGTACGCCGTCTGAATCCCGGCATGCCGATTCCGCCGGGAGCAACTGCTATTCACGGAATAACCGATGCCGATGTGGCAGATTGTCCGCAATTTGCCGATATTGCCGAAAAACTGCTTGCGTATCTGGAAGATTGCGACCTTGCCGGTTACAATATTCAGGGATTTGATGTGCCGCTGTTGGAAAATGAGTTCAAAAGAGTCGGTCTTGACCTTAAAGCTTCCAGCCGCAAGATCGTCGATGCTTACAATATTTTCTGTAAACTTTATCCCCGCACCCTGACGGCGGCATACAAATTTTTCTGCGGTAAAGATCTGGAAGGTGCCCACGGTGCCGCCGCCGATACCGCTGCCACGTTTGAGGTGTTGATGGGGGAACTTGCCCGCCATCCGGAACTGCCCCGGGATGTCGCAGAACTTGCAGATTTTTCCGATATGACCGATCCCGATGCCGTTGACCGCAGCCGACGCTTCAAGTGGAGCGACGGCGAAGTGATCGTCAATTTCGGCAAATATGCCGGAAGAACGTTGAAAGATATTGCCGAAAATGAACCCGGATTTCTCCGCTGGATCATCAAAAGCGATTTTCCCGATGATGTCCGTTCCATTGCAGAAAAGGCACTTGTCGGTATTTTCCCGGAGCGTAAATAATGGTTTTTTCTCCTGAAATAGTCAATCTTTCCGGTATGCTGGATGACCCTGATGACCGTATCGGGATCAATCTGCTTGCCCAGCTTCTGCTCCGGGAGGATGAATTGGGAGAACTTCCGGCAGAGCTTCAGGAAAGTGCCGATCCGGTGGTACGCCGCCGTGCCCACTGGCTGCAGCATGCGTTGAATATGCGTCAACGCCGCCGCCGGGTGGCGGAAATATTGAGGACTCCGCCGCAGGGGAGTGATGTTATTCAGGGCTTGATCGACCTGCATCTGCTCTGGTTCGATAAAGATTCGCCCGATGAGATCCGGGAGGAGGTTGAAGAATTCATCCGCAAAATCGAATCTGACCTCAATGGCTCACTCAATGACCTTGAACTTCTGATGCGTAAATTGACTTTTCTTCCGGGTAATGAAACCACCATCCATCCGGAAAGTTACTGTATCGGCACCGTCATCCGTCAGCGTGCAGGATCAGCAAGTATGCTCTGCACCTTTTTCGGAGCCCTTTTGCAGAAATACGGGATCGTGCCGGTGCAGGTGATGGGAGATTTCGGCTTAATGGATAAAGACGGCAATCTTCTGCGGGGCTGCGGCAGTTGGCATCTGACCCGGATCAATCCGGCAGATGCTGTTTTTCAGCCGCTGGAAAAACTTCTGCGTTATATTGCAATGACTCTTTTTTCAGCTTCGGTCAATAGCGACAGTTACCGCTATGTGATGAGTTTTGCCCAGACGTTGAATGGTGATGAGAGCCACCGGGTATTTGATAAGTTCCCTTATCCATTTATTTCCGGTGAATAAATAAATTGAATTTAAAAATTTTTAATAATGGAGGATTTTATGAGTATTATTCCTGAAATCGATTGGCAGCGTGTGGATGTTTTGATCGATCTGGCAGTCAGCGAAGATCTCGGTGACCGCGGTGATACCACCACCATTGCCTGCGTGCCTGAAAATGCCAAAAGCCGGGCAATACTGCTTTGCAAAGAGGATGAGATGATCCTCGCCGGTATCGCTGTGGCAGAAAGAGTTTTCAAAAAAATTGATCCCGCTCTGGAATTTGAAGCACTTAAACAGGATGGCGATCTTTGTGTCAGAGGCGATAAACTGGCGGTAATCAGCGGTCCCGCCCGTGCCATTCTTACTGCGGAACGTACCGCTTTGAACTTTATCCAGCGTCTTTGCGGAGTTGCCACCATGTCGTATTTCTACTCCCGTGAACTTGCCGATTCCAACTGTGTGGTACTGGATACCCGCAAAACTACTCCCGGCTTCCGCAATCTGGAAAAATATGCCGTGGCGGTCGGCGGATCTGACAACCACCGGATCGGTCTGTATGACCGGATCATGATCAAAGACAACCATCGTGAATTGGCGGCACTGGAAGGCGATGGAGCCATTACCAGAGCTGTCAAACGGGCAAGAGAAGCTTTTCCCATGCTGGAAATTGAAGTCGAAGCCGATACTCTGGATGAAGTTGCCGAAGCTGCTTCCTGCGGTGTCGAATATATCATGCTCGACAATATGAGCGATGATGAGATGAAAAAAGCTGTTGCCATCACTGCCGGCAGAGCCAAACTGGAAGCATCCGGCGGCATTACGATCAAACGTCTGGCATCCATCGGCAGGATCGGTGTGGATTATGTATCTTCCGGAGCATTGACCCACTCGGTGCGTTCAATGGATATTTCGCTGGATATCGAGGTGCTTTCATGATCGGTCTGCTTGAAGGATCACTGATCGAAAAAGATTTCAGCAGTTGTCTGATCAATGTCAATGGAGTGGGGTATGAAGTTCAAATACCGTTATCCACCTTTGACAAACTGCCGCTGGAAAATGAAAAAGTGACTCTTTTCATCCATACTGCAGTACGGGAAGATGCCATTACCCTTTTCGGTTTTTCCGGTAAAGAGGAAAAGAAACTTTTCCAGCAGCTCATCGGGGTTTCCGGCGTCGGGGGAAAACTGGCACTCAATGTTTTAAGTGCCATGCCTGCCGGAGCTTTCTGTGCCGCAGTTGCTTCCGGCGATGTAAAATCTCTTTCCCGGATCAACGGAGTTGGTAAACGCACCGCAGAAAGATTGATAGTGGAATTGAAAGATAAACTTTCTGGTATCGACCCGGCAGCTGCCCCGCCGCAGGCAAACAGTGCCGGAGCTGATGCTGCCGCCGCCCTGGAGCAGCTCGGTTTCCGCAAAGATGCAGTCAATAAGACGGTCAATGCCCTGCTTGCTGAATTGCCGGCAAATGAATGCACCACTGAAAATCTCATCCGTGCCGCTTTGCTGCGGTTGAATTTCTGAAATCAAAGTGCAGGGAACTTTTTTATTATGATGAATAGTGATGAAGCCGCCCGTCAGGCGATGCTCCTCGGTGTCGGTCTGGATAATACCGATGGACACAAGAGGATAACCAGAGGTGATAATTTCTACCTTGCCGGCGGCTCGGAAGAGACCCATGAACGCATGACCGAAACGGTGATAAAATTCAACGAGAAGCTTTCCCGCAAAGGTAAACATCTGCAGGAGCTTTCCCGTGAAGAATTTACCGATATGATGCGTGAGGCAGAAGGAAAATAATCCCCCATGATCGCCAAGGTCATTACCGATATTTCCCTTGACCGGGAGTTTGACTACCTGATCCCGCCGGAACTGGAAAATATTATCCGTACCGGCAGTGCGGTCACGGTTCCTTTCGGCCACTCCACGCGAACCGGTTATGTTTTGAGTACCGCAGCTGAAAGTGTTTACGAAAAGGGGAAGTTGAAATATCTTGCCGGTATCGCCCGTGACCGGGCAGCTATTCCGGAAAATCTGGTAAAACTGGGTCGCTGGATCGCTGAATATTACTGTGCTTCACAGGAACACGCCATCCGCACCCTGCTTCCGGCGGCGGTACGCAGCGGCAGAGTAAAAGAAAAGACCTGCCGTCTTTATTCGGTAAGCGACCGGAGTGAAGCGGAAAAATATATTATTGAAAATGCTTCTGCCGCCCGTCTGGCAAAACGGGTGAAACTGCTCCAGATGCTTTTGCGTAAAGGCGAGGGGGCGAAGGCGGATTTTGCCACGGAGACCGATTTTTCTGCCGCCGCATTTGATGCGTTGGTCAAATCCGGTATGATCAAGATGCGGGAAGTTGCCGCAGTTTCAGAATTTGAGTCCGGCATTGAAGCATTGCCGGATTCCCCATTGCCGCCGACTCCGGATCAGAAAAAGGCTCTGGAACAGATCTCGGATATGCTTGAGGGTAAAACCTCCTCCCATGTGCAGCTGCTTTACGGCACGACCAACAGCGGCAAGACCGAAGTTTATCTGCAGGCGATATCCAAAGTACTTGCAGCCGGAAAATCTGCGATCGTACTCGTTCCGGAAATTTCTCTTACTCCGCAGACCGTCCGCCGTTTCCGTGCCCGTTTCGGCAGTAAATTGAGCGTACTGCACAGCCGTCTATCCGACCGGGAGCGTTTTGATGAGTGGAACCGGATCAATTCCGGAAAAGTTCAAATCGCTATCGGAGCCAGATCGGCACTTTTTGCCCCTTTCAACAATCTCGGTCTGATCGTCGTCGATGAGGAACATGACAGCAGTTACAAGCAATCCGAATCCCCCCGTTATCATGCAAGAGATGTGGCAGTGGTACGGGGCAAACTGGAAAAGGCGTGTGTTATTCTCGGTTCGGCAACCCCGGCGGCAGAATCGCTTTACAATGCACAGCAGGGAAAATTTCTACTCTGCCGCATGGCGGCACAGGTGGATAATAAACCTGCTCCGTTGATCCGGATAGTTGACCGCCGTCTGGATCCGGCACCGGAAGCTGGAGTGAGTAATTTGCTTTCACCGATATTGATCCATGCTGTGGAAGAACGTCTGGAACGGGGCGAACAGGCAATACTTTTTCTCAACCGCAGAGGATATGCCCGCACGTTGTGCTGCCCGCAATGCGGATATGAGGCACGTTGTCCGGAGTGTTCCATAAATTATAATTACACCTACAGCCGGAGCAGGGAAGTATTATCCTGCCATCTTTGCGGCAATGTGATTCCCGCTCCCCATGCCTGTCCGGAGTGCGGTTTTCAGGAGATCCGTTACTTCGGCAGCGGTACAGAGAAACTTGAAAGTTGTGCCAGGGGGATTTTTTCCGGAGCGAGGATCGGCAGAATGGATTCTGATCTGATGCGTTCAGCCGAAGATTACGAAGTGGTGCTGGATAAATTCCGCCGGGGCAAACTGGATATTCTGGTCGGTACGCAGATGATTGCCAAAGGACTCCATTTCCCCGGAGTGACTCTGGTGGGGGTGATCAATGCCGATCTCGGACTTTCCATGCCCGATTTCCGGGCTCAGGAAAGAACTTTTCAAATGCTCACCCAGGTTGCCGGCAGAGCCGGCAGGGGCGAGAAACGGGGTGAAGTGATTTTTCAGACTTCCCGTGACAGCGATGTGCTGAAATTTGCTGCCGATCTGGATTTTGACGGTTTTTCCAAATTTGATATGGAGTTCAGGGAAATGCTGAATTATCCGCCATATTCCCGGTTGATCGCCATATTTTTCAAAGGGGAAAATGAATCAAAAGTTGCCGCATACGCTGAAGAGTTTTCCAATAAACTGCTCCCTTACCAGCATGAAAATCTGCGGATCACTCCTCCTGCTCCGGCACCGGTGGAAAAGATCCGCAACCAGTACCGCTACATGATGATCGTGAGGGGAACCGGCTTGAAAAATATCCGGGAAGCGATCCGGATATTGGCTCTGCATCATCCGATCCCGAATGGCGTTTCCGTAGCTGTCGATGTCGATGCCCAGAATCTGATGTAACACTGTATATCGTGGATACAGGAGTACCAAAAAAATCCTGCATTCCGTAAGCGGTATGCAGGATGATACTTTATACAATTCAATTATTTGGAATATTTTGCAAAAGATTCTTTCAAACGGTCAAGGCTGATCTTGAGCTGTTTGAATGGATCGTCGGTATGGGTATCGTGTTCAACAAGCACCCATTTATCGTAACCGACTTCACAGAGAGCTTTCACACAGGCATCGTAATCGACCAGTCCGGGAGTTCCGGCACCGAGTTCACAGAAACGCAGACGGTCATACCATTTATCCAGACCGATGGATTCATCTTTCATCTCAATATCTTTGAAGTGAACTGCTGCGATACGGTCGGCGTATTTGTGGATTATTTCCACCGGATCACCGCCGGCACCGTAGAGATGGCCGATATCCAGAAGCAGTTCAGCACCGGGAACTTTTTCCATGAAAAGGTGGACTTCTTCCTGATTTTCGATCCGGGTTCCCAGATGGTTGTGCAGAATACCGCTGATACCCCAGGTTTTGCATCCGGCAACAAAACTGTTGCACTGACGCAGATATTTTTCCATATCAGTTGAGCGTACCGCATCACTGAGAGCGATCCACACATACGGTTTGCCCAAACCGGCGGTCCACTCCATACTGTCCATATTCTTCGGACCGCGGCAGGTGGAAAAATCCATCCCCAATCTGCGGAAAAGGGAGGCTTTGGTCAGGGCATCAGCGGCACAATTGGCTTCAAAACGTTCAATGCCGTCATAACCGATCGCTTTCAATCCTTCCAAACGGCTCTGCAGATCATACAAACCGCCATCCCATACACTCATGCCGAAATCGGCAACACCGAATTTCATAATCTATTTCCCTTTCGTTTGGAGTTGGTTATCAACGCAGATAATATACCCCATTGAAGAATCGTTTTCAAGGTATTTTCCACAAAAAATCATTCTAAAGGCGGTATCAGCAGATGATCGGCTTCAACTCTGGTAAGCGAGTGGGCAATATTTTCCCGCAGATGGGGAATATCCTGTGAAAGAGTTTCCACCAGAGCAGAAAATTTTGCCCGGTCACCATTTTTTACCAGCGATTCATAGCGGCAGTTGCCGGTTTTTTCCGGAAATCCTATTTGAGAAGCACACATTTTTATCAAATCTTCCGGAACCAGTGCCAACGGCCGGATCACCACCGGATGTGCCGGATCCTGCGGCATTACCAGTGGAGCCATGGAAGTTATCCCCTGCCCCCGGCAGAGGCTCATCAGAAAACTGGTTATCACATCGTCAAGATGCTGACCGAGAGCAAGCTTGCCGCATTGCAGAGTTTTTGCCAGACCGTAAAGTTTGCCCCGCCGCAAACGGGAACAAAGCACGCATGGGGCAGATTCCATACCCTTTTCCCGGATGATTTCCGGAATATCCATTTTGACCACATGGTGTTTCCAGTTGTGTTCCCGGCAGTATTCAGCAATTTTTTCCACATTGAAATCATCGAAACCGGGGTCAAAAGTCGCTGCTTCAAAGGTGAATCTGACCGGAGCATGGGCGGCAAGATGTTCAAGCAGATGCATAAGTATAAAGCTGTCTTTACCGCCGGATAGACCGACCAGCAGACGGTCTTTGTCGGCGATCAAACGGTATTTTACACAGGTCTCTCCGGCGATCCGGCACAATTTTTTGAATTCTCTACTTTCCATAATGAAGAAAATATACTCCATGATCACTAAAAATACAATAACGGCACTTGAAAATATCTCTTTTTAATGATACTGTATGCCGTGTATTTAAAATATGTTAAAGTTGCGAGGAGGATGTATGAGTTCGTTGATTGTCAAAGGAGGTTCGATCCGGGGCGGTGAAGTGACTGTTTCCGGTAACAAAAATGCGGTTCTGCCGATGATTGCGGCATTGATGCTCAGTGATGAAGAATCTGTATTGACCAATGTGCCGGATATTCTCGATGTGCATACCATGCTGGATATCGCTGCTGCCCTCGGAGCGGAATACACCTTTGATAAAAATACTCTGCGTTTCCGGTGCAAAGATGTGAAAACCCATATCATTACCCAGGAACTCTGTTCCCGCAACCGCACCAGTATTCTTTTTGCCGCTCCGCTGCTTGCCCGCTGCGGCAGGGCGGAACTTTTCCAGCCCGGCGGCGATGTCATCGGCAGACGGCGGCTGGATGGCCACTTTTACGGGCTTACCAAACTCGGTGCGATCATGGCACCCGGCTGGCAATCCTACAATTTCGCTGCTCCCGGCGGCTTGAAAGGCAGGGAACTTTTCCTCGATGAAGCAAGCGTTACTGCTACTGAACAGATCATTATTGCTTCCGTTACCGCCAAAGGTACGACCACACTTTTCAATGCTGCCTGTGAACCGCATGTGTGTGATTTGGCAGCGATGCTCAATTCAATGGGAGCAAAAATTTCCGGAGCCGGAAGCAACACCATTACCATCGAAGGTGTGGAAAAACTTTCCGGATGCCGCTACCATGTGGCAGGTGATCACATCGAAGCCGGCAGTTTTCTTGCTCTTGCCGCCGCCACCGGAACTCCGATCGTTGTAAACGGTACTCCTCCCCGCCATCACTGGATGCTCCGGCGTGTTTTTGAAAGACTCGGCTGGCAGATGACGCTTCACCCCGACCGGATTGTTATGGCAGGCAATCAGGATCCGGTGGTGGAAACTGATTTCGGCGGATTCACTCCGCAGATTTCCGACGGCACCTGGCCGCAATATCCCTCGGATATGATGAGCTGTACCATTGTCGCCGCAACCCAGAGCCGGGGAACGGTAATGTTCTTTGAAAAGATGTTTGAAAGCCGTATTTACTTTGTTGACCGCCTGATCAGCATGGGGGCAAATGCCATTGTCTGTGACCCGCACCGGGTGGTTATCACAGGCAGAACGCCGCTTTACGGAGTGTCGCTTTCCAGTCCGGATATCCGGGCAGGAATGGCGATGGTCATCGCCGCATTCTGTGCCATCGGCGAAAGCCGTATCGACCGTGCCGACGTGATCTACCGCGGCTACGAACATCTGGCGGATAAACTCCGTGGACTGGGTGCCGAGGTGGAAGAAATATGAGCAGGGAAAAAGTTGACAATAATCCCGACTTGTGGTTTCTGGTCTCTAAAGTATTCAAAACCGCCGTTGCCGTGATCTCTTTTGCCGGAGGCATGCTGTATGCTTCGGCACTGCCGCCTTTGAATTGGAGTTTTGCCATATTTTTTGCATTGATACCGCTTTTTTATGTGCCATTATTCTTTTCATGGAAAATGCGGTTTCTGTGCGGCTGGCTCTGGGGTATCGGCTGGTCATTTTTCGCTTACAACTTTCTCCGTGAGATCCATCCGGCAGTGCCGTGGATGCTGGCTCCGGTGATTTCGCTCTGGCCTGCGGTCTTTACTTTTGCCGCCGGATTTTTCGCCCGTAAATTTTTTGACCGGGAAAAACTTTCCTCACCATGGCAATTGGATTATCCGTTATCATCGCAGATATTCTATCTTTTATCTGCGGGGGCACTTTTCACCGTTATTGAGTGGACAAGGTTCTACCTTTTTATCTGGAACGATTTGAGCGTCACCCTGTGGCGGATACCGGAATTGATGCAAATCGCCCGTTTCACCGGCCGTTACGGATTGAGTCTGCTCATTGTACTGGTAAATGGAGCAATTTTTTCCCTGATATTTTTCAGAAGACGGTTGTTGACAGCAGCGGTTTTGCTGATTTTTCCGCTGATTTCACTTATTTACGGAGTTTACCGGCTGAATACTCCCAAAAAGTACAGTGATCCGGTGGTGTGGAAATGTGCTTTGATCCAGGGAAATCTTCCGCAGCAGCGGCGTGCTTCGGAATTAGATGTGGTCAACTCCATAATAGTTTATGCACAGAGTTCTTTGCCTTTTATGGAGAAAGCCGATACCATACTCTGGCCGGAGTGTGCCATACCGATACCTTATCGTGCTTCTTACCATCTGGCAGGAGAGTTCCGCAAAGTAGTTTCCCGATTCCAGACTCCGCTGCTTTTGGGAACGCTTGATTATGATCCTGCCGGAAATATGACCAACAGTGCCTTGCTGATCACTCCCGGCGGCAGAATTGAAGCCAAATACGATAAATTCCACCGGGTACCTTACGGTGAATATGTGCCTTTCCGCAACTGGATACCGGAATCATGGGTGAAAGCCTTTGATATGGGGCGGGATCTGGCTGCCGGTAAAGAGATCATGCCCATGAAGATTAAAGAGGGTGTTGTTTCTGGTACGGCGATCTGCTATGAGGGGATATTTTCCTACCTTGCCAACGGTTTTGCCCGCAGAGGAGCAAATGTGCTTACAGCTCTTTCCAACGATGTGTGGTATCCGGAAAGCAGTGAACCGGAGCAGCACCTTGCCAATGCGGTTTTACGCTGTGTGGAAACCGGTCTGCCGATGGTACGCTGCGGCAATAACGGAGGATCGGGAGTGGTCACGGAGTACGGAGTTTTCACCCGTTATATCGGTACGCCGTCGCATCGTCCGGAATTGTTGAGGGAAAAAGCATCCGGAGTGGTCGAAGTGGTGATTGAAAAAGTTCCGGAATTGACCTGGGCGGTGAAATTTGAAAACGCTCTTATCTATTTGCTTATACTTTTTCTTGCCGGTGAAGTGGTTTATTTTTCCGTGATTTCCGGAAAGAAAAAAAGAGGAAATAGCACTTCAAAATAATTTCCGGATATAAAATATTACTTTTTTGCAGCGGACGCTTGAAAAGATTTTAAAGTGTGCTATTTTACTTAACATGATATTATTGTGTAACGGTATGCACAGTTTTATAACGTTCAGAAAGGAATATGAAAATGAGCGAGAAAAAAGAAATTTTTGCAGACGGAATCGGTCAGATCCACTTCGCAGGCGGCATGGTTCGCTATGACTTTGTTACTCTTCAGCCGGCTGAAGACGGCAGTGCCACTCCCCAGAGCAATACCCGTATCATCATGCCCCCGCAGGGTTTCCTGGCTGCTTTCAACAGCATGCAGCAGCTGATCGACAAACTTCTGGAAGCCGGTGTGCTTCAGAAAAATGAAGCTGCGGCTGACAAATAATTTTTGTTGAGCTGTCACAGAGGCGGTAGATACCGCCTCTTTTTTTTATATTTTTTTTAGAAAATCATGTTGACAAATATTTTTTCCGGTGTTAAATTAATTATTAGGTTAGTGAAACGTTTCACCACAGTTTTAAAGGTTTATATGGCAAAATTGAGCGACATAGCAGCCCGTGCGGGGGTTGGAGTCAGCACTGTAAGTTACGTGCTGAATAAGACCGGTCTGCACAAAGTCGGCATCCGGACACAGGAGCGTATTCTTGCGGTGGCAAGGGAGCTTAATTATGTGCCGAATGTGGCGGGCAAAGCGTTGCGTAAGGGGATCACCTACACCGTAGCGGTGCTTTTTCCGGAAATCAACGGTTCTTTTGCTTTCAACATCCTTTCCGGTTTGGAAAATGAGCTGAACCGGGAAAATTACAGTATGCTTTTCTGCCGTTACCGCAACCGGAAAGAGTTTGCAGCCAAATGCCGCCAGCTTGCCGGCCGTCAGATCGACGGAGTGATATTGCTGGGTGTGTATTATGATGATTTTGATGAAATCATTGAATTGAATAAACATCATCCGGTAACTGCACTGGGATTCCGAAGTCCGCATCCGGAAATACCGTCAGTTTATGTGGATGGGGTCAAGTTGAATTTTCTGGCGGTGAAACATCTTATTTCACAGGGGCACAGCAAGATCGCAGTGCAGTGCGGAGTGGATAAAAACAAACTTGCCGGAGCTGAAAAAGCGGCGGCAAATGACAGTGCGGAACTTTTCTTTGCCCCACAGGAATTCCGCAATGGCGGCGATTTTCTGCAGTGGGGGCTGGCACTTGATAAAAATATCACGGCATTTGTCGCTTATTCCGATACTGCGGCGATCGAATTGATCGGAGCGGCTCTGGATAAAGGATTGCAAATACCGGAAGATATTTCGGTGATCGGGGCTGACGGTGAGGAGTTCGGCGGTTTGATCCGTCCGGCACTGACCACGGTGCGTCAGCCGGATTTTGAGCAGGGTGAAGCGGCGGCAAGAGTGCTTTTGCAGAAGATCGCCAGCGGTGAAGCTGAAGATGTGGTTTTGATGCCGGAATTGCTGAAACGCAGCAGTGTGGCATTATTGAAATAAAGGTATATTATTTATGGAAAAAATTCTTTTGGACGGCATCTGGGAAGGTGATTACTTCCTTTCTCCCGATGACTATGCAAAGACCCGGACTCCCCGGGTGCTGCACCAGATGGGCAGAGAAAGTGCCATGAGTTCCGGATTTATCGTTGGTAAAAAGCTCCCGTGGGTAATGACCGGAAAAGTTCCGGGCAGTGACCGCACCTTTCTCAAAGAGAATGGTCAGGCGGAGTCTGATCCTTATTTCGGTCGGAATTTGGAATTCACCCGTTTTTCGGAAAATTATTCGTGGGCATTCCGCAAGTTTTTCACGGTTCCGGAAAACTGGAAAAACCGGCGGATACTGCTCAATTTTGCCCGGGTCGATTACAAAGCGGCGTTTTTTGTCAATGGTGAATATATTACCGATCACTCATGTGCATCCTACGGATTGACCTTTGACATTACCGAAAACCTCAAATTTGACGGTGAAAACGTCATTTCCGTACTTTTTTCTCCTGCTCCTGATGGTCTGCCGAACCATTTATCCGACCGTCCGGCGGATTTTGCGAAATACCACCGCACGCAGATCGGATTCGGTTGGGATTGGTCACGCCGTTACCAACCGATGGGTATCGTGGATTCGGTCACTCTGATCGGCTATGAAAAGTGCCGTATCGCAGATAGTTTCCTGAAATTCGATGGCAAAAAAGCTCTTCTTTCTCTGGAAATCGAAAACCGTTTTGAGTGTAAAGAGCTTTTGACCGCTTCACTTACGCCGGAAAACTTTACCGGAAAAAGTTCTATTCTGGAAAAAGAGTTGACTCTGCTTCCCGGAAAAAACAGTTTCAGTTTTGAATTTCCGCTGCCGGAAGATTTGAAATTGTGGTATCCCAATGGAGAAGGTGAACAGAATCTTTACCAACTGGCTCTTACCATCGGCGACTGCAGTGAAAGCAAACTTGCCGGATTCAAGACCGTGAAAATGAGCCGGAATCCTGATTCACCGGAAAATGCCCGTGATCTTACTTTCAATATCAATGGCAAGCCGCTTTTTGTGCGGGGCGTGAACTATGTGCCTGCCGAGCTGGACTTTTCACAGGCAAATGCTGAAGGTTATCAGCACCTTGTATGGGCGGCAAAGGCGGCGGGAATCAACCTTTTCCGCATCTGGGGCGGCGGTGTGATCGAAAAGCCCGCTTTTTATGAAGCGTGTGACCGTGCCGGAATCATGATCTGGCAGGAATTCATGCACGCCTGCAGTCAGTATGATAAATCGGCAGAATTTCTCGCACTGACCCGCAGAGAGGGTACTGCTATCATCAAAAATCTGCGTAATCACGTTTCCATAACCCTTTTCTGCGGCGGCAATGAGTTGCTTTACTACAGTGAAATTCCCGACAGTCCCATGCTTAAACAGTATGGCGAACTGGTTGCCGAACTTGCTCCGGGATTGCCCTATCACACCACTTCACCCGACCTTTCCCGTCCGGGTGAAAGACATCACGGGCCGTGGCACTACCGCAGTCACGGTGAGTGGAATACCCACTTCCGTCACTTTGCCAGTGAACTCGGCTGCAATGGTACGCCCGTTTATGAATCAGTAAAACGCTTCATTCCGGAAAAGGAACTTGAGGCGATAGGCGGTCCGGCAATGGATTACCACTTTTTCAATAAAGAGGGGTTGAATAGTCTGTACCGTCCGGTGGATGAATTTTTCGATGTAAAAAATATGGAAGAATTCTGTGCCGCTTCGCTTTTCAGTCAGGCAGATACCATCGGTTACATCATGCAGCACTACCGCAGACTTGCTCCCAAAGCCAGCGGATGTATTTTCTGGCAGTACAATGAGCCGTGGCCGACAGCTTCATGGAACATCATCGACTACTACGGTCTGCCGAAAAAGAGCTTTTACACCCTGAAAGAGGCGAATGCTCCGGTAGTGCTTTCGCTGAAAGATGAGTCATGGGCGGTAAAAGATGGTAAACTTGCAGCTCAATGGTACATCACCAGTGACCGCGGATTTACCGGTAAAGCTGCGATCAAAGGTGTGAGTGCCGACGGCAGAACGCTTTTTACTTACGAAAAAGATGGTGTCTGGGAAGCCGGTACATATCTGCTTGCAGATATTGCCGAAACTCTGCCGGATGGTTTGACGGCGGTCTTTTTCACGCTCAATGGTGAATATGCCGGTGTACGCGTTTACGGTGTTCCGGATTTCCGCAAGTTCTTTGAACTGCTTGCGTGTGAAATTTCTGCGGAAGTTTCCGGAAACACGGTCAGAGTGCAGAATACCGGAAAGGTTGTGGCATTCAATATCCGGTTGAGTTTCCCTGCTCTGCCGGATAAAGCGGTGCTTTTCAAAGATAACTTCCTCACGCTGGCTCCGGGCGAAAGCCGTACCGTGGAATTCTGCGGTGATGCCGGTTGTGCGGAATTGAATATAAGTTCCCTTAATCAAAAAGTTACCATTAAAAACTGATAAAAAAAGGAGGTTCCCGAATGAAAAAGTCAAAAAGTTTCACCCTGATCGAACTGATGGGAAACAGCACAGAACAACACTGCCGGAAAACGAATAAAAAATTTACACTGAAAGATTCTTTATCCCAAGGTATTGGGATAAAGCCCATGGGCTTTACTCTTATTGAGCTGCTCGTGGTCATCGCAATCATTGCGATTCTGGCGGCGATTCTGCTCCCGGCACTCAACTCTGCCCGTGAACGCGGCAGAAGTGCAAGCTGTATATCCAACTTGAAACAACTTGGCAGCATAATCACAATGTATGAAGAAGCTTATGGATATTATCCAGGAGGCAGAGGGTATCCAGATGACCGTTGGATAATGCATTTACGTGCATGGGACCCGGGTTTTTCCAAACAGATGTTGGTCTGTCCATCTGCAGATCCTGCATATTTTGATGAGACTGATTCATATTGCTGGTACAGAATTTATGCTATGCTCGGACATTATGATATGTATAACCCGGCAAAAATGCATTCCTCCAAAAACTTATGGAATCCGTCCCGATCGGAATTGTATGGAGAGGCAGTCACAAGCGATGGAAAAAGTTGGTGCGGTATTCAGTCTGGCGGTCAGGCTGGAAGTAATTCATTAATTTTCCGTCATGCCAAAAGAATGAATCTTCTTTTCGGAGATATGCACGTTGATTCTGTCACTAAAGAATTGGAGGTGCCTGCAGAATTACAAGCTGGTCCGCAATTTGGTTATAAAACACTGAAAGATAAGTACGTTAACATTATCGAACTCTAACCCTGAATAAAGAAAGGTATAAAAAAATGAAAAAAACACTGTTCCTTATCGCAATGGCGGTACTGAGTTTGAGTGCTGAAGAGCTGAAACTCAACTGGAAAGGCAAAGCCGACAAAATCACTGCTCCGAAAGTCGAAGAGATCAAAGATGAAGACTGGGTCTCATACCGCTGTACTCCGACTGCCAAAGGCAGCTATCAGGGCTTTATCGGTACTCCTGCCGCTGCGGTCGATCTGAATAAATATAAAGGTATCGCTTTTGACATCAAGCAGAAGTGTTATCCCGGCAACTGTGCCACGGTTCTGTATTTCCACACCAGCAAGGGCAACTTCTACACCAGTTTCAATGCCGGTGACGGTAAAGACTGGCAGCATGTGGAAATCCCCTTTGATGTCAAAAAATGGCCGGGTGCCAAATCCTTTGACGGTACTCTCACCCGTCTTTTCATCTATCCCTACGCTTCTTTGAATGATCCCTCAAAATATATTGAGGTCGCCAACTTTGAGCTGATCGAAAAAGAGTAAGAAACAGGATTTTTTAGCAGAAAAGGCTGCGGGAAAATCGGGATTTTTCCCGCAGTTCAGGGTTTTTGTGCCTTTTTTCTGAAAAATAAGAGGTAAAATAATGAAGCATTTATCAATTTTTGCTGCCATGCTTGCCCTTGTGCTTGGTGCAAAAGAGATCAATTTCACTTTCAAGGGCAAAGGCGGTAAAAACCTGACGCCTAAAGTGGAAAAACTTACCGAAGGCAGCCGTACTTATTACCGCTGTACCCCGGTTGAAAAAGAGCCGTGGCAGGCTTTGCAGATTGTTCCTGATAAACCGGTAGATCTTTCAAAATACCGTGCCATAAGTTTTGAATTCCGCCAGAAATTCTACGGTGCAGATGACCCTGCGGTATGCTGTTATATCAGCTGTCCGGGTGGTGCAGTATACACCGATTTTGCCGGAGGCAACCGTAAAAACTGGAAAAAGGTGGAAATCCCTTTTGACACCCGTATCTGGAAAGGTTCAGAAAAAATCGGTTTCACCACGGCAAATACGATCACCGTTTATCCCTATCAGAATCTGGATAGCCCGAAAAAATCTCTGGAAATTTCCAACATCCGTTTTCTTCCGAAATTTGCGGATAACTCCCCCCGCAAGATCGCAGTTCGCAGTTACAAAATCAACGCTATCCCCACCGACGGTCCGGATACCGCCAATGCATTGACCGACGGCAAAACTGATTTCGATATCCACTTCCGCGGTTACGGCAATGTGGAACCGGTTTTTGATTTTGATCTCGGCACTATCCATGTGATCACCGAACTTAAACTTACCGCTTCGGGCAAAGAAGCCGGTCAGAATTTCCGCAGTGCCAATATTTCAGCGAGTATCGACGGCAAAAAATATTTCCCTGCAGGCAGTATCAACGATATGAAAATGGCAGGCAAACTGCAGTTTTACACTTTTAAAATGCCCTTTGCCGCACGTTACATCAAAATTTCCCCCATCCGTACCCGTCAGGACTTCCCCATCCGTATAGCGGAAGCTGAATTTACCGGATATATTCCTGACAGCAAAGAACTTGCCAAATTCAGTGAACGTGCTTATGATGAAGGCAAAGCATTGCCGAAAGACAACGGTAAAAATTATGTGACCGTCAAAAAAGGTGAATATTCCTTCAAAATCTGCAAAGATAACGGTATACTTTCCGATATCCGTTTCAAAGGTGAACTTATTGCGTTGAAAAAGTTCATGACCTATGTTCTTTTATACCGCAAAAAAGATATTGTGACCGATGCGTACAGCGATAAAATCAGCAATTTCACTTTCTCCGACGGCAAAGTAAAATACAGTGCAGTCAACCCGAAAATCCCCGGAGTGGTACTCACTTATGAAGTGACCATCGACCAGAGCGGTATTCTGACCACTGTTACTGTTGACGACAGCAAGGCAAAAGAAAAAGCATTTTTGCGTATTTCCACTCAAACTGTCTTCAATAAAGATTTCCGCCGTGACGGTTATTATGAATCATGGGGCGGTTATCACCGTCTGGAACGCTTTGCCGCCAGTGAAGTTGTCGGCGAAAAGGTCATCGACGGTTCCGCAACTCTCACTTTTGAGGCGTCAAATGGCAAAAACACCCTCTTTGAAACCCTGACCACCTGGAACGGTATCTTCATGCCGCTGGGAACCAACCCCGAAGGCGACCGTGCCACCCAGTATTTTCTTGCCAATGGTCAGCGTCTCTGCTTTGCCACATTCAATATCGGCGACAATAAAAAAGAAACCGTTTCATCTCTCTGGATGATGAGCGAAGGAACTCTGCTTGATGCCTATGCAAAATTTTTCAAACGCGATGAATACGCAAACTTTATCAACAGTCAGCCGCGCGCCCCGTGGCTGCGGGATGTAAAACTTGCCGGAACTCTCGGCGGCTGGGAAGGCTACTGGCTCGGTGCCCATGAGCGTGCCGCTGAAAATATGGCAAAACTTTATGAGTATGATCCGGTCGTCGTCGCTATGCTCGGCGGTTTGAATGGCACCTGGGGCGACTTCTACTACGGCGAAGGCAATATCGGCAAAGGTTTTGAGCAGGGTTTTGCATGGGGTATGGAAAGTACCGCAAAAGCTCTGCGTGAACGCTATCAGAACCTGCGTAAAATCAACCCGACTCTGAAACTCGGCGTTTACAACTGGCTCTGGTCAGCCGGGGCAAACTCCAACATCTTCGCCAAACATCCTGACTGGTTTATTTCCAAAACCCGTGAAGGTTCTGCGGCAAACTACTTCCCCGGTGCGGAAATCGTACTGAACTTCCTGCGTAAATTCAGCCATGAAGCATCCCGCAAAGATGCGGTCGATACCATCTGCAAACAGATGAATGGACTTGATCTGGATGTTTTCTATCTTGACGGCGGTATTATCGGTGCCTTTGCCGAAGATTGGGAAAATATGAAAAGAGATGAAATGACAGGACCTCTTTTCATGCACGATGAGATCCGCAGACGGATGATGAAAGACAACCCCGGCAGAGCAGTGTTTTTCAACTGTCCTTACAACCCGCAGGGTGACTTCGGTTTCCTTGAATCATTCAGCGACATCGTTTCAAACTGGAGAAACGGTGCGATCAATATGTACAAATTCAAACTTTTCCAGTACCGCAATAAACTCCACTATCCGATCTACATCTACTGGATCGGTACGACCAACGGTCCATTGGAAGATTACATGATCGGTACAGGTCTTCTCCCCTCACTCCACAGCCGCGGCAAAAAAGTCGGCGATGTCGGCTATATTTCCGGCCGTCATCAGGTGCGACAGCTGGAATTGGTCGAAGCGGGCATCAAACCGAACTGGCGTTTTGATGCCGCTGCCACGCTGGAAGCGTTCCCGATGAAACAACACGCAAGTGCATTCATTTTCCTCAAAAACCATGCCAAAGAGACGAAAAAAGAGCTTGTCAGTTTCAATGCCGCTCCTTTCGGCTTCGATCCGGCAAAACCGGTTTACGCCTATATGGTGCGGGTGAAAAATGCCAATCAGTACGAGTGCAGTTTCGGTGAACCGGTCATCCGTGAAGCGTATGAGAAATTCAACTGGATAAGTGACCGCGTCACAGTGCCGGTGTATATGGGAGAAGCGAAGATCGTCAACGGCAGAATTTCAGCTGAATTGGAACTGCCCTCAAATATCGCCGTACTTTACACTCTCACCCAAGTTCCCGCTTTTGTATGGAGCTATCGCGGTCATCCGACCTACCATCGTATTTCCGGTATGCCCGGATTTACAATTTCCGGTGATTATAATAATTTGACCGTCGATTCCGAAGAGAAAAACTCTGAAATCGCCATCATCATCCCTGAAAATAAAGTTCCAGCCGCCATCACCGTCAACGGTGAAGCTGCCAAGTGGAATATTTTCCGTGACAACGGTGTGATGCTCGCTGTGGTGAAAATTCCCGCCGCCGGAAAGAGCGAAGTCAAAGCTGCTTTTGCCGATGCAGAGAAACTTGCCGGTACTTTGGATTTGAAAGTCCGCCGTTTCGGTTATAATATGCGTATAGCTTTGACCGTACCGGAAAGTTATGCAGGTAAAGAGGTCGTGCTTTCCATTTCTGACGGCGAAAATACCGTTTACAGCAAAAATGTGAAAGTCGCTGCCGGTAAAAACAATATCAATATCAAGCTGCCGACCACCACTCTCGATGCCCGTTATGTGATCACTGCCGGTATCCCCGGGAATCCGGTCGCCACGGCAAAGAGTACCGTCCGTGCTTTGGCAAGAAAAACCGAGTTGCAGGTGATCATGCAGATCCAGAAAGAGATCCCGGTGGAAAAAGCGTGCGATCTGGATGTGAAGGGTATGAAAGTTTCCAAAGTGATTTCCATCGGTACGGAAAACTGTTCCGATGCGAAAGTCGATCCGCAGACACTTTCTGTGGATGTGAAGACCCGCAATCAGATGGCAGCTTACTGGAATAAAACTGCCGGAGCATTGGAACTGAATAACGTTAAACGTTATCTCAAAATCAAAATGGCAAGCAATCTCTGGGTGAATAACAAATACGGTTCCAGCTCATCGGGCAGACACTCACCGCGTCATGATACCCCGTCACACTATATCGGACTTTTCCTCGACTTCGGCACCAAAGACGGCTATACCGTCCGTGCCGCCGGAGCTTACGGTAAATTCGATGTGGAAAATAAAACCGTGCTTTTCAACTACGGAGCAAAACGCCTGCCTCAGCACTACTGGATGTTCAACGATATGGCACGCAGTCAGACCCTCAAAGAGGTCACCGTCTGGCTCGATCTGTGGAATATCGGTGCCCCTGCCAACTGGGATAACCGTTTGCTGATTTCTGCGGTGATGACCCATTGCAGTGCGAATAAAAATATCAGTTTCCAGATCCTTGAAACTGCCGATCAGCTTCCTGCCGGAGAAAAAGTTGAAGATGTGCTTTCTCTGACCAAAAAAGAAGAAAAAGTCACGGTGAAAGCTCCGAAAGTTGCGAAAAAACCGACTTGGGCTGAATGGAAGAAAATTCCCGCTGCCGGTGTCGCCCGTGATCTGCTTGACCGGGTGGCAAAACCAAAGTTTCCGATGACCGCTAAAGTCGCCCATGACGGCAAAAATCTCTATTTCTACTACGATATTGTGGAAAAAGCAGGTAAGATTTTCGATTGCCGCGAGGGCGACAATGGATTACCGTTCTTCAGCGACAGTGTTGAAGCTCTTGTTGCGATCAACAACGACCCCGGTATGTTTTTCCATACCGTTGTCGATGCCAAAGGCAATACTTTCAAAGAGCGTTACACCGGTAAAGCGGAACTGAAGCACAAGGCGAAAAAAGCGATCATATTCCCCTCGACACATGAGCTGGATGTAAAAAATCCCGCCCATTGGCAGGCGATGTTCATCGTTCCGCTCAAAGAGATCGGCGTAAGTAAATCTTCCGGAACCAAACTGCATTTCAATATGATGCACAACCGTCTGGATGACGGAAAAATTGTCAACTCCGCCCTCGGTCCGAAATATTACTCTGACGATTATTACACCATGATCCTTGAGTAATTGCTTTGTCCTGAAAAACAGACGGCGTACCGGATGAATTTCCGGTACGCTTTTTTGTATGTGATACCCGCAGAAGCATGCAAGCTTGCGGGCTGCACCGCGGCAAGGCTCTGATGATATTTTTTTGAGAGACATTGGGATTTTCGGGAGGTTTTGAAAAAATACCGGACTTACCGCCCATACAATCAAAGCCGATTTACCAACTGATGCCGCAGATGGGATTCAGACCGGCAAGTTTTGCCGCTGCACACGCTCTTTTTTGCCGATTTTTACTTGACAAATCTGCTGAAAGGTTGTATTTTATCCACCGTAATCCGGCTTAATAGAAAAGAGGTGAAAAAATGATTGTCATACTGAAAGAAAAATCAGGTGAGCAGGAGATAAATTCTCTGATCGACAGTCTTAAATCCTTCGGTTTGGATGTTCACATTTCCGAGGGAAGAACTCATACTATTCTCGGGCTGATCGGTGATACCGGAAAAATTGATATCGACCAGATCAAAATGTTCAATTTTGTTGAAGATGTCAAACGTATTCAGGAGCCTTTCAAAAACGCCAATCGGAAATTCCATCCGCTGGATACAGTGATCAAAGTCAAAGATGCGGTCATCGGCGGCGGTAAATTAACTGTGATTGCCGGTCCATGTTCGGTGGAAAGTGAAGAGCAGATCATTACAGTAGCCCGCAGTGTGAAAGCTTCCGGGGCGACGCTGCTCCGGGGTGGAGCATTCAAACCCCGTACTTCCCCTTACGCTTTTCAGGGTTTGCGGGAAGAAGGTCTCAAACTGCTTCTGGAAGCGAAAAAAGATACCGGATTACCGGTCGTTACTGAAATCATGGATATTTCCCAGCTCGACCTTTTTGATGATGTGGATGTGACACAGGGCGGAGCCAGAAACATGCAGAATTTTGAATTGCTTAAACAGCTCGGTACAACTGATAAACCCATTCTGCTCAAACGCGGTCTTGCCAATACTTATCAGGAGCTTTTGATGAGTGCCGAATATGTCATGGCGTCCGGCAATGA
>JAZRGW010000030.1:0-119120 GCA_045644425.1 Victivallaceae bacterium | reverse complement strand
TAGATAACACCTGTTATGTTGGTTTCCATGACATAAAATAAATTGAAAACGTTTCCGGTAAATATATTCAAGTATCTTCCGTAGCCAAGAAGAGCTGTCAAGGTATATTGCAGATATTTCAAATGGTACTCGGTGGTACTTCGAGGTTATCAGACGCCATTTCAGACACCAACTCCAAGAATAGGCTGAAACCCTGTTTCTCCCCGAAAAAAGGCATAAAGAAACCCTCTTGAGATTGCTCTCAAGAGGGCTAATATTTGGTACACCCAAAGGGATTTGAACCCCTAACCTTCTGGTCCGTAGCCAGACGCTCTATCCAATTGAGCTATGGGTGCATACGTTCTTTCAAAACGATGTTATAATATACATGGGAAAAGGTGATTTGTCAAGCAGCTTTTCCCATAAAATCCAAAAGATTTTTATCGTTTGGAGAACTGGAACCGACGACGGGCACCCGGCTGACCGGATTTTTTACGTTCCTTGACGCGGGCGTCACGGGTAACCATACCGGCTTTTTTCAGTTCCGCACGGAGTTCTTCATCGTAGTTGATCAACGCACGGGTGATTCCGTGACGCAGGGCACCAGCCTGACCGGCCATACCACCGCCGTCGCAGTTGGCAGCGATATCAAATTTGCCGACAGTTTCGCTGACGGTGAAAACCTGATTGACGAAACCGCAGAGAGACTCGCTGTTGAAGTACTCATTCATCGGTTTGCCATTGACTACAACATTACCGCTGCCGGGAGTCAAACGGACACGTGCCACGGCACATTTGCGACGACCGGTAGCCAACACAACATCACTTTTCTTGACCATGGTTTACTTCTCCAAATTGACTTTAACAGGCTGCTGGGCGGTATGCGGATGATCGGTGCCGGCATAAACTTTCAGTTTGGCGAACTGGGCACGACCGAGACGGCCGTGGGGCATCATTCCCCAAACAGCGTCTTTGATCAGACGTTCCGGATGGGATTCGCGGACTTTGTCAGCAGTGGTAACAGTTCTGCCGCTGCGGTAGCCGGAGTAATCAACGTACTCTTTGCGTTCGTTTTTGTGACCGGTGAAGACAGCTTTGGAAGCGTTGATGACGATGACGAATGCTCCGGTATCGATGTGCGGAGTATAGGTCGGTTTATCTTTGCCGCGCAGAGCGTTGGCGATACGAACCGCCAGACGGCCGACGGGCATTTCAGAAGCGTCGAAAAGCAAGCATTCCGGCTTGATTTCGCCAACTTTAGCCAAATAAGTTTTCATTTCTTTTCTACCTGATAAAAAATCTTTTTCGTCAGAGTTAATGCAAACACATCAATATATTTGCTGAAAGCTGCCGTTTTTTCGCACTCCGGCAAGAATGATTTCCGCTGCCTCCAGCTTCCATCACCTTAGAAAAACAGGTGTTTACTTTCGTTTGACCACCCTCATTTTTCAAGCTTTTCGCATCAATTGCGGTTTGCTGCGACTTCCATTTCCGGCAGTTTTCCTTTTCGTGCGATGATCGGGTGCACTACCTTCAGAAAACAAAATCCTTCAACGGAGTTCATATAAAATAGCACTGAAACGATGTTTTTGCAAGTTTTTTTTAGAAAAAAATGCTTTTTATGCACTAATAAGTGTGTTTGCGAATACAAGTTGATGCAGAGTTTATCTGCCTTTGCTTGAAAAATCGTTCCGGCAGGACTATATTTATATAAATATGTTTTAATGTCACAGGATGTTTTTTATGAAAAAAATAATTTTGCCGGTATCGGTATTGATGTTTTCAGCGGCTCTTTTTGCTGCTTTGCCCGGAGAAAGACCGGGGGAGACCAAACATAAACTGCAGTGGATCGATTCTTCACCAATGCCTCTGGGCAGGCTTGATCCGGAACGGCACAAAGATATTCCGGTTCTGCGGGCAGTGGTGTTTATGTATACCCGGGCTCAGGATAGCGACCGCACGTTTGTCATGCTGGATAATCTCCGCCGCCGTTATCCGGGTAAAATATTGATTTCCGCCATTACTCCGGACCAGGTCAAAGATGCCCGGGCAATACGGAAAAAACATCCGGATTCCCGTATCCGTCTGGCAGTCGATCTTACCCGTAAACTTACTCCGGAATTCATGAGTAATACTATCATGCTTTTTCCGATGGCATTTCTGCTGGATGCCGACGGTGTGGTTTTGTGGAGGGGCGAAGCGGTCGATCTGCCGGAAATCGTTGACCGGCAGTTGAATGGGAAACTTGATTTGGCAACGGTGAAAAAATGTGATCCATTGATCTACAAAATGCAGCAGGCAATGCGTGACGGCAATCTTTTCAAGGCACGTGATGCGGCACTGGAGGTGTTGGAAAAAGATATTACCGATCCTTCGGCGATGCGGATGCTGATTTTCGCTTCTGAATCTCTCGGTGATGTCAATACTGCATGGAACGCTTTGAACCGGGCAGCGATCAAAAATCCTTTGCCCAGATTATATTTCACGGCTCTGGATCTGATAATGCGTCACGAAAATTTACGCAGCAAGCTGCCGGGAGTGATTATTTCATTCGGGAAACGGCCTTATTCTCCGGAAATCCGTTGTGCTTTTATTGATGTGTTGCTGAATAGTTTCCAGTTTGAATCTGCGGCGGTTCTCGGAGCTAAAGAGATCCTTGCCGGAACTCCGATGGCGATGAATGCGGCTCCTTTGCAAATGGGGCAGTTACTGGCGGTGCGTGCCAGACTCAATTATGCCCTGGGAGATTTGGGTTCTGCCGAAGCTGATATGAGTGAAGCGGTGGAATTTCTGCGGAAGTCTGCGGAGAAAGCGTTTTTGCTTCAGGCTGAAAAGCAGTTGAATTTTTTCCGTGAATTATTGAAATCTGCCGGAGGAAATACCAGATGAACCAATCCGATAATATCGCCGCTCCGGCAAGTGCTGTCGGCGGAGCAGTTACCGTCATCCGTCTTTCCGGACCGGGGGTTTTGCAGATCGCCAATCAGGTGTGGCAGGGAAAAAAGCCGCTTTCTGCTGCTAATGCCCGCAGGATGATGCTGGGGGAAGTTGCCGGGGATCCGACGCTTGCAGTTTATATGAAAGCTCCGATGAGTTACACCGGTGATGATGTGGTGGAATTGCAGTGCCACGGAGGAGCTGCCGCTGCCAATGCGGTGATGAAAGCGGTTCTTTCTGCAGGATGCCGTTTGGCAGAACCGGGTGAATTTACTTGCAGGGCGTTTTTGAATGGCAAACTGGATTTGCTTCAGGCTGAAGCGGTTGCCGATATTATTTCCTCATCCAGTCAGACCGCTTTGCATATGGCAGAAAAACAACTTTCCGGAAGTTTGAGCAATAAAATTGATGAGTTGTATGATTTGATAATCCAGTTGCGTTCAGAGTGTGAATCCCGATTGGACTTCCCGGATGAAGAGCTGGATTTTGATGAAAGTGTACCGGAAAAATGTGCTGATAGCCGCCGTGTTATTGAAGAATTGATTGCTACTGCCCATGCCGGAAGCATTATCCGTGACGGGGTTCAGGTCGTGTTGGCGGGCAAGCCGAATTCAGGTAAATCGAGTCTGCTGAACCGGATACTCGGGTATGACCGGGCGATTGTCAGTGCCATTCCCGGAACGACGCGGGATACGGTCGAATCTTCGGCAGTGATCCGTGGGATCGGAGTGAATCTGACTGATACTGCCGGATTGCGTGAGAGCAGTGATCCGGTGGAAAAGATGGGGATCGAGCGTTCATTCCGCACGATCCGTGCGGGTATGGTCACATTCTGGCTTCTGGATGCGTCATCGGATGATCCGGCGGCGGAAGTTGCTGCCATTGATCCGCAGGCACCGGGGGTGATCGCTGTCTGGAACAAATGTGACATTGCCGATGGGGAAAAACTTCCTGAAACCGGTCTGCCGACGGTAAAAATTTCGGCAAAGTCCGGAAAAAATATGGAAATGCTCTTTGATGAATTTGAAAAAATGGTTTTTGCCGGAGAATCCCCGGTCATTCCGGAAACAGCGGTAAATGCCCGGAGTGCGGCGTTGCTTGAAAATTCACTGGCACATCTTTCGGCTGCGGAAAACGCCTTTGCCGATGGTGATTTTGAGATCGCTGCCGCTGAACTTGCTGAAGCATCGGTAAAAATCGGTGAAATCACCGGCAGAAGTGTCGCACCCGATCTGTTGGATAAAATTTTCCACAAATTCTGTATCGGAAAATAATTGGGAAAGAAAAGCTTAAAAATTTGTTTATTGCCTCTTGATTTAACTGGTACGACTGCTGGGGCTTGTAGAGTTTAAGAAGTGTGCTATATTACAGGCGTTTGACAATGTGCATGAACACAGGCTGGGGCTTGTAGAGTTTAAGAAGTGTGCTATATTCTTTAGGATAAACATCATTCACATATTTTGGCTGGGGCTTGTAGAGTTTAAGAAGTGTGCTATATTGGATTGCCCTTTTCGTCTTTCCAGTCTTTGGCTGGGGCTTGTAGAGTTTAAGAAGTGTGCTATATTTTTTAGGACTATCTACAAGATTCTCATCACGCTGGGGCTTGTAGAGTTTAAGAAGTGTGCTATATTGTGCTTTGCCGAAAGAGTTTGGTGTGAACAGCTGGGGCTTGTAGAGTTTAAGAAGTGTGCTATATTAATGAAAGTTATCACATCGCTTTTCATAGTGCTGGGGCTTGTAGAGTTTAAGAAGTGTGCTATATTGCAATTTTTGTAATTCATTGAATTCCAACGATTGCTTTACAGATTTCCTTCTGAAAAAAAAGCAAAAACAGTGATTTTATAGCAGATTAGCACATTTTTTTTGAAAAATACCGGAATTGAAATTAAAAAAGCAGAAGTTGTTCCGGCTTTTTTTCTATTTCTTCAAGGTTTTTGCCATATAGTGAAATCATTTCGCCGAATTGTTTGTCGGTGATCATCAATAATCGTACTTTTCCGCCCGGTGGGACCTCAAATTTCAGATGATTCAGGTACTTTTGAGCATTTTCCCGGCTGGCACAGAATTTGGCATACACTGAAAACTGTAATTGTAAAAACGCCTCCCTCTGCAGATATTTGCGAAAACGGGTGTATTGCCGTTTTTCTTCAGTGGATACCACCGGTAAGTCAAACATGACCATCAACCACACAGATTTTATCTCCGAAATCATTATCAATTGTAGTGCAATAATATTTCTTCTGTCTGAAAAGATTCTGCTGTTTGATTGGCGGATCTTTGAATCAGATCAGAAATTTTCCATCTTCCGTTAGCTGTATCCAGTTTCCCTTGCAATGCACCGATCAAACTCCGCCGCATTTCTTGAGAGAGAGTTTCAATAAAATTATTTTCGGGGTTCAGATGGTATACTGCTTCATCTACAACCGTTCTAAATGGTTCCATAAGATCATTCGCCAGGCAATATGCATTATAACGGTTGTGATGATTGATGCCAATAGTGGGATGCAGACCTGCTCCGCAGCAGGCTCTTGCCGTTATTGCACGCAAAACAGCATATCCATAGTTCAAAAGAATATTGCTGTCAGCAGTTTTTCGGTCACGCTGAAAAGAGTTTTTCCAGAAATATTTCCAATATATCACTGCCGCTCTGGATTCAATATTATCCGGATCTCCGGAACGGATGCTGTCTGCCATAGCCAATAATCCGTGATCATCACCGTGAAGTTTTTGCAGTAATTTTCCCTGCCGGATGACCTTTTCCCGGATAATGATCTGCCATAAACGTTTCTTTAACGGTAATTTTGCTTCGATCTGGCTCCGGAAACGTTCACATTGTACATAATTGCCTTTGATCGGCAGTTGCATGGAAACCGGCAGACGGTCTTTGCCGGATATTACCACTACTGCACCATTTTCCGCCAATGCTGCCAGTAATGCCCCGGTGATGGTTATTGCCGGATTGGCAAGGAGCAGACATTGTATTTCACTGACCGGCACTGTGACCGTCTGATCATCCGGCAAACGGATATTCAGTAAATTATTGCTTAAATTCAGAAAAGCCGATTGTTCTGCGATCTCAATAATTTTTTCAATCATTGGCGGTTTGCAACTCCCCGAATATATTCATATTGTATTTCTGCAATTTTTCCTTGAAACAAGTTGAAAGACTTTGTCTATTCCATTGACCGGCGGCTTGTATATCTTTCTTTATACGGGCATCGGTTAGGGAACAATATTCAATTCTTATTTCAGACGAGAATGCACGTATTACACCCAGATATTCTTTCCCGTCGCGATTGATCTTTACAATATCTCCCTTTTGTAAACTGAATTTGAATTTCATTCCCGGACGGTTCTTTTCAAAGATTTCTTCCTTACGCTGTTTGCGTTGAATTGCATCCATCAGGGTGACAACTTCGCCCTCCCAGCCGATTTCTTCTCCTTCTTCATCAAGGCGGGCAAAAATTGCCAATATATAATTTTCACCATTGGCAACTTCCCGTTTGCCGTCACCTTTGCCAATGCTGCGGGTATTTACCTTGCGGGAAATCCTGACTTTCTTTATGATATTTACGGTATTGCCGCTGCGGTCGAGCATCCGGGGCAGATTGGCTTCATCACCGAAAATTTTCAACATACTGCCGGTAACTTCATTTTCATCTGATACGCCTAATTTATCCAGAATGATCTTTTTGATCGCCGGATCGACAATCGCTTTGATTTTATCCGGATCAAGTTCCTTTACCGCAACTCTTTCGTGACGGATCGATTGTCCATTACTGTAATCTTTACTGTAAATAGTTTCTTTATGTAATGCTCCACGCATTTTGTTGACCACATGGTGCGATACGGCACACTCATCAAGCATTGCAGACGCCTGATGATAAAAGGCGGAATCAATGAAGTTTTTAGTTTTTTCACTGAATTCACGACGGCGTTCGGGAGACAGCTCGGCAACTTTCTGCACCAATGCCGGAGTTGTTAACGCCACGGTCATGGCATCTATTGCATGATGCCGGTGATCGGAACGGACTTTTTCTCCTTCGCCCAGAATATAATTGCCGCCCCATGCCCGGCGGATCAATGCTGTGCAGCCTCCGGCGATCGCATAAACCCGCCGCTTGCCGTTTTTGTCAACAATCCCTCCATATAACATCGCCAGATACTGCATAGCAAGTTTACTGGCATAGCGGGTGTCATTGAGGTTGCGTTCCAGAAAATCTGATGGCTCCACTTCCTGTAATTTGAATAATTCCAGCTTCTTTTCTGCGTAGACACCTTTAAAATGCTTCACTCTTTCCAGCATTTCCCTATACTCGGAAGTATTGCCGAACGCTTCATATGGTGTTTTATTACCTTTAGCAGCATTCAATCTGTTTATGCACAATGTTTTATTTGCAAATGAATCATCGAATGAACGGGAATATGGAATAATGTGTTCGATATGGATCAAACCGCCATGCAGTAATTCACTCATGGAAAATCTTTCCCCGGAATACGGACAGGTGAAGTCGCATTCATCAGCCAGCATGACTTTCAATATATCATTTCTGGAAATTTTTTCCAAACCGGCTTCTTCTGCTATGCGTTGAGCGATGGCAGCTCTCTCTTTTTCCCGTTTCCGGTTGCGAATGGTGATCTCTTCCCGTTCCTTATTGGTCGCTTTTAGATCCCTGGCAAGTTCCACATGGATACGATCCGGTTTTCCGTAACGTTTGATTACAGCATTGACGACCCGCCGCATTTCGGTCAATACCCGGTGAACTATCGGATTTCGCAATTCAAAACCGCATTCATCAAGCAACGGCAGAGTGTCAAACTCTTTATCTGCGATCAATGTATGATTGTTGTTTTTCAAATAATTGCTTAAACTGATTCCGGAACGGAGATCGGGAAGCATTTCCCTCAGTGCCTTCATGGAAAAAGCACAATATTTATCGGGCAGGGGGATTGATGCCACATCTTTTGCTTTTTCTGCATCTATTTTCCAATATGTTGTCAGACGTTTGAGCAGAACTTCATTTTTTTCCATCGAATGCAAGTCATTGATAAATTTTGATTTTTCATCATCAGACATTTCTGCTGCATGTTGACCGAATGCCCGGAAAAGTATATTGTGCAATTCATTTCCGTAAATTTCTTTTTCATCCTCTCCGAGAGTGAATTTTTCTCCTTTTGACAACCCCACTGCCTTTTGCAGTTTACCAAGAGTGATTTTCCCTGATTTATTGAAAATATCAGAAAAACTGTTGAGCGTATCAATTACCTTGATACGTTCATTTTCAAAAAGAGAACGGGTCTGACTTTTGCCGGAAATACGCAAATTGTCAACACCGGTATATATTCTGAATAATTGAGCTTCCATTGCCAGCATGGAACAACGCCGGCGATCCGGATAGATCCGGCATTTGCCGATCAATCCTTTACAGGATTTTAATTTGAGCTGGAAAAATATTGCTTTGAAAAGTTTTTCTTCCAATTCCATGGAAATATGTTTACGCTGTTTTTTGCATATCAACCGGAATTCATTCTGAAACATTTCCCGCTCCGTGTAGCGGCTGCGGATTCTTTCTGTTTCCGGATCTACCATTGAAAAGTATTCTCCCAATGTTCTTGCTCCGGAATTAATAATTGCCTGTTTCAATTCATTGATCCTGCTTTTTACGATACCGGCAGTTCCCTGTTCTTTGAGTTCCTGTTTGCGGTTGCTTAAATAACCGCGACGTTGTGCAAGGTGATATATTGCTCTGCCAAGTTCATATTTTTCCAGTTCCCTGTCAAGAGCCATTTTTCGCCAGAGGTACGGCAAAAGATGTCCGATATATCTGTGTTCTGTTTTCGGGAAAAGCGAGAATAATTTTTTATCTGTTTCTGTAAAAAATGCCGAATCGACATTTTGAGGCAGTAAGCCATTTGCTGTCAAAAGTTCAAGTAATCCGTTTTTGCGTTCTCTGCGGCGTGAATACTGTTTGCGTAATGCTCTTTTTAAGCGTCTTTCTGTGCAACGGGATACACCTTTACCTGTACAAATATCATTTTCAGTACCTTCTACTCCGGGGACAAATATTCTACTGCCCCATGCAATGAGTTTCCGTTTATGATAAGTTTCATCAATAATAGCCCAACCGACAGAGGAAATGCCTAAATCCAGCCCCAACGTAATCATAAATTTCTCCTTATTCGTAAAAAAAATACTTTTTTTTATCTTTTTATTTGATATTTTTGTATATCGTGCTATATTTACTGTAACTCTACAAGTCCTGGTAAAGGATTTGCTGGCTACTTTCTGCGGAAAGTCCATCCCGGCGGCTTCATAGCCGCTTTTTTTATCTGTAATTTACAAAAATATTCTGAAAAAAGTAAAATAGTAAAATTGGAAGAAGCCGGATTTTATACGGGAAAAAAGTCATTATTTGGATCCGGAATTTGCTTTGTTGTTTTCGCTCTGGTGTTTCCACGGGGCGTCGCCGCCGTCAAATGCCAGACCTTTATCAACCATCCAGGCTTCAAATTTTGCCAGCTGCTCACGCAGCGGTTCCCAATAACGGATCGTTGCTGCAATGCCGGTTCCGAGAAGCAGCGGTACGACAAAGGCAAATATACAGCAGCCAAGTCCGTAATTGCGTTCCAGCATCCCTTTGTTTTTTGGTTTATCGGCATTGCAGGCTGTTTTTTTGCCCGGCAGAAGTGATTTGTCTTTGCCGGATTTCGGCGGAACAGCTTTCCCTTTGACTTGCGGCGGGGGCATCGCCGGACCGGATGGCTTTACGCCTATTTCCATTTCCGGTTCATCAAAAACCGGGGGAGGAACATCTTTTTTCTCTGCAACTTCCGGTTTTTTCAACGTTTTATTTAACGGAAGATTTATCTGCGGTACTTTCTTTTCCGGATTTTTTATTTCTGCAGGTTTCTCTGGCGGCGGGGGAGCTTGAATAGTGACCGCCGGTGCCGATGGCGGTTGTGGTCTCCGGATTGCAACAGCCTGTACCGGATCCGGTAATGGGGCAGGTGCGGATTCCGGGGCATGATCCGGTACAGATCTCTGCACCGGGTCAGCTTGCGGAACACGTTTTTTGCTCAAAGTCAATAACGGCTCTTTTTCACTTTCCGGCACGGTGTGCTGTGCCGTATCCGCTGCAGTTTGCTGTTTTGCCGGAGCAGTACGTTTTACCAGCTGGATGTCATCGATATTAAAGTCGTCATTCATGATTTTTTATTTCGTTTCAACTTTGATAATGCCCAGAGATGATCCTACCGGACGGATCGTTCCCATCGGCTGATGATTGAGCATCTTTGCCTTTTTTTCCACCTTGTCCCAGATAACAAAACTGCTGGAACCGCCGCCATCCATATTCACTCCATCGTCGGCACCGAGGTATTTCAGAATCAAACCGACTTCCGGAATGGTGCTGCCCATGCTGAAATCTTTCTGTCTGCCGTCGATCACCGCAAAATACATGTAGCGTCTGTCGGCAGATAATCCGATACCGGTACGGGGAGCAAGATAATTGCCATTGCGTATATCGGCAATTTTTCCATCGTTCAACACCAAATGAAAACAGGTGATCGCATGGGTGATATCAGAAAGATCCTCTCCATCTTTTACTTCACGCAGTTCGATTCTGCCGTCTTTGTGGAAAAGAAATGACGGACGGTTCGATCTTTTCGGCGAAACCACCTCCCCGTCGGAAATCAGCAGCCCCAGGTTGGTTGCATAAATACTTGGCGTTTTATCCCACGGTGCCCAGCCGGAAGCATTGAATGCCGCGATCATATTGATATTTTTATTCTGGGCCTCGGTCATGAAATCGACTGTTTTCTGCCGTTTGGTATGGATCACCAGATGAGGATGAGTCGGGATCTTCTGCCCATATTCAGCAGCTTTCTTTGAAGTTGCGAATTTATAATTGCCTTTGAGATCGACCCGCATGACCCACATCCGCATCAACCGGGGAGAAGTTTTTTTCAAACTGCCGTAACGGATGCCGTCATCCAGTTTTCTCGCTTTATCCCAGTTGTAGTTGGAATCATCCCACCATTCTGCCCGGAGCAGAAGCACTCCTGCCAGAAGTGCAAAAATAACCGAAATTGTTTTTTTCATATTTTTCAACCATTAAAGTTTTTTGGCAGCCAGTGCCGCCAGTTCGCTGCGTTCACTTTTTCTCAATGTAATGTGTCCATAGACATTTTCACCTTTCAGCCGGTCAACAGTATAACTCAATCCGTTACCGGAAGAATCCAGATACGGATTGTCGATCTGTGCCGGATCTCCGGTAAGCACCATTTTGGAGTCGCTTCCGCAACGGCTGATGATCGTTTTTACTTCATGCGGAGTGAGGTTTTGAGCTTCATCAATAATAATAAATTGCCGGGGAATGCTTCTGCCGCGGATATAGGTGAGGGCTTCCAGTTCGATTTTTTTGGAATTAAGCAGACTTTCCACTGAGTTGCGGGAAGAACTTTTCGGTTTGCGTTCAGCTTCGCCGCCGAGCAGGAACTCCAGATTGTCAAATATCGGCTGCATCCAGCTTGAAAGTTTGGATTCTTTATTTCCCGGCAGAAAACCGATGTCGTTGCCCAGCGGGATTATCGGACGGGAAACGAGGATTTTTTCGTAAAGTTCATCATTGATGGTCTGCTGAAGTGCCGCTGCCAGAGCTAACAGAGTTTTTCCCGTACCGGCACCACCGAGGAGCGATACCAGTCTTACATCCGGATCAAGCAGCAGATCCAGAGCCATCCGTTGTTCTTTATTGCGGGGAGAAAGATTCCAGACCTTTTCAACTTTGTGAGGTATGGCAAGCAGATTTCCGCAATGATGTTTACGCATGATCAGCTGTTTGCGTTCATCGGCATCTGAAACAAGATTGATAAATCCATTGGTGAGCATTTCCGGAAACGCATTTCCGGAAAGTTCCCGTTTACTGTATGCTTCATCCAGAAGTTTCTGCGGCACTGTTTTTTCTGAAAAACCGGTATAACGGTCAACATCTTTTACTTTCTGCCGTTCAAAATCCATTACTTTCAAGCCGAGAGCATCAGCTTTGAGCCGCAGATTTATATCTTTGCTGATAAAAACTACGGATTTACCGAGATTACGCAGGAAACACGCCACCCGCAATATGCGGTTATCCGGTGAGTCCAGCAGCAGATCATTGTCAAATACCCGGTCAGCTTCTTCGCTGCTGCCATCCTCAAGCATACCCGCACCGAGAACAAAAAGTTTTCCGGTGGCATCGGGATTGATCCCTGAAAGCGGCAAACCTTTTTCCGGATCACCGGAACAGCCCGGAAAATTTTCCCGCAACCGGTCAAGGTGGCGGATCACCCGGCGGGCATTCCTGCCCAGTTCATCGGAATTTTTTTTGAACTTATCCAGCTCCTCGATAACTGCCATGGGGATAACCACGTCGTTATCTTTGAAGCACTCTATACTGGCGGCACTGTGCAAAAGCACATTGGTATCCAGTACGAAAGATTTGATCCTGGTCCCTTTCATCTTTCAGAATATCCGGTCAGTTGTTTGTGCGTACAACTCCGACTCCGGATGCCTGAATGGTTTGTTTCATGATAAAGGGGATGAAGGTGATAGTTTCAGTTTTATTAACCTGCACATTGATCACCCGTGATGCTTTGCGTTCTTTGGCTTCTTTGGTCAGCAGATAGACCGCATTGGTGGCAGTCAGATTGTAACGGAATAAGCTCCATTCGCCGTCACCTTTGGGGCTGCCGGTGACGATCGGCAGACCGAAAATGTAGTACCCGGGGATTTCCACATGGGTAACACAGACCGCTTTTTCTCCGGGATTGACTGTCAATCCCATGCGGTTGAATACCTGCGTGGAATCCACGGTGGTGCATCCGGTGATGACTGCGGCGACTGCAGCGGCGGCAAATAAAATAACTTTTTTCATAATATATCCTTTCCGGTAGTTGATTGTGATTTCAATTACGATACTTACTGTGTCTCTATATATAATATAACGACCGCCCGGATAATGTCAAGCATTCAGCCGGGTTAATTCACTATATATTTGCGGGTCCTCCAGCGGCTGGTCAGGAAATATATTCCGCCCATGACAAAAGGGGTGAATCCGGCGATGGCATGCCCGTACCAGAAACCGAAAATGCCGAAGTGCAGGTACAGCCCCAACAGCATGGATAAACCGATACGGAGCAATACACCATCGAGTATTCCCACTGCAAAATTGAGTTTGAAGTTTCCTACACCGTTGATCAATGCTCCCAGCGGCGGCCGCAGGGCACTGCCGGCAAGCAGTAAAAGAGCCACCGGAATATAACTGATCGCCATTTTCAGCACCTCCTCATCCGAGGTGAATATACCGAAAACCATCCGCGGTACCGCTAACAGGATCACGGTCATTATCAGAGAAATTGCCGTGTTGATCGCCAGCGATACGCCGAGAATACGGGGGATGCGATGATAAATTTCCGCACCGATCGCCTGACCGATCATCGGTGAAGCGGCGGCGGCAAAAGAGAAGTTGATGATGTTGACGATCATACCGAGTTTGTTGCCGATGCCGTTCATGGCGGCGGCAACTTCGCCGTAGCTGTTGATGTAACTGTTTACAAAGAGCATGGAAAAACTGATCGCTGCACTCTGCATGAACATCGGGATCCCCAGTTTTACCAGCGGAGCAAGCACTTCCTTATCTATTCTGAAACTTGCCGGTTTGAAGTCAAATCCGAAATCTTTACGGTGAATGTAGAGAAACACGATGGAAAGGATGAAACTTATTCCCTGACTGAGTACCGTTGCCAGTGCCACACCGAATACCGCCCATTTGAAAATGACCACAAAAAGCAGATCCAGCACGATATTCGAACCGGCGGCGATCGCCACAAATATCAGCGGGTGTTTGGAATCTCCCATACCCCGCAAAATGGCGGAAACCACATTGTAGCCGTAAATGAAGATCATTCCGCTCATGCAGACGATCACATAGCTCATTGCATAATCCCAGGTTTCCCCCGCCGGAGCATTGACCCAGTGCATGACTTTTTCCCTGAAAATGATGGTCAAAGCTCCGAGGATCACCGACAGACTGAGCAGAAATGTGAATAGCGTACCGATCACTTTGCCGGCTTTTTCCCGCATTCCGGCTCCGAGATACTGGGAAATTATCACCTGACCGGCATTGGCAAAACCCATTGCTGCAAAGGCGAGAAAGTGCATCACGTCGCCGCCGACTGATACTGCTGCCAGACCACTGGTGCCGACAAATCTGCCGACAATGATCATATCCGCAGTATTGTAGAGCATCTGGATCACACCGGCAAAAAGCATGGGCATCGCAAAAAGGATCATCGTTTTGGTAACGCTGCCCTGATTCAGATCTTTTACAATTTTATTAGCCATATAAAGTTTCCGTATCGGGATCGATTAAAAAAGACAATCCTATAAAATAACGCAGAAAAGCAATTATTTCAATAGCCTGATCACTCATTTTCGTTCAATGAACGCAAATGATGACGCAGTTTACGGCATTGCGGACACATGAAGCCTTCCAGACCCCAGATAATTGCCGGAGTCCCATTCTGGCAAAGTGTGATGCTTTCTCCAACGGCAACTTCGATTTTACGCGGATCATTATCTGCCATCAGCAATCCGGGGCCTCTGGTGATTTCGATTCTGATCACCGAATTTTCCGGAAGCACCAGATGGTTTACCGCTTCGGATGAGTTATTGAAAGCCAATCCCACACCGACTTGAAAAGTTCCCCTGGTGATGCTCCGGTAATAAGCTGTGCTGCCGTGGGCACTGGCAAAGCAGATGCCGTCGCCGACCACATCCTGCGAGTGGAGAATGCCGTTGATGAATACCCGGCAGCGCAGGGCACTGGTATATTCCAGAGGATGGATGACCAGATCATTTATTCCGGAAAGTTTTCCACCGGGGGCGGAGGCCTGAAGCCGGGGGAGTTCACTTTTTTTCAGTTTGCCGTTGAGAAAATCTTCAATAATTTTCTCCGCCTGATGCAAAGCACAAGTCGGGGCAGTGGCACTATCCCGCAACGGGAGCTTCGGGATGCCCGGGAAGTCTCTTTCCGCACCCAGCAACGCTCCGTCTCCGCCGTAGGTGACGATCAATTCCGGAGTTTCACAACCGGAATCCTGAAATTGATATTTTTCCAGTATTCCGGAAATATCGTGCAGATTTTTACCGAAAAGTTTGATTTTCATAAATTATTTAAGTCTCGTTTTTGTTGTAAAAATCCCGATCATACCGACGGTGGCGTCTTGCGGTCAATCTCTTGGCAAATCATCGGACGTTTTCGCAGTCGAGTACAGTCGTACACTCCTGCTCACCCGCCTTGATTTACCAGCGACCTTGTGCCGCAATCCATCCACCGGTTGGATCAGACCGCTATTACAGTGCAAAACACCGTATCTGAATATTGATTTCTCAAAATCCAGGATATCAACCATAAATTCATATCTTCAATTTGTGCCGCCATTTTGCATCAATAGCGTAAGTTATTGCCGCTGCAGCATTTCCCACATTTACAGAAGCCTTGCTTCCATGCATGGCAAGAGAGACTATCCCGTCAACTTTTTCCAGAGCTTCGGCACTTACCCCCAATGCTTCATTCCCGAAAATCACCGCCAGAGGTGAGGGAAACTCCATTCCCCACGCTTCAATTCCTCCCGGTTCGGCAGCCAATACCGTATAACCCGCAGCATGGAAGAAATCCACAGCCTCGGCAGAGGTCTCAAAGTGACGCCACGGAACAGTTTTATCTGTACCCATTGCAGTTTTTTCCAGTTTCGGATGCGGAGGAGCCGGAGTATAGCCGCAAGGAACAACTCCGGCACCGAGGGCCTCGGCTATCCGGAAGATATTTCCGGTATTGTGGGCACTACGGAGACGGTCGAGAATCAGTATCAATGCGGGTAATTTTTCACAGTTCTTTTCCATAACAGTTACTAAATATAGCGTTTCATGATGATTTTTACAAGTTTTTCTCTTGCCAGAATGCACTTTTGATAGTATATTATTATTAAAACTGTGTTGTAAACCATAAAATGGAGTATTTATTATGGCTAAAATTCATCCGACAGCAGTTGTTGAAGATGGTGCGATCCTTGCAGATGGTGTTGAGATCGGTCCTCTCTGTTACGTTGGTCCGAATGTAAAAATCGGTGAGGGAACCAGATTGATCGCTCATTGCAACGTCGACGGTTACACCACTCTCGGCAAAAACAATGTGCTTCATCCTTTTGCCGCTCTCGGTCAGCCGGCTCAGGATCATTCGGTAGTTCCCGGTGCCGCGACCTATCTCAATGTCGGCGACAACAATATTTTCCGTGAGGGAACCGCTATCCATACCGGTACTTCTCCGGAATCTTCCACGATCATCGGAAATAACAATATGTTTATGAATGGCAGCCATGTCGCTCATAACTGTAAGATCGGCAATGATTGTCACTTTATCAGTCTGGCTGTCGCCGGCGGTTATGCGGAAGTGCATGACCGGGCGATCCTTTCCGGTCTGGTGGCGATCCATCAGTTTACCCGGGTCGGCAAACTTGCATTTATTTCCGGCTGTTCCGCATTTTCTCAGGATGTGCCTCCTTTCATGCTTGCCGAAGGACGCAACGGCGGAGTGAAAATGTATAACAAAGTCGGTCTCCAGCGTGCAGGATATACCCCGGAACAGATCAACAATATCAAACAGATCTTCAAAATCTATTTCCGCAGCGGTCTTTCCGCAACCAACGCCATTGCCAAAATCAAAGAAGAACTCCCCATGACTGAAGAGGTCAGAGAGTTCATCGATTTCTGTGCAAATACTAAAAAGGGTGTTATTTCCGGCAGTGAAAAACCCGGTCACCGCAGCTGACAAATAAAATAATATCAAAGAGAAAGATTTTACCATTATGGTCAAAGCATTGGAAATTAATACATCATTCACCCCCCGCCGCGGTCCGGTTGTGCTGGCGATCCTCGATGGTGTGGGTTTCGGTAAATATGCTGACGGCGATGCTGTCAAACTTGCCAACACCCCGGTGTTGGATGAGTTGATGGCAAATTGTCCCTGTACCAGACTCAAAGCTCACGGCACTGCTGTCGGTATGCCTTCGGATGCGGATATGGGCAACAGCGAGGTCGGTCACAATGCCATTGGTTCCGGCAGAGTTTTCTCTCAGGGGGCAAAGCTGGTCGGTGAGGCTGTCGCCAGCGGTAAACTTTTTGAAGGCAATGTCTGGAAGAAAGTTGTTGCCAATGTGATCGATAACAATTCTGCTCTGCATCTTATCGGTCTGGTTTCCGATGGCAATGTGCATAGTCATATCGACCATCTTTACGCCATGATCGATGCTGCCTATGCTGCAGGAGTAAAAACTCTGCGTGTTCATGCTCTGCTCGACGGTCGTGATGTGCCGGAGACCAGTGCGTTGGAATATATCCAGCCGCTTCAGGATAAATTGGCTGATTTGAGTGCGAAAGGTGTTGATTACCTGATCGCTTCCGGCGGCGGCCGTATGGTTATTACCATGGACCGTTACGGAGCCAACTGGGATATGGTCAGAAAAGGTTGGGAAACTCATGTGCAGGGTAAAGGCGAACTTTTTGCTTCCGCTGTTGAAGCGGTGGAAACTCTCCGTCAGCGTACCGGTGCCATTGACCAGGATCTCGGTGCATTTGTCATTTCCAAAGATGGCAAAACTCCTGCCGGGGCGATGAAAGATAACGATTCAGTGGTGCTTTTCAACTTCCGTGGAGACCGTGCATTGGAGATCACTGCCGCTTTTGAGGAAGGTGAAAGTTTTGATAAATTTGACCGCGGAACCGTGCCGCAGGTGCTTTTTGCCGGTATGATGGAATACGACGGCGACCTGCATGCTCCCAAAAATTATCTGGTCGATCCCCCCGAAATCGACAATACCATGGATGAGTACCTCTGTGCTTCCAAAGTCCGCCAGCTGGCGATCAGTGAAACCCAGAAATATGGTCATGTGACCTACTTTTTCAACGGCAACCGTTCCGGCAAGTTCGCTGAAGAGTACGATGATTATGTGGAAATTCCCTCCGACGTGGTTCCTTTTGAACAGCGTCCGTGGATGAAGTGTGCTGAAATTACCGACGCGGTTGTCGCCGCGATCGCCGATAATAAATACCGGATGATCCGTTTGAATTTCCCCAATGGCGACATGGTCGGTCATACCGGCAGTATGGAAGCTGTACTGGTTTCCATGGGAGCATTGGATCTTTGTCTTGGCAGGATCCGCGATGCGGTGAAAGCCGCCGGTGGTGTGCTGGTTATTTCTGCTGACCACGGTAATGCCGATGATATGCTTGAACATGATAAGCAGGGTAATGCCAAAAAGGATAAACAGGGCAATCTGGCACGCAAGACCAGTCACTCTCTTAATCCGGTTCCCTGTATCATCTATGATCCGGAAAGCAAAGGCGAGTATGAAAATACTCTTAACGAAGGGCTGGGAATCAGTTCTCTCGGTGCCACCTGTATCGAGCTGCTTGGTTTTAAAGCACCGGCAGAGTATGATAAAAGTGTGTTGAAATTCAAATAATATCGGTTGTTTATCCCGGAAAAAGGAATATTTTTAACTATTTTTCTTGATTCCGGGATAAAAGGGACTTGACTTTTTATTGTTGAGAAGCGATATTATAAAGAGTGCAGTCATATACAGACTGAAAGAATAAGAAAAAACTGGGACTCTAAAACCAATTTAAGAAAGGGAAAGAAAGATGTCCGAAATCGCAGATAAAGTAAAAAGCATCGTTGTCGATCAGTTGGGTGTTGCCGAAGATCAGGTCACTCCGGAAGCCAAATTCGTCGAGGATCTCGGCGCCGACTCTCTGGATCAGGTCGAGCTGGTCATGGCTCTGGAAGAAGCATTCGGTGCTGACATTCCGGATGAAGAAGCTGAAAAGCTGACCACCGTCGGTGATGCTATTGCCTATGTCGAAAGCAAAGCGAACTGATTGGCGAAAAAACGCATAAACAGTTTCACAGAATGGGGTCGCTGATCGGTAGCCGGTTAGTGACCCTTTTCGTTTATTTTACGGAAATTTTCCGTCTGCGGCAAGTTGTAAAAATATGGAGTATTGAGGCAGAAAGATATGGATAAACGCAGAGTTGTAGTCACCGGTTATGGTGTGTTGTCCTGCGTCGGCAATAATGTGGCGGACTTCTGGGATTCGTTGGTCAATGGCAGATGCGGTATCGGACCGATCACCCGGTTTGATACCAGTGCTTACCGCACCAAAATTGCCGGTGAGGTTAAAAATTTTGATGTAAGTTCCTGCATTTCTGTAAAAGAAGCCCGCCGTATGGATCTTTTTACGCAGTATGCCATCGCCGCAACGGATGAAGCATTGAGATGTGCCGGATTGAATGCCGATCCGGGCGAGAAACGTGTTGATGGCGAGCGTTTCGGATGTATGGTTTCCAGCGGCGTCGGCGGTTTGGCGACTATCAGCAAAGAGAGTCAGGTGCTTATCGAAAGAGGTCCAGACCGGGTTTCTCCTTTCCTGATCCCGATGATGATCAGCGATATGGCTGCCGGTGCGGTCGCTATGCGTTTTGATCTGCGTGGACCGAATATGGGGCTGGTAACTGCCTGTGCCACCGGATGTCACTCCATCGGCGAAGCGTATTGGACAATCAAACATGACGATGCCGATGTCATGGTCGCCGGTGGTGCCGAAGCAAGTATCGTGCCGCTGGGTCTGGCAGGATTCTGTGCTTTGAAAGCTTTGAGTACCCGGAATGATGATCCGCTGCACGCGAGCCGTCCTTTTGACCGTGACCGTGATGGATTTGTCATGGCAGAGGGTGCCGGTGTACTGGTTCTGGAAGAACTTGGTCACGCTGTCCGTCGCGGAGCGAATATCCTTGCCGAGGTCGTCGGTTACGGTGCAACTGCTGATGCTTATCATATTACCAGTCCTGCTCCGGATGGCAATGGCTGTGCCCGGGCGATTTCCATGGCACTGCGTCATGCCGGAATTTCTCCTGATGAGCTGGATTATATCAATGCTCATGGTACAAGTACTTCTCTCAATGATAAATATGAAACTCTCGCCATCAAGGCTGCTCTGGGTGATGCAGTCGGCAAAGTGGCGGTCAGCAGTACCAAAGGAACCACCGGTCACGGACTCGGTGCCGCCGGCGGTCTGGAATGTATTGCCTGTATCAAGAGTATTGAAACCGGCATAATTCCGCCGACGATCAACTATGAGAATCCGGATCCGGAATGTGATTTGGATGTGACCCCCAATGTGGCACGCAAACGTGATGTCAATTATGCAATGAATTGCAATCTCGGTTTCGGCGGTCACAATGGTACGATGCTTTTTAAAAAGTTTGAAAAATAAGTGTAACCGGAGGAAAAATGATGATAAAAATTTCTGCGGCAGCAGCCGGGGCATTGATCATTGCATGTGCAGGTTGTTATTCCACTGATCTTGCCAGACCGCCTGTGAGTCAGGAGGAAAAAGCATGGGAAGATATTATCCGTGAAAGTTATCCAGGGTACAAAGCACCCCCGAAAACGATCCGCATGGTCAACGACCATACCGAAAACCGGGTTTCTGCGGTAATCACGAAACCGCAGGCTGAAGCTGCTGACGAAGCGGCAGAGAAAAAGAATGCCGCGGCTCCTCAGGAATTGCCTGTCAATGAGCCGGCAGCTGAAGAAAAAGCCGAAAAACCTGCTGCTGAGGTTGCCACTGCCGAAAAACCAGCCTCCGCCGCTGCTGAGACTGCTCCTGCGGATAAACCTGCAGAAAAAGTTGAAGAAAAAGCCGAAAAACCTGCAGAAGCCAAAAGCAGTACCGTGATGCCGCCTGATCCGACCAACAGCAGTGTTTATGTGGTCAAATCCGGCGATACTCTCGGCGGAATTTCCCAGAAAAATTATGGTAATGCCGGTTACAGCAATATTATTTACAAGGCGAATTCAGATATTCTCAAGGATCCGAATAAGCTCCGTCCGGGAATGAAGTTGATCATTCCGAAACTCTGATATTTGCATAATGAGTGCTGTAGAGCGTTTTTATTTTGAACCGGGCTTCTCCCTGCGTGCCGTGGGCATGGGGGATGAAGTCCGTTTGCTTGACCGTTTCCGTCAGATATTTGATGTATCGCCGGTATCCCGTGAAAACTGGATCGAATTTTCCGGAGAAAGTGAGGCGGTGAACAAGGCTTTGCAGGTACTTGAAGAATTACAGACACTTTATCTTTTGCGGGGCAGGGAGCTTGACCGTGCCGATGTAGAATCACTTCTGCGGTCTCAAAGTGGTGAAAGTGTGAAAATCCTCTGGGAATCCAGAGTCCATGTAGGACCGGGAAAAAGAGAGATTCTGCCCCGTTCTGCAAGTCAGAAAGCTTATTTGAATGCGATACTGGAAAACGATGTGGTTTTCGGTATCGGACCTGCCGGTACCGGGAAAACCTATCTGGCAATGGCGATGGCGGTATCAATGTATATCAAGGGGGAAGTTTCCCGCATAATCCTGACCCGTCCGGCACGGGAATCCGGAGAAAAACTGGGATTTCTGCCCGGTTCTCTGGAAGAAAAAGTTTCCCCTTATCTGCGGCCGTTGTACGATGCACTTTATGATATGATGCCGCAGGAAGAAGCAGCGGCATTGATCAGCCGCAATATAATTGAGGTCGCTCCGCTGGCATTCATGCGGGGGCGTACTTTGAATAACGCATTTATTATTCTTGACGAGGCACAGAATACTACCGAGGAACAGATGCTGATGTTTCTTACCCGCATGGGATTCGGTTCCCGCTGTGTCATTACCGGAGATCCATCCCAGTCGGATTTGGCAAAATTTGAGAAATCCGGTTTGGAAAAGGCGTTGAATACGTTGAAAAAGATCCGGGAAATCGGTTTTGTTTTCTTCTCACCGCAGGATGTTGTCCGGCATACACTTTTGGAAAAGATCATTACCGCTTATACAGATCAGGAGGCTGAAAAGAGATGAGCTGGAAAAGATATATACCGTTTCTCCGTCCGCATGGAACTGCGGATAAACCGCTGATTGATCAGGAATATATCGAAGAAAGTCTGGATCGTTCACCGGTTCCGATCGTATTGGTGTTGGTACTGGTCTGGGTGGTTTCTGCGGTACTGCTGCTGCTGTCGGAAAACCGCCAGCGGGATTTGACGGTATGGGCATCCGGTCAGAAGTCGCCGTTTTCTTTTTCAGCCCGGATCGACTTCGCTTATGAAGATAGTTCAGCAACGGCGGAAATGCGGAGTTCCGCCCGGAATAACGCTCCTCTGGTCTGCCGGATAATTCCGGAAAATACCAAGCAGATCAAGCTTGAGCTGGAACACTTTTTTTCCACGCTCCAGAGCCGGGAAACTATGGAACAGGAAAAGAAACTTTTTGTGCCGGCTGATACTACCGGTGCGGAATTGGCTGCGAAAGTGATCGATTACCGGTTGCTGCTGACGCAGCTGCGAAGCCGTCAACAGGAATTTTATCAGCAGTTGGAAATCATGCTCCGCAACGGAATCGCCAGCGATGAATTATTTTCCGAAAATGATCTGAAACGCAGAATGCGGGTGATCTCACCTGATGATAAAAATTATGATTATCGTCCGCCGACCGCATCGGAATGTGCTGATAAATTGGCTGATATGCTTAAACTTACCGGTTCGGCTAAAACGGAATTTACCTATTGCATCAAACTGATGATGGAACAGGGAAATTTGAAACTTGACCGTGCCGCTACAGAAAAAAGTGCCGAAACTGCCGCTCTGGCAGTGAAACCGGTGTTTAAAACCCGGCAGAAAGGTGAACGACTGGTCGAGCGTCAGCAGTATATCACCAGGGAGATCGCCGATATGCTTCAGGCGGAAAAAAATGCTCTTCCCAGAGGGTATGGCATGGTGCTGCTCTGCAACCGGCTGGGATTGAGTTTTCTGCTGCTCGCCGTAGGATTGTTTTTTCTTTACCGGACTTATCCGAAAATATTCCAGAATCCCCGCCGTTTTGCCATTGCCGGTTTGGCACTGATTCTGGGATTGCTGGCAAATTATGGAGCGATTCAGCTGTTTTTTTACTTTTTCCGTTACGGCTTCATGCCGGAATACGATCTGATGCTGTTTATGATGCCGCTGCCTTTCGGTGCTGCACTTTTATCCATTCTGCTCGGTAACCGGACAGCTCTGTTTGCCGGTTTTCTGGTGGCAGCACTCTCATCGTTGATGATCCTGCCGGATCGTTCACTGGAACTGGCGTTGAGATGGTTTGCTATTGTGGCATTGATGGCTCTGGCAGTCAGAAATGTTTCCAATTACCGCAGTTTCTTTGTAAAAGTTCTTTTCGGGGGGATCATGCTGACATTGCTGGTCAACTGCGATATTCTTTACTCCCTGCGGCACGACACGGCATTGCTCAAAACAGCTCTGATCGCCGCCGGAGCGAATGCTCTTATCTGTGCGATTGCCGCATTGCTGGCGGTGTTTGTTTTTGAATTGGTTTTCAATATGGATACAACTATGTCGCTGATGGTGCTTACCGACTTCAATCATCCGCTGTTGAATAGAATGCGGCGGGAAGCCCCCGGAACCATGTCTCACTCCATGATCGTCGCCACACTTGCCGAGGATGCGGCGGCGGCGATCCATGCCAATCCCGCCAGAGCCAAAGCTGCGGCACTGTTTCACGATATCGGCAAGTTGAAAAAAGCCCGGAACTTTGTGGAAAATAATCCGGAAAGTCCGGAAATGTATAAAAAAATGCCGCCGCAGTTGGGGTGCAGTCTTATACGCGGACATGTGAAAGACGGTCTGGATCTGGCACGGGAATACCGTTTGTGCCGCTTTGTGCGGGATGCGATCGCCACCCATCACGGCGATGATATGATCTCCTTTTTCTACAAACTTGCCCAGCAGCAGGGCAATGATGAAGTTCTGGAATCCCAGTACCGCTATTACGGTGAACCGCCGGTGGATAAGGAACTGACCATTCTTGCTCTTGCCGATGCCTGCGAAGCGGCGAGCCGTTCACTGAAAAATCCGTCACCGGCAAATATTGAAGAGCTGGTAAATAATATATTTATTCACCGCATTGAGGGCGGACAGCTGCGTAATTCCGATTTAACGACCAGTGAATTGCATATTGTCCGTAAATGTTTTATTGAAGATCTGATCAGTCTTAAACATGGTAGAATTGCTTATAATAAGGAGAAAGAGGATGATTCAGCTGCATTGCCGGTGGATGAACCGCCAACTGCCGCCGCCGAAAAAAAGTGAATTGCGTAAACTCGCCCATGCTGCGGCTGTTGCAGCCGGTTTGCCGGTGATTCCGGAATGGGATCTGAATTTGCTTTTTGTCAATGACCGTGCCATGGCAAAATATAATGAGGAACTGGTTGGACATATCGGTACTACCGATGTGATAACCTTTTCTTATTTCGATGATTGCAAAGAGTATGAAGCACAGGAAACAATGATCGAATTGATTATCAATCCCGATGCCGCAGTCAGGGAAGGGGCAAAGAGAGATGGCGGTTATGCAAGAGAGATGGTTCTGTATCTGGTGCATGGGTTGCTGCACAGTGCCGGTGAAGATGATCTTTCACCGGTTCCCCGCCGCCGGATGCGCCGCCGCGAAAGAGAATGTCTGGCAGAACTGGAAAAAATTTTTGAATTTGATAAGATTTTCAAAAAGGCTTGAAAGAGCCGCAAAGCGGCACTATATTAAGGTGAACGCCGCATTTATGGATTTTGAAAAAATAGAGAGGATGTTATGAAAAAATTCTTTACCTGTATGCTTTTGCTGCTTCTTGCCGCCGGTTGTGCATTTTTTAATGTGGATGAAACGGTGAATAATGCCAAAAAACTCCGGGTCGGCATGACTAAAGCGGAAGTTTTGACGATTATGGGTGAACCTCTGAAAGATGAGAGTTTCCACCGTCCGGATCTCTGGTACTATTACTATAAATGCAACTGGATGGATGGTCTTTACACCGAAGAAGAGTGTTTCCCGCTGGTTTTCAAAGAGGGTAAACTTATCGGTTGGGGCAACCGTTTTTATTCCGCATGGCGTTTGGAAAACCGTGACCGCGTGCCTAATGTGAAACTTCCTGCAGAAGCCAATACCGGCAGTGTGAAAAGTGCCGTCGGGACAAAGTGAAGATGCGTAAAATATTTTTTTCCCCGCTGATCATATTTTGTATATTATCTCTTAATGGCGGGGTGTTGAAAACCGGAGCAAAGGTCACTGCTTTGCCGTCGCCGCTTTTTATCGACGGCTCAACGCGGATGCTTGGGGATTTCCTCGGGAAAAAGTTTCTGGTCCTTTATATTTTTGATCTGGATAAAGAAGCTCTGAGTGAGTTTTATAAAGTGCATGATGCAGTAAAACTCTGTCAGGATATTGCTGATTTCGTCGGTATCGGTACCGGCAGTGTTGCCCGGTTGAAAAAGTTTCCCGGAGTTCAGCAGTTGGGATTTCCGGTCAATGCGGATAAAGGGGAAGCCAAAAAACTTTTCCTCCGGGAGCGTGAAAATCTGCCTCTGACAGTGGTTTTGGATAAAAGCGGCACGCTGTTGTGGCGTGGATCGGTGAAAGCTCTTCCCAAAATTCTTAAAGAGTGTGAAAGCGGTAAATTTGATCTTAAAGAACGTATCCGGGTCGAAGCATTTTCTGATGCGGTCAACGAGGCGATCAGCAGTGAAAAATTTGATATTGCTCTTTCCATGCTCCGGAAAGAATTCAATGCAAATCCTAAAAAACTGGAGTTGCTCCGGGTTCAGTTGGCAGTTTTGAAAAAACTCAAACGTATAGATGAGGCATTTAAACTTATTCAGGATGCGGAAAAGATTCGTCCGGAAAGTTACCGTATTTTTGAAATGGAGTATATGCTGATCGGCGAGTATAAGAAAATGGATAGACTGCCGGATTTCTTTGCCCGGTTGAAAAAGAATTTTGCCCGTAAACCGGGGGTACTGCTCGGTTTTGCCCTTTCTGAATGCAAACTGCAGCCGGAAGATCTGGAATTGAAGTATGTGATAGATCTGGTTGAAACCGGATGGAAAAGTCAGGCTTTTGCTTCGGATGAAGATAAGGGAATGTATGCTCTTGATTATGCCAGAATCCTGCACTCTGTCGGTCGTAATGATCTGGCGGCGATCATGGCACGCAATGCACAAGTGCTTCTTGCCAAAAATGAAACCGGCAGGAAAAAAGCTGATTCCGCATTTATTTACTATACAAAAATGCTGCAAATAGCTCCCTCTATCAAATTGCCGGACTTGAAAAAGTAGTTTTGGCGGGATATATTATAGTGAGGTAATTTGCAATAATTACCTTAATTGTCTGTTCAGGGCAGGGTTGCGAAGCGGTCAGCTCCGGTTGGTATGCAGCTGCAGAACAAGTGGAATTCGGTCGTTATCAAATCCTCTGTAACTCATTTGCAGGGGGCGTGATAACGGGATTCCGCCGTGTGTGGAAGTTGCGTCAGGAAATATCCGCTTCTATTCTCTGCTGAAAAACCAATATATATATAAGGATAAGAGTATTATGGGTGAAGAAAAGAAAATCGTCTTCCAGTTGGATGAGACCAGAACAATGGAGATCTCCACTGGAAAAATGGCAGGTCTTGCCAATGGCAGCTGTCTGGTTCGTCTGGGTGATACCGTCATCATCGCCGCCGCCTGTTCCGGTGAACCCCGTGAGGGCAGCGACTTTTTCCCGCTGCAGGTAGACTACCGGGAAAAATATTCTGCCGCAGGTAAATTCCCCGGCGGATATATCAAACGTGAAGGCCGTCCTTCCACGAAAGAGATCCTTACCTGCCGTATGATCGACCGTCCGATCCGTCCGCTTTTCCCGAAAGGATTTTTCCACGAAGTTCAGGTGCAGTGCATGCTGCTCAGTGCCGATGGTGTCAATGATGCCGACGTGCTGGCAATGGTTGGTGCTTCAGCAAGCTTGATGCTTTCCGACCTGCCTTTTGAAGGTCCGATCGGTGCGGTGCGTGTCGGTAAAGTAGATGGCGAATACGTTGTCAACCCGACCCGCAGCCAGATGGAACGCAGCACCATGGAATTGATCTATGCCGGTTTGCCCGATCAGGTCATCATGATCGAGGGTGAAGCTGAATTTGTCAGCGAAACCGAAATGCGTGAAGCGATGTATTGTGCCAATGAGGCGATCAAACGTCAGTGTGCCGCCCAGATCGAATTGGCGAAAATCGCCGGTCGTGAGAAAAAAGAGTACCACTACTATCTGGTTCCCGAAGCATTGCAGAAAGCTCTGGAAGATTTCTGTGCCGCTGAAATCGAAACCACCTGCACCATCCCCGGCAAAGAGAACCGTCAGAATGCTCTCAATGCGATGCTTGCCAATGCCCGTGCGGCACTGCGTGAGCAGTTTGCTGATATGAGCGATGCGGAATTCAATCTTGAAACCGCTAAAGGTTTTGATGATTATGTGCGTGATATCACCCGTAAACTGATTCTTGAGAAACATTTCCGTCCGGATGGCCGGAGTGTTACCGACATCCGTCCGCTTTCTGCTGAAGTGGATGTGCTGCCTGTGGTTCACGGCAGTGCGCTGTTCTCCCGCGGCGAGACCCAGGCTCTGGTCATTGCCACGCTCGGTAATGAAAAAGATGCCCAGGAATTTGATGACTTGACCAGTGTTACCGGAAACGCTGTGAAACGTTTCTATCTGCACTACAACTTCCCCAACTACAGTGTCGGTGAAGTCGGCCGCATTGCCGGTCCGGGCCGTCGTGAGATCGGTCACGGCAACCTTGCGGAACGTTCCGTTGCCAAAGTTGTTCCGGCTGATTTCCCCTACGTTGTCCGTTGCGTTTCCGAGATCATGAGTTCCAATGGTTCAACTTCCATGGCGAGTGTCTGCGGAGCAACTCTGGCTCTGATGGATGCCGGTGTGCCGATCACTGCTCCGGTCGCGGGTATTTCCTGCGGTCTGGTCACCGGTGATAACGGTGAAAGATTGCTTTTGACCGACATTCTCGGTGCCGAGGATCACTTCGGCGATATGGACTTCAAAGTTTGCGGTACCCGTGACGGTATCACCGGATTCCAGCTTGACCTGAAGCTCCCCGGTATTCCGATCGATTTGCTCTGCGAAGCAATGGAACGCAACCGGATCGCCCGTTTGAAGATCCTTGACGTGATTGAAAACTGCATTTCCGCTCCCCGTGCCGACATCAGTCCCCGTGCTCCGCGGATCGACATGGTCAAAATCAACCCCGACAAAATCGGTGCCCTTATCGGTCCCGGTGGTAAAAATATCCGTTCCATCACCGATGAAACCGGTGCCAGCATTGATGTTGAGGAAGACGGTACCGTCAAGATCATGGCTTCCAACCTTGACCAGCTCAATGCTGCCAAAGATCGCGTGATCGCCTGTACTGCGGAAGCCGAAATCGGCAAAATCTACCGTGGTAAAGTTGTCACCATCCGTGATTTCGGTGCTTTTGTGGAAATTCTGCCCGGTATGGATGGTTTGCTCCACATCTCTGAAATGGCTGATTACCGTGTCAATAAAGTCACTGATATTTGCAGCGAAGGCGACTTCGTCACTGTCAAAGTCATCGACATCGACAACTCCGGTAAAATCCGTCTCAGCAGAAAAGCTGCTCTCAAAGAGATGGATGCATAAGCAGATAATATTTACTGCAAAACTCCCGTTTGACTGGTTTCAAACGGGAGTTTTTTTGTGGTTGCAACTGAATTTTGCATACAACTTAACACAACTTTAAGTGTTGAAAAACCGTTTCCCTTTTTGCAAAAATCATTTTCTGGTAATACAGTAAATGAAGAACAACTTTTAGAGAGTGTGGAAATATGGCGGAATTGCGGGCATTTTACAAATTGGAAAAAGAGCTGAGGATGCAGATCATATCCCGGTTTCTGCCTGATTATCACCGTATTCATCCGGAAAATGTGCTTGCCGCCCGTTACGGTATCAGCCGCAGTTCGGTGCGTAAGGCACTTGCTCATCTGGAAGCGGAAGGATTGATCAAACGCAAACGGGGCAGCGGCACATTCGTAGTACCGGCGGTGGATCGGGAAAAGAATTCAGTCTCAACTCCGGAAGCATCCGGAAAATTGATTCTTTATCTGACATTTTCTTCACTTTATTCCCGGAAAACATTTCAGGAAGCCGGAACATTCCGGGCGGTTTATGATGGCTTCAGCAAGGTGTTGCTTCCGGCCGGTTATCAATTCCGTACCGCACATGTCGGTATGAATTGGCAGATCCCGGAAGAGTTGAATGATCCGGCGGTCGGAGGAATTATTTTTGAGGGGGCAGTCACTAAAGAATTTTTTGACCGTCATCTGGCGGGCAGACCGGTGATCGGGGTAAATTGTTACGATCCGGAACTGGATTGCAGCTGGGTTTTGGAAGATTCCCGTCAGGTGGCAGAGTTGAGTGTCTTGCATCTTTTTTCGTACGGTTACAGAAAAATCGCAATTCTTTCTGATGAAGCATCAACTCAACCGATGCAGGAAGCTCTGATCGGTTATTATTCCGGTTTGCGTAAATCCGGTCTGACGATCAAAGATGAGTATATTATTTACTGGGATCGAGACCGGATCAATGGTGAGTTATGCAATGAGGGGCTTGGCGGATCGAGTTTTAAACCGTATCTGAAAGAGCTTTTTAATTCAGCTGACCATCCGGATGCGGTGATCTGTCAGGATCATTACCGGGCGGAACAGACCCGGATCGCATTGAAAAGTTTCGGGTTGAATGTGCCGCAGGATGTGGCGATCATGTGCCGTACCGGTCGTTCCCTGCGGAAGAAATACGAAATCGTTTACGAAGGATATTATGCCAGAAAGTGTGAAGTTTTTGCCCATGCGGCAAAGGAGATAATTGAAGAGATCGAAAACCGCACCGCAGTTGACAGCCGGATAACTTATATGCGTCCGCTGTTGATAACCGGTGAAAGTGTAAGAGATAAAAATATTTGTGTCCAAAATGAAAAAAAGGAGGTTGGTCCGCTATGAAAAAACATTTTACGCTCATCGAATTATTGGAAAAAAGCTCTTATCTCAACTGTGATTGCAAAAAGCCTGCCCATGGGCAGGGTAAAGCACGCTTTACCCTTATAGAGCTTCTCGTGGTAATTGCGATAATCGCCATTCTGGCGGCAATTTTGCTTCCTGCACTCAACTCTGCCCGTGAACGGGGCAGAAGTGCCGACTGCATCAGCCGTAATAAACAGCTTTTTATCGGTCTGAGTGCTTACTCTGACAGCAATGATGACTGGATCATCAAAGATAGCGACAGCACTTGGACAACTACTGAAAGTTACCTCACCTATTGGGGCGGCAGACTCGGTTATCTCGGTCATATCGGCGGCAGTGCCGGTTCGACGGATAAAAGTGCATTCCTCCAGAGCTGCCGATTCTATTTTCTCTGTGATTCAGCACAGGGCTTGGGTAATGGTGTCGGGTATTATGATTGTTACAATGTGCTTTATGGCAAAGGAATCAATAACGCTATCGACGGTAAAAAAACTTCTATCGCCCACAATCAGGGGGTGAGTCTTTCCAAACTTCCGTATGTGGCAGAGACCCGTTACTGGTATGCATATTATGAAACTGCTGATAAAGAACGTTTGACATTTTTGCACAATAATAAAGCAAATTATCTTTTTATGGATGGTCATGCCGCAGCGGTCAATAAAACCACGGTCATGGCTTCCGGTTGGAAGGAATGGTACTACGGATCAGGTCAAAATCTTGAATAATAATCAGATAAGGAGTGAAAAATAATGAAAAAAATATTGTTTCTTCTGGCAATGTCAGCCGCAGCTCTGGGGGCGATGGAGCTGCCGGAAAATAACCGCCTGATGTGGAATAAATATGCCGCAGGTTTTGTGGAAGTGAAGTACAACCGCAGTACCCGGCTGGAATCCCTGCGTACCTTGAAACCTGCCCGCAATTTCATCAAACGGGTCAGTGCTGCATACTTTACCTGCGGTCAGTGGAATATCCACTCTCTGCCCAAAAAGAATGACGGTGTCGATCATGTGCCTGCCGGATTCAATAAACTGGAAAAATTCGATTTCCGCAATCCGGAAACTACCGTGGTTATCCGTAATGAACATTTTCTCATCACCCGCAAAATGTCGATCCTGAAAGACTGTGCCATTTTTAAATATGAGGGTACATGGGAATCATTGCAGGATAATTATCTGGGCAGTTTCCACCTCTCGGTCACTCCGGAAAAAGAGATGACGGAATCTTTCCTTTTAAAAGGCAAAGAAAAGATCACTGTTACCCGTGACAACCGTTTCAATCCTCCTGCCGGTGATGTGCTGGTCTATACTGATAAAAGCGGTAAAAACGGTTTTGCCGTGATCATCGACCAGTCGCTTTATGCCGGAAGCAAAATGGGGGCATGCTTCCGCTTGAATAGTATCCATCTGCCCGGATTCTGCACCCGCAATCTGAAAAAAGGTGAAAAAATACCGTTGACCGTCTACTTTGCACTTTTCAATGATACCGATCCGCTTGCCGCAGTGGAAAATGCCCGGAAAAAGATTTTCGGTGAAAATGTTTCAAAATCCCTGCTTCCGCCGATGCCCCGCCCGCAATTGAGTACCGGTAAAGTCATCGGAAACGACGGCAGCGGAAATGTTTTCTGGCGTATGGCTCCGGAGATGCTGGCTGCCGAAAGCAAACTTCCGGCTGAAAAGTGCGGAAATTGGCAGATCGCTGCCGCCGGAAATGAATTTTTCGCTGAAAAACTGGTGATCACTCCGGCAAAAGAACTGAAAAATTTGCAGATAAAATTTTCCGGATTCACCGGAAACAACGGCAAAAAGCTCACATTGAAAAATTTTGCTCTGGAATATGTCACATCCATTCCCCGCCATCTGCCGATCAACAGTGACTGCGTCGCCGGTGAATATGCCGACCGTCTGCTGCGTACCATCCCCGCACAGCTGCCAGCCGGAAAGCACCATGAATTTCTGATCAGCGGCACCATCCCTGCCAAAGCAGTACCGGGAATCTATCAGGGTGAAGTCGAAGTCACGGCTGACGGCATGAGCCAGAAACTTCCGGTGAGTTTGAAGATCCACAACTTTGCATTGCCGGAATATCCGGCTTATTATGCCGATTTCCTCGTTTCCGGACCTTATGCCGACAGATATACCAAAGATAAAGCTGCCGCTGGCAAATTCTGCAAGGCAGATCTGGTGAAACTGCGTCTGCATCCGGCGGTATCCCTCAATGTTTTCTTTGATGATAAAGGCAATGTAAAAGGCGATCCGGTGGCTGTTCTCAAAGAGATCTTCAAAACTTATGGCCCATCCCGTTTCCGTATTTACGGCAGTTTCCATTGCACAAAGTTCCCCAAACTCAAACACATGTCGCCGGAAATGGATGCGGGTATGACCACATTTGCCAAAGCGGTGCAGAGTGCTTTTGAAAAAGCCGGACTTCTGGATGATGTATTGTGGCAGATCGGCGATGAGTGCCATCTGGCAGATAAACTTCAATCCCAGATTCATTATCATAAACTTACTAAAGCGGTTGTCCCCGGTTTGAAACGTTTTTCCACGATCAATGGTTTCAATCCGCGCGTGATGGAGCTGATCAAAGAGAGTGACATTCTTGCTCCGCACATGGATATTTTCTTCCGCTGTATCAAGGAAAAAATGGATGTTTCCGGCAAAGAAATCTGGATTTACGACAATGATTTCATGACCGGCGGCATCAATTTGAGTAAAGTGCGTACCGTGGCGTGGAAAAGTTTCCGTTACGGAATTTCCGGTTATCACCAGTGGAGCGTGAATGCGTGGGTCAAAGATTGGCAGCCGGGTGATGATTATTCCGGATGTATTTATTATCCGCCGCAGGATGGTATCGATAAAAATCCGCAGCGCAGTATGCGTCTGGTCAACTTTGCACTCTGCGTTTCCGACTACGATTACCTTGCGATCCTGGATAAATTGATTAAAGCCAATGCCGGAACTTCGGAAGCCAAAGCCGCACAAGCGGAACTTGACCGGATTATGAATGATATTTCGCCGGCATGGCATGATCAGACAACTGATTACCGGAAAATTGAAGTTGCCAGAAGCAGAATCGCCGGATTGATCGAAGCCTTGCAGAAAGTTGGTAAAAAATGATAACCTATGCAATTTCCAGCAGTTCGCTGGGCAAGTGCTTTACCGAAAAGACCCGGGAAGCATTTTTGAATGCAAATTTGAAGAATGTTGAAGCGTGTATCGCCGCTGAACCTCCGGAAGACGTGGAGTATCACCGCTCGCTGGCGTTGATGCATCAGGCTCACCGGGATGGAATAATCCGCAGCGTCAGTGTCCACATGCCTTTTTACGGATGCGGATTAAAGTGGGATCCTTCGGCGTTGGATGAGAGTATACGGCAGGATGTCGTGTACCGCATGTCGGAAATGATCCGGGCAAATTCAGAGTTCTTCGTCGGCGGCAATATGACGCTGCATGCCAGCAACGAGCCGCCTCTGGAAGAACATCCGCAACGGATCATCCAGTGCCGGAAAAGTATCAGTGAATTACTTCCTCTGGCAGAGGAACTGAATTTTTCCATCAATATGGAATTCCTTCCCCGTACCTGTGTAGGTAACTGCGAGGATGAGTTGGAAGCTCTGGTGGCGGGATTTCCGGAAAAATATGTCGGCATTTGTCTGGATGTCAATCATATCATGGATCGTTATCAGGATCTGCCGGCAATGATCCAACGCCTCGCGCCCCGGATAAAAGCATTTCATATTTGCGATTACGATGGTGTCGATGAGATGCACTGGTTCCCGTGGCAGGGGATAATTCCGTGGGATAAAGTGATGGCGGCGATCCGTGAACTTCCGCAGGATGTGGTGCTTATCAGCGAAACCATGTTTCAGCTCGGTACTAAAGTCAGCCACGTTGCCGATCCTTATTTCGGCTTGCGTCAGACTGAAAAAGCTTTCTGGTTTCTGGAAAACTGTGATGAGCTGATGAAATCGGAAGCGGAATTCCGGAAAACTCTGTGAATTTGAGGCTGCCGGTCGATATGCCAGCTACTGATGATGATATAAAAAATGCTGCTGCAAAACGCAAGTTTTGCAGCAGCTTTTTTGCTTTTATGAGCAATGATGTATTATTACATCATTCCGCCCATTCCACCCATTCCCGGCTGGGGCATGGCGGCGGGTTCTTTATCTTCCTTGGCATCGGTGATCAGACACTCGGTGGTCAGGAGCAAGCTGGCAACAGAAGCGGCGTTCTGCAGAGCTGAACGGGTCACTTTGGCGGGATCGAGGATACCGGCTTTGAGCATATCCACATATTCGCCGGAAGCAACGTTGAATCCTTCATTGCCGGAACCTTCTTTGACACGCTGGACAACCACGCTGCCTTCATATCCGCCATTGGTGGCAAGCTGACGCAGGGGTTCTTCAACGGCGCGGGCGACGATGGCGGCACCGGTAGCTTCATCACCGGCAAGTTTAAGAGCGGCGATAGCTTTGGCAGCACGCACGAGAGCGACACCGCCTCCGGGGACGATACCTTCTTCGACGGCGGCACGGGTGGCGTGCAGAGCATCATCGACACGGTCTTTTTTCTCTTTCATCTCAACTTCAGTGGCGGCACCGACATTGATAACGGCAACACCGCCGGCGAGTTTGGCGAGACGTTCCTGCAGTTTTTCACGATCGTAATCGCTGCTGGTTTCTTCGATTTCACGGCGGATCTGGGAAATTCTACCCATGATCGCCTCTTTGGCTCCGTAACCTTCCACGATGGTGGTGTTTTCTTTGGTAACGGTGACACGTTTGGCTTTACCGAGCTGGTCGATGGTGACATTTTCCAGTTTGAGGCCGAGGTCTTCGGAAATGCAGGTGCCACCGGTGAGGATGGCAATATCCTGAAGCATGGCCTTGCGGCGGTCGCCGAAGCCCGGAGCTTTGACGGCACAGACTTTCAGGATGCCGCGCATGCTGTTGATAACGAGAGTTGCAAGAGCTTCGCCTTCGACATCTTCAGCGATGATGAGCAGGGGTTTGCCTTCTTTGGCAACAGCCTGCAGCAAGGGCAGCATGTCGTTGAGGTTGCTGATTTTTTTCTCGTGGATGAGCAAATAAGCATCTTCCAGAGCAGCTTCCATGGATTCGGTATTGGTGGCGAAGTAGGGTGAGAGATAGCCTTTATCAAACTGCATACCTTCGACGACGTCGAGAGTGGTTTCCAGAGTTTTGGCTTCTTCCACGGTGATGGTGCCTTCCTGACCGACTTTAGTCATCGCTTCGGCGATGATGTTGCCGATGGTGGTGTCTCCGTTAGCGGAAATGGTGGCGACCTGAGCGATCTGATCGGAAACGCCGGTACTCATTTTCTGCAGTTCAGCAACGACTGCTTCGACGGCTTTTTCGATACCGCGTTTGAGTTCCATCGGGTTGCTGCCGGCGGTGACGTTTTTCAGACCTTCGCGGTAGATTGCTTCGGCAAGCACGGTAGCGGTGGTGGTACCGTCACCGGCAACGTCGTTGGTTTTGTTGGCAACTTCGATGACCATGCGGGCACCCATATTGGCATAGGGGCACTGCAATTCGATCTCTTTAGCAACGGAAACACCGTCTTTAGTGATGACGGGGGCACCGAATTTTTTGTCGATAACAACGTTACGGCCTTTCGGACCGAGGGTGGCTTTGACGGCTTTGGCAAGCAAAGTCACGCCTTCGAGGATGCCGCGACGGGCCTCATCGGAAAAAACAAGCTGTTTAGCCATGATAAATATTCTCCAATATTATATTGATTATTGATGACCTCAACCGACGATGGCGAGGATATCTTCCTGATTGACAACTTTGTACTCTTTGCCATCAACTTTGACTTCAGTACCGCCGTAACGGCTGGTCAGCACGATATCACCGACTTTGACATCAAAGGGGATCTTGTTTCCTTTGTCATCATTTTTGCCGGTTCCGAGAGCGACAACAGTGTATTCCTGCGGTTTCTCTTTGGCGGTATCGGGGATGAGGATTCCGCCTTTCATCTCTTCGGTGACTTCTTTGAGCTCAAGCAGCACGCGATCGCCCAACGGTTTGATGTTTGCCATTTTTGTTTCTCCTTTTTAAGGTTGTTATGGTCAATTACATATTAACTATTATGCACCGCCGGTGTTTTTCCGGCAGTGCGTTTACGATAACTTATTCCACGACTTCGGCATCGACTACGCCGTCATCATTACTTTTATTCTGCTGCGGCGGCGGAGGAGTTCCGGCACCGGCAGCACCTCCCTGGGCCTGCTGCTGGGCATAAACGGCTTCACCCATTTTCATTGCCAGTTCTTCCAACTCTTTCATACCGGCTTTGAGAGCTTCGGTATCATCGGCTTCAAGATCTTTTTTCAGTTTGGCGATCTTCTCTTCGATGGCAGATTTGGTATCAGCCGGGATTTTGTCTCCATGTTCTTTGAGCTGTTTTTCCAACTGGTAGACCATGGAATCGGCGTGATTGTGGACTTCGATCTTCTCTTTGGCAGCTTTATCATCTGCTTCGTGAGCTTTGGCTTCGTTGACCATCTTTTCGATTTCTTCATCGGAAAGACCGCTGGAAGCAGTGATGGTGATTTTCTGCTCTTTGCCGGTTCCAAGGTCTTTGGCGGTGACATGCAGAATACCATTGGCGTCGATATCAAAAGTCACTTCGATCTGCGGTACGCCGCGGGGAGCCGGAGCGATACCGTCGAGTTTGAAAAGTCCAAGGGATTTGTTATCCCGTGCAAGTTCACGTTCACCCTGAAGCACCCGCACATCTACTGCCGGCTGATTGTCGCTGGCGGTACTGAAAATTTCACTTTTCTTGGTGGGGATGGTGGTGTTGCGTTCGATCAAACGGGTCATTACGCCGCCCATGGTTTCGATACCGAGTGAAAGCGGGGTCACGTCGAGCAGCAGCACGTCGTTGACTTCACCGCCGAGTACACCGCCCTGAATAGCGGCACCGGCTGCGACCACTTCATCGGGGTTGACGCCTTTGTGCGGTTCTTTGCCGAAGATCTCTTTGGCAGTTTCCTGCACTTTGGGCATACGGGTCATACCGCCGACGAGGATCACTTCCTTGATCTGGGAAGTGGAAACTTCGGCATCACGCATGCAGTTGCTGCAGGGGAGCTTGGTGCGTTCCAGAAGCGGATCGCAGAGACGCTCGAGCTGGGCGCGGGTCAAGGTGATATTCATGTGAACCGGACCATCCTGGTTCATGGTGATAAAGGGCAGATTGATGTCGCTTGACATGCTGCTGGAAAGTTCGCATTTGGCTTTTTCGGCAGCCTCTTTCAAACGCTGCAGAGCCTGGGGATCTTTACGCAGGTCAACGCCGTTTTCTTTCTGGAACTCATCCGCCAGATAGGTGATGATGGTCTGGTCGAAGTCGTCACCGCCGAGATGGGTATCGCCGTTGGTGGCTTTCACTTCAAAGACGCCGTCGCCGATTTCCAGAGTTGAAATATCGAATGTACCGCCGCCGAGGTCGTAAACAGCGATGGTTTCATCAGTTTTCTTATCCAGACCGTAGGCAAGAGCCGCAGCGGTCGGTTCGTTGATGATACGCAGCACTTCCAGACCGGCGATCTTACCGGCATCCTTGGTCGCCTGACGCTGACTGTCGTTGAAGTAAGCCGGTACGGTGATGACCGCCTGGGTGATCTTTTCTCCGAGATAGGATTCGGCATCCGCTTTGAGCTTCTGCAGGATCATGGCGGAAATTTCCGGGGGTGAATAGAGTTTATCGCCTACTTTTACATGGGCGTCGCCGTTGGGAGCTTCGGCGATCTCATAAGGAACCAGTTCCCGTTCTCTGCCGACTTCAGAAAATTTTCTGCCCATCAGACGTTTGATGGAAAAGATGGTGTTTTTGGGGTTGGTCACAGCCTGACGTTTGGCGGTCTGACCGACCAGCCGTTCACCGGATTTGGTGAAAGCCACGATACTGGGGGTGGTGCGGTTACCTTCCGCATTGGGGATGATTTTGTACTCGCCGTTATCCATCACAGCCATACAGCTGTTGGTGGTGCCGAGGTCGATACCGATAATTTTACTCATGGTGCATTCTCCTTTTCTTAAGGTTTTGTTTTTGCTTGCACCCACTATATAGCAAAAACCGTGCCAAACTTTTTTAACGGGTGAAAAAATGTTGAAAAATCAGAAAGTGTGCCACATTGACACACTGTGTGCCGCAAGTGTAACAGCTCCGGTGTGCCGCACAGATGGTGTGACACACTTAATTGAGCTGTTTTTTACGGAAATTTGCCGGAGTGGTATTGTGAAAGCGGCGGAAAACTTTGCAGAAATATCCGGTTTCAGCAAAACCGCAAGCCGAAGCGATCTCTTTTACAGAAAGATCATTATTCTGCAGCATGCGTACTGCCATACGCACACGCAATTCCAGAAGATATTCATGGGGTGATTTACCGGCAAGAGCATTGAATATCCGGCAGAAGTGACTGCGGCTGTAACCGGCAAAATCTGCCATTCCCTCTACGGAAATATCTTCAGAAAGGTGTTCCAGACAGAATTGATGTATCTGTAAAAGCGGGTCATTCTGCGGCAGTGTATGCTGAAAACGGCTGCCGGAAACCAGTGCCATCATAAAACGGTACGAAAGTGTACTTGCATCTGTCGGATCATTCAGTTCTTTATCCTGACAGCTGCGGATAATATTTTTTGCGGTATTTACTGCATCATCGGAAGCAAAAGCGGTGGAAACCGGCGGATATTTTTTCCGCAGTTCCTTTACTATACGCATAGTTTCACTGCCGCTGAAACCGAGATAGAGAAACTCCCAGTGAGTTGAAGTTTCCGGCAGATAATAGCGGTGACGTTCCGGAATCGTCAGTAAAAAAGCTTCCCCCGGATTGACCGGATAGGATTTTCCATCGAATTCGACCATACCGCAGCCGCTTAAAGTATATTGCCAGAGAGCGAATTCCTGACTGCCGCGCCGCATGCCGTCAAAAAAATATGAACTTTTTGTCGTATTTTGATGACCGTACCACCGCAGCATGATATTCAGCGGCACATCGGTAGCAGGCGGAATGAAATCTCCACGGGAACAAAAGTCTTTTTTTACCATATTAAAAGTCCTTTTCGGTATACTTTACCTTAATATACTATGTTTTACAAAAAAATCAAATGAGATTTTTTTACGCTTAATCAAACAAAATTACTCTTTACAACAGATGATGCGGGTTGTAAATTAAGAACAGTACCAATCAGAAAGGAAGAGATCATGGCTAAAATAACTTTTATGGGTGCCGGAAGTACGGTTTTTGCAAAAAATATTCTCGGTGACTGTATGTGCCGCGAAGCATTGAAAGATTCACACATCGCTCTTTATGATATAAGTGCCAAAAGATTGAAAGAATCTGAATATGTGATCAATGCTCTCAATAAAAATATCAACGGCAGCCGGGCAAAAATCACCACTTATCTGGGTGAAGCCAACCGGCGTGCGGCTTTGAAAGATGCCGACTTTGTGATCAATGCCATTCAGGTCGGCGGTTATGAACCTTCGACTGTTATCGACTTTGAAATACCGAAAAAATACGGTTTGCGTCAGACGATTGCTGATACTCTGGGGATCGGCGGTATTTTCCGGGGATTGCGGACGATTCCGGTGATGCTGGATTTTGCCCGGGATATGGAAGCCGTGGCTCCGAATGCGTGGTTTTTGAACTACACCAACCCGATGTGTATGCTTACCGGTGCGATGCTGCAGGCGACAAATGTGAAAACTGTCGGTCTCTGCCACAGTGTACAGAGCTGTGTAAAAAGTCTTTTAATGTCGCTTGAACAGGATCACTCCCCGGAACGTCTTGCCGGGATCCGGAGCAAAATCGCCGGTATCAACCACATGGCATGGCTTCTGGAAATTTCCGAAAACGGCAGGGATATTTATCCTGAAATCAAAAAACTTTCCGAAAAGAAAGTCAAAGCATGGCGGAAAGCTCCCAAAGATAAAAAGTCCTGGAATATGATCCGGTTGGAAATGATGAAGCGTTTCGGTTACTATGTCACCGAATCCAGTGAACATAATGCTGAATATGCTCCTTTCTGGATCAAAAACAACTATCCCGGTCTGATCGATGAGTGGAATATTCCGCTGGATGAGTACCCCAGACGATGTATCAGCCAGATCGCCGGATGGGAAAAACAATATGAGGAACTTCAGAATGATTCCGGACTTTCCCACAATCTTACCCTCGAATACGGTTCTGGTATCATGAATGCTATTGTGACAAATGTACCGTACCAGATTAACGGTAATATTATGAATAACGGCTTTATCACCAACTTGCCTGCGGATGCGGTTGTGGAAGTCCCCTGTCTGGTGGATAGCAACGGTGTACAGGGTACATACGTCGGTAAACTTCCCACCCAGTGTGCGGCAATGAATATGACCAATATCAATGTGCAGCTTTTGACCATTGAAGCCGCATTGACCCGGAAACGGGAACGCATTTATCAGGCGGCAATGCTCGATCCGCATACCGCTGCGGAATTGAGTATCGACGACATCGTGAAACTTTGTGATGACCTGATCGAAGCTCACGGAGATATGCTGCCGAAATACCGCCCGTGATATGCAGTGTTGGTTCGCGGAACGCAAACCAACGTGAAGCACCGGGGCATCGCCCCGGTATGAAGCATTGCTGACGCAATGTGAAGCTTTTTGCCTGACGGCAAAAGTGAAGCACCCGCTTATGCGGGTATTGATGTGATACCCGCCATGCAAGCAAAGCCCATTTTACAAATTTTCTCAATTGCCCTGCTCCATCCTGTTGCTTGCAGGTTGTGGCTCTGCTCCACCGACCGGTATACCCGCCGCATTCAGCGGGTATCAGGCTTTAAAGCGTATTTTTTTGTTTCGACTCTGGTGGTGACTGATCTTATGATCAGCCATCTGCCGTTTAGTTTTACCCAGGTATTCCTGCATTTTTCAGTAACAGTGCCGGCAGAATCTTTCTTGTCGAAAACGAGTTCTGCTTTATTCCCATTCACATTGCAGGAGATCAATTCGGCATTTTTCCAGCTTTCACGGAACTCCCGGCTGTCTGATTCGGCTTTGGTTTTGCCAAGCATCATGACTATCCGCATTGAGGTTTTAAGCGTTGCACCTTCAGCAGTTTTTTCCATTTCCTGATATTTTTTCCGCATTTCAGGAGTGAACTTCTCTTTTTTTGCGAATGAGAATAATTCCATCATATCTGCCAGAGGAGCTTTGCCGTCGATCCCGTCATGGATCGTTTTCATCATCCATGCACCTTTTTTGACGTGACCGTAACCGACGGTTTTGCCGTTATTGGTTTCCAGAAAACGCGGATGACAGAAGCTCAATACTTTTTCCGCATCCATATCCATAATGGCACGGATATAATCATTATTGGATTGCAGAACAGCTTTTTCACCGGAATACAGCGAGATAGTGAAAAGTGCAAATGTGATGGTGAAAAATTTTTTTATCAATTCTAATACCTCTATTTCCGCCAGAGGGCTCCATTGATATCTGCCGGCATCTGCCATGCAGTGCGGGCGGAAAGTGAACAGATCCCCGCCTGAATCCCATCCGGAGCTGCAGTCCGTTTGAATTGCTGGGTGAAAAATCTCCGCAGAAAGAGATCACGCACCCGGATCAACTCGTCATCCGGATACGCTTCTTTGAATGCATCTTTCGCCAGAGCAAAAAGTTTTCCCGGTTCAGAGACACCATTGGTCAATTGATAGAGATAGTAGTCATGCAGTTCATAAGCTCCGAGGATCGCTTCGGTTTTCTGGGCGATTTCCCCATTTTCATCCAGCGGCAGCAATTCCGGACTGACCGGAGTGTCGATCACATCCTGCAGGATTTTTTCCGTACCGGGCAGGATATTTGCGGCATAATGGAGCATCGGGGCGATATTGGTCTTGGGTATGGAGGAATTGACCGCATACATTGCCATCTGATCGCCATTGAATGTCGACCATCCCAGAGCGATTTCCGAAAGATCTCCGGTGCCGATGACGATCCCGTTGACCTTGTTGGCAAGATCCATGAGTATCTGGGTCCGTTCCCGGGCCTGGGAATTTTCATAAACACTGTTGGTCACTGCCGGATCGTGATCCAGATCGGCAAAGTGCTGTGTGCATGCCGGAACAATGGAAATTTCCCGGATTTCCGCATCGATGGCTTCCGCCAGAAGCAGGGCATTGTTTTTTGTTCTGCCGGTAGTTCCGAATCCGGGCATGGTGACTGCGAGGATGGTTTCCGGTGAAAGAGCATATTCTCTGCAAATCATCGCCAGCACTACGAGGGCGAGGGTAGAATCCAGCCCACCGGAAATACCGAGAACAAATTTTTTCGCTCCGCACCGTTTGAAACGCTGATAAAGACCGATGGTTTGCAAAGCAAAACTTTCCCGGCAGAATTCAGAAAGTTTTTCCGGAGTATCCGGCAGGAATGGATGAGCCGGGTTGTAAAGATATTTGAAGTCCGGAGCTTCGGGAAGCCGGGCGATTTTTTCTGTTTCCGCCTGAACTCCGCCATTTTGCATACGGGCAAAATCGATTTTTTCAAGGTCGATATCACCGAATATCATCCCGGATTCAATTGCCGGAGATGGACGGGCGGCACTTATCTGACCATTGCAGGCAATCAGCAACGCTCCACCGTAAAGCTGATCACTTGTCGATTCCCCGCAACCGGCATTGGCGATCACCACGGCACAGCCGTTTTCCATACTGCGGGAAACGGCGAATTTTTTTCGTCTCTGCCACAGACCGGGAACTTCCGGTTCGGCAAGACAGAAAAGTTCCAGTTGAGCTCCGGTGTCGGCACAATTTCTTCCGGAAAAATTGATTGAAAAACTCAAGTTTCCGTCAAAAACTTTTCCGGCGGGATAAAAATTTTCCACATCCGGGCAAATTCCGGAAAAACCGGGCAGATCCGGCGTGTTATTCACCACAAACGCAACGATTTTTCCGTTTTGGGCAATGGCGGTACACTCCAGCAGTTTGCCGTTGATCAGACGGGGAATCCCGAAAACAGCGGCAGATTCTCCGGTCAATGCGGCAAATGTTTCTGCCGCGTCAAGAGCTGATTTGAGCAGATAAGGCTGCTTGAAAAGAACTCCGCAGCTTTTTCCAGTGACTGCCATGGCGGGAAAAAGAACAAGTGAAGCTCCTTCTCTGAGTGCAGCATTGTAAGATTTTTCCATCATCCGGATGTTGAAAAAGGGATCGGCAGCGTGCAGTTCCGGAGAAACTGCGGCAATCCGGCAGATTGAATACATAACTCTTTACCTCGTAAATCTGATTTTGACTTCCGGAAATTTTTTCCGCAGTTTTCCGGCGGTTTCTTTCCCGCCGAGACAGCAGGCCGTGGAAAAAATATCCGCATCCACAGCTTTGGCGGCAACGACAGTTACCGCACTGATCTCTGCCGGATAACCGGTTTTGGGAGAGATAATATGGCTGTGGCGTACACCATTATATGTGACAAATCTTTCATAATCACCGGATGAAGATACCGCCATACCGGGGGCGACTTTCAGTAATCCGGACAGGATTTTTTTCTTTTTTTCAGGGTCCCGGATGCCAACGGTATAATATTTTTTCCCCGGCGGTGGTTGGGGAAGCATCCGCAGATTGCCGCCGATGTCGATCACACCTGACGTGATTCCGGCAGCAGATACCGCAGCGGCCGCCCGGTCAGCGGCATAACCTTTGGCAATGCCGCCCATATCCAGTTCCATGCCCGGTACGGAAAAGAGGATGGTCTTTTCTTTATCGTCGAGGATGAGTTTATCAAATCCCACCCGTTTCATTACCGATTTTATCTCATTTTCTGCCGGTGCAGAATCCCGCTTGCGGTAAAATCCCCAGAGATCCATCAGCGGTTTGATGGTGATGTCGAAATGACCATCGCTCTCAATATACGCTTTTTTTGAACGCATGAGCAAAAGCCACATATCATCCGAACACTTTACCGGGGCGTTGGATGCATTGGTATTTATCCGTGAAAGTTCACTCTGGATGTTGTAAAGTGAGCAGAGTTTATCCACCGCATCAAACTCTTTTTTACAGATATTGAATGCATGGGTAAGTTCTGCTTCCGATGAATAAACGGAGATGGTCGAGATCGTTCCCATAACGGGAAAACCTGTTCTGAAACTGGGAATATCCTCCGGTATGGCGTAGATATAAAACCATACAGCCAGTACCGGGATCAGTACCAGAAGGAATGCGATACCGATTCTCCGTTTGAGCTTCATCGTGTTTCCTTATGCTTTTTTCACCGTAACTTTGATTTCAATGCCGTTGACGTCAAGAGCTGTTTCACCATCGCCGGGGGTGAAGCTCAGAGCGAGGACTTCACTGGCGATGTAATCTTTGTGAGATTCGAGCATTGCACAAACTGCTTCATCGGCACTGTAAGCGACCGAGATGCGGTCAGTGACTTCAAAGCCGCTTTCCTTACGGAGATTCTGGAGTTTGCTGACCAATTCCCGGGCAAGACCTTCAGCTTCCAATTCCGGAGTGAGGCTGGTTTCCAGAGCGATGGTCACGCCGTTTTCACTGGCGGCGACCAGACCGGGACGCTCTTCACGTTTGATGATGAGGTCATCGGCACTGATTTCGGCAGCAGAACCGTCGGAAAGGGTGATCGCCAGCGGTTTGCCGGCGAGGATGGAGGAAATTTCCGCAGCGGTAAGCTGGGCGATCTTGGCTGCAGCAAGTTTCATCTCTTTACCGAGTCTGGCACCCAGAGCTTTGAAGTTCGCTTTGCATGAACGCTTGACCAATTCTTCCTCATCATCGCAGAAATCGACCTTTTTCACGTTGAGTTCATCGGCGATGATTTTTGCAGTGTCGGCAAGCATTGCTTTTTCTTCTGCACTGCCCAGAGCGAGAATGGCACGGGCAAGCGGTTGACGTACTTTCAGATTGTTGGCAGTACGCAGGAAGCGGCCCTGTGAAACCGCCAGCATGGTAAGTTCCATCTGTTTTTCCAGATACTCATCACGGCAGTCATCCGGTTCCGGATAGTCGCAGAGATGGACAGATTCCGGCATACCGGGAGTTTTCAGAGCCTGATAGATCGCTTCTGTGGTAAAGGGGATGAAAGGAGCCGCAGTTTTGGCAAAAAGCAGCAAAACATAGTGCAGAGTCTGATATGCTTCAAGTTTATCGGTATCGGAATCGCTTTTCCAGAAACGGCGGCGTGAACGGCGGATATACCAGTTGGTCAGGTCGTCGATGAATTTGGCAAAGCGGTTGGCAGCTTTCTGCAGATTGTAAACATCCATTTCCTGACGGATCTCTTCGACCATCTGGGAAGCGGAACTCAAGATCCAGCGGTCAAGCACGTTTGACGGATTCTGCGGCACTTTCACTTCACCATCGCCCGGATCGTAACCATCGACACTGGCGTAAGTGGTGAAAAATGAAAGGGCGTTCCACATCGGGATCATCACTCCGCGGAGGATTTCCCGGACACTGGCTTCGGAAAATTTCAGGTCTTCTGCTCTGACCACCTGACTGCCCAGCATAAAGAGCCGCAGGGCATCGGCACCGCAGCGGTCGATCACCTCATTGGGATCGGGGTAGTTCTTTTTGCGTTTGGACATTTTCTGACCGTCTTCGGCAAGAATAAGACCATTTACCACCACGTTGCGGTAAGGCGATTTATCAAAGAGGCAGACTCCCAGCACCATAAGGGTATAGAACCAGCCGCGGGTCTGATCGAGACCTTCAGCGATGAAGTCGGCGGGGAAGTTCTTTTCAAAACGCTCTTTGTTTTCAAAAGGATAATGTTCCTGGGCGTAGGGCATGGCACCGGATTCAAACCAGCAATCCAGCACTTCGGGAGTACGGTGATAGGTTTTTCCGTCTTTGCGGATAACGATCTTGTCGATGAAGTGTTTGTGCAGATCGGTGACTTTTTCGCCTGAAAGTTCCTCCAGTTCCGCTACGCTGCCGACGCAGATGCGGTCTTCGGGATCTTCATCATTGATCCAGACGGGAATACATGAACCCCAGAAACGGTTGCGGCTGATATTCCAGTCGCGGGCATTGAGCAGCCAGTTTGTAAAGCGTTTGCCGCCGACATAATCGGGCTGCCAGCGAACCGGACCATTGGCAGCAGCAAGACGCTCATGGAGATCTTCCACTTTTACATACCACGCTTCAATGGCACGGTAGATCAGCGGAGTATCGGTACGGTCGCAGAAGGGATAGCTGTGGGTAATTGTCGCCTGATGGACAAGTTTACCTTCCTCTTTGAGGCGGCGGATGATCTCTTTATCGCAATCTTTGCAGAATTTTCCGGCGTATTCCGGAACTTTATCAGTGAAGTTGCAGGATGTATCCAGCGGATCAGCGATCACGTTGATACCGGCTTCACGGCAGACTCGGAAGTCATCTTCACCGTATGCCGGGGCGATATGCACCAGACCGACACCGTCATCGGTACTCACATAGGCATCGTTGAGTACCCGGAATGCACCTTCGGAAGCGAAATCTTTGAAGTATGGGAAAAGCGGTTCGTAGGTCCATCCTTTAAGAGCAGAACCTTTGAATTCAGCGACGATCTCAAAATCTTCCTCTTTGCGGAAAAGGGTGGAAATACGGGCTTTTGCCATTACATAGCATGCTTTTGCCGGATCGGTGAGGTCACGGACAACACAGTAATCCAAATCGGCTCCGGCACAGATTGCAAGGTTTTCGGGAAGGGTCCACGGAGTGGTGGTCCAGATAAGCAAATAGGTTTCTCCCCATGCTGTATCAGCACCGGAAGTGACTTTTGCCCGCACGGTTACTGCCGGATCCTGCACATCTTTGTAGTTGCTTCCGGCTTCAAAGTTGGAAAGCGGAGTGGAAAGTTTCCACGAATAGGGCATGATCCGGTAGCTTTTATAGACCCGGTTCTGGGTCCAGAGCTGCTTGAAGATCCACCAGATGGTTTCCATAAACTGCGGATTCATCGTTTTGTAGTCATTGTCGAAATCCACCCAGCGGCCCATGCGGGTCACGGTACGCCGCCATTCATCGACGTAACGCAGCACCATGGAACGGCACTGCTCATTGAATTTATCCACGCCGAATTCCCGGATCTCATGAGCTCCATTGATATTGAGGGCATCCTGAGCGAGAGCTTCGATCGGCAGACCGTGGGTATCCCAGCCGAAGCGGCGGGATACATATTTGCCTCTCATGGTCTGGTAACGGGGAACCACGTCTTTAATGGTACCGGCAAGCAGGTGACCGTAATGGGGCAACCCGGTGGCAAACGGAGGACCGTCGTAAAAAACAAATTCTTCACCGCCTTTGCGGTTGTCGAGAGATTTCTGGAAAGTATTTCCGTTTTCCCAAAGCTTCAGGATCTCCTTTTCCATTTCCGGAAAATTCACCTGATTGGAAACGCTTTTGAACTTCATTTTTCTGTAACCTTTCTCCTTTGTAGAATCAGAAATAAAAATACATACGCTTTAATATAACCCCATCGCTCTGCATTGTCAATCATTCCGGCATTGAAATATCACCATAAAAATATAAAAGTAAAAAAGAATTGCTAAAAATTATTAAAATGACTTGAAAAAACAGTTACGGGGGTTAATTTATATTGACTGTATGTTTTTTAACATGATTTTTTCAACATGAAAGGGAAAGAAGATGAAAAAGTTTTTGGTGATTCTTGCAGCTTGTATGTGTTTTTCCGGAGCAATGGCGGCGGAAATGATTCCTGACCGGCAGACCAACTGGGGGGAGAAATTTGCTCTTTATCTGCCCAACCGGATTCTGGATGCTCTGGATATGTTCAGTGTGACTCTCGGTATTGGTCCGGTTGCTGAGGCCCGTTTGATGGGAACCCGCCTTGCCAATGTGGGTGCCGGATACAGTGCCTGCACCTATAAACTCTACAAAGATTACAACCGTCAGTACGGTGTCGGTGTCGAAGACGGCTGGTACTGGTCGCTGGTCTGCATCGGGGATGAAGATTACCGTTTGCGTGAAGGATCTCTGCTGGTGGATAAATACAGCGAAAGTCTGACCGGTATCCCGACTCCTGAAATGCGTACTTATAACTACTTTACCGGTCCCCGCGACTACTGGGCAATCGGCGGATCATTGGGATTCATCATCGACGGCGGAGTATACATCCATCCGGTCGAGTGGGTCGATTTCGCTCTTGGTTTCCTGATGATCGATATCCGTGAAGACGATCTTACTTTTGATTCATTCAACCGGTAAGTTTTTATGAAACGTTTTGTCTGTGCCCGCTGCGGAGCGTGCTGCCGGTGGCCGGGGGCGGTCAAAATTGAAGATGCCGAGGTAGATGCGATTGCCGCTTTCCTCGGCATTTGTCTTGATGATTTTCTGGCGGAACACACCCGGATAACTCCCGACCGTCAGCATCTTTCTCTTTGCGAAAAAGAGAATGGTGAGTGTGAATATCTTGCTGAAGATGAGTCCGGTTTGCCGGTTTGCCTGATTGAAAAAGTCAAGCCCCGGCAGTGCCGTGAATTTCCGGAAAAGTGGAATTTTCCGGGTTGGGAAAATAAATGTGCCGGAGGGTTTCAATGAAAAAAAACGGCAATCTTATCGTCATATCCGGTCCCAGCGGGGTCGGTAAATCAACATTGGTTAAACGGGCAATGGCAGAATTGCCTGATTTGTGTTTTTCAGTTTCCTGCACCACCCGCAATCCCCGGCCGGGGGAAGAGCATGGAAAGGCATATTATTTTCTTTCCCATGAAGAGTTCGCATCCCGGCTTGAAAAAGGGGAGTTTCTTGAACATGCCCGGGTTTTTGCCAATAGTTACGGTACTTTGAAAAGTGAAGTCATCAACCGGATCACCCGGGGAGAAGAGGTCATTCTGGATATCGACGTGCAGGGGGCCCGCCAGATCCGTCAGGCAGCTGAAAGTGACCCGGTGATCAAAGCTGCGGCACAATTTATTCTGATTGCACCGCCGGATCTGCCTGCTCTAGCCGACCGGCTCGCTGGAAGAAATACAGAAAGCGAAGAGCAGCTCAAACTCCGTATCGATGCTGCCGCCAATGAGTTACGCAGTTACCGTATTTACGATTTTATCGTAGTCAATGATGATTTGGAAACTGCGGCAGATGATTTGATCAGCGTGCTGAAAGCCATCCGGCTGCGTACTGCCAATATTCAGGAGGAACTTTTTCAATGAAAAGTGATAAACTCATCGTGCTTGGTGTCACCGGCAGCATTGCCGCATTCAAAGCGGCTGATTTGTGCAGTAAACTTGCCAAAGAATTCGAAGTGCAGGTGATGATGACTGAAAACGCCTGCCGTTTTGTTACTCCGGTGACATTTCGGACTCTTTCCCGCCGTCCGGTGATTACCACTTTATGGGCGGATGAATCTCTGTGGCGTCCGCGTCATGTGGAACTTGCCGATGAAGCCGCTCTTTTTGTGGTGGTTCCGGCAACAGCGAATTTCCTTGCCAAAGCGGCAAACGGCATCGCCGATGATGCGTTGTCGACCTTTGCTGCGACTTACGGCGGAAAGCATATTTACGTTCCGGCAATGAATCCGAAAATGTGGGCTCATCCGGCATGTGTTGAAAATGTGCAGCGTTTGCGTGAGAGAAATGTGCTTTTTGCCGGTCCGGCAGATGGCGAAGTGGCATGCGGAGCCGGCGGCAGGGGCAGAATGGTGGAAGTGCCGGAAATTCTGGCAATGATCCGCCGGGAGATCTGAATATTTTCCGGCGGTTCGCTTTTACAGCGTAAAACCGGGGGCAAATGCGTAAAATAGTGCAATAAATTCTGGTATTTCCGGAATAAGTGATGTATATTATTTATCAGGGGTCTGCACTGTGCAGTGTATCCCGGTTGAATTTGGTGATCGTGGGGTAATGAGAGATGAAAATTCACGAAATCAAACAATTTGATCATATAGTTATCGGCAGCGGACTTGCCGGATTGACAACTGCTTATCACCTTGCCAAAAGCGGCCGCAGCGTGGCGGTATTCACGAAACGTGAGATCGATGAGTGCAACAGCCGTTTTGCCCAGGGCGGTGTCGCATGCGTAATGGATAAGCTTGATACTTTCGATGAACATGTGGCCGATACCCTGACTGCCGGTGCCGGAATGTGCGATGAAAAGGCGGTTCGGGCGATCGTGGAAGCAGGACCTGCTGCCATTGAGGAAATAATTTCTCTGGGTGCTAAATTTACCACCCGCGGGGAACTCGGTCATCAGGATGATCCGGATTCTTTCGACCTGGGCAGAGAGGGCGGTCATCATAAACGGCGGGTGCTTCATGCCGGGGATATTACCGGTGCCGAACTGGAAAGAGTGATGGTCAAAACCATCCGGGAAACACCCAATGTGACTGTTTTTGAAAATCACATTGCCATTGATCTGGTGGTCAGCAAAAGATTGGGATTGCCGGGAAATAACCGCTGTTTCGGCTGTTATGTGCTGAATATCGGCAGCGGAGAGATCTTTACTGCTCTGGCTGCAAGCACCACGATAGCCTGCGGCGGTGCAGGAAAAGTCTATCTTTATACCAGCAATCCCGATGTGGCGTGCGGTTCCGGTGTGGCAATGGCGTACCGTGCCGGGGCGAAGATCGCCAATATGGAATTTATTCAGTTCCACCCGACGATCCTTTATCATCCGACGATCCGTTCATTTCTGATCAGCGAAGCTCTCCGTGGTGAGGGTGCAGTTCTCAAATGCCGGGAAAAACGCGATAGTGAACCGGTGGAATTCATGCAGAAATATCACCCGATGCAGAGCCTTGCTCCCCGGGATGTAGTTGCAAGAGCGATCGATTCCGAAATGAAACGCACCGGTGAGGAGTGCGTTTATCTGGATATACGTCATCACAGCGAAGAGATGTTGAAGCTCCGTTTTCCGAATATTTTTGCCAAATGTCTGGAAGCCGGTGTGAATATGGCAAAAGATCTGATCCCGGTCGTGCCGGCGGCTCACTTCGTTTGCGGCGGTATCAAGACCGATACCAGTGGTGCGACTTCTATCCTGGGGCTTTATGCTGTCGGTGAAGCAGCCTGTACCGGATTGCACGGAGCCAACCGTCTGGCGAGCAACAGTCTGCTGGAAGCAATGGTTATTCCCCGTGCTATCGCTCAGGATATCAACAACCGTTTTGAATCATTGAGTGCTATCCATCCGGACATCCGCAAAGCGATGAATTGGACTACCGGCAATGCCACTGATTCCGATGAACAGATTCTCATTGCCCACAACTGGGATGAGATCCGCCGTTTCATGTGGGACTATGTGGGCATTTACCGTACCAGCAAACGGCTGGAAAGAGCGAAAAACCGGATCAAACTCATCCGTAAGGAGATCGAAAAATATTACTGGGATTTTATCGTTACCGCCGATCTGGTGGAATTGCGTAATATTGCCACGGTGGCAGAGTTGATCATCGACTCATCGCTCAAACGCAAAGAGAGTCGGGGATTGCATTACAACGCTGATTATCCTTTCCTCGATCCGGAACTTGAATGTGTGGATACTATCATCCAGCGGGATGTCAGGAGTATGTGATGCAGTATGATTTTGATATATCCGGCGGAGCATACTCGGTCGTTTCCGAGCTGCAGAGATCCGGATTTGAAACTTACATTGTCGGCGGAGCCATCCGGGATCTGCTGCTCTCACGCAAGCCGAAAGATTTTGATATATCCACCGCAGCGACTCCGGAAGAGGTGCGTAAAGTTTTCGGCCGCCGCCGGGCGAGGATCATCGGTAAACGCTTCCGGTTGACTCATGTGACCGTGGATGGTGAACTTTTTGAAGTCAGCACTTTCCGCCGTACTCCGCGGGTCAATGCCGGGCAGTGCAATGATGAAAAATTTCAGCAGATGCCGGAAAATATGATCGTTTCCGATAATGTTTACGGCACTGCACGGGAAGATGCTTTCCGCCGGGATTTCACGGTCAATGCACTTTTTTATGACCCGGTGGCAAAGGAATTGATCGATCATACCGGCATGGGAGTAAAAGATATTGAAAATCAGGTGGTTCGGGCGATCGGTGAACCGGCATTGAGGTTTGAAGAAGACCCGGTGCGGATGATTCGGGCATTGAAACTGGTTGCTCAATTTGATTTTTCAATGGATGCGGCAACGGAAAATGCTCTTTTTGCCTCTCTGCCGTTTCTTTGCCACGCATCATCCGGCAGATTATCTTTAGAACTGGAAAAAATTTTGAAATCCAGCAGCTGTGACCGTCACTTTGAGGTGTTTTTCGATTACGGTCTGCTGCCCTACTTCCTGCCGGAACTTTCTTCCGTTTGGGGCAGTGCAGCACAGAAAAATGCGATAGATCTGCTTTATGAAAGAAACTGCCGGATCGATGCCGGAATTTACCGCGACAGTATCTCTCTTGCTCTTGCCTCTGCGGCACTTCCTTTTGCTGCGGAAGTTCTCGGTGAACCGGATAAGGTTTTGTGGAACCGGCACGATGAGGAAAGTTATGAAGTGCTTTCAAATATCGTGAAAGATATTTTTTCTCCGCAGGTGTTGATGGTGAAAGTGCGGGAATCGGCAGTACGCATACTTTTTACGTTGAGTATGCTGGAAAATGCTGATGCAGACTCTGTAATGCAGTATATCCGTCACAAATCGTATGCACATGCCAGGGAATTGATGATCATCCGTCATCTGGCGATGGGAGAAAACGTTCTGGAACTTGAAAAACGGTTGCCGAAAGGTCGTGATCCCCGCGACTTCCGGAATGAAGAAAGTTCTTTTTCCGGCAGACGCACTCCGCAGTACAGCAAAAATCCGCATCCCCGCCGTCACCGTTCCCGCCGGGGCGGCAGACGTCCTGAAATAAAACCGGATTTTGATGAGCGTGATTGATAAATGCAGAAAGATATTGAGTGAGAGCCGCCGTTGATGAAAAAGTTTCTGAAATATATACTGCTCTATTCTTTACTGTTTCTGCCGGAACTTTCTGCAGAAACGCTTCTTGATGCCCAAGGCAGACCGGTCCGGTATGCCGGTGACTTCAACAATTCAAAAATAATTTTGCAGAATTATCTGCCGAAAGTGGATGAATTCCGCGGTATCTGGGTGGCGGTGGTGGAAAATATCGATTTTCCGCCGCACAAAACCGCATACTCATTTCAGCGGGATTTCTGCAAAATGCTGGATAATATCAAGGCGGCGGGATTTACGGCGGTGATATTCCAGATCCGTTCAAACTGCGATGCGTTTTATCCGACCAATCTGGCTCCGTGGTCACGGTGGCTGACAGGAACCGAGGGGAAACATCTGGGTAAAAATTTCGATCCGCTGAAGTTTATGATTACCGAAACCCACCGGAGAAGGATGGAGTTTCATGCGTGGTTCAATCCTTACCGGGTGATCGGGAATACCACTTTAAGTAAAAATGCCTATCTTGCGACTTTAGCTCCGGGAAATTTTGCCCGCCGCAATCCGCAGTTTGTGCTGTGCAAAAAAAATCCTGCCGGGAACCAGCTTTTTCTCGACCCCGGAATTCCACGGGTGGTCGATCATCTGGCGGCGGTGGTTGCTGATGTGGTACGCCGTTATCCGGTGGATGCCGTACACTTTGACGATTACTTTTATCCTTATGAAAAACTCGGTAATGAAGATGCTTTGACTTACCGGGCTTACAATCCCCGGAAACTTTCTCTGGCAAACTGGCGTCGAAGCAATACCGATTCACTGATATTCCGGATCAAACAGACCATTGCCAGAATCAATATGACCCAGAAAAGGAAAGTCCGTTTCGGGGTAAGTCCTTTCGGAATCTGGTCGAATAAAAAAAATCATCCGCTCGGTTCGCTTACCGGGGGAAAAGAAACGTTGAATGATCTTTTTGCCGATACCCGGCTCTGGGTAAAAAACGGTTATGTGGATTATATTGCCCCCCAGATATACTGGCCGTTTTCCCACAATGTGGCGGCTTATGCGGCTCTTGTTGACTGGTGGTGTCAGTGTGTGCAGGGTACAAGAGTAAAGCTTTATATCGGAATGGCGGCTTACAACGGCAAAGTCTGGCAGTCAAATGAGTTGATCAACCAGATGCGTTACAACCGGATGCAACGCAATGTATCCGGAGCTGCATTTTTTTCCTACCGTTCATTTTTCGGCAAAGAAAGTAATCCGGGTGCGTCGGGATTGCTCAGATATATGAGATCATCGGGGAAACGATAATGCAGATACAGTACGGTTGTTACAAATGTATATTCAATATGCTGACCGATATGGCACTGAAAGCATTTGACGATGATCACCAACGGCGTCAGCTTTTGAAACAGCTTCTGGCAGAGGTTATTGAAAATTCCGAAAAGCTCACGCCTCCGGAAATGGCATCGAAACTTTATGATATTTATAATTTGGAGACGGGGGTATATGATCCCTTTGCAGAGGAAAAACATCACTCTACTCTTCTTGCAAAAGAACTTTTTCCGCTGCTTGAGCCGATGGTTAAAAATGCCGATGATCCATTTGCGATGGCGGTGAAACTGGCGATCGGCGGCAATGTGATCGATTTCGGTGCGACACCTTTCTTTAAACTTGATTCCGCCCGTAAAGCGATTCTGGAAACTGTCGAAACCCCGGTGGATACCGTTATGCTTGAAAAATTGAGATCTCTGGCGGAAAAAGCGGAAAATATTTTCTATATTCTGGATAATTGCGGTGAAGCAGTCATCGACCGTCTGCTGATAGATGTGCTGGGGGCGGATAAGATCACCCTCGGCGTGCGGGGCAGGGCGATATTCAACGATATCACCCGCAAAGAGTTGAGCGATTCCGGTTTGGGGGATCTGCCGGTCATTGATACCGGTGATAATGCTCCGGGGGTGTCACTTCAATTCAGTGATCCGGGGTTTCTGGAGCGTTTACGCAGTGCCGATCTGGTCATCGCCAAAGGACAGGGTAATTTTGAATCTCTCAACGATGCTCCTGGTAATGGAAATATCTTTTTCCTTTTCCGGGTGAAGTGTCCGGTAGTTGAAAATCTGACCGGTTGTGCCGCAGGGTCACTGCAAATCCGGCAGGGGAGAAATTGAAAAATCCTACCGTTTGTTGTATATTATAAAGTGAGTTTCAAAAAGCAGTAATTATTCAGGAAAAAACAAGATATGTCAAAACGTTTGCCTCTGATCAGTTTGATGATTTTCGGTGTCATTGTCACCGGATTCAGCTGTGTGCAGAAAAAAAGTGTGGAAGTGGCGTCAAATAATCCTCCGTCTGTGCGGAAAGCTTCAACGGCGGATAAATATCAGCATTCAGATTTCCGCCGGATATCTGCTATGACCGCCAGATTGCTTGACCGGAATCATTATTCAGCGATGCCGATGGATAAGAAACTTTCCAACCGGATCTTTGATATATTTTTCGATACCCTTGATCCGATGCATATATTTTTTACCGCGTCTGATGTGGAATCGTTTGCCATTTACCGGGATAATATCGGTAGGCAGCTCCAGTATGGTGAATATCAATTTGCTTTCAGCGTTTATGAACTTTACCGTAAACGTTATGCCCAGTACCGGAAGTTCACCGGTGACATGCTGGCACAGAAAATCGATTTTACCGTGAATGAGGAAATTGAGCTTGACAGCAGTAAAGAGCAACGGCCGGCAGATGAAAATGCGATGAAAGAGTTGTGGCGTAAACAGATCAAAAATGAGCTGCTTTCTTTCCGTTTGAGTGAGAGAATAGAAAAAGAAGAACTGAAAAAGAGCAAAAAAGCTTCTGAAAAAAAGGTTTCCGGAAAAACGCCGGAGCAGCGTATTTTGCAGCGCCGCCGGGATGTGAGCAACAGTATCGAAAAACGCGAAAGAGTCGATATTCTCGGTCTTCTGCTGGACTCCATGGCAAGAGCATACGGGGCTCACTCTGACTATCAGGCTCCGAAAATCAGCGAAGATTTTGAAATCAATATGTCCTTATCCCTTTCCGGTATCGGAGCAACGCTGACCAGTGAAGACGGTTACATCAAGATCGTGGAATTGGTTCCCGGCGGTCCCGCAGAACTTTCCGGAAAACTCAAAGTCAATGACCGGATCGTTTCCGTTACCCAGGAAAATGGCGAAAACACCGACCTGATCGATATGCCGGTCAGTCAGGCGGGGCAGTTCATCCGGGGCGAAAAAGGTACGAAAGTGGTACTGGAAGTACTTTCGGAAAATTCCGGTGCCGCCCAGAAAGTATTGATCGTGCGGGATAAAGTGAATCTGACTGCCGGTGCGGCAAAAGGTGAAGTCAAAGAGGTTAATGATGTCAAGGTCGGGGTGATTACTCTGCCCTCATTTTACATGGATTTCGATGCTGCGATGCGGGGCGATGCCAATGCCCGCCGTGCCAGCAGTGATGTGCAGAAAATTCTGGATGATTTCCGCAAAAAATCAGTACAGAGTATCGTCATTGACCTGCGGAGCAACGGCGGCGGCAGTCTTCCGGATGCGATCGTGCTTTCCGGTTTATTCATGCCCGGAGGTCCGGTGGTTCAGGTGCGTTCAAAGGATTCTGTTTCCGTTGAGCGTGACCCCTCGCAATCGCTCAGCTGGGCTGGTCCGCTGGTGGTTCTGACCAGTAAACTTTCCGCTTCTGCCGCCGAAATTTTTACCGGGGCCCTTGCTGATTCCAAGCGGGCGGTGGTCGTAGGCGACAGCCGGACTTTCGGAAAAGGTACGGTGCTGCGGGTGGAATCGCTTGACCGGCGTTACAATCTCTGGTTCGGAGAAAAACTTCCTTTCGGTTCGGTGACATTTGAAATCGCGATGTTTTTCCGTCCGGGCGGCAGTTCTGTGCAGCAGCTCGGCATCACTCCGGATATCAAACTGCCCTCATTGACCGAAGAGATGAAAGTCGGTGAAATTTTCCTCAATAACCATCTGCCGTGGGATTCGATCTCTCCGGTGGGCAATCTGCCGGTCTGGGATAGTAAACTGGATGAAAAAATCGCCATTCTCCGTAAAAAATCGGAAGAAAGGATTGCGAAAAATGCCCATTATCAGTCATTTATCCGGCAGATAGAGTTGTACCGGCAGATACGCGACCGGAAAAAGATCTCTCTCAATGAGGAAAGCCGTTACGCTCAGTATACCAGCGAGAAAAAAATCACCGAAGAAGCTGAAAGACTCCTTACTGCTCAGGGCGAAGATAAAAAACAATCCGGTGATGTGGTGCTTAATGAAGCAGTGAATATCGCCGCTGATTTGAGCGTTTTGAAGTAAGTATTTGCGGATAAGTTGAAAAATGAAATATTTCGATTTTCATACTCATATATTCCCGGATAAAATTGCCGGTAAAGCGATCGGATTTCTGGAAGAATACTACCATCATCAATGGCCGGGCGACGGCAGCAGAGCAGATTTGCTGGCGGCGATGGATGATGCAGAAGTTTATGCGTCGGTGATTTTTTCCTGTGCCACCAAGCCGGAGCAGGTGGTTCCCGCTAATGATTTTCTTGCTCAATTGCAAAATGAAAGCAATGGCAGATTTCTGGCTTTCGGAACTCTGCATCCGGATCACCGGGATATTGCCGGAGAATTGCAGCGGATAAAGGATATGGGGTTGAAAGGAATAAAGTTCCATCCCGATTTTCAGAAAATTTATCTGGATGAACCGAAGATGATGAAAATTTATGAACTTATCGGCGATTCCATGCCGATAGTTCTGCATATGGGCGATTGGAGAACTGATTTTTCTTCTCCGTGGCGGTTGGCTGGAGTGCTTGATGCTCTGCCGCATTTGAATATCGTTGCGGCACACTTCGGCGGTTATTCCGAATGGGACGAAGTGAAAAAACATCTGGTCGGCAGACGGGTGTGGTTCGATACCTCCAGCACTTTCTGGGAGTTGCCTGCTGGTGAAGCACGGGAAATCGCTCTGGCTCACGGTACTGATAAACTGCTTTTCGGCAGTGATTATCCGGCATCGCTGCCAAAAGCGGCGATCGGAGATGTTTTGAGTATGGAATTGAGCGAAGCGGATAATGAGAAAATCTTTTACCGCAATGCGATGGAACTTCTGGGGTTGGAGCTTTAAGTTTTTATGACTGTTGAAGAAATTTTATCACAATTGAATCCCGAACAGCGTGCCGCTGCTGCCAGACACACCGGACCTGTTCTGGTGCTTGCCGGTGCCGGAACCGGAAAAACCCGGGTGATCACCTTCCGTATCGCCGGTATGCTGGCATCCGGTATCGCCCCGGAAAGTATTCTCGGTCTGACCTTTACCAATAAAGCCGCCAGAGAGATGCGTGAGCGTCTCGCCCAGTTGGCAGGTGAGGAAGTTGCCAAACGGGTCACACTCGGCACTTTTCACAGTTTCTGTATCAAGATTCTGCGAAAACACATTTTCCGGCTGGGGTTTCAGACCGGTTTCACCATTGCCGATGAATCCGATCAGCAGGGGATATTCAAACAGGCTCTCGGTGAATGCGGTTGTGCTTATGACGGATTTCCGGCAGCAAAAGTTTTTTCGATGATCGGAAGTTGGAAAAACCGCCTTTACACTCCGGAAATGGCGGTTAAAAGTGCCGCAAGCAGTTTTGAATCGACTGCGGCTCATGTTTACGAAAAATACCGCGACCTGCTGGAAATGCAGAACCTTATCGACTTTGATGATATGCTGATCCTCGTGTGGCGGCTTTTTACGGAACATCCGGATACATTGCAGGAGTATCAGCAGCGCTACGAATATTTGCTGGTCGATGAGTATCAGGATACCAATGGGGCTCAGTTTGAATTGGTCAGATTGATTGCCGGAAAAAAGTGCAATCTCTGTGTGGTCGGTGATGATGACCAGAGTATCTATTCCTGGCGTGGAGCTGATGTGGGAAATATTCTTGACTTCCCCCAACTTTTTCCCGGTACATTGACGGTCAAACTTGAACAGAATTACCGTTCCACTTCCGCGATCCTCAATGCCGCCAATGCCGTTATCGGAACCGGCGTACACCGTCATCCGAAAAAATTGTGGAGTGCTTTGGGTTCCGGTGAAAAGCCGAAAGTGACACTGCTTGAGCGTGATGATCAGGAAGCGGAATTCGCCGCAGAATTGATCCGTTCAAGGAAAAGTGAAAGACCGGAATTGCGGTGGAAAGATTTTGCCATTCTCTACCGTTCCAACCAGCTTTCCCGCCAGATCGAGCAGGCGTTGATGAGTGCTCAGATACCCTACCGGCTGGTTGGCGGTCAGCAGTTCTTTCAGCGGCGTGAGATCAAAGATGCTGTGGCATATTTGAAGCTGCTGGATAACCCCCGGGATGATCAGAGTATTCTGCGTATTCTCGCAGCTCCGCCACGGGGAATCGGGCCGAAAGCGGTAAAAGAACTCAAACGCTGCCGTGCCGAAGAATATAAACCGATGAGCGTTACGCTTAAAAGTGAGGCATTTATCAAAACGCTTACTTCCAAAGGTGCTGCGGAACTCAAAGAGATGCTTGTTGCATTTGCCGAAGCGAAAGAGTCTTTCAAAACTCCGGGAAATCTGGCAGGAAAAATCCTCGCTTTCCTGAAAAATGTCGGCTATTACAACGGACTTCAAAAAATTTACCGGGATCAGGAAGACAGTATCAAGCGGCGGGATAATGTGGATGAATTTATCAGTGCAGTGGCACAATTTGAGAAAAAACACGGTGATTCCGTCACCCTGACCGAATATCTGGAATCCTATGCTTTGATGGAGGAAAACGACCGGGTACAGGAAGATTCTCCGGATGCTGATGCGGTCACTTTGAGTACCATCCATGCCGCCAAGGGGTTGGAATATCCGGTGGTGATCCAGATCGCCATGGAAAGGGGGATATTCCCCCATGAAAGGGCATTGGAGGAAAATGGTTACGAGGAGGAGCTGCGGCTTTTCTACGTGGCTCTGACCCGGGCGAAAGAGGAGCTCTATCTCACCCGCTGCCGCAGCCGGATGATCCGTGGCGTGGTGCGTCCGGCACAGGCTTCGGGATTTCTGGAGCTGCTCGGTGAATCTGCGGAAAAAGCGGAAAAAAGTGATCTGGTGAAACTTGCCGATGCCGACACCATCCGCAAAACTTTTGAAGATGCGATCCGTATGCTGATGGATCCGGATTCATAAAAAAGAGAAAAAACTGCGTTTTTTTCCGGTAAAAAGTGGAAAAAATGCAATAAATGGATTATTTTATCAACACAGTAAAATATATAACCTTAAACAAGGAGAAAAATCAAATGTATATCGGCAGAATCGTTGCTATCGGCATGACCAAAGAAAACCGTGTTTGTGCCATGTACCGTGTTTCATCCCGTTCGTTCCCCAACCGTCAGGCGGTGGAAAATGATGGAAAAATCGCTATCGTTCCCCGTCCGGGAGCCGAGGGCGACCTTGCAAAAAATCCGTATATCAGCTACAATTGTTTGCGTATTGCCGGTCAGTGGGCGATTGCAACCAATGGTTCCCAGACCGATCCCATCACCGAAAAGATCGCGATGGGTATGGCTCCGCGTGATGCCATCACTCTCGGACTGCTGGCGATGGATTATGAAAAAGACTCTTTGGATACCCCCCGTATCGTGGCAGTTGCCGGCAGGGAAGATAAAGTCGGTTATCTGGGGATCATCCGTAAAGATGCCGTGCTGGTGCGTGAATTCAAACTCGAACCCGGTGTGGCACGTTACATTTCCACTTATGAGAAAAATGCTCCGGCAGATGCCAATATCGATACCGGATTCCAGGCAGCCTGCCAGAATTGTGCCGCCCAGTATGTAGTTGACGGCGGCGTTTTTGCCGGTTTTGAACAGCCCGTGACCAGTGCCGCCGCTATGGAAGACGGCGATGGTTTTGCTCTGGCTACTGTGATCTGCTGAATATGACCGGGATCGTTGCTGCTGAAGCGGTTGCGGGGGGATTGAAACTCTATTTCCATGAGGGGGATTTTTTCCGTACAGAGATCGTGGAGTTCTCCCCTTTCGTTCTCGCAGACAAAGATGCCGTGATCCCCGGTGATCCGGAAATAAAATCGCTTGACGGTGAAGGTTTCTTCTGCCGTCAGGCGTTTTTTTCTTCTCTTGAAGAGTATGAAAAACTCCTGCCGGAATTGAAAAAACTTCCCGGAGTGATGGTTTTCCGGGATTTGCTGCAGCAGGCATTGAGCATGCTTGATCTGCGTTTTTTTGAAGGTATGGACTTCCCATCTCTGCGTCAGTTGAGTTTTTCGCTCGAATGTGACGGTGACGAAAAAATTTCCCGGCTAACTGCCGCTTCTGCTGCCGGAGGAAAATGGGAGTTTTCCGGTGAAGAAGCTCAAATCATCACCGGATTTGATCAACTTATCCGTGAATATGATCCGGATTTACTGATCGGGTTCAATTGCTGCAGAAAAGATTTGCCGATGCTGGTCAAGCGGGCGAAAAAGTTGAAAATAACGCTTTCCTGCGGCAGAGACGGGGGAAGTTTTTCAATGCGTCAATCCCGTTACAGTGCCGGAGAAAAGCAATACAGTTATCAGCGTTTCGATCTTTCCGGCAGGCAGGTCGTCGATATGCTGCATGCGGTGCAGTTTTATGACGCTGTTCACCGGGATCTGGAAGAGTTAGAGCTTGTTCTTCTCAAAGAATATTTTAAACTTGCCGGTGATGATCCGGCAGAATTGATGATTCAGCTTGCCGGAATATTGCTTCCGGCTTCATTTTACCGGACAAGGGAATTGCCGCTCGGATTTCAGGATTGCCTGCTGCGTGGTTCCGGCAGTGCATTGGATGCTCTTTTGACGGCGAAATATCTGCTTCTCGGCAAGTCGATACCGCTGCCGGAAACTGTCCGCAGTTACGCCGGGGCATTGGCGGGCATGGAAGCGTCGGGGGTGTTTCACCATGTGTGTCACTGCGACGTGCGTTCACTCTATCCCTCATTGCTGCTTTATTTCGGTAAATCGCCATCAAGAGATGAAGCGGGTGTTTTTCTGGGACTGCTTGCCCGGCTACGGAAGTTCCGTTTGGAAGCCAAGGATCGTGCCAGGGAAGTTGCAGATGGCACGGAAAAACAGCAGCTTCAGGCGTTGCAGAGTTCATTTAAAATATTGATAAACTCTTTTTACGGTTATCTCGGTTTTGCCCAGGGCAGTTTCAATGACTATGATCTGGCGGAAAAAGTTACTGCTGCCGGCAGGGAACTTCTCGGCAAACTTGCCTCAACTCTGGAATCTTGCAATGCTAAAGTGATCGAAATGGATACCGATGGTATCTATTTTCAGGAACCGGAAAGTGGCGGGAATGAGTTGAGAAAAGCTCTCAATGGTGTTCTGCCGCCGGGGATCGAATTGGAATTTGATGCCTGTTACAAGGCGATGTATTCTTATAAAGCGAAAAATTATGCTCTTTTAGGTATGGATGACTCCATTTCTCTTACCGGAGCGGCATTGAAATCACGGGCATTGGAACCATTTCAGCGGAAATTTATTCTGCAGGCGGTTTCGGCGAAGCTCCACGATGATCCGGATGCATTGCTTTCTGCGTATGAAAAGTGGAAAGAGGCGATCAGTACCGGAAGTGTACCTCTGGAAGATCTTGCTAAAAGTGAGGTTTTGAGTGATTCTCCGGAAAATTACCGGAAAAAACTTGCCTCCGGTTCTTCCCGTCGTTCAGCACCTTATGAATTGGCTCTTGCATCTGAAAGAGTTTACCGTGCCGGAGACAAGGTCAGATTTTTTGTTACCGGTACCAAAGCCAAAGTGCCGGTGGTCGGCAACTCAGCTTTGCTGGAGGATGCCGATCCGGAGAACCGCAACGAAAACAGGGCCTATTATCTTGCCAAACTCGATGCACTTTATGCTCAATTCAAGTGATAGCTGCAAGCATATCGGGGGTAGATCTCAATTCCTGATCCGGGGATGAAAAAAAGCTGCTGCAAATTTGCAGCAGCTTTTGATATTTATACTTTTACTTGCCTGCCGGAGCTTTAGGGGCAGGGGCGGTGAAAAGAAGTTTGAAATTGGCTTTTTTGAGCATTTCAGCAACGTAAGCCTGAATAGCTTTCTGATTTTCCATATTGGTCAGATAACCGGTCAACTGATCTTTGACCTGGGCAAAGGGCAGTTTGTGTTCTTTGACCGCAGCATCACGGCGGATGATGTGATAACCGAACTGGGTTTTGACCACTCCGGAAATTTCACCGGGTTTGAGGGCGAAAGCGGCTTTTTCAAATTCAGGAACCATCTGTCCTTTTCCGAAAGCACCGAGAGAACCGCCGTTGGCAGCACTGCCGCACTGACTGTTGGTCTTGGCAAGAGCCTCAAAGTTGTTGGGGTTCTGCTTGAGTTCAGCGAGGATGGCGTTGATTTTGGCAAGAGCAGCTTTTTTATCCTTATCCGGAGCATCATCTTTGACCATGATCAGGATGTGGGAAGCACGGATGCTTTCTGCCGGATCTCCGGGCTGGACAAACTGTTTGGGATTGTCGTTGTAGTACTTCTGCACATCGGCTTCGGTGACTTTGACATTTTTAAGCACGGTTTTATCCAGATAATCCTGAATTGCCACTGCCTGCTGCATCATGGGATTGGCACTCTGCTCTTCGATTTCCTGATTCATGGTCTTGTTTTTCTGGGCGAGCATCTGAGCCATGAATTCCAACTCTTCCTTGCTGGCTTTTTTCAGCTGGGCTTCCAGAGCGGTTTTGACCAGTGCAGCAGAGGGAACGATACCGGCTTTTCTGGCGGCATCGAGCAGAAGCTGCTGGGAAACCATATCGGAAATCATCCGGGGTGCCATCTGCTGAACCATTTCAGCGGAAACACCGGGAGGCAGTTTGCCGCCGGGGATCTGTTTGGCAACGAGGGCGAGCAACTCTTTTTTGGTGAAGATCTTGCCATTGTATGAAGCAAGATTTTCGGGCAGAGCTTTAAAAGCTTCATCCACGGTGATCACTTTAGCCTGCTGCTGCTGAAGCATCTGCATCAACTGTGCCTGCTGTTCCGGGGTGAGCTGGGGCTGTTTTGCCGGTTCTGCGGCGAAACCCTGCACCAGGATTGCGGCGGAAACCATACCGCCGAGCAAAAGTTTTTTCATCATAATCAAGTTCCTTTCTTGTTTATTTTGCGTGTTTTCTCCTCTTCCACGCAATCTCCTCAAGTGTACATCTTACAAAGATAAACCGCATTTGAATTATTTCAAGTCATTACCCGCTGTTTTGCAGAAAAAATAACAGCTAAATGCGTATTGATACATAAAAAATGTAAAAAAACACATATTGCAAGATATTCTGCTTTACAGATTTACAAAAAGATATATTTTATGATGAAAATTGCATTGCAAAAAACGGTGTATCATGGCATATTATTATAAGTGTTGATAAACTGGACTTCAACCACAACCAAATAAAGAGGTGAAATTATGGATGTGATCATCTGCAAAACTTCCGCTGATGCGGAAAAACTGGCGGCCCGCATGATCGCCGATGCGATCAATGCCAAACCGGAATTCAAACTCGGTCTTGCCACCGGTGCGACCATGGAAAATGTTTATGCCGAACTTTCCCGCATGAATAAAGCCGGTGAAGTTGACTTCTCCCAGGTGCGTTCCTGGAACCTTGATGAGTATGCCGGTCTTGCTCCTGAACATGATCAGAGCTACCGCTACTACATGAATAAACACCTTTTCAACAACGTCAATATCGATATCCGCAACACCCATCTGCCCGATGGTCTGGCTCTGGATGAGGAAGTCGAAGCTGCCCGTTACGATGACTCCATCGACGAAGCCGGCGGCATTGACCTGTGGCTGGTCGGTATCGGTAAATCCGGTCACGTCGGTTTCAACGATCCGGGAACCAGCTTTGCCAGCCGCACCCATGTCGCTTATCTGAACAACACCACCTACGAACAGAATAAGATCTATTTCAATCCTCCCGAATCCATGCCCCGCCGTGCCTACACCGCCGGTGTCGGAACCGTGCTGGATGCGAAAAAAGTTCTTCAGCTCATCACCGGTGAACGCAAAGCTGCCATCGCCGCTGCCGCTATCGAAGGCCCGATGACCGCAATGATCAGCTCCACCGCATTGCAGCTGCACCCGGATACGGTCATCATCCTCGATGAAGCTGCTGCTGCGGATCTGAAACTCAAAGACTTCTACAAAGAAGTTTTTGAAAACGATCCGAAATGGGAAGCCTACCGCTGAATCTGAATCCTTTTCGGGAAGCAGAGAACACTGTTTCCCGAAAAGCAACAAGGAAAAATCTGTTATGAAAAAAATCCAAGTTACCAGCCGGATCATTCCCGAACTTGACCCGCAGTTTGTGCCTGCGGCTCTCTGGAACCGGGAATTCCGCAAATTGGCGTCAGCAGATTCCGGCAGTATCGATGCGGCGATCACTCTTGAGCGTGCCAATGGTGCGATTTCCCGCTTCGATACCAAACTTTTTGCCGATACGGAAGAGAATCTGGCGTTGAACTTCCGCTATGTGGAAAGAATCGTCAAATTCATGCTCTGGGCTTTCGGAGGTAAAATTGTCACCATTGCCGGTGCCCCGTTGGTCGCTGCTGAACTGGCAAAAGTTTACAGTGCCGATGGAGCCAGAGCCTTTGACTATCAGGTCATGGGTGAGAGAATTTACGGCGGCAAATTTGAAGTGAAAAGCTGTGCCTATGCCGATGCTCCGGCGGAAAAGAAAATCTCGGTGAAACTCGGCGGCAACTTCAAAGGCTGCCGTATCGGTTTCGACCTCGGTGGTTCCGACCGCAAATGTGCCGCTGTGATCGACGGTCAGGCGGTTCACAGCGAAGAGGTGGTCTGGGATCCCTATTTCCAGAAAGATGTCAACTATCACCGCGAGGGTATCCTCGATTCTCTGCGCCGTGCGGCGGCAAAGTTACCCCGTATTGATGCCATCGGCGGTTCTGCTGCCGGTGTATATGTGGATAATCAGCCCCGAATTGCTTCACTTTTCCGCGGAATTCCGGAAGCGGATTTCAAAAGCAAAGTGCAGCCGATCTTCCTTGAGATCGCCAAAGAGTTCCCCGGAGTGCCGTTTGTGGTACTCAACGACGGTGAAGTTACCGCCCTTGCCGGGGCAGTCAGTCTGGAAAAGAACTCCCTTATTGGTCTTGCCATGGGAACCAGCGAAGCTGTTGGTTACGTCACTCCCGACGGCAGTCTGACCGACTATCTCAACGAGCTTGCTTTTGCTCCGGTTGACTACCGTGAAGATAATCCGCCCTGCGACGAGTGGAGCGGTGATGCCGGTGTCGGTGCGATGTATCTTTCCCAGCAGGCGGTCGGCCGTCTGGTGAAACCGGCGGGATTTGAGTTCCCCGAAGGCACTCCGCTTCCGGAAATTCTGAAACTGGTGCAGAAAGCACGCAGTGAAGATGATCCCAGAGCGTCTGCCATCTACCGTTCCGTAGGTGTTTACCTCGGTTACGCTATTGCCCATTATGCGGACTTCTATGAACTTGAAAACCTCCTGCTGCTGGGTCGTGTTTCCAGCGGTAAAGGCGGTGACGAGATCATCAACGAAGCAGCCCGGGTACTGAAAGAGGAGTTCCCCGAATTGAATGTAACCATTCATATTCCGGACGAAACTTTCAAACGTCACGGTCAGGCAGTGATCGCTGCTTCTCTGTGAGAAGTTGAAAATATTTGCGGCACAGTTTGGATTTTTCAAACTGTGCCTCACTTTTTTTGATTGACTTTTGAAATCGTCTCTTGAGTTTTATTTTACCTTATGGTAAAACAGAAGAACTTGATATTTATTGAGCTCTGTCGGTATAGCCCCAGAATTCAGCTTTGTAGTTCAGGGGGAATTCCGGCTTGTAATTACCGACGTGACCATCCATATAAGCCATATTCATCGTATTATTGTGACGGGCATCGAGGCGGAATTTCTGCATATCCACGATGGTGCTGACACTGCCATCCCAGTCCCAGATAGCAGCTGAAGTAACATCATCATTGTGTGCCGTACCGGGTCCTTTATGATCGCAGCCATCGGTAAGCATCATGCAGACCGAAGGTTTCTGCAGAGAACCGACTTTGATCGGGGGATTATTCTGCCCGTTCTGTACTGAATAGCCGAAAACACGGGGATTGGGAACGGGGGCGCTACCGGTTCCGGGAGTTCTGCCGTTGGGAACGTATGAGCAGAAGTAACCGGCAATATCGATCCGGTCGTCGATAGTTTGAGTAGGACAGATAAAAGTTTCCACCGTATAAGAATTGACACGGGTGCGGTCAGGAACAACGTTGCTGACTCCGGTATAGGTCATGATCGCCAAGTTCCATGCCCATCTGTGTCCGGCTCCGGAATAATCGAAAACACTGTAGGGATTGTAATCATCATTATCGCTGTTGTAAAGTGATACGGCACTGGCAAGCTGCTTTTCATTATTGATACAGCTGGCACTTCTGCCGCGTTCACGGGCACTGTTGAGTGCCGGCAGCAATATCGCTGCCAGAATGGCAATAATGGCAATTACCACGAGCAATTCAATGAGGGTGAAGCCCATGGGCTTTCTGTCAGATTCCTGACAGAAAATGTCTCTTCTGAAGCCAATTTGTTTTTTCATGACTTTTTCCTTTCTGAAATTGATTGGCGGCTGAAATTTTTTATTGTACCGGTTAATATATCACATATTTAAATTCAAGTCAAATTTTATTTTGCAAAAAATAATTTGATATATACTTGAGACAATTTCAAAACTCCTCAAAATTGTTGAAGCGTCCTCGTTTCGACCTGTCAAAGGGAGCGTTTTCAGCTGTTATCATGCAGATAGCAGCTTCGAACTACCCGTTGCAGCTCTTTGCGATGCCATCTTCATCATTTTTTGAATGACTTTTGAAATTACCTCACTTGAAAAAAATATGTCTAGGGAGTATCTTTAGAAAAGTTAGATTAAAACAAGGAATATTATTTATGTCAAAAGAAAATATTGTCGATCTTTTGCGGAATCTGGTCGCTATTCCCAGCGTCAATCCGGGTTTTACCGATGCTCCGGCAGAATACACCGGGGAAAAACGGCTTGCTCTTTATCTGATGCAATGGGCAAAAGAGCGTAATATACATGCTGAATATTTTGAAGCCGCTCCCGATAGACCGTGTGTTCTGCTGGAATCAACTGCTGAAGATATTCCGGCGATCCTCTTATCAGCTCACATGGATACGGTGTGGAGTGCGGATATGGAATCACCTTTTACCCTGACCGAAAAAGATGGTCTCCTTTACGGTCTGGGGGCTGCTGATGATAAAGGTCCATTGGCAGCAGCTCTTCATGCTCTGGAAAAAGTAAACGGCAAAAAATTGAAATTCAAATTTCAGGTGCTTGCCAGCTGTGATGAGGAGTACGGTTTATGCGGAATAAAAAAGATGATTCCGGAAGAACTTTCTCCGGCTCTGCATATCGTTGCCGAGCCGACCTCTCTGCAAGTGGTGACCGCAGAGAAAGGCAGTGCCCGCTTTACCGTTAAAGTCAGCGGTCAAAAAGCTCATTCCAGCGTTCCGCATCTGGGAGAAAATGCCATAATCAAAGCGGTTAAATTGATCAACGCTCTGGAGGAATACGCTTCGCAGCTTCAAAAAAGAACTCCTCATCCGCTGCTGGGCAATGCCACACTGTGCATCGGTACGATAAGAGGCGGCAATCAGCCGAGCAATGTGCCGGATGAGTGTGTATTTTCTTTCAATTACCGGATTCTTCCCGGAACCACTCCGGAAAATCTCCGCTCTGAACTGGAAAAAGTTTTGCAGAATACCGGTATCGAATTTGAACTTTCCGCGATTTTTGATGCTCCGCCGGTGGAAACAGACGGGGACAACATGTTTGTACAGAAAATGTGCCGCATACTGCAGAAAAATTCACTTGATCCGCAAATTTACGGTGTACCTTACGCTTCAGAGGCGTTCCAGTCGGCAAAATATGGTATTCCGGTATTTATTTTCGGTGCGGGAAATATTGATTGTGCCCACTCTGACCATGAGCATATCTCTGCCGGGGAACTTTTGAAAATGAGTGAGTGTCTCGAAGCTCTGGTTTGTGAATAAAACCTATCCGGCAGAGCATGCTTACCTTTGCTTTGCTGCAAGCGGAATTTTTGAAAAACGGGTTTTAAAGCACCATTTTTGTTCCGATATGGAGCAGGGAACCAAGCTGATAGAGGATGAATGCAGTTATATACGCCACAGCAAACAATGCTCCGGCTTCGATGAACATCATCTTCCATGAATTCAGTTCCCTCCGGATGACTGCCAGTGTGGCAAGGCAGGGAATGGAAAGCAGACAGAAGATCATAATGCAGAATGCCTGCAGCGGAGTATAATTTTTGCGGAGTTTTGCCCGCAATCCGGCTGATTCCTCATCGGCATCACCACCTTCACTGTTAAGAATGCCGAGCTGGGCAACGAATATCTCTTTTGCCGCCAATGCACTGATGGCGGCTGTCGTTGATTTCCAATCCATACCGATCGGTTTGAATACAACTTCAAGAGTTTTACCGACTCTGCCGGAAATGGTGTATTCCATTTTTTCAGCAAGTTTTTCATTTTCCAGTGCGGTGATTTTTGCCGCTTTGACTTCTGCCGGGTCAGAAGATTTTTCTACCGCCACGATTTGCGATTGATAATTTTTGGAAAATTCCTTCTTCGCCGGATAAGTATTGCAGATGTAGAGAATGATACTGGTGAAAAGAATGATCGTACCGGCTTTCTGCAAATACATTTTACTGCGGTCCCACATGTGGAAAAGCAGGCTTTTAAGTGCCGGCATCCGGTAAGGGGGCAATTCCATCAGATATACTTCTCCATCGCCCTTGAAAAGCGTGGACTTCATTATTTTTGCCGCACCGAGGGCGAAACATACACCTGTTACATAGACGATCAACATGGTCAGCGGACGGTACTTTTCTGCAAAAAATGCCGGTATCAGCAACGCATAGATCGGTAATCTGGCACTGCAACTCATCCACGGCAGTACCATGATGGTTATCGTGCGGTCACGATGGGATTCAATGGTTCTGGTCGCCATTACCGCCGGTACGGTACAGCCGAAACCGAGAACCAACGGTACAAAGGATTTACCCTGCAGACCGAAACGACGCATGATACCATCCATGACAAATGCTGCACGCGACATATATCCGGATTCTTCCAATATCGCAATTGCAAAGAAAAGGAATACGATATTAGGCAGAAATACGATCACGCCGCCTACACCGGCAATGATCCCGTCGATAACCATACTCCGCAGATAAGGCAGTTTTTCCGGAGACCAGAGATCACTTACCGTATTGCCGAGAAAGAGGAAAAACTCCTCGATATATCCCATAAACGGTTCGGCACAGATAAAAGTGAAAGAGAATACCGCATACATGATCGCCAGAAAAAGCGGAAATCCGAGGAACTTATTGGTCATTACCAGATCGATCTTGTCGGAAATTTCCCGCCGTTTTTCCCTGGTGGTGGAAATCGTATCCCGGCAGGCTCCGGCGAGCATGGCATAACGGCGGTCAGCCATGAAGGTATCCGCTTCGATGGCATGACTTTCACGCAGATGGAGGATCTGGTCATCAACTTCCTGCCAAACCGGTTTAAAGTCAGCGATTTTCATTACGCAGGTATCTTTTTCCAACAGTTTGATAGCAAAAAAGCGGGCGGGAATATGTTGAAAACGTTCAATTTCAAGTACTTTGATTTTCTCTGCCACGGCATTGATGGCATCATCAAAATCTTTGCCGTATGAGAGCATGGGAACTCCGTGATCCTCAAGATTTTTCAATGCCGCAGAAAGTTTGCTTTTCAACGTATTCAAACCGGAAATACTGTTGCCTACGGTCTGTACTATCGGAGAACCGAAATAGGTTTCCAGTTTGGGGATATTGAATTCCAACCCTTTTTTACGGGCATCGTCGCTCATATTGAAAGCCAGAAGCATGGGAATATGCAGTTCGGCAAGCTGGGTGGTCAGGTAAAGACTGCGCTGGGGAATGGTCGAGTCGATGACATTGATGATCAGGTCTATTCCCGGTTTGGTCAATTCATCGAAAACCACTGCCTCTTCCGGAGAGGAACTGGATAAGGAGTAGACTCCCGGCAGGTCGATCAATTCGATTTCCAGATCGTCAAGAGTGAAAGAGCCGGATTTGCTTTCCACCGTTACGCCGGGGTAGTTGCCCACATGCTGACGGGAACCGGTGAGGGAATTGAATATACAGGTCTTGCCGCAATTCGGGTTGCCGGCAAGAGCGATACGGAAGTTTTTACGCATTGAATATCTCCAGAATGTTGCTTTTATTAGAAACCATCATAATATACAACGGAAAAATATTATTTTCAATTAGAAATGACTAACTTTTTGATAAAAAATTTGTCTCGCCTAATAATTTTTCTATAATGTCCCAAATTTTGTGAACTGACGTACATGACTGCGAAAACGTCCGCAGATTTGCCAAGAGATTGCCCGCAATGCACCACCGCAGTAAAGATTTTTCACAAAAAATGAAATAACGTTTTTAAAATATCATTCCGCCAGTTTTTTTGCGGCATCGACCACCGCCTGCGGATTTGCCGCATAGACTGCTCCGATCTCATCGGCAAAATTCTTATCCACCACAGCTCCGCCGACGATAAATTTCAGATGATCCAAACCCCGTTTTTTTGCAAGAGCCACGGTATTCCGCATGCCGCCATCCATGGTTGAGGTCATCAGAGCAGACAAACCGATAAGAGAGGCATTTTCCTGCAATGCCCGGTCGATGATCACTTCCGGCGGCACATCTTTGCCCAGGTCGATCACGTTGAAGCCGTGATTTTTCAGAACTGTGCCGACGATGTTCTTGCCGATGTCGTGAATATCTTTATGGACGGTGGCGAGGATAAAGGGAATTTTTTCCCCGTCATTGCTCTCATTTTTTGCGAAGAATTTTTCCAGGTAGTTTGCTGCACAGCTCATTGCTTCTGCTCCGGCGATCAATTGCGGCAGGAAGAAACGTTTTTCCTCATAATTTCTGCCGACTTCAGTGATTGCAGGCAGCAACACATCATTGAGCAGTGATTCCGGAGTGAATCCGGCATCCAGAGCCCGGTCGATACAGGAGGTTATTCTTTCGGAATCTCCCCGCAATATGGCATCTTTAACTGCCGCTTCAGGGGAAATCGCTTCCGGCTTTACCGCACTTTCCTCTATTTTTACTGAGGCGATGAAGTCCTCCATATTCTTATCCCGGCCGCAGAGGGCATCGGCAGCTTTGATCATCGACATCAATTCCGGAAAAAGTGGATTGGCGATCGCCATGGTGAGATTTCTGCCCATTGCCATACCGAGAAAAGTGCGGTTGACCAATGCCCGGTCAGGCATGCCGAAACTGATATTGGATAATCCGCATACGGTGTTTATTCCCTTTGCCGAAGCAAGGGAAATGAGTTCCAGAGCCTTCCATGCCGCCTGCGGATCAGAGGCCACTGCCATGATCAGGGCATCCACGCAAATATCATTTTCCGTGTAACCGTATTTTTTTGCGGCATCAATTATCTTTTCAACCGCCGCCATCCTGGCTGCCGCATCTGCCGGAATACCCTCATCGGTCAGCGGCAGTGCAATGAGCATTGCACCGTATCTGGCGGCGATGGGCAGGATTTTTTCCAGACGCTCTTTTTCGGCGGAAATACTGTTCAATAACGCTCTGCCCGGATAAATCCGCAATGCGGTTTCCACCGTTTCCGGATCGGTCGAATCGATACACAACGGCACGGAAACTGCTTTGACCAGTTTGCAGACTGCTTTTTTCATCATTGCTTTCTGGTCGATACCGGATAATCCCATATTCACATCCAGCACCTGAGCCCCGGCAGTGGTCTGCTGGATGGCAAAATCCATTGCCATATCCAGTTTACCTTCCCGCAATTCTGCCTGCAATGCTTTTTTGCCGGTGGGGTTGATCCTTTCCCCGATAACAGTGAATTTTTTGCCGATCTCCCAGATGCCGGAAATAGAAGATATGACCGAGGTGCTGATCTTTTCCGGAACGGGCAGGGAAAGTTTTCCGGCAGCATCCGCCAATCCGGCGATATGTTCCGGTGTTGTACCGCAGCATCCTCCGATGACCGATGCTCCGGAATCTATCAGCAAAGAAGCACATCCGGCAAAGGCATCCGGATCCATGGAAAATACAGTTTTGCCGTTTTCCAGCCGGGGCAGACCGGCGTTGGGTTTGGCGACCAGCGGGATTTTTGCAAAAGGACGCATTTTGGCGATCATTGCCGCCATTTCCTGCGGACCTGTGGAACAGTTGCAGCCGAATGCGTCAGCTCCGAGTGCCTGCAATGCGATCAATGCCGCTTCCGGTGTCGAACCGGTAAGAGTTCTGCCGGAAGATTCAAAGGTCATGGTGACGATAACCGGCAAATCAGGAGCTGCTTCCTGAACTCCGATCAATGCGGCACGGGCCTCCTGCAGATCCATCATGGTTTCGATAACAAAGCCGTCGGCACCGCCGACAGCCATTGCCGAAGCGGTTTCCCGGAAAATGGCGACAGCTTCTTCAAAATCAAGATCTCCGAATGGTTCAACAAATCTGCCGGTAGGAGCGATATCTCCGAAGACCAATGCCCGGTTTCCGGCATTTTCTTTGGTGATTCTTACCAGAGATGAAACGATTTCCTCCAATCGTTCTGCCAGACCGAATTCTGCCAGTTTGCAGCGGTTGCCGCCGAATGTCGGGGCGTAGACGATATTGCTTCCGGCAGCGATGTAGGCATTGTGGATATCGCAGATGACTTCCGGATTTTCAAAGACCCACAATTCCGGAGAAACTCCGGCAGGCATACCACGTTTGATCAATTCGGTACCGGTGGCTCCATCGAGGATGACCGGTTTACCGTTGCGGAAAAGTTGCTTGAAGTCGCTTTTTTTCATGGTTGTATTTCACTCCTTGATCGCCCGGATCCCTGCAAATGCGGTGACGGATTTTTCCGGTAACATATAAAAATTTTCATTAAAACTCATATCCAGTTTTTCAAGCTGCAGAGAATCGAAAAAGAATTTCTGCATACTTAAAGGCATATCGCCGTAACCGGGGGAATAACGTCTTTCATCCATATTCAAGCCCATACGGAGCAGGCTTCTGCGGGCGATCTGTGTCAGCAGATCCATTGCGGCATCGGCAGTTTCTGAAGCGGCGGCATCGTAGATTGCCTGAGTAAAAACGCTGCTTATTTGTTTTTCTGCATCGGTCACATTTCTGCCGACTGTAACTGCTCCGCACCAGAGATGGGTGATCCCGGTACATCCGGCGGCGAAATCTTTTCCGGTGATGATTCTATTGTCAGCAAGCATGATCCCGTCAGGCGAAACCGATTTTACCGGAAAATAATCCCATCTGCCTGCCGGAAGACACAATTCAAACGCCGCTTTTGCTTTGCCCAGATAGAGGATTTTTTCTTCTGTTGAAAGCTCCGTTCTGGTCAGATTGCCATTCAGCCGCAAAAATATCTCTTTTTCAGGAAACGTCACCGGAATCGAGGGCAGGTCAAACATTTTCAGCCTCCGGTAATAAACTTTTGACCTCTTCCGGAGATAGTTCCCGGTAACTTCCCTCCGGCAGATTTCCGAGCCGGATAGATCCTATTTTTACTCTGGTCAGCTGGATCGTCGTTGCTCCGCAGGCGGCGGTAAGGCGGCGGATCTCCCGTTTTTTTCCTTCGTTGAGGATTATTTCATAACTGTTTTTTCCGGTGCTTCTGATCGATTCAGCTTTGAGCAATTCGCCGCCATCCATGATCCCGGAGCTTATTTTTTGCAAATCTTCCGGAGAAAGTGGTTTGGCGGTACGGACGATGTAGGTTTTCAGAACTCCATAACGCGGGTGGGCAAGGCGGTTGATGAAATTCCCGTCATTGGAAAAGATGATCGCCCCCTGGCTCTCTTTATCCAATCTTCCGGCGGAAACCATTCTTGCCGGAATATCAGCGAGCAGATCGACCGCCAGTTTTTCAGCATGAGCATCGGCATTGCTGCAGACATAGCCCCTGGGTTTATTGAGCAGGATATAGAAAAATTTATCCGGGGCGGCAAGTGGTTTGTCATCCATAGTCACCACCTCATCCGGCGAAACACGGTGTGCGGGATTGAGGCAGACCGAGGTATTTACCTTTACTCTGCCTGACCGGATGATCTCTTCCGCCTGCCTCCGGGATGCCGCCCCGGAGGCCGCAATAAATTTTACCAGATTCATCATATTGAAAATATACTCCTTGAGAGGTAATTGACAAATTGCCCCTTTATATAAAATAACACCGTAAAAGGCATGGTGCAAGTTTGCATACGTTTAAAGAGGCGTGTATATTATATAATTTGTTGTATATTTAATGGATAATTTTGATTATTGATGATTTTTGCCAGTGGCAGAGGAGCAGTAAATTTTTATGGAAGGCAAACTTTTTCTGGTCAGCACTCCGATCGGCAATCTGGAAGATATCACTCTCCGGGCGTTGAATACTCTCAAATCGGTGGATCTGATTGCCGCTGAAGATACCCGGCACACCCGCCAGCTTCTGGCACATTTTGATATCCACAGCCGGTTGGAAAGTTGTCATGCTTTCAATGAACACAGCAAAGTTGCTTCATTGATAGATTTTGTAAAAAGCGGTCACTCCGTTGCTCTGGTTTCCGATGCCGGAACTCCTTCGGTTGCCGATCCCGGATTTCTTCTGGTGCGTTCGGCTCTGGAAGCGGGGATCGAGCCGGTGGTCATTCCCGGAGTATCGGCATTGACCTTTTCCGTGACCGCATCCGGTCTGCCGGTGGATAAATTTGCATTCTGGGGATTTTCTCCGGTGAAGCCGGGAAAAAGAGGCAAGTTTTTCGCCCGGATCCTGGCTGACGGCAGAACGGGGTTTTTCTTTGAGTCCCCTTTCCGTATCGGCAGAACGTTGAAAGAACTTGCCGATCTATCTCCTGAATCCAAAGTCGCAGTCATCCGCGAAGCAACCAAACTCCATGAGGAAATCCTGCGGGGCAGTGCCGCCGAATTGGGGGCGTTGAAAAAAGATTGGAAAGGCGAAATCGTGGTCGGAGTTTATCCGGCAGAAGATAATGTAACTGAAAATTTTGATGAAGAGGATGATAAATGAGTAAAAAACCGGAAATCTCATGGAGTCTGATGCATCCGACTCCGCTTAATGTCGATTATATGAAACTGGTGGTACAGAAAGCTGCAGACTACCGGGTCGACAGTTTTGAAATTTGTGCCGATTGCCATACCAATTTAGGCGGCATGGATGGTTTGGCGGATTATAATCCTTATCCTCATACATTCAAATCAGTCGACCAGCAGGGGATCGCCGCCAATATCATCAAACTGCGGGAAATCCTTGCCATTGCCCACAGCATCGGGAAACCGGTCTATTACTGGCACCGTGAAGCGATGGTCCCGGATGGCTTGCTTGAGGATCTGCCCCATCTGCTGGATGAAAATGGTGAATTCGACCTTCTCGGCAGTGCCTATGAGGAACTTTTGCGTTACAAAATAAGTGCCTCTTTTGCCGCTGTACCGGAATTGGATGGTCTGGTGCTTACCCTGACGGAAGCGACCTATTCGGTTATCCACAGCACCAATCCCGTAAAATATCCGCCCCGCAAAGTGGTGGAGCATGTGGTACGGATTTTTGCCGATGAGCTGGAAAAACGCAATAAACGTTTCATTCTCCGTTCTTTCGGTTCGATCGCACAGGATTATGAGGATATTATTGCCGGAGCAGCTGAAGCGGCGAAAGATCACACATTTGAGATCGAAACCAAAATCACTCCCTACGATTTTGACCCGTTCCTGCCGGTCAATCCGTTTTTGAGAAAAGTTCCGGGGTTGACGCTGGGGGCGGAGTGTGATTGTCTGGGGGAATTTCTCGGTGCCGGTATCCTGCCTTCGGAAAATATCGAAAACATCGTCAATTATGTACGCAACGGCAGTGCCGCTGATGTTGACCGTTACACCATCCGGCTCGACCGTATCGGAAACCGGGTATTTGACTGTTATGAGATCAATCTTTATGCTTACGGCAGGCCGATCGACGATGATCAGGTCACAGCGGAAGAGATCCGCCGGGAATATCTGGAAAAGACGGCTCCTGCAAAATGGCGTGAACTTTTTACCGATCTCGGTCCGGTGGGATTGGAAATGGTCAAGAAGACCAATTTTATCGACGGCAATGTGATTTTTCATCAGTTCCCCTCGGCAAAGACATTGAAGCTGCTTAAAGCCGGTTTTATCTTTGCTCTTTTCAAAGAAGGGGTCCCGCTTGCCAATGGTAAAGATGTCTGGTCGATCCTCTGGCAGAATAATACTCCAGGCAGGGCGGCTATCATGGCAGAGAAGCGTGAAGCGGTTCAAATTGCCGACCACGGCTTGGAGCTGCTCAATGCACTTGTCCCGGAAGCCGGATTTGAGTATGAACTTGCCTGGCGTAAAGAGAGGTGGAAAAATGCCACCATTGCTTCCCGGGCATTTTTCGAATTGTGCAATATCGTCTGTGCCTATTTTGATGATATGGAAAGCGGCGATGCCAAAGGTGCAAATCTGCATCCGGCAGTTGCCCGGGGAAAAGCTGAACTTTCCCGCATGGCAGGTTTTGATTTGAAAGATGAAGTCATCAGCAATGAAAGTTTCATCAACGGCCTCGGTCAGCACCTTTTCAAACCGTCCTATGATGTTCTGGATGTCTATTTAAAACCTTTCTATGCGATTTTCGATCTGCTGGAAAAAGAGTTCGATCTGGAATTTGCCATGCGTGAAAAGTACCGGAAAAATGCGTTTGATTATATTGTCTGCGGTTCGATTACCGATGAGTGGCGGGTCAAAAGATGTATGCATTGTGCCCATGTGACGGTCAATGACGGTGAACTTTTCCGCTTTGCCGGAAATACCGTATTCCCCAATGGGTTGTTGGAAATCGTGCTGAATATTCCTGCTGACGGCGGTGTGCTGGAGTTTTACGGCGATATTACGGAAACTTCATCGTTCACTCTCGAAATCGATGGCAAAACATCTCTCATGGATTTTGATGAAAATGGTTTTGTTTCGATCCCGGTGTCTGGTAAAGAAGGTAAAGTAAAGATCGCTCTGGGGAAAGCTCCCGGAGCATTCTTCCCCCGTTTCCGGACGGTGAAAGTGGTTGAAAAACCGTAAAAACGGGTTGCAGCAGAGCTTTTTCCGTTTTTTTATCGTTAAAAAGAGCTTCTGCGACTTGCTTTTTGCAAAAAGCGTGATACATTAATAATCTGTCATACTTTGGATAAAATTTTTATTTACATAAAATAAAGGAAAATTAAAAATGGCACATACCAAATCTGCTGTCAAACGTCTGGCTACCAGCAAAAAAGCCAATCTCCGCAACCGTGCCCGCATCAGCGAGCTGAAAACCATTGAGAAAAAACTGCGTGCCGCAGTTGCCGCCGGCGATGCCGCCGCTGCCGAACTGGCAAAAACTTTCGCCAGCCGTCTGGATAAAGCCGTGAAAGCCGGTACCATCCATGCCAACCGTGCCGCCAATAAAAAATCCCAGGCGGATAAATTGCTGGCTGCAAAATAATCTGTTTTGCAAAAATAAGCCCGGAATCTTAAAAAGGTTCCGGGTTTTTTTTGTGCAGAGTGCAGCTCTGATCCACGGATCTGTATAATGCAGATCGTACAAAAAAAATACCGCTGCAAATTTTGCAGCGGTATTTCAAAATCTTTTTACAAGATAATCAATTTTCTGCCGGAGCAGCAAGAGAAACGACTACTTTCTTTATCGCACCTTCGCCGATGGATTCGGTGGTGACTTCGGGATCATCTTTGAGTGTGATGTGAATGATCCGGCGGTCATGGGCATTCATTTCCGGCAGTTTCACCGGTTCGCCCCAGCGTTTGACCTCTTTAGCGGCATCAAGGGCTTGTTTTTCTAGAAGTTCCACACTGGCACGGGGAGCATCACCGCCATTGCGGCGGGGACGGCGGCGGTATTCACGGGCTTCGCCGTTTTCGCTGTCTGCTTCTGCGGCGGCTTCTTTGTTTTCCCGGTCGCCGGAAGCGTAACCATCAATATCCAGCGTGATGTGCGGAGTATTTTCATCCATTTTGAACATCATCCGGTTGAGCAACAGTTGCAGACTTTCAAGGGTTTGACCTTTTCTGCCAATGATTCTGCCGGCATTGTCGCTGGAGATCGCCACTGCAATACGCTGACCTTTTTCCTCGACTTTGAAATCGCCGTTGAGAGCGAGGTAGTCGAACATCTTTGCGAGGATCTTGATGATCTGATCCTTGTACTCATTGAATTTCGGATTCTCTGCCATTTTTTTTCTTCCTTAAATTTTAGTTGCTCCGTTCAGGCTGCGGAGCCTGACTGCGTCTTTTCTGCAGCCAGAGTTGAATGATACTGAAAAGGTTGCTGATCGTCCAGTAAAGGGTCAAACCGGACGGCAAGTCGTAGAGGAAAAGCAGCATGACAACCGGCATCATCGCCATCATTTTTTTCTGTGCCGGATCGGCCGCCATCGGGGTCATCCGCTGCTGAATGACCATCAGCACAGTCATCATGATCACCAACGGATTGACCGGAATCGAATCGATTCCTGCCAATGGCAGTGTGAAACCGAGCGGAATGGAAAATATCGTATCGGCAGCGGCAAGATTTTTGCACCAGAGGAATGATACATGCCGCAGGGCAATCGCATTATCCAGCATCGCATAAAGGGCAAAAAAGATCGGGATCTGCAAAAGTATCGGCAGACATCCGGCAAGGGGATTGATACCCTCTTTGCGGTAAAGTTCCGCCATTTTCTGATTGAGCAGCTGGGGATCGTTTTTGTACTTTTCTTTAAGTTCCTTGAAAAGCGGCTGAACCTTCTGCATTTTACGCATTGATTCATTGCCCTTGCTTGTCAGGGGGTAGAATGCTGATCTGACCATCAGCGTCAGGATGATGATGCTGACACCGTAACTGCCGCAAACAGCGTAAAGCAGATTCAATATCCACATGAGCAGACGGGCGAGGTAGTTCAGAGGCCCCCAGGCCAGATGCATCACCTTTTCGCCGGAAGGAACAAATTCTCCCAGTGCCGAAGATGATTTCGGACCGGTATAAGTGGAAAAGTCAATTTCCGAAGCTTTACCGGGCTGGATGATCATTTGCGGCAAAGCGGCACCAATGGTGACATTATTGAATTCTTTACCTTTGCTGTCGGCAACCTTTGTGCGGGGATTGACCAGATTCAGGAAATAGTCGCCGTGATTGTTTTTAAGTACTGAACAGAAATATTTGTTGCTTACTGAAGCCCACTGTACCGGAAAATTCTGGTATTTGTAGAAATCTTCATCATCTTCATCGGCATCAATATCTTCGAAATCGCCGTCGGCACTCATCAAATCCATTCTGTGCGACATGGTGCGGATCTTGTCACCGGAAGCAATATGCCACGGAGCGATCGAGCCGCCGGAAATTACTGCATTGTTGATAACGACTGCATCGGGAGAAATATTGGTCAGAATACAGCGGCAGTTGATGATGTATTCATTCTGCAGAGTAAAGATCTGTTCAAGAACGACTTTTGCTCCGGCAATTTCCAGAGTACGGCGTGATTTGAGAATACCATTGTCGTTGACTACCGGTTCGATTTTTACAGTTTTGGCACCGGGGATATTCAATGCAAAAAGATCTGAGTCAAAGGAAATTTCACCTTTGAGGTCATTGTTTTTGTATTTGGGAAAAGTTATTTTACTGATTGCACCTGATTTGCCTGAAACCGTTAAATCAAGTGAACCATTGCTGAGGATACCGTCGGCCGGGATCACCAGTTTCTCCGGAGCCGGAATTTCTGCCGCAACAGTTTGTGGTTTCTGAACGGCATCTGCTTTTGCTGCCGGTACAGCGGAAACAGCAGGCACTGCCGGCTGCACACTTTCTTCCACCGGGGTTTCCGCAGGAACGCTCCAACCGAGAGATTCGCAGATCGAGGGCCATGCAAGCATCACTACGAAACATAACGCCAGAACGATGATAGTTTCTTTATCAAATTTCATTTTTATCACAGTTTGATTGGTTGTCACACGCTACCCGGCGGAAACCTTTATCCGGAACCGGATCATATCCGCCGCGGCAAAACGGCTGGCAACGCATCACACGCCAGATGGTGAGTATCAACCCCACAAGGAAACCGCGTTTTCTGAATGCTTCTGCTCCGTAGTGGGAGCAGGATGGTTCAAAGCGGCAGCAGCACGGCAGCCACGGAGAAATCATTTTCTGATAGATCCGGATCAATGCGATTGCAGCTCTTGCGGCAATCAATCCGCGGCATCCCGGATCAGAACCTGCTGTTTTTTCAATATTTCCACCAGCTCTGCAGTGGTTTGGATCCGGTTGTAATCCTTCATCCTGCGTCGTGGTATCAATAAAATGCGACACGGGGAGAGTACCGGTTTCAACATCCGGAAACTCTCCCACATCAACCGGCGTGCCCGGTTGCGTACAACTGACAGCAGACTGTACTTTTTGCTGCATATTACCCCGCACTCCAAACGTCCTTCCGGAGAAGGGGCAACCACCACGACCATACCCGGAGTCACCATTTTGACACCGTCCCGTCTGATCTGGTCAAACTGGGCTTTGAACCGCAGTTTATCAGATTTATTCAGACGCAGGCGTTTATTTCCGGAATTTTCCGGCATGGTCAGTGCGGTTGACACGTTGCACCCGGATCAGGCGGTAAGCCGGGCGCGGCCTTTCTGACGGCGGCGTCTGATAACATTGCGACCGCCCGGGGTGGCCATACGGGCAAAGAAACCGATCCGGCGTTTACGGCGACGGTTTGAGGGCTGAAAAGTTCTTTTCATTTTCGTTTCATCCTGTTTTTAGTTAGTTTTATCTGCTATAAATATTGTGCTGCATGATCTTAAAATGCAGACATTATACCACAACTTAAAATTGTCATTCGATTAAAATAGCTCCGTTTGTCGTTTTTTTCAAGTCATTATTTGCAAAAAACTCTTTTTTTATGTTGACAAACCCCTGATTGATGGGGAGAGAATTTTCTAAACAGGGATTTTTTGTTATGAATAATGATGAATTGAAAACGATATTGGCTGAAATAAATGCCAAACTGGATGAACTTCTGGAGCTTTTCCGGGATTCCGGTTTTCCGGCACAATCATTTCAGTAAAAAAGTAAAGGTGTCCTTATGAAAATAGAAAGATCTGTCGGCGAGAAGCTGAAACTCGACAATTTCGGTGAGTGTGAAAGTGCCCGCATCTGTTATGTGGCAAGCGGAGTCGGCATGAATGAGATCGATAGTGCAGTCGCCGGAGTTTTCGCTCAGGCTCCGGATAACTGGGAAAATCTGCCCAAATCCGGAGCGGAAATACTCCATTGTCCCGGAGGCGGGATGATGGAAATAGCAGTTTACTACCGTAATGATGGAAATTCTTATTCCAGAAAGAGATATTACCGCAAATCCGATGGTGACCGGGAGTGGAAAATTGAAGTCAATGCCCGTCAGTACCAGCTGAAAAATGCCCGTAAACTTATCGCTTCTTACGCAGTGAACGGAAATAAAATACCTGATCCCGGAACCCTTGTCGATTGGAACGGCAGACATGGGGTCGGTTCAGCGTCAGGTACTGTAAATGCTTACCGTCCGGAATTTATCCTGTCATGTGTGGCAACTTTCCGCCGCAAAAAAGCTCAATCCAATGCTTATCAACGGCAGATCGCCCGGCTTACCGGGAAAGTCAACAGTGAAAATTTTCAACAATGGGCGGCCGGAGAAGTTCTTTTTCTCGGGCTTTCCGGCAGCGGTTATTTCCGGGGCAGAAACGGCGAGGAACTCTGTGATCTGACTTTCCGTTTCAGCATCCGGAGCAATGGGGATAGAGAACTGGATGGATTCACCGTGCCGGAAGTTGACGGCTGGGATTATCTCTGGGGCGTTTATGCTGTACGGGATGGCGTTAATACCCTGACCAATGCTTATGTGAGCCGCATTTATGACCGGGCTCCATTTTCTTTGCTCAATCTCTGAATCGGGGAGGTGTAAAATGTTTTTTCAGGATGTTTCTCCGGGGGAATCCCGGTTTCCGGAGCCGGCGGCACGCTACAATGCCGTCAATCGCCTGCTTTGTAAAGAGGATGAATATGCTTCCGGATATGAATTTCCCGCTTTCTCCGGCGGAGTAGTCGATTTCTGCAACACTTCCAGTGAAGTGATAAAACCTTTTACCGCAGTATCAGTTACCGGATGCCGGGATAATTTTTATCCGCAGGTACTTGGCGGCCGTTTTTCCGGTTCCTGCATTGTCAATGGTATTCCGGCAAAAGATGATTCAATGCTCTGGGGTGTTTCTCTGGATGAGGTGGCGGAATATGAGTATGGCAGACTTCAGATTTCCGGAGTTGTGCCTGCATGGTTCTCCGGAAGCGGAAAGCGGGTCACACCGGGAAAGGATGGTCTGATTGCCGGAGCATCCGGTATTGGCGAGGTGGTGGTTTCTCCCATTAACGACGGTGAGTATCGGGAAGATTCCTATCCGGGAATAATTGTTTTGCGGGGCAGTGCCGCAACGGCGGATTATTACGGCGGAGCATTCAAACTGCAAGCGGTTTCTCAAACGGTGGTAAAGGTCATCAACGGCATTTATCCGGATTCTGAAAGCTGCGGGACCAGCGATGTGCCTGGATTATTCAATGTGCCGCAAATGACGCTGGAAATTTCTCCGGGCATGACTCATACGATCTGGCTTTACTTTGATTTTGATACCGGATCAAAAACTTATTCGGCACATCTGTCAGCACAATTACCGGAAAATATTCTGCTTTACCGGCATCTGGGATATTTTGCAGACGGTAATGTGACACAATCTTACCGTTCATACGATATGCTCCGTTTCGGAGATGATTTTTATCTGTACGCAGGAGATACCTGATATGAAGTGGCTCGATGAAAGACCCCGTCCGCTGCATGAAGCGTGGAATATTCTTTGTGATGCCATTGCTGAAAGGATCGATGCATTTCAGATCGAATGGGAAGATGATTATCAACTGCCCCGGCTTCCATCTGCACCTTTTGAAAAAAGGGTGTTCAGTGATTATGTTTCCATGTTGCGTTCCCGGATCATTACTTTGATACAGTATTCATTTTTTCCGCCGTGGTTCGGCAGATGGAGTGATTTGCAGATAGACAAACTCGGTATTGATCGTCCTGATGGAGAGTTTTACCGCGAACTCGGAATCGATGGTTATGCGTTTTTCATGCGGTCCGGCAGCGATGCTCCGCAATACAAATACGCATTGAATAACTTTATTCATGCCGCTGCTGAAGTGATCAACAAAGCAGTTGTCTATCCGCTGCCGGGGAAAGAAAACAGAGAGCGTGCCGGTTTTCTGCTTGATGCCGATCTCGAAGTGGAAGTTTTTAATCCGGTCTATCACTGGAGCGGGAAGTTCAGTGACAGTGGTCAGAAAACTGTTTATCTGGATGATATCGCTCTGACGACCTACCCGTATCAACCGGTATTCTATCTTCAAAAAAGGGGGCGGACAAGGGCGCGGAATCTGCGTTGGAAATATTGCAAAGCCGGAGGTACCGTAAAATCTGTTTCGCCATTTTACTACCGCAACCCGGTATTATCCGGCACCTGCAAACTGCTGATGGAAAAAACTGATTTCAGTTATACTGATCCGGAATCATCTGCAGGTTACACGATCGTTGCTCTTCCGGCAAAAGAGTTCGTCATTGATTTTGAAACCGGTGAAGCCCGGGAAAAAGTCGACCTTTCGGGAGTTCAGAAAAAAATCAGTGAATATTGGAATTTGACCGATTCAACTTCTCTTTACAACACTATTTACCGGGTCATTCTGGAAAGAGCAGGAGTGAAGATAATGCTTGAACGGGAAAATTTTCCGGCAATAAATTACAAATATTTATCGTAAAGGATGTGAAAAATGCAAAAAATACGTTCGATTTTGAAAATAACCAATACCGGTGCTGCATTGTGTGACACTTACGGTTCGACTGCCGGTATCGGTCTGGAATTGATACTCGGAACCGGATGTCTGCTGGAGTTTGAATTGCGTCAGGAATCCACCGGGGCATCGGCGGTGCTGCCGGATTATCCGGCGGATAAACTTGGTGCAGCAGCATGCTATTGTGCATTCGATTTCAGCTGCAGCAATAGCGATGATCCGCCGCTGCTGATCTTTTCCGGCGTGAATATCGCTACTGATGCAGATGGACATACGGTCTTTTCGGTTCCGGTGAATAACAGTGCCGTATCCCGGATCGTTTCAGCTCTCAAAGAGCGTTCTTCTGCTGAACTTTTCTGCGAACTCGGCGGTTATGACGGTAAAGGCAATTCACTTTTTGCTTGGCAATTCAAATTGATCATGCACAGCCGGGTCTATCTGGAAAATTCCGGTGAAAATGAGACGGCTGTTCCCGATCCGGCATATTATACAGCGGTTCAGGTGGATGCTCTGCTTGCCGGATTATCCGGTTCATATTCAGCAGAAGATGTTTTGTTGAAAGATGAATCCGGTTTTTTTGACGGCGGAAATGTGGAAAAAGCGTTGCAGGAGATCGGCAGTGAACTTGACGGGCTGCGTGAAATCATGGAAGGTATCTGAGTATGAGTATTGCAAATGAAATCAGTCGTATAAAAGCCGCAAAAGAGTCTTTGAAAACTGCAATCAATGCCAGAGGCGGTAATTTGAGTAATGAGCTGCTTGATAAATATGCGGATGCGGTCAATGGACTTTATTGCGGGCCGGATCTTTCCGGAGTGACCGTGACCGCAGATAAACTGCTTGAGGGAATAACCGCAGTTGACTCCGAAGGCGTGATGATCACCGGTGCGATCCCGGTTGTTGCGGCTTCTTCAGATGGCGAAACGGTAACTGTACCGGCAGGGTTCCATGAAGAGAATAAGAATTTTTCCATCAATAAAGCTGTTGACCTTTCCTTTGTGACCGCCGGAGCGGGGGATATTGTCGCCGGTAAAACCGGTGCTGATGCAAATGGCAATCCGCTTCAGGGAACATTGGAAAACGTTTCCATGCAGGCTGCAGACAATGTCATAACCATACCCCGCGGCTATTCAGAAGGAGAAACGCTGACTTTGCCGGAAGCGAGAGTGAACACCCTCAGCGGAAAGTACCAAATCACTAAAGGCTACAACAAATATTTGCGGGAATTCAATATCACCAGCAATTCTCCTGTATTTTACAGATGTGCCTCGGTAGATAGTTCAAGTAAGACCTGGAGCGGTTATAAAGCGGTTTTGTCAGACGGATCATATTCATTTGAAACGACCAAAACCACTAATTTGCAGTACGCCAGTGTCGTTCCGGCAGTAGGGGCAATTTATACTGCTGACGCACTGGCACGGATCAACTATCTTTATACTGCTGCCGCTTCCGGCGGAGCTTACGTTTCAGCACCCTTGAATCTTGATTACAGTGTGACCGTCAATAATGTTTCCGGATCATTGGAATCCGGGAAAAATGGTAATCTTTATTTTTCCGGCGGCATGACCCAGGATTACGCATTGACTTTCAACGGTTCATCTTATCTGAATATGCCGGGAGTGACGACGGATCTGCTTACCGGAGATTTTACCATCGAATTCGGAGCTTCCCTGCTCGGTCCGGACCGGAGGATGGGAGTACTTGCTGCAACAAGTGATTATTATATCGGTATTGACACCAAAGACGGCAAATACAATCTTTGGGTCGGTGATGGTTCAAGCTGGTCGATCCACGCTGATTGGGATTGCGGGGAATATTACGGCGGCGGTACGATCGCATTGAAAAATGCTACTGCCCAGCACTTGGCGATCGTCCGGCAGGGAACGTCATGGAAACTTTATGTTGACGGCAAACTCAGTGTGGAAGCTGTCAGTGATGTGACGATCGGTAAAGACCGGGATCTCCGGCTCGGCAGATGGGGAAATGGAGAATACAGTACTTATGGTAAAGTTGAAAGATTCAATATACACAAAGAAGCTCTCAGTCAGGCACAGATAAATTCCATTGCCCAGAGCTATATATCTTCAGGAAGTTCAAGCAGTAACTCTCTGGTTGTCCGGGATAAGGATACCCATCTTTTCACCAACGGTCAGGATTCAAAAGTTTTCAAACAGTATGACGGTTGGGCGATTGCCGGTATTCTGGATGTAGTTCAGCCGGTATTTATGACCGGTGTGATTCTGGTTGCCGAGGATGAATACAGTTGCCGGTGGACTCTGCCCGGTTACGGCAACGGAAGTCCCGTAAGTTTTGAATATAACGGAAAAACTTACTATTACAGTGCTTATTACGCAGATCTGGGGACTCCGAAAAATCTGTGCGGCAGAGTTTATCTTGATGCTGTCGGAGCTGCTGCTGCCGCGATTGAGCTTCTCGACCGTTATTTCGGCAATTATTCAGTGGATTTTGATGAAAACTGCAATTTGTTTGTATACCGTGCCGGACTCAGCGGTGTCAATGGTAAATATTGTATTGATGCAGCATTCGGCGGAGAAAGTGTCTACCGCAATGGTTCATATTATATGACACTGCGTGAAAACGGCGGTTACTGGGTTATTTGCAGCGATAGTGATCCGGATATGCCGCTTTATGCCGCATGCAAATATGATGAAAATACCGGTGAATATGTGCCGACTGAAAATATTCTCGGTCCATGGATCAGTATGATGGGATCTCAGCCGCCGCCGCGGGTACTTGAGGGCGATTGGGGAGCTTTCGGTCTGTAATAACAGGAATTTGATATTATGAATGATATGACATTTGAAGAAATCGGAAAGATGCGTGCTGAAGCAGAAAGGCTTCAGCTTTCCGGCAGGGAACTGCTTGAAGACGATTCCCTGGTGAAAAATGAGTGTAACGGTACGGGTGCTGAATGGATGGGTGGTGTCTGCAAGGTGATAGATGCCTGTAATCCGGCATATATTCTGCCATCGTATATACATGATCTGCGTTATTTTTACGGCGGCAGTGATCAGGATCGTAAAAAAGCTGATAAAGAGTGGCTGGATAATGCTCTGATCTGTGTCGCTGACCGTTACAGCTGGTACAATCCTCTGCGTTACTGGGAACGTATCAAGGCATGGAAATTCTATCTTGCTTTGCGTTCTGCCGGTTTCGCAGCATGGCACAGCAAAAAAGAGGAGCCGGAAAAGTGACTACTTATGAGTGGCTCGGTTTGATCGCCGTATTGATCACCGGTTTCTGGAAACTTTGCGGCAAACTCGGTAAAATTGAAATTGCTTTATCCGGGAAAGTCGGTTTTGCTGATTGTTCCCGCCGGCAGCAGGAGTGTCTCTGCCGCAATCAGGTGGAAAAACTTCAGCTGAAAATGGATGAACTTCATCCGCATCAGAAATAAAGACCTTTTTCGCGGAGCAATTCCGCTGCTTCTTTATCTCCGGCACCGGCAGCCCTGCGGAGCAGTTCTTCGGCTTTTCGGAAATCAGGTGCAAGACCGTATTTTCCCAGCAGAGCTTTTCCTGCTTCCCGCATCGCTGCCGGATAGCCGGCTTTGGCGGCGATGGAGAAAAAATGAAATGAGGCGGCCGGATTTTTTGGAAGATATTTTCCATCCCGGTAATATTCTCCCAATCTGAATGCCGCCAGCCGGTTTCCCAGCTCTGCTGCTTTCATGTAGTTGAAAAGTGCTTTGCGGATATCCGGTTCGGTGCCGATGCCGAAAGCGTAACAATCCCCCAGCTTGCATAAAGCCGGGGGATATTTTTTTTCTGCGGCTTCGCTGAAAAGTTTGAATGCCTCTGCCGGGTCGTGCTGCAAATCTATTCCGGCGAGCATCAAATTGGCGATGTCAGTCTTTGCCCGGGCTGAACCGAGCGTTGACGCTTCCTGATAAAGTTTCAATGCTCCGGATTTATCCGGTGTCATTCCCAGACCGAGGAACATCATTTCTGCCAATTGTGCCATTGATTCCGGATGTTTTGATTTTGCGTTACGGCGGAGTATTTCTGCTCCGGCAGCTGCATCTGGAGCATTTCCCCCGATCCCGGAACGCAGACAGGCTGAATATATCAGCAGCAGTTCCGGATCAGGTTTTGCGGTATTTTCAGCATAATTTTTGAGAACCAGATATAACTCCGGAGCATTTTTTTCCACATCCATATAAAGCATTTTTGCCAGAAGCTCCGTTGCTTCGGTGTCTTTCGGGGCAACTTGACGGAGAATTTCCAATGCTTTTTTTCTATCGGATTTTATTTCCGGAAGTTTTTCATCTTCAAAAGTATCCGCTTCCACTCCGGCATGGAGCATTTCAGCATAGCGAACTGCAGCTTTGGTGACGCCGGATTTCATGGCAATCTCAAAATTTTTGAATGCTCCGGCTTGATTTTTTTTGCATCCCCAGCCTTTTTGCAGACATACTGCCATATTGTATCTGCCGACAGCCGAGCCTCCGTCTGCCGCACGGTGAAACCAGTAATATGCCAGAGATGGATTAGCTTTGCGGTTTTTCCCGAAAAAGAATTCATTGGCAAGTGCAAGCTGACTTCCGCTATCGCCTTTTCTGGCATTATCCAGCAGATCATCTGCCCCGCAGAGCAAAAAGGCGGCAGAAACTGCCGCCAATATCAATGCACTTTTTTTACCCGCCATTACTTGGTCAATTCCTTGATCTTTTCTTCAAGTTCTTTGATTTTGGCATCGAGTTTCTGGATCTTTTTAGGCATGGCGACCCGGGCAATGAATTCACGCTGGGACTCTGCCGGAGTACCGACTACGATCGAACGCGGCGGCAGACTTCTGAGTACAGAACTGGTTCCGGCAACCTGGCTGCCGTCACCGATGGTGATGTGACCATTGACACCTGCCTGACCGGCGATAATGACGCCTCTGCCGAGTTCCGCACTGCCGGCGATACCGCACTGGGCAACGAGAATGGAACTTTCACCGACAACCACATTGTGGGCGACCATCACCTGATCGTCGATCTTTACATTATCTTTGATGACCGTTTTACCAAAACGGGCACGGTCGATGGTGGTATTTGCACCGATTTCCACATCGTTGCCGATCACAACGATACCGGTTTGCGGCACTTTGACCAGCCCCGCAGGGCCGGGGACAAAACCGAAACCGTCGGCACCGATGACAACTCCGGAGTGGATGATACACTTTGCTCCGATCGAGCAGCGGTACATAAGTGTCACGCTTGGATAAAGGATGGTTCCGGCTCCGACGGCGGCATCGTGACCGATATAGCAGAGTGCCCCGATCACGGCACCGTCACCGATTTTTGCTCCGGCTTCAATGACTGCATTGGCTCCGATGGAAACATCTTTGCCGATCGTTGCAGACGGATCAACCACGGCCGAGGGGTGGATACCCGATACCGGGGCAGGGGGTTCTTCCGCGAAAAGAGCTGTGATTTTGGCAAAAGCATAATCGACATTTTCGCAAACGATAAGGGTACGGTTTTCGGTGGAGGCATTGGCGAGGTCTTTATTGACCAGCACGATACCGGCAGCGGAATTATTGAGTTCTTCTTCGTATTTTTTATTACCGGCGAAGCTCAACTGGTTGGCGGCGGCATCTTTGATCCCGGAAACTTCATTGATTTCACGTTTCGGATCACCGTAAACGGTTCCTCCGGTGATTTCGGCGATTTTTTCGGCGGTCATTACGATCTTTTTCATAATTTATTTTTCCTGCTTGGTTTTGGATGCTGCACGGTTCAATTCCCGGATGACTTCATCGGAAATATCGTTTCTGCCCGGATAGATCAATACCGCCGGCAGACCGCTGGTGGTATTGCCCGAAGAATCCAGTACAAATGCATAATTTCCCGCTGCCGCACGCCGCTTGACCTCTTTTTGAATATCTTTTACGATCTCGCTGCGTTTTTCCTGCTGCAGCCGCATGAATTCCCGGCGGCGTTCATTGGCGTAAAGGGAAATTTCCGTCTCCTTGGACTTCACTTTTGCCATTGCCGCATCGGCATCATCGGCAGCTTTCTTTCTCGCCTGATCGGTCAATGCCGGATTGAGGGCATTGGTTCCCAGACGGCGGGCTTCAGAGCGGAGTGACTCCAGCTGGCTATTCATCTGACTCATGTAGGCACGGGCAGCTTCAGCCTGCTGGTTGAGAAAATCTTCTGCGATCCGGCTCTTGTAGTATGATTTGAAAACCCGGTCAAGATTGACCACTGCAATACGCACTTCTGCGGCAGAAAGTACTGCCGCAGAAAAAATACCGAGAACGATCAGAAGTTTTTTCATATTTCAGATTGAGTTGGATGTATAGTTAGGGGCATCTTTAGTGATGACCACATCGTGGGGATGTGCTTCACGCAGACCGGCGGCACTGACTCTGACCATTTTTGCCTTTTCCTGCAACTCCGCCACGGTACGGGCTCCGCAGTAGCCGAGGCTGTAACGCAGACCGCCGACGAACTGGTGGATCACATTGCGGACAGGACCGCGGAAAGGCACCATCGCTTCGATGCCCTGCGGCACGAGTTCGGCATCATCTTCCACATCATCCTGACCGTAACGTTCACGGCTGCCTTTGTTGCATTTCATCGCTTCAAGTGAACCCATTCCGCGATAAGTCACATAACTTCTGCCCTGATGCAGGATCACTTCACCGTTGCACTCAGTTGTACCGGCAAGAGCTGAACCCATCATCACGCTGGAAGCACCCACAGCTATAGCTTTGGCAACATCACCGGTCTGTTTGATTCCGCCGTCGGCGATCACCGGTACATCATCGGGAAGGGCACTGCGTACAGCGTAAACTGCGGAAACCTGCGGCACACCGACACCGGCGACCACACGGGTCGAACAGATTGAACCGGGACCGATACCCACTTTGACACCGTCAGCACCGGCATCGGCAAGAGCTTTGGCACCTTCGGCGGTGGCGACGTTTCCGGCGACGATATCGACTTTGCTGCCGTAGCGGTCTTTGAAAAGTGCAACCGTTTCGATAACGCCTTTGGAATCACCATGGGCGGTGTCGATCACCAGAGCATCGACTCCGGCATTGACCAGAGCTTCGGCACGGACATCATCGTAGGGGCTGATAGCGGCGGCGACCCGCAGCTGATGGCGGCTGTCGCGGTTATATGCCGGTTCATCACCGGCGATGAGGGTACGCACATCGAGGAAACTGAAAAGACCGGTAAGTTTGCCGTTGCTGTCGACCATGGGCAGCTTGCCGATCTTGTTTTTAAGCATTACTTTGTAGGCATCGGCGATAGCGGTATCAGAAGCGGTGGAAATCGGGTTTCCGGTCATCACTTCGCTGATTTTTACATTGTAATCGGTGAGGAATTTGATATCTTTGCTGGTGATGATACCGACCAGTTTACCGTTGTTATCGACGATGGGGAATCCGGAAAATGAATATTTTTTCCGTTTCTTTTCGGCGAGCATTTCTGCCACGGTCTGCTCCGGATGGAAGACGATCGGGGTACGGATGACGCCGTTGAGATAAAGTTTCACTTTGCGTACTTCTTCGGCCTGTCTTTCCGGAGAAAGATTTTTGTGGATCACTCCGATACCGCCGAGGCGGGCCATGGCGATTGCCATTTCGCTTTCAGTGACCGTATCCATCGCGGCACTGATAAAGGGGATATTCAATTTGATATTACGGGAAAAATAACTGCTTACATCAGCATCATGCGGCAGAAAATCCGAGTATTGGGTGACGAGTGAAATATCGTCGAAAGTCAAACCCTCAAAAGGGAACGCTGCCATAAATTGATCGATGTACCGCATAGTGCTTTTTTCTCCATATATAATTAGTGTATATTCTACCGTTTGCTTAATATACACTCCGGATTCAACTATTTCAAGCTGAATTTATGCAAAAAAATGCACTTCCCGATTGCTTTTTCCGCAGATTTCCGCAGGTATTACGCTTTGAAAAAGAGTGTCATCCGGAAAAGGCCTGCCTGAACCGGTTTGAGTTCCCCGATACGGCAGTCGATATGCAGATGGATTTCACCGTCGGCAACGGGCATTCTGCCTGCTTTTGCGGCATCATCAATGGCGTATTCTGAAAAAGGCAGTGCGGAAAAACTGAAAGTGTTTCCGGCAATTATCTGCAATTTCTGACCGTCATCACTGCTCAATTCCAGTTTGCGTACTTCACTGCGGGTTCCGCCGGAAACGGCAGTATCATATTCCGGATACATTTCACTGACATCGAATTTATATGCTGAAAGCACCGCAGCACTGGAACCGGGGTAGTTTTCAAAAGGACCGTTGCCGAAAAAGGAGATGTTTTTCATTTTTCCGGGCAGCCGGAGCATAACTCCCAGACGGGGGATCCCTGCAAAACATTCCGGAACGACAAACTCCATATCATACCGGATCGTGCCATTTTCCTGCGGAGTGAAGCGCTGGGTGAATTCCAGCTCATCCATTTCCATTTTACGGGGCAGAAAAAGGCTGTGGCACTCCACGCTTTTGCCATCGGAAACGAAGCGGTCGGCAGAGATTCTCGGCCGGTCAAGGGCCAGATCGTTGAGTGACTCCGCAGTTTTCTGTGCCCGCCAGAGAGCAAGTTTCGGGCAGGATGTCAGCAGTTTTTCTCCGTTGTAACGCAGTTCCCGCATGCCGTCGGCACCGATAACGGCAGAGAGTTTGCCGCTGGAAATTTCCGCCCGGGAAATATCGAAACGCAATCCGGTGAAAAACTGTTCTTTTTCTGCCGGTTTTGCCAAACGGGCAGGGGGAGGGAGAATGAATTTTTCCACCGCAACTTCCCGATTGTCCTGATCATAAAAACGGATTATCAATACCGCAGTTTCTCCGTAGTACAAATCCGGCACTTCCACACTCAAAAGATATTCCCGCACCTCATTTGCACTCATGCCGGTAAGCAGAAATTGACCGAAAGAGTGGCGTTTGCCATCGATTTCCAGCTGCCATTTACCGGTGATTTTTTCCTGATCGACCCAGCTGCACACAGCGATCCTGCCGGTCGATTCATCCAGCAGATAGACAGCCAATGCCTGCGACTCATACTTCTTTTCAGCTTCAACTGCGGTAATGTGGTGATCCATGATGAATTTACCTTCCCATAAGTACGGCGGCAGTGGCGGCGATACCTTCGCCTCTGCCGGTGAATCCGAGTTTTTCAGTGGTGGTGAATTTTACGGAAACTCTTGAAATATCCAGATTTGCAGCATCGGAGATACGCTGACGCATTGCTTCCCGGTAAGGGGATAATTTCGGTTTCTGGGCGATGACGGTTATATCGCAGTTGAAAATTTTGTAAGCTGCGACTTCGGGGATGGATAAAACTTTTTTCAGAAGTTCCATACTGTCTGCCCCGGCATAAGCCGGATCATTATCGGGGAAGATTATGCCGATATCTCCGAGAGCCAACGCTCCGAGCATGGCATCCATGAGGGCGTGAACTGCCACATCGGCGTCACTGTGACCGAGTAATCCGTATTCGCAGGGAATCTCCACTCCGCAGAGGATCAATTTCCGGTCATTTACCAGTTTGTGAACATCGTATCCCTGACCGGTACGCAAATCTTCCATAAAAAACCTCCATAAAATTCAAGCCGGAAACAAATTTCTGCTTCCGGCTTTTCGATCGATCAAAAGATTATTTTTTGATCAGGGCTTTGATCTGCTCACGCTTGCGGGCGAGATAAGCTTTACGCCGGTTGCGTTTCTCGATCTTGTTGTGCTGCTGTCCCATAATATTCCTCGTTTCGTTATAATGGATTGATTTTTGTTCCATACGTCATTTCTTAATATAGACTCACTTTTCCAAAAAATCAAATCTTCTCCTGCATAAAGAATGGATTATAGACGGTTTTTTTTAATGAACCCTTGATAAAAAGGCAAAAAGGGTGTAAATTTTCAAATGTGAGAGGCAATTTCAAAAGTTCTCAAAAACTCTTGAAAATTCCCGTTGCGATCTGAAACAGGAGCGTTTTCGGGTGTTACCACTTTGGGTAGCACCCTCAAACTACCAGCTTTCATCTCATCAACGGTATCTTTTCAATCTTTTTTTTGATTGACTTTTGCAATTACCTCGTGAATGATCAGTTTTCTGTATGGAGAAGTGTAATAATGAAAAATTTTTTACTGCTTGTAACTTTTTTCTTCTGTCTTGTGTTATCCGGGACAGAGGCAAAAGCTCCCTATATACTGCTCTTTGACCGCGAATATATTACCGTAAATCCGGATGGCACTTACACCGGTGTCGATGAGTGCCGTTACAAGGTGTTGAACCATGACGGCGTGAAAAAATTACGGGAATTGTCGCTGCACTTCAACTCCTCTTACGGGAGTATGAAAGTAGCAAAACTGGTGATAGTCAAACCTGATGGCAGACAGATAACGATCGACCCGGTGAAAAACTCTTCAGTGAATACGGAGTCAAGCCAGCTTGATTCTGCCATTTTTGATCCGGAACAGAAGGTTTTGAGTGTGACGGTACCGGGCTTGGAAGCCGGAGACATTCTGGAAGTTACTTCTGTTGAGAAAATCACCAAATCCCGTATGCCGGGGGAATTCAGCGATATTGCGGTGCTGCAGGCGGATTTCCCCATCGAATATTATGAGTATATCGTGGATATGCCGGAAAGCAAGCCTTTGAAAAGCATCTGTATAAAAGATGAGGAAAAAGGTACGATTTCTTTTACCGAAGAGAAGAAAGACAGCAGAATAATATACAAATGGATCGCCCGCAATGTGCCGCAGGCTGTGCCTGAAAGTGCCATGCCCGCCATGTATACCTGTATCCAGCGGGTATTGACCGGTACTGTGGCATCATGGGAGGATATTTCCCGCTGGTACGATAAACTTTCCGCCCCCCGTCTGGCAAAAGTGAGCGATGCCATGCGTAAAAAAACTGCGGAATTGACCGCCGGAAAAAATAGTGATATGGAAAAGATAACTGCTCTTTTCCAGTTCGTTTCCCAGCAGATACGTTATACCGGGATAACGTCCGAGGAAAACGCACCGGGGTATGAGCCTCACGATGTGGATCAGACTTTTGAGAGGCGTCACGGAGTGTGCCGGGATAAGGCGGCACTGCTGGTGGCGATGTTGAGAATAGCCGGATTCAAAGCGTATCCGGTGCTTTTCATGTCCGGCACTCCCAAGGATAAGGAAGTTCCCAATATCTACTTTAATCATGCGATCGCCGGTGTGGAAAAAGCCGACGGGGAATATATTCTCATGGATCCGACGTTTGAGACCACTACCGAACTTTTTCCCGGCTATCTGGCGGGAGACTCCTTCCTTGCTGCCAAACCTGATGGCGACACGCTCCGTACAGCACCGGCTGAAAAAGCCGAAGATCATCTTCTGAAAATCAGAACTTCGATCATTGCTGCTGATCCGGCAGAAATCACCATGACACTGGATTTTTCCGGAGTTTACGATCAGATGTACCGCAACGCATTTTCGACCTGGAGCAAAGAGGATATACAACAGTTTTTTGCTTCCCGCATCAATTCGATCATGCCGGGAGCAGAGTTGAAAAGTGTGAAAGTATTTCCGGAAAATATCCGGGATATGAGCAAATTGATGAAAGTCGTTCTCCGGTTTCAAAGTGCGGATTTTTTGCGTAAAAGCAGTGAGCCATTGCTCCTGAATATGCCCCGTGGAGCTTCGGCTTTCGGACTGATGGATTCACTTTATGCCAATACCGCTCTGGTCAGCCGCCGTTTTCCACTGAAAGCTCTGCCCCGGGCAGTGGATGAAAGCATCCGGATCGAATTTCCCCAAAGCAGTTACCGCTTTACTTTTCCGGAGAAGACCGATATCGGGGAAAAGGGACTTTTCAGAGTGAAAAGTGAAACTTTTAAAGACAGAAACGTGATAACGGAAAATTTCTTTTTTGCCATAGATTCCATGTTGATCAAACCTGCTGATTACGGCAAATTCAAAGCCGCAGCCGGAAAAGCAAGAGAACTTCTGCAGGTATTGCCGGTCGTGCAGCCGGATGAACCCTATACCGCAGAGGGGGCGGAGTGTGAATATCTCAAATTTCAACGGCATTACAATATCATTGATGCCGGAAATCTGGAAGAAAAACTCCAATACACCCAGCATATCCGCAATTACATGGGATTTTCCGCAGAATCAAACCGCACGGTAAGTTATGTGGAAGGTTTGGAAGCACTTGATGTTTCCGCCACGGTCACTGATTCCAAAGGTAAAAAACATACTCTTTCAGCCAAAGAGGTCAATTTCATGGATGATAAACGGACTTCCGGAGCATCCCGTTATCACAAAAGAAAAATTGCCGTGATCTCTTATCCCGGTGTGGATACCGGCAGTACCATTGAAAGTTCCATCACGGTAAAAAGGAAACTTCCGGGATTTTTCAATACAGTTTTACTGACAAAAGATAACATTCCCTGCCGCAGTCAGGAGTTGATCATCGAAGCTCCGGCAAAGATGAAATTTGCCATCTCACCGGTTCCGGAAAGTGTGAAAGACTCCTCAACTTTCGGCGGCAAACGCATCATCCGGCGTTACACGGCGGAAAATCTGGTTCGTCTGCCTTATGAACCGGGGCAGCCGGATTATGCTCTTTTCGTGCCGGCATTGCAGATTTCCAACGGCAGTTACGCTGAATATTTCCGTCAGGTGAATTTCCATGCTCTGGCAAAGGTGAAAAAAGCTTCACCTGAAATCGCAGAACTTGCCAAAAAAATCGCTGAAACAGCCCCCGATATCCATCCGGTAAATATGGGTGCGGAACTCGAAGCCGGATACGGCAGGGAAAAAATGCGTAAATTGAGTATTGCCTATGCACTTGAAAAATATATTTACACCCATATCCGCCATGTCGAGCTGCCCTTGAAAGAGATGTATTCAGATGAATATTCTTTGCCGCAGACAACTTTGCGTGACGGCTACGGCAACAGCGTTGATAAAGCGATACTGCTGGCATCAATGCTCAAATCGCAGGGGATCAAATTTGAGTTCATTCCGGCATCAGATATGCCGTGTTATCTTGAAAAACTGCGTTCTTTGCGGGCTTATCCGGAAAATATTTTTGATAAACTCATCCTTTATCTGCCGGAAACCGGCAGTTACCTCAATGATTCCGGATTGTACGGTACTCCCGGGGTGATCCGCAGTTTCAACAACATCATTCTGCACGGAGAAAAGTTGACCACTCCGTCACGACAGGGGGAAAGTGCAGATGGGATCTATGTGAATTGCAATATCGTTCTTGAAGCGGATCTCTCGGCGAAAGTCACGCTGGATTATGATTACAGCGGCAAATCTCTGGAAAGAGAAAAGGAGCGTTTCGCCAATTTCACCCCGGCACTGAAAAAACAGTATTTTGAAAAGATCGCCGACTCCGTTTCACCGGAAGCCGAAGTTATTTCTGCCGCTTTTGCAGAAAATCGACTCAAAATCACGCTGAATATCCCCCGGTTCGGCAGACGCAACGGCAAATTTGTTTCGTTCCCGATGCCGGAGTACCGGCATATCATTGCCAATGCTGCAATTCCTGTAAAAAAGAGAAAAGCTCCGCTGTTTCAGGATAATCGCCGTGATATCCACCTCAACTGTATGGTCACAGTGCCAAAAGAATTTACTCTTTGCCGCAACCGGGGAACAGAGTTGATCAACTTTTCCGGAATGACATGGATCAATGACTTTATGAAAATCAAAGACGGCAGATATGCTTTTGAATTCCGTCTGGATTTCCGTGAACCGGCATTGATTTATCCTGATGCTTTCGATAATCTGCTCAATATTGTAAAAGAAATCAACCATAACAATACCAAATATATCCTTTTTACCACGGAGTAATGCCTATGAAACTCAAAATCATGCCTCTGGGGGCATTTGCCACCAATTCTTTTCTGGTTTTTATGCCGGAAAAAGAGGAGTTATTCATTATCGACCCCGCAGCTGAAGCTGATGTGATCATTGCCGAAGCAAAGAAGTTCCCCTTTAAAACGGCAAGGATTCTGCTCACCCACGCCCATATCGACCATATTTCGGCGGCTGGCAAAGTGGCAGAGGCTTTGAATATCGGCAAAGTTGAACTTGCTCCGGGAGATCACGATATGTATATGAGCAAAGATAATGCTCTGCCGCCGTATTTTCCCCCCGCTGATGATCTGCCGGAAGTTTCCGGATTTGATAAAATTTCCAACTGTACTGTGATCGATCTTCCCGGACATACCAGAGGCGGCAGCGGTTTTCTTTTTGATGACGGCAAAGAGAAGTTTCTCATCGTCGGAGACACCCTTTTTGCCGGTTCCATCGGCAGGACGGATCTTTACGGCGGCGATTATGCACAGTTGATCAAATCGATCACTGAAAAACTGCTTTGTCTGCCGGATGATCTGGTTGTTTATCCCGGTCACGGCGGGGAAACAACGATCGGTTTCGAGAAAAAACACAACCCATATTTGAATTGAGGTAAGTTATATGTCAAAATGTTCAATCATTTCCAATTCCCGGATGCACGGGGATTATTTCCGGGCAGTTTTTGAAGCTCCGGAAATTGCACCGGAAAGTTTCCCGGGACAGTTCGTTCACATCCGGATCGACGAAAGATGTGACCAGATCTTACGCCGTCCATTCAGTATCCACAATGCTGAAAACGGTCAGTTGACCATCGTCTACAAGGTGGTCGGCAAGGGAACTCAAACCCTTTCTTCCCTGCCGGCAGGTACGGTTTGCGATATTCTCGGTCCCTGCGGTAAAGGTTTTTCCGCTCCGGCAGATGACGTGGTTCCGGTTGCGGTCTGCGGCGGTTACGGTGCCGCGGCAACTTTCATGCTCACCCGTCAGAGCAAAAACGGCGGCGTACTTCTTCTCGGTGCCCGCAGTGAAAAAGATATTCTTTTGACAAAAGAGTATGCCGATGCGGGATTTGATGTGAAAGTTGCCACTGATGACGGTTCATGCGGAATCAAAGGCAGAGTTACCGATCTTTTTCCGGAACTGCTTGAAGAATATGCCGGAAAGAAACTCTTTTTCTACGGCTGCGGCCCGCATCCGATGCTGATGGCTCTGGCAAAACTGCTCCGGGCAAAAGGTCTTGACGGCGAATTGAGTGTGGATCACATCATGTGCTGCGGCGTGGGTGCATGCTTCGGTTGTGTGGTAAAAGTTAACGACCATGCTCATCCGGGCGAATGGATGTATGCCCGCAGTTGTGCTGATGGGCCGGTATTCAAACTTGCAGATATTTATACGGAGTGATCTATTATGGCAGACCTTAAAGTTGATTTTGGAAAGTTCCAGCTTGAAAATCCGGTGATGACCGCATCGGGTACTTTCGGTTACGGCTTGGAATATGCTGAATTTTACGATATATCCAAACTGGGTGCGATCATGGTCAAGGGCATCCGCAGTGTGCCGTCAGACGGCAATCCGACTCCGCGGGTGGCGGAAGTTACCGGCGGCATGCTCAACGCTATCGGACTTCAGGGGCCGGGGGTGGAAAAGTTTCTGCATGATGACCATTATCTGCCCGGCGTGAAAAAGACCGGTGCGAAGATCATCGTGAATATCTGGGGCAAGACCGTCGAAGAGTATGCGGAAGTCGCTTCCCGGTTGGAAGCTGAGGCAAAAGCGGATATCACCGCTCTGGAAATCAATATTTCCTGCCCCAATGTGAAAGCCGGCGGTGCCGCATTCGGAACTGATCCGAAACTTGCCGAACAGGTGATTTCCGCTGTTCGCGATGCGACCACTTTGCCGTTGATCACCAAGCTCAGTCCCAATGTGACCAGCATTGCTGAATTTGCCCGTATTGCCGAAGCGTGCGGGAGTGATTCGGTTTCACTGATAAATACACTTTCCGGTATGGCGATCGACATCGAGACCCGCCGGACAAAGATCGCCAACCGTACCGGCGGACTTTCCGGTCCTGCGGTCAAGCCGGTGGCGATCCGAATGGTCAATGAAGTTTATAAAGCGGTGAAAATTCCCATTATCGGTATGGGCGGTATTTCCTGCGGAGCTGATGCGGTGGAATTCATGATTGCCGGAGCGACTGCCGTTGCCGTAGGTACGGCGAACTTTGTTGATCCGTATACCCCATTGAAAGTAATCGACTTCATCAATGAGTATTGTGACCGTCACGGAATGAAATCGGTCAGCGAATTGACTGGATCACTTTTGAATTGAGCGTGCCGGAGTACGGAAAGGTATGGAGAATTCGGGGTGCTGCCCATGCAATCAAGCGGCACCTGCTGAAATCTCAAAATCAGTGCTGCCCCCCTATGATTTGCAAGCCGCAGATGGTATTGCGATCTCTGTATACCTGCAGTGGCTTGCGGTGGGGGGAGTAGGCGGCACAAATGAGAATTTTTGAAAGGGGGATAGAGGGTGCCGCTTTCCCGCAGTCTGCGTAGTCTGTTTTGCAGACTTTCCCAATACCAAGCACCAGTATTCCCCGTATTCATAGCATTCATAGTTGTCCCGGCTCCACCCCACGGCTTGCAGAGTGTGGCTCTGCTCCGCCGCCCGGTATTAAAAAATTTTACCATGACCGCTTGACAATGCGGTCTGCCGGGGTTATATTTTTGTTGAATAAAAAAGGGGTATTTTCATGGTAAGTCTTTCTGATATTGCCCGTGAAGTCAAAATGGATGTTTCTGTGGTTTCGCGGGCACTCAATCCCAATCCGGACCGCCACGCAGTGGTCAAAAAAGAGACGCGGGAAATGATCCGGGAAGTTGCCCGGAAAATGGGGTATGTACCCAACCGCACGGCATCTTTCAATGGAAAAAAGAGCAGTGCCACGATTTTCTGTTTTCTTCCCCGTAATGCTGACCGGTTGACGGCGGATCTGATGTTCGGGATCGTGCATGCTGCCGGCAGGGAAAATTTTCCGCTGAATTTTTTCCGTGGAGAAAACAGCGGGGACTTTGCTGAATTCATCAATTCCATCAACCACCGGGAACATTCCGGTCTGATCACCTTTCCTCCGCCGGCTCTCGGTTCTGAAATGCGGCAGCTGCTCAAAGCCTACCATGAAAAACGTAAAACTATCCTGATGCTTAATGTTTTGAGCAACACTCTCAAAGACGGGCTGGCTCCGGAATTTATGGATATACCGCAGCTGGGTATTGATGAGTATTACGGCGGTCAACTGGCGGCAAAGCACCTGATTTTGCAGGGGTGTCAGAAATTTTATTACACTTATCTGGCAGCATATCCGATGCAGCACCGGATCAAAGGTTTCAGTGATGCGGTCAAATCTGCCGGCTTTCCCGAACCGGAATCGCTGCTTTCTCCGGAAGATTTTGCCGGATTGAATGATTTGCCGGATGTTATGTGCGGCATTTATGCCGACCGGGATATTCAGGCTCTCAATGCTCTTACGCTTATGGCACGCTGCGGAATCACTCCCGGAGAAAAAAATATCCTGCTTGTTGGCAACGATGATAAACAGCAGTCTGCTTACAGTATTCCAACGATTTCCACTATTCACCAGCCGAGTTGTGAAGAAGGTGAATTGGCAGTGAAAAAACTTATCCGTATGATCTACGGTCAGAGTGAGGAAAATGAGTTGCTCAAACCTTATCTGATCGTCCGTCAGAGTTCCGGAAATCATGGTGAAGAATATAAAATTTACTGAATTGATTTTCTGACCGCTTGATAATATTTAAAAGCGGGGATATATTAATCCACAGATAGTTAACAAGGGGTTGTTTTCCCCTTTGAAAAAACAGACAAAAGGAGTAATATTTGCCATGAGTGATCTCTACTCTCTCAAGCAGATGCCGGAGTACCGGCTTTTTCTGCCTCCGGTCGGTTACTGCGACACAGAAGAATCCCGTGTACGCCGTGACCAGCGTAAAGAACGCAACCGTAAAGCGGTTGAGGCAGCAGGACTTCAGGAACCGAAAATGCCTATTACCGGCAGTTTTATCTATGCTCATCCTCCGAACTATAAAGGTGCTGAAACCATCAACTGGGATAAGAAAATGTGGCTTCAGGAACTTTCCCGGCTCAAAGGTTACGGCATTGATACCGTGATTTTTCAGGCGGCACTCTGGAGCGAATTGGAAGAGTGCTATTATCCTTCGGAAGTTTTCAAAAACTTCAAGACCTGGAACATCGTCGAACCGATGCTGGAAGCGGCAAATGAATTGAAGTTCACGATTTTTATGGGTGGTTACGGTTCAGTCACCTGCTGGAAAGAGCGTCTTACCGGTTCGATGATCAAGGATGAAATCGCTCTGCAGACGGCGTGTTTCAAGGAGTTGTGCAGATACCGTGATCAATTCCACGGATTTTATTTCTCACCGGAATCCGCTTATACCGGTGTCCGCAATCCGGAACTGGAAAACTTCCTTGCCGAACTTTACCATGGATTTTTCAGTGAGATCCGCAATGCTGATGATTCATTGAAGATCCTCATGTCTCCTGCAACTTTCTACTATCCGGAAACGATGGGTGAAATGCATGACTCATGGTGTGAGATTTTCAGCAAAAGCCATCCGGATATTATCGCACCGCAGGACTCCATCGGTTGCGGCTGTATCACGATGGATCATCAGCCTGAAGCTCTGAAAATCTGGCACGATATCGCAGTTGACTGCAATATTGAACATTGGTCGAATGTCGAAGTTTTCGAGTGCTGTGCTCCTTACATCGACGAAACCAGCCGCCGTGCCGCTGATCCAGACCGGATCGTGCTGCAGATGAATAACGCTGCACAGTATTGCACAAAACTCATCACCTGGGAACTTCTCTACTACGGCAATGCTGAACTGCACCCCGCTGGTCAGCCGTTTATTAAACGCCTTTTCGGCAATAAATAAGGAAAGTCTGCCAAATGCACAAATTTATCCTGTCGCTGTTGACGCTTTTCTGCGTCACGATGAGCCTCCGTGCCGATGATCTGGGCGAGATCGCAAAAAAATACTGGGTACACTGGCGCGGAAACAAAATGGTTACCAAAGCCAGTATCAAAGGCAAAATCACCGATGCACAGAGAAAAAGATATGAATTTATCATGAAGTGCATCAAAGAGTTTGCCCCTCATTGGCTTGATGAAATGGCATCTGTCGATAAAGCTATGGGCTGGGCTCCCGGAACTTTTGCCGACAAATGTATTTTCGGTGTTGATTACAAGGTTACTCCCGCTCCGCATGAGTGTACCAGCTGGATAATCATGCCTGACCTTACCGGCGGAAAAAATCTTATTCTTCACAAAAACCGTGACTCCAGTTCAAAATATCTTACAGCTCAAATCCGCAGAGTGAAAGGTAAATACAGCTGGCTCGGTCACGGAAACTACGGAGCTATCGGTACCAACTGCGGTATCAACAACAAGGCTTTGGCTGTGGCGATGAATAGCGGCGACAGAGGCAATGAAAACAACGATAAGGGTTTGGATACGACCCTTCTTGCCCGTATTCTTCTGGAAGAGTGTGCCGATGCACCATCTGCTGTCAAACTGTTGGAAAAAATGATCATGGCAGGTGCTTATCAGCATGGTCAATCCGGTTCCATCTGGTTCATTGCTGATCCGAAAAATGCCTATGTGGTTGAACATAATGCCAAACATTTTCACGCGAAAAAAGTTGATCGCGGTATTGCTTTGCGCGGCAATGCATGGCAGTTTCCTGAAATGTTTGCTTACACGACCCAGCCGCCCCACCATCTTGTCGGCAATGTCCGCCGCGAATTTGCGGTGCGTAAAGCGTTGATCCACGAGGTCGTGCAAAAGGGTAAACCCATTACTCCTGCAGATGTCGCCCATGCTGCCCGTATCAAAGAATTTCCGGAGGATAAAGATTGTTATCCCCTCTGCGGACCGATGACCAATACCGCTGCGACCTTTGTTATTGATCAGGAGTTTCCGGAAGATCTGAGTTTTGCCTCATTTGCATTCGGTCCTCCACGCTGTACGTTCTTCATTCCCGTTCCCGCCACCATTGATGAGCTGCCCGAAGAACTCTGCAACGGAACGACCGGCAATGAGATCTTCAAACGTTTCAGAAAACGTCACTGGAAAAAGAACTGGAAAGAGGAAAGCGAACTTCAAAGCGTCGAAGCCAAACTCAATGCCCATTTCTATAAAGCACTTGACAATGCCCGTGCAGTGTTGAAATCAGGCAAAGCGGATGCGAAAAAAGAGGCGGCAGCGATTCTGAAAAAAGCATTTCAGGAGAACTGGAAAACTGCTGCCGAAGCAGCGAAAATCGATTCCCGCAATTGGTTTGATAAGCTTTTTGATCTCTGATACAGAGCTGTTTTCAAGATCACACCGGAACAATTCGTTCCGGTGTTTTTTATTGGACAAGAGATTTTTCAACATTTTTTTCTGCAGACACTTGCCAATATTGTGAAACGGAGTTATATTAAATGACATACTTGAATGGGCACCCGTAGCTCAGCTGGATAGAGCGTCTGCCTCCGGAGTAGAAGGTCGTGGGTTCGAATCCCGCCGGGTGTACCAAATTAAACATTGATCCGCAAGAGTTTACAACTTTTGCGGATTTTTTGTTATATGTTGTAAAATGTTGCAAAAACATGTTCATCGCAGTAAGAATTACGGCATTTTTACGGCACGATTACGGCAGAACTCAAATGCTGTATAAGTTGTAACCTTACGGCTCTATGCGTTTTATTCCACAAAAAATCCCTTCTTTATGGCATCGTGCCGTAATTTTGCCGTAATTTGAGCTTAAATAACGCTATAGCCTAAAAAAATTCTTAAAGACCATCGTCTGTTTTATATGCATCTAAAGTGCACATTGACACCACCGACATAGTTGCCAGTGATGCCAATGCGACTTGGTTAATAACACCCCCTAAACCAGACTTCTATAAATCACCATATTGCTGGACGTTTACCGTCCAGACCGAAGCAACGGTTGAGAGCCATATATGACTGATCAACCCGTAACGGTGTGTACTTTTTAATTGTCTCGGTGAAAGCGTTGAGCAGCGAATACTTTGTCGGCTCGAAAAACTCTGGATGTCTGGGATTCTTGAACTCCCTGAAGACCGGTACGATGTCACTGCTGTTGACTGCTCCCAACTCGGCGGCTCTGACGATTCTTGATCTGGCTTCATCATCGTTTTTCAGATAGGATGTTAATCCGGTAATCAATCGATTGTGGCAAATCCAAAGTTCATTGCCGCTGACCGTCATTGACAGTATACCGCTTTCTGCAGATAATCAGGAATACGGCAAGAGTCGGTTAAGGCAGTTTCTCTATTCTCCCGGATTGAACCAGACGGTTACAGCCAACTGGCATCAACGCACTTTCGGAATGTCACGGTTGCGGTAAAATTCATTTGACAAACTGGTGGGCAAACTGTATATTAAGGACATCTGCACCATGCTGCCGGTTGACGGCTGGGGAAGTGATCCGGTGCGGGATAATTTCTTTGCGGCAATTTTCAACAATCCGGATGCCTTTGATGCTCCGGTCGGCATTTCAGTTGATGAATTCAGAAAATATCTGGTCCAATCGACCGCCGCCGGGGTGGTGAAAGAGGATGTGATGAATCACTTCTGGGAGATCGACAATAAGCCGGTCAGGATAAACTGTACTGGGAAGAGGTTAAAATCGATATGCGCAAGCACAAGTAAACCTTTTCACTCTCGGCAGATGGCGGATCGGGATCAGATATCAAGGAGTGCGGCATCCAATGGCGGCACATCCACGGGATTGCCGGATACCATAATCTGCTGTTTCTGCGGCAAATAATTGGCACAGAAAAGTTTTTTATGGCCTTTGCAGTCATCCCATAATGTGCAGAGGACGGTCGGTACTTCGATGCTTCCTCCCTTGCTCAAATGCAATGTGCAATGCGGTGTTTCCAGATCCGGCAGCGGCAGCATCCGTCCGTCAAGCAAAAATTCCGGATAACGGCGACGCAGCTCATTCAGATTTCTGACCAGGGTCAGCATTTCCTGCTGCGGCGGCGTCGGAAGTGTCCATGGTGCCCCGGCGCCCCAATCAACTTCGCCGTTTTTGCGGATCGGAATGGTGAGCAAGGCCCCGGATGCAAATCCCAAAGCGGTACGGTAAAGCAGGTTTTCCGGACTTTTTTCCGCATCAAAAACGGCATAATTACACTGGTTCCCGGAATAATTTGCCGTGATCTCATGAAAGAGGTAACTGTAAAACGGCACTCCGCAGACGGCATCGGTACGCAGATCGTTGACCGGAAGTGTGGCGATAAATGGTTCAGCAGCGCCGTGTTCAGTGCCGATCACTGCCGGAGAACCGCTCCGCCGCATCCCGGCAATGACTTCCTGCTGCAGAAGTTTGCCTGCTTGGGTTTCATGGGGGCCCGGGGCATCCGGGTGGCCGTGATCCGCACTGAAACAGGGGGCGACTTCACCGCCGAGGTCCTGATCAAAAAGCTGGTAAAAGTCGATCCCGGAGGCGGCAATTTTACAGCACTCCTCCACAATATGATCCCGCACAGCTTTCTGCATCAGGCACAGCGGGATCGAGTGGCGGAAAGGCTTGAAGTCTCTCGTATGGATCGTGCCGTCCGGATCAGTGCATTCCCAGTTCGCCGGGGCTGCCGGATAATCTTTACCGGTCGGATAAACATAGGTAGTCCACGATGTCCCGGAGCCGTACAAACCGGCATAATGTCCCATTTGGTGCATCTCCCGGACAAATTGATTCCACGATTCAGCGCCGCCGACCGGCGGCCACTGGGCGACCGGTGTCCACGGCCCGCGATGCTCCCAGCGCATCGGCATTGCCATGACCCGGCTTTGCGTTGCTTCGGCAATGGCACTCATCCACGGCAGAGCATTGGTATAAGGGACAAAGCAATTAGGTTCTGCCGAGAGCTTCCCCTCTCCGCAGACTACATAGGTCAGAAATACCGGAGATTCTTTCACCCACTCCGGGCGCTTCGGGTCATCCGGCAGAATACCGGAAGCAAAGATCCAATCCCGGTATGGCCGTGCCGCCTCCATCCAATCGCCGTCAAAAGCGGAAAATTCCAAATCAAAATCACCGTGATAAACTGCTTTGGCACCGTCTTTTATTTCTATATGGAGTCCGCCGCTCTGCTTGCCCCAGAACATGATCCGTTTGGGACGGCAAAGCGGGTCGCGGGCAAAGAATCTGATCCCGCCGGTCTGATTGAATGCCGCCAGGAATTGTGCCTGACAAACTCCGGGATAGCGCCCCCAATGATCGTCAATATCATAATTGTACGATGAATCAAACCGTTTGTCCGGCGGAGTGATTTTTCCCTCGGAGATCGGATCAAGGATATCGTAATCATCGGGGATCGTCAACAACGCCAATTCATAGGAGAGCAGATCATCTTTTTCCGGCAGGACCGCTTCGGCAAGCCGGATGCGGAATGCACCGTTTTCAGCGGCCAAGAGCCGAATTTTCACCGACATTTCCGGCATCGCGCCGCAATTGCTGAAAGAGACGGTCTCTCCATCATCAATGACCGTGGAAAAATCAGTTCCGGTAATCTTTTTCCCTGAACGCAGATTCAACAGGAAAAGAGTTTCGCCTGCCTGTAAAATTTCCCGGTCGTCATGGCGGAGCGAGCGAATAGCTCCGCTTGCCGGATCCAGCAGCAGATAATCATTGCCGGATACTCGTTTCCAAATCATCATTTCTCCTTGACTAACAGCATTTTCCAGCCGTATTTCGGCAAATCGGCGGTGAATTCTTTTCCTTCGGCGAAATTTTCTCCGCTCAAAGCTTCCGTTACTTTTCCGGGTACCGGCAGGGTGATTGTGATCTTTTCCGCTTCGCCCCGGTTGCCGATGAGCAGCAAAATCGTACCATCCTGCCGTTTGACCGTGGTGCAGCGGGTATTGACTGCGGCGATTTTGACCGGATTATTCTCATCCCATCCCGGCCAGACGGCAGTGGTATCTTCGCCGTATCCGAAATTGCGGATGAAATTCTGCACCTTTTTCCAGCTGTCGGTCTTGGTCAATCCGGCACCGGTCTGGCAGAAAAGATCATATCCGAAAGTCAGCGGCAGCAAAGTATCAGTCGCATAAGCTCCGTTTGATCCTGCCGTATTGGTCAATACCCACGGAATACAGCCGGTCTGCCTGCCGATTGTATGGCTCAAAATATAAGCATCACTGAAGCGGGTCGGATAGGGAGTATCTCCATAACCCATCTCCCAGTCGAGCGTGATTCCGGCGAAAGAATTCCACGGCACCACATTACAGTCAGTCATGTGGATCATCACCGCCGGCAATCCGAAAAAGGTCAGATTGCGCTCATAGCAGAGCGTTGCCGCCCGTTTGACCAGATTACGCATCCCCCAGATCGGGTAATAGGGTGTTTTACGGGCTCCGGAAGTGTGGATATCCGCCCACGGGTCGAGCATTTTCAAATCATAGAGATTGTCGAAATAAAGACCGCTGACTCCGCGATCGAGATAGGGCAGAGAATGATGCAGAGTAAAATCAATGTAATCATCGTCGGGGTGGCAGCAGTATTCATCGTTGAAGTTTCTTTCCGCATGACCGGAATCAAGGAACCACTGGCTGGCATACATCTCAAATTCCGCCCATGCCGGACAGAGTGCCCGCGGATTGAAATACTGGAAATGATATTTCGCATAACGATGGAAACGTGCCCCCTGCCACATCCGCAGAACCAGATCTCCGTCCGTCTTTTTCCACTTTGACCAATTCTGATTGTTCAACTTGTGTTTTTTGAGGAATGCCGCAGCGGTACGCTCAACTTCGGCACGGTCTTTCCAATTTTTTTTGAAAACAAAGTCTATATAGCTCCAATCGTTATTCACCGGAACATTGGGTCCATCGGTAACTCTTATACTGAACTTGTTACCGGTGGAAATAAAAGTCAGAGTTTCGCTGTTGTCTGGAATCCAGCTGCCGAAAAAGTCTCCGGTAAGTTTCCGGTAATTCTGCGTTACTTTTTTGACCGGGGTCGGCTGGACACCCATGACGATCGAAAAGGGTTGATTTTTCACCCGGGCACGGGTAAACAGATGGACGGTGAATAAAGCGGTTTCTCCGCTGCGGACCAGAGAAAGCGCATTGTCTCCGGCACTGCGTCCCCAATTCTCATCCGACTCGGCGAACCAGCACAGACCACGGCTGGTTCCGCCGAACCAGATATAGGGGCGGAATCCGGCAAGTTCACCTCGGAGAGCGGGTTTGTCGGCTCTCCAGAGCGTGCCGTCAGCATCCGGCAGCCAGCCGGACTTGTTGCGCCGCATTCCGTCGCCGAGCGAATGAAAGAGTTTCAACTCCCCGGCATTGAGCGGGAATTCCAGATCCATTGACTCGATTCTGATTTTACCCTGCGGGATGAAGTTGAAAATAAGTTTGCACATACCGTCATAATCATACTCCTGACGCAGGACAAGATCCAAATTGGCGGCGGCAAGGTCGTTTTCAATAATGATCCGGTCATCGGCAGTTTCGATGATGCGGTGGGCTTTCAATTTGAATTCTTCACCGTTGACGGTCAAACGCACGGGGCGCTGCAAAAGATTGATACCGTCGGCGTCGATCTTCTGCCACAGGATGCCGCCATTTTCATAACCGGTACAGAGTGCCCGGATTTTGCCGTCTTTGCAGGTCAGCGGCTTAAAGGGCGGCACGATCAGCCGGGACTGACCGTACTTTTTATCCTGCCACGGAAATCTGGCGATGGCAAAGGTGTCAACGGCATCAAGTCTTTTCCCGTTTTCCACGGCGTAAACGGTATATTTGCTCTCCGGGAGTACCGGCAGGGTGATTTCGGCGAAATAACTTCCGTTTGTCCGGATCGCCGGAGCGGAAAAGGCAGTTTCACCTGCTTCATTGACGATGTGGAAAAAGAGCGTACCGAGTTTGCTGATCTTTGCGGCATTGGGGCAGCTCAACTTCACATTGAGCTGTTTTTTGCGGGGGTAGAATGCCGCCTTTAATTTCAGCGGCGGATCAGGATCGACATACATCGGTCCGGCAGGAGCGCCATTCTTATACCGCACCCATTTGAATTCTCTTTTGCCCAGAACACGCCCGGTATCAGGATCGCTCCACTGCATTTTCAAGGTTCTTTCAGTATTGTTAGCCATGATCGTGCGGAGCATACCGCTGCTGCCATTGATAACATTATTGAAACTGCGGGGGTTTTCAATCGAAACGATTTCGGCATCGACTTTGACTTTTCCGGGGGAGGACCAGGTTATTTCATAACCGGTTTGAGTCCAGCGCGGCCCGAAGCCGTCAAAGGTGAAGTTAGTTCCCTTCTCCCTGAAAATGACGGAGGCGGCACGGGGATAGCTCCACACGGCTTTTTCCGTCTGATTGCAAAATTCACGGGTGATCTGTATTTGCCAGGTTTTACCGTATTCAGGCGAAGCAGTTCCCAATTCTTTCCAACTGATTTTTTTCGTCCACTGCCACTTGTGGTTTGCCATTCGGCCGCAGGGATCTGCGCTGGTGATCCGGAAAGTGCGTTTCTGTCCCCCGGGCGGAATTATTTCAATGACGGCACAATCTCCGGGAGTGATCTTCATCGGCGGCGGAGGCAGCGGAGAAGTCTGGGTGAAAGTTATTCCGGAATCATCGAAACTTACTGCATTGGCAACTTCACGCAGTGAGAGCAGACCATTGGAAGTCGAAACGGCACCATACTGAAAGGTGCCGTTGCCGCCCTTGACGATCTCCAATTCCATGGCTGATACGGAAAAGATCATCAGCAGCCACAAACAGGAAAAAAGGAGATGTCTCATAATACAGATACCCCCAGATTATCAAGGTGATAACCGGTAAACAGGCAAGGTGAAAATGAGGTGGTGGATTCGGCGAATTTAGCCGGTGTACCGCTGGGCAGCGGCATGGTCTTGAATTCGGTAAAGGATTTGCAGGCGGCGTGGCCGTCCATCATGACCGCAGTTGAACGGGCCTGCGCATTGCCGGGAGTGGAACTGCTGTCGAGCGCTCTGCCCTCTATTCCGCCGTGCCGGAAAGCCATCGAGTTGATATTGCTGAAACAGTAACTGTTTGCCATATTGCTTTCCGCGGCAAACATCGCATCGGAGGGCGTGGATAATGCGCTGATCTTGCGGTACCGTTTAATTTTGCTGTAACAGCCGGTCAGATAGCCGTTGAGCGCATAATGGGTATAATTCATTCCCTGGCGCGATTCGGCGGGGCAGAAGAATGAACCCTGATTTTTTATTCCGTTGTATTCGGCACCGTAACCGGCACCGATCCTGTCCGAACCGCCGTAACTGTTTCCGGAAAGTACGCAGAACCAGATCAACTCCTTATTCTCCGCACTCGGTCCGGCATAACCATTGACGATGAATCCGTCATTGGTATCGCTGTATGAGGCACTGGCAATGCCGATCTGTTTCATATTATTCAGACAGGAGATTTCACGCGCTCTGCCGCGGGCACTGTTGAGCGACGGCAGCAGAATGGCAGCGAGAATGGCAATAATGGCGATCACCACGAGCAATTCGATAAGGGTGAATCGTTTTGACAACGCTGAAAATGTGAGATGATTTTTCATAATAAGATCAATCCATGGCTTCGACGGTTAATGATTTGAACCAGATCTCCCCGTTGGGGATGCTGAGCAGGAATTTTCCTTCGACGGCATTGACCGGGATGGTGGCATTATAGGAGAACAAAGTCCACTGATCGCAGTCGCCGGACAGAGGGCGGTTTCCGGGATACAGAGTTTTGCCGTCGCTGCATTTGATAAAGAGCGTACCGCGCATACCGCTGCTGCCGGGCTTTTTGGCATCGGGGATGATCCCTTTGAATTTGGCAACATAGGAAACTTTGACTTTGCGGCCCGCCCATTCGGTAAGGTCCACGGGGAGATGGAAGCCGCCGGATTTCAAATGCAGGCATTTGGCACCGTCGATTTCAACGATCGAAGCCGTCCGGAAACGGTCGATTTTGCGGACAGCTGCCTCCTCCATCGGCTGCTGAAACAGCACTTCTGCTGCCGACAGCATGGTAAATGATCCGCAAATTCCGATCAACACACAAAGGAACTTTTTCATAACACTATCCTTTCTCTTTGGGGCTTGTAAGGTTTATTTTAATGCAAGGCGACCGATTTTTGCCGCATAATTGTAAAGCATATCCAGCCTCTCATCGCGGCTTTTGTCCCGGTATGAATCCAGCTTGTCCGAGAGCGACAGCGAAGCAAGGATTCTGCCATTGGGAGCGATTACCGGAACAGCCAGGGACCAGATACCGCGAACGGACTCTTCCTTGATTTCAGCGAATCCGGCTTCGGCGATGGCTGCGCAGCGGGTTTCCAAAAGTTCCGGATCGGTGATGGTCATCTCCGTCATCCGGCGGCGGCAAATGCGTTTCAGCATTTTCTGCCTTTCCGCAACCGAAAGCAGGGCCATCAGCATTTGTCCGCAGGCCGTCGAATGCAGCTGCTCCGTCCAGAACTGCGGCGGAAAGGTGAAAAATTTATCCTTATTGCGCAGCAGGGAAAGACAGAAAAGTTTATCATTTTCAATCGCCCCGAGGAAAACCGTATTTCCGCTTTTATTCCGCAATTCACTTATCAGCGGACGACTGGATTCACGCAGTGCCCGCCAGTTATCGGCAAAAAATCCGAGATAAAAACAATGAGGTCCGAGGCGGTAACGGCGGTCGGCATCCTGCGATACCATACCCCGGTGATAGAGGGTGCGGAGCAGATTGCCCACGCACTGTTGGGAAATTCCAAGTTTTCCGGCAATATCCGCTGCCCGCACCGGCTCTGATTCCGCCGCCAGCAGATCTAACAGATTAATTGCTCTTTCCAGGACCTGAATCAATGGTTTAGGTTCAATTTCAGACATAAACAACTCCTTTTGACAGCAAGCTTACTATACAACACAATGTTGTATTTGTCAAGCAAAATACAATATTATTTTGTTTGAACCTTGAAAAAATCATCTGGTAATGCTATATTAACAAACGAAATACGGAGAAAAATCAGATGAATAATGCTTATTTGTTTCTGGTATCCCTCGGAGTCCTCTGGACTCTGGTTGCCATAGTCCTCAGCGAAGCCAGACAGCGTGGAGCTTCAGTCAATCACTTTTACTGTTTCGGTTCAACGACCGCAGTCGTGCTGTTGTTTCTTGCCGGTCATTCCGTCGGCGGATTGAATAATGTTTTCGCTCCGGCATACCGCCCGGCGCTGATCTGTTTCGCGCTGGCGGCACTGCTCAACGGTTCGGGTCAGGCTCTTTGCATGTCCAATCTCAAGCAGGGCGGCAGAGCGCTTGCCTATTCGATCCCCCAGCTCTCCTTTCTGCTGCCTTACGGCTGCAGTCTGCTCTTTTGGAAAGAACCTCTCTCATGGACCGGCATTGCCGGAGTGATGCTGATTGCGGCGGCGCTTTCTTATCTGGCGACCCGCCGGAGAGCAGAAAATAATGAATCCTCCCGCTCGTCGGCGCTGGAACCCAAACGGATATTGATCGCCTTTGTCTCCATGATCCTGATCGGCAGCGGTCAGATACTGATGTCATCGCCGAGCCGTTTTGCCGCCGAAGCCCAGCTTTCTCTGTGGAGCGGAGCGTGTATCCTGCAGGCATCCAATGCGCTCTTTTTTCTCGGGCGCTCGCTCCGGAGCAGAGATGCGACATCCAAACAGATACTTTGTTCGCTCCGGGCGGGACTTTTGTGGGGATTATGTGCGGCGGCGGCTTATGCGGTACTGCTGCAGACTTTGCGGCTGCTCGGTGAAATCAGACAAGCCGGGTTGCTGTTTCCGGTCGGCAACAGTATGACGATCCTGCTTTTTACCGGCTTTGCAGCGATCCGCTTCAGGGAAAAACTTTCCATGTCGCAGTGGGCGGCATTTGTGGCGGTGGTGGCCGGAATCTTTCTGGTCAAGCTGTAACTGCCGGACAGCAGGGTATTGCAACAACAATTCACTATAATATTTAAGGAAAATGCTCATGGATCAGGAAATTTTTGCAATATACTTTCCCAGCTGGAATCCGGATCGCCACTATGAAAAGTGGTACGGCAAAGGCTTCAGCGAATGGGAACTGGTAAAAAGCACCAAACCGTTATTTGAGGGTCATTACCAGCCGCGCCGTCCGCTCTGGGGTTATTTTGATGAATCCGATCCGGAAATGATGGCCCGGCAGATCGATGCGGCAGCTGACAGCGGAATCACCGGTTTTCTTTTTGACTGGTACTGGTACAGCGGTGAACAGTTTCTGGAAAAACCGCTTGATGAAGCTTTTTTGAATGCCCCCAATCGCAACCGCCTGAAATTTGCTCTGATGTGGGCAAATCACAACTGGGGTATGTGGCCGGCGCTGGATGATGACGAACATCAAGCGATGAATGGCAATGTCAATCAATCCAGCAATCTCTATCTGAAAATAACTCACTCGGAAGAAGATTTACGCAATGTGATCGATTTTTGCTCTGAAAAGTATTTTTCCTGCGATAATTACTGGAAAATCGACGGCAAACCGGTCTTTTCATTTTTCTCCAGCACTAAAATTTTTGAAAACCTCGCTCCCGCAGATGTCGTAAGAATAATGAATGAGCAGGTGCGCAAAAACGGTTTCCCCGGTATCTATCTGCTGATGAATATCGGCTGCAACAATGACAATAAATATTTTTGCGGCTGGGGGCGGGTCCTCCGACTCCGGGAAGCGGGATTTGATGCGGTTTTTGCCTACAATATCGTTGCTCCCGCCAATTATTATGAACTTCCGCAGGAGCGTCCGGTCTTTGATTATTCCGGGATGATGGAGTCGCAGGAGTATTGCTGGGGCAAGATCGAAGAGGGCGGTTTGCCCCACTTCCCGAGTGTAACTCTCGGTCTGGATGTCGCCCCCAGATGGAGTAGAAATGTTAAATTTCCGATGGATTATGTTGCTTTGGGCTATTGTCCCATCTGCACGGATATCACACCGGAAAGATTCGGTACGGTACTGGAAAAAGCTCTGGCAAAAAAAGCTCCGGCGGTGATCATCAACGCTTGGAATGAGTGGACCGAGGGAATGGCTTTGATTCCGGATGAGAAATATGGCTCCGGCTATCTGGATACGATCAGAGAAATCACCGGAAAAATTCTGCCGCCTGATGCTCCCCGGGGATGATCAATCTCCGGCGGCGCCTTGCCCCTCATACTTCCGTCTGACAGCCGGAAAAATCGGTATAGTGCGGTTCATCGACAAGTATTCTGGGGATGAACCGCTGAAAATGTTTCACTTTGCGGTTGCTTAAAGATTTCAGCCACGCCCCGACTTCCCGGCGGTATGCCTGATAATCGTGGCAGATGCTCCGGATGCCGGAAACATCCTGCCATCCCGGTGAAACTTCCAGAGTCAGCAGATGAAAATCTTTTCCCTATTGTTCAAAAACACGGTGTCACTATGCCGAATTTGCGGGTAAAGAAAATGCAAACCCTGTGGGGCAGCTGCAGCAGAAAACATCGAACTGTGAATCTCAATTATTATCTCTACGAAGCTCCGGTTGCCTGCGTTGAATATGTTATTCTGCACGAATTGCTGCATTTTATTTATCCTAAACATGATAAAGGATTTCACGAGACCCTGACAGTTCTCATGCCAGACTGGCAGGAGCGCAAACGCTTACTGGATTACGAAATCGTTTTGGGAGTATAAATAATAAATTTCAGATGAACACAGCAAATGATATGATATCAGAAATAATTATGAAGGGAGTAGCCCAGCCCACATGAGAATCTGATTGGTTTGAAGGTGTACTCCCCATTGATTTATTATAGTTTTTTACGCTTAGATTAAAGTCGATTGAAAGTGTTAAAAAATTCTTAACGGTTGGAATATATTTATTCTGCAAATTTTCTCCATGATATAAATGTGACAGGCACTTTTACGCTGAAAATTTAATCTATGGAGGTTTGATTATGGATAAATCTGATACTGTTTTGCTGATGATTGATCGCTACTTGGAACGCTACGGGAAAGCTTTGATTGGCATTTATTATCTGCCGCCGATGACGGAAAATTGGAAGTTCCCGGTGTTTATGAATTCGTTGCTAATGTATGGATCTTATGCCGGGTTACACCTGGTTTATGGATGCCAATGAAGGCCACTATCTCATCCTTTGGCTCAATGGATATTGTCGGAATGATTTATCTGGAATCAATCCGACAATCAACCGGCTGTGGCAGATCCATTCAGCATTGCCGATCAACATTGTTGATTGCATCGCGATTTCATCAGAAGCTCCGGAATACGGGAAACGCCAATTAAGTCAATTTCTCTATTCGTACGGATTGAGCCATCCGGTTACAGCAAACTGGCATCAACGCACTTTCGGTACATCCAGATTGAGGTGATTACTTTTTCTTCAGGAAACGGAAAAGGTTCTGGGCGGTAGTCGTGCAGCCGTAATGTTGCAGTTCGGCAGCGATTTCCCGGAGTGTCATACCTTTGGCTTGCCATGTTTTGATCTGTTCAGCGAAAGGAGCAAGTTTACTGCGACCGGGACCATTTTGATAATTTTTGCGGGGGCGGTTTGGACGTGCCAGATGTTCAGCAAAAATCTGTGCCGGGCTGCGGTGCCACAGTTTAGTTTCTTCCCGTTCCAAAAGTTTGTATGCGTTTGAACTGTAAAAAGTCAGCAAAGCTTGTTTAACTGCCATGTTGCGATCATTTCGCAGCATGGTAGTGATCTTGGCAACTTTGGGCGGTATGAGATTGTAAAGATTTTTCTGTGTTACTTGCATGGCACACTCTCCGTTGCGGCATATTCCAGAAACAACAGCGATTTGGCAGTATGGAACAATATCTGATCTGCCAATACATAAGCTTTTAATTTTTTGATAACCGTTTCCCGGTCTGCCAAACCATCTTCCAACATATTCAAGCAGACGTACACCCGGTCATTGGCAACCGGACCACGCACCAGATCAAATTCGTGTTCAAAGTCAACAGCCTTCCGGTTTGCCAAAACAAAATCCAGCCACACATCATCGGCGTTTTCAAAACTCTTTATTTGCAGTTCCGGATGGGCAAACAGATGATCAGGCACATCAAACACAGTAACAACACCGGAAGATTGATTTTCCTGCATCGCCCTGATTTGCGCCCAGCGGCGAGCCTGTTCCAGATTGCTGGTGGTATAAAAACCTCTGCCGAAATCACCGACTCTGGATGAGGTGAGGAACTTCGGATTTTTGACTTCTATGTGGCTTCCGTGATAGAGTTTCATTTGTTATCTCTTTCTTAAAAATCGTTCAATTTCAGAAAGCAGCTGTTCCTTGCCGATCGTATGCAACAGGTCGTAATTTTCCAAAAGAAAATCCAGAGTACCGGTTTCATCAAAATACTCTGCCACTTTCGTGCCTGATACTCCAAGTTTGGTCTTGTATGCTTCAACGGCGAAAGAAAGAAATTCGGCTTTCATTTCATCAAGATTCATAGTTTCAGCCATTTTGCACCTCGCTTTCTATATATTAATATAACCTGTTTTTCTGTTTTTGTCAAATAAAAAATCAACTCTTGTCAACTCTTTAATATTCCGATACCAGAATCGATTTCCGGAACGATCAACACTTCATCATTCGTCAAAACAGCTTATGACAGAGTATTTTTTCAATGTCATTTGACAAACTGGTGGGCAAATTGTATATTAGGGACATGTTGTTTGAGAATTGAATAGTTGAAATGGCAAGTAAATGGTAATTCCATGAGATTTTGTGTCCATTCTTTGATGTACCGGAAAAAACGGCTTACCGTTTTTTACCGTTTGGGGGATTCGGAGTGCCGTTTTTTACCATTTAAAGGTGGTTTTTATTAAACGGCAGATTGAGTCGCCAGAGTCATTTTTCAGCGTAAAATCAAGGTGTTAGAGCAAGTTTTAAGCGTAATTTAAAAATTTCGGGCTTGCCCTCATCGGGAGACATAAACAAGGGGCTGCCGCAAAATATCAGTCTTGCAGCAGCCCCGATAGATTATACACCTTCAGGTCAATAAAACCACCGGCTTTGCCGGTGAGTACCGAAAAAATCTTTAGAAATAGTTTGCAAAAGTTCACCTTTGCTACTACACTATGTTCAGACCTGCCAGTCGAACTTAATGTAATAACAAAGGTGTAAGAATGACAAAAGATACTACTAATAGTTTATCACACACTCGTTGGAAATGCAAGTGCCATTTAGTATTTGCTCCCAAATTTCGCCGTCAAATTGTATATGGTAAGATTAGAGAAGATGTCGGGCGTATTTTGCGAACTTTATGTGAGCAAAAGAAAGTGGAAATTCACGAAGCAGAGGCTT
>JAZRGW010000029.1:0-20074 GCA_045644425.1 Victivallaceae bacterium | reverse complement strand
CCCGTTGGATATTTTTCTGCCGCTGACAACGGAAAGCGGCAGTTATTTCGAAGCGGCACGTTTGCCGCAAAAAATGTGATTGCTCACTTATCTGTGGGTTGCCGTCGCTTCGCTCCGGCTCGCTGCGGGCTGTTGCCCTTGCGTCGACTCCCGTTGGATATTTTTCTGCCGCTGACAACGGAAAGCGGCAGTTATTTCGAAGCGGCACGTTTGCCGCAAAAAATGTGATTGCTCACTTATCTGTGGGTTGCGGTCGCTTCGCTCCTCGTCGACTCCCGTTGGAAATGTTTCGCAAAAAGGTGAATATGTTATTTCCTGCCGCTGACAACGGAAAGCGGCAGTTACTCCGCGGCGGCACGTTTGCCGCAAAAAAAAGGGAGATTTATTCTGCAATATTATCGTTTGATTTTATCAAACTCTTTGTGAATAGATGTTGAAAAAACATAGGTTGATACGATATTTTGCGGTCTTCAAATCAGCAAGGATTGGTAATGCGGAATACTGATACTGCAAAGCAGGTCAATATATCCATCTCTATCCATGCGGGCGGAAATGGCGGTGTTTTCACTTCTCAGCAATAAATACTGCAGAGAACCGTAAAATCAATTTTCGGCAGAGGTGTTGCCGCGGATGCAGCGGGGATCATTCATATCCAGTTTGCCGCTCCAGAGATATTTTTTAGTCTCCGCGACTACCATTTTCTGAAGCAGGAGCAAACTTATCACGTTGGGGATAACCATCAAGCCATTGGCAAAGTTGGCAAAATCCCATGCTACGGTCAATGAACTTACCGCACCGGTGAAAACGATCGCTGTGTAAACGATCTTGTAAAACATCAACGCTTTGGTTGATTTGAAAAGGAAACGGAAACACTGTTCACCGTAGTAGAACCATCCCAGCAATGTGGTCGAGGCAAAGGCGAAAATCGCAAATGCCAACAGATATTTACCCACATAAGGGATCTGTTCAAAGCAGTTCTGGGTAAGAATTTCATTGCCGTCGGCAATGCTGATTTTGTCGGGGAATGCCAGAGTGCAGGAAACCAGCACCAATCCGGTCATCAGGCAGATGATGATCGTGCAGAATGTACCGGTGTATGAGACCAAACCCTGACGTACCGCATTGCGGGTACATGCCGTTGCTGCCACGATCGGTTCAGAACCCATACCGGCTTCATTTGAGAATAAGCCGCGGGCGATTCCGTAACGGGCGGCTTCCATCATGCCGAAAATGACTCCGCCGAAAGCGGCTTCCGGAGAAAATGCACTTTTCACAATATGAGCGACTGCAGTACCGAGATATTCAAAATTCATCACCAGCAAAGTGACACAGCCGGCAAGGTAGATGAAAGACATGAAAGGAACCAGATAAGTACAGACTTTGGCAATACTCTGCAATCCGCCAACGATCACCAGACCGACCAGTAGTGAGACCAGCACTCCGGTAAGCCAGAAAGGAATATCAAAAGTTTTGTTGACGATCATTGCTATCGCATTGCTCTGTACCAGGTTTCCGGTGCCGAGTACGGCGATTCCAGCCACAATGGCAAAAAGTATCGCCATCCACCGCCATTTCAAACCACGCAGAATCGTATACATCGGACCGCCGTGGACTTCTCCGTGTTCATCCCGTATCCGGTATTTAACCGCCAGAAGAGATTCAGCGTATTTTGTTGCCATACCGAAAATTCCGGTGATCATGCACCAGAAAACAGCCCCCGGTCCGCCAAGTACCACGGCGGTTGCCACGCCGACGACATTGCCGGTTCCGATCGTAGAAGCCAATGCGACTGCCAGTGCCGCAAAAGGAGCCACGTTGCCATCGGTCGAGTCATCTTTTTGCATGACCAGCTTGAATGCAGTCCCCAGATGCCGCTGTACAAAACGCAGTCTGATGGTATAAAACAAGTGTGTTCCCAGAAGCAGTACCAGAAGCGGCGGTCCCCATAAAAAAGTATCTGCTGCTTTGAGATAAGAAAATATCGTTTGTGCAAATTCTTCCATTTACCAACACCTCTTTATATAAATTGTCAAGAAAAATGATCGATTGAAAATATAAGTTACTAATATAGCACTGGAAAGATAAAAATCAAGAAAGTATTTCCGCTTACTTGTGTGTTAAAAATAGTTGTTGTTTCATTTTTTTGTGAAAAATCTTTACTGCGGTGGTGTATTGCCGGTAATCTCTTGGCAAATCTGCGGATATTTTCGCAGTTGAGGAAAAATGGTGCCATTCTATGGAACAGTATATAAATCAAGCCTTTATGATTTAATTATTCCGTTCCCCGCCTGTGAATCGGGGGCGGAACGGGAAAAAGACATGCGGTTGTTTTTGCGTCCGGGAAAACCGGAAAAAGCGAATAATTTAATTATAAATTTTTTATGGATAGTTGTTTATATGAAATGGCACCAATTATACTGCCACCCGCCGGGTGTAGGCATCAATGACAAAAATCGGCTTGTTGAAAGCATAAAGCAAGATGCTGTCTGCCGTTTCCCGACCGACACCTTTGACGGAAAGCAATTCTTTCCGCAAAGCCCAGACATCCGTTGACTGCTCAAAGGCAGATTCACGCTCAAGCATAAACGACGCCATCGCTTTCAAATAAGCGCACTTCTGCGTGAAAAAAACCGCCGGACGAATCAACTTCTGCAAGTCCGTATCCGGTGTCGCCAGAACACGCTCCGGCGACATCACATCTGCGGCAAGCAAATTCCCTATCGCCTTTTCCACATTGGTCCAGGCGGTGTTCTGGGTCAATATCGCCCCGGCAACGATCTCCCACCGCTCCCCCGTCTGACACGGCCACCACTTCTGCGGCCCATAGTAGTTCAGGAGGATAGTAAAGAGGTTACGGATTTTCATAAAAACTCCCGGCAATTTTGCGTTCTCCGAATATAAAATTTGTGATTTTTTCATATTCGTTGCTGTCATTGGTTGCAAGCCGCAGTAACGGGACGTTGTTTTTGGCAAAAATAGTGTTTTTCAATTGATCCCGTTCGGATTGCCGGGTTCCTGATTTATGGAAATTGTAACCATCCACCTCTATACCGAAGCAGGGAGTTTTGCCAAATTTTTCGTAAATCAGAAAATCAATATGGGTGTTGGCATTGTTCAAATACATTGCCTCATCTTCAGAAAAAGCCGGATTATTCCGGAATACTTCCCGCAAAGGAATGTGCATACGGAAACAATAACGCCGCTTAACATCATTTGCCTCAAGAACATTGGATAAGACTTTATATATAATTTCCTCTGCTGGAGAATCAAAAAATAAGTGTCTGTACTGCTTGCGGTTCAAATATTGCTGATATTCTTCGTAAAGCATATCAAATACCGAAGTGATTTTTCCTTGCGTAAATGCCGTATTGTCTGAATCATAATAGCGGATATAATTTACCAAATCCCCGATACAGTTATCCCATTGCTTATTTGATGATGATACCACCAGATGAAATTCTTTTTTCGCCCGGGAAACGGCAACATTAATCAATTGTTCATCGGCAGTAAAATCGGATATTTGATTATCTACAGTTGACATGATGATCACATCTTTTTCCCGTCCCTGAAATTTATGAACGGTGTGCCCTCCCAGTTTTTCAGCTTGCTCCCTGAAAGGAGAGCATAAGCCAATGGAGTCAGCCGGATAATGGTGATTTTTCACCAAATCATTGACTAAATTATCAATTTCCTGACATTGCCGCAAGTTAAAATGTCCACGGGCATGATTGCCGGGAGCTGTAAAAAGCACTTTCAAAGCCGAATTATTGCTCCATTGTGAATGGATCACCAAATTATTGTCGTAAAATTTCTGATTGCAAAAGCCGATAATCAACGGCTCACAACGGTAATGTTCGCAAAGGGTGGTATTGGGAATTGCCGGAAGAACTTGCTGTAACGAACTCAAAATACTTTGTCCTGCGTGATATTTATATTCATCGGCAATACTGCTTGAAGAATTCAATCCAACCAATTTCAACTCATCTTCGGCAGTAATAACACACGGCAGCTGTTTATCATCCCCCACGATGACCACATTTTTTGCACAAGCAATCGCCACCGCTCCGGTACAGAGATCAACCTGCGATGCCTCATCCATGATCAACAAATCAAAACCGCCTTCCGGCATAAAATGATTTATCATAAAGGTAGTTGACAATAACACCGGGTATTCAGACAGAAAAATTTCCTTTTGCAAATCCGATTTATAAAACTTTTTCCGCTCTTTATGGCAGGCTGAATACTTCTTGCGTAATTTCAACTTTAATAATTGCCATGACAGCAAATTGAGATGTTTGTGTTTATTCTCAAAATCAGCATTGGCAAGAGTTTTTTCAAGTTCTGCAATTTCGTTTTGTAACTCAAAAGACTTTTTCTGATAATACAGCTTTTTAAGGGTAATTACAATTGTTTCAATTGATTGATTCCAAAATTCAAAATTCCAATTACGGCAAAACAAGACTTGCCAGAGTTTGAACCAAAACGATAATTGTTTCTGCTTAATGCTGTACATATTGCATTTGCTGAAAAACAGCAGCAACTTTTCAGAAGATATTGAACAAGGTAATTGTGGCACATCCGGATAACATTGAGCGAATTTTTCCGCTTCAATATTCCATGCGTAAAGTTGAGAGAGTTTTCTTTTTAACTCGTTTTGTTTTTCAAAAAGAGTTTTCAACTCCTTATGCAACGCATACAACCGTTGTTCATCCTGCAAAGTAAAATCAATTTTTTCATTGAGCCATGACGGATATGATGGTTGATTTTTTAAAAAATTCTCCTGATTTGCTTTATTACCAAGCAATGCAACCAAAAAATCCAATCCGTCCGCGGCAGACAATTTTTCCACCACATTCTGTATGGCGGAATTATTATTGGAAACGATTGCAACCCGTTGCCCATTAACAACAGCATTGAGTAAAATATTCAAAATCGTTTGAGTTTTACCGGTTCCCGGCGGTCCTTGAATCAAACTTAATGAGTTGGAAAAGGTTTGCTCAACGGCATTCAGCTGACTTTCATTACATTGAAAAGGAAAAATAAAGTTTTTGATTCGCGGTGCAGATTCCGGTAAAACTCCGGAAAGATAGGTATACAGCGGCGAATTTATCGAAATATCTTTGATTTTTTCCAACGCATCAGCAATAAGGGTATTTGTAGAGGCATCGGGATCTTCAGAAGGCAAATTCTTAACCAATTTTGCAACATTGTACAAATAGGCAAGTGTATCCGGCACACGGGTTTTCAGAATTTCAAAATCGCCGTGGTGTAATTCCGTTTTTTCCCTCTTGGAGAAAAACAGTTTCAAAAAATTCCCAAATAAAACCTTTTTTTCTGCATTGAGTTCAATGTGACCATTGATTGCAACATCGTTTTCTATGAGTTCTGGTTTGTCTGAAAAAATGATGTTTTTTCTGGCGTATGCAAAAGTTTTTTCACTGTTATGAAAAGAAATATCGACAAGATTGCCACGGGATTTTATAGATTTCACATCTCCGGTCAAATCCTTAAATCCCTGCCGTTTGTCGACAATTAAATACTTCTGTTCATCCATTTTTCTACGTAATCAACTTTATTTATTCAGCATGAAATTTCCATTCCTCACAAAAACAAATAATTTTTCTTGTGACCGCCCAGTTTAGGAGCCATTTTTTCAGCGGCGGCTTGCATAAAAGCCGAATCGAGGTCACGGGCATGTTTGGGACAAATGTATTGACAGTGCATACAACTGATACAGCACTCTTTATCTGTTTTGCGGGGATCAGTTTTGTCGATCGCCCCCACCTGACAACCGGAAGCACAAATTCCGCATTTGTCGCAAGCATCATTGGCTTCAGGCTTGAAAGAAATATTGGCAAGTTCCTTCTCTATAGTTTCATAAGTGGTATAGAACTCATCATCTTTGGCATTTTTTGCCATTTGAAGATTTGTGTTCTTATTTCCCATGTATAAAATCCCCGTTGGTAGTTAAATTATTGCACTTTTGTGGCAATGCAAGAAAAATCCGCTGCTTTACCGGATTTTACCCAATTGTCTACATCTTCTTTTTGAAATTTCCAGAAGCGACCGACACGATGGGCGGGGAGATCGCGTTTTTCTATCCATGCGTAGATGGTTTCTTTACCAACGCCGAGGTGGGCTGCAATTTCATCTACGGAAAGCCAACGGGTATCTGACATTTTTTCTTTCCTACTATATTACCACTTGTACCTCGTTTCGCGTAATATAACATATCAGAAGAGCGTTGTCAAACTGGTTTAACCAATTTTAACCGGATTTGACAGGATTTAATCATATTCCGGTGTCACTGGTTTGTGGTTTTGAAAATGGTTGGAGTTTTGATTGGGCGATAAATAGTCACGATTTATGGCTGAATCGAAACAAAAATGTTTAAATAGAATGGTCGGGGACACGAGGATCAGAGAGTTTTGATTCAGAAGAAAATGGTCGGGGATTTATTTTTTTTCACTTGAAAAGCGAAAAATCAATAGATTTTGAGCATAAACGCGGTGTCCCCGAAAAGGGCAAAACGGAGAATTTTGGCTGCTTTATGGCGTTCTCCCGTTCTCCCAATTCTCCAAACGGAGAATTTAAAATGAAAAGCCAGTCGGTTTGACTGGCGTATTCTTTATAACATTTGCACATCTTTACTCCCGACTTGTCCTCCGTAGCCTTGGCAAAGGAGGAAGGGAGCTGCTTCGCGGGCGGCGCAAGCCGACCTATTCACAAGCGACTGCAAGGAGCGACTTCACAAGCAAGGCTTCCGGAGTTTGGTGAAGATGTGAAGAAAACCTGCGGTTTTAAGTGAAGAGCTTTTGTTGGCACAAAAGCGTGAAGAGAAGACTTGCGTCTTCGTTCGCCATTTTTTTTGCAAAAATGCTTTCATGGGATTGCTTTCATTTCATTCAGGCTATCCCGCATTTTGGCAAAAAAATGGCGGAGAGGGCGTCACCCTTCTCCGTGTTCATTTTTTAACTTATTTTACGCTCAAAGTCCTTGATTATCAGAAGTTCATTCCCGTATTTTTCCGAAAATATATGCTTTTTTGAAACCTGATAAAAAAGGCTCTTTTTGGTACTTCTTATCTGCCGAATAGTACTGAAACGGCACCTTTTACTTTTCAGTTTTCGGACCTCTTTTTCATTGAGTTTTTTATACGCCGCATTGATCGCCGTCAATAGTTTTTCTCAACGCCTTTACTGTCCTTTTACCACCCGGCAACAGATCATCCCGGCATCCGGTTTGGTTATGATGCCTGCACTTAATCTACCCTGATTTTGTAAAAAATGCAAGTTGAAATGCTTAAAAACGCCGGATTTTTATTCCGACATCACGGACAACAGAGGCACTGTACCGGATAAAAGGTTTTGTGAAACGGATTTTCATGGCGGTCAAATGGACAAATCACCCCGTCATTCGGATAGGGGTATCTGGACATTTACCCTGAAAAGTCCGTGTCCGGATGGCAAAAATCCGCAATCTATAGTGCTGTAAAGAAATACAGCATTATCTTTTAAAATTAATTGGGGGTCACCATATTTTATTATCCAAACTGTCAGGAAGATTAAATACGCAAGCCACGATTTCTTAAACAAATATGGGGTAATTGCTTTAGAAAAGATGGGGCTTTTGTTGAATGTCTGTTCCTGTTCTGTGCTACGGTCTTGCAATGAAGTTATCGAACTCTTTATTTCAGAAAAAGCATTTAATTTAGTCTATTCACTTGAGGTACTCAAAGAGCTATTTTGTTGCCACGCTGCAAGGTGGTTCGGTCGTATAAATAGACCTTAAAATCAATCTGTGATCTACTGCCCACGAGTACGAAATTTTCATCAAGAACAATGTCAAAGGATTACTGTCTGGAACCGCATTCGCGGTTCCAGACAGCGACTCTTAATTTGAATCAGTTTCGATAGATTGCTGGTCATCACTCAAAATATAGCGGATGATATCCGTGTTTCGATACCTGATTCCATGGCCCACATACTTCCTCTTAAAGGGCAGATATGGTTCTTGCTTTTTGAAGTTTTCCAAGCTGACACCAAGCATCTGGGCCTCAAAAATATCCGTTTGGGGTCGAGATTACCGGCTTTTTATCGCCGGATATCGCGGAAACTCTGGTGAAAAACTTTGGTATAAAAGGTATCCGTGATCCGCAATCTGATGTCAATGCAATGATATCAGGAAAATAAATTTCCGAACAGGAAAAAAGAATAAAATTTTCCGTTCCGTCATTAAAAATTTCAGTTCCCGGCAGGAGATATATTTGAAACATCCTGCCGGGAACTGCATATTTGACTTTATATTTTCTGTCAATCCTGCTTCGCCGCTTCTGTCCGGTTATTCTGACTGTGTTTATAAAGCCACAGCGGAATAGTAATGAATACCACTGTGCCGATCAGCAGAAATGCGATATATCCCAATACATACAGGACGCCTTTTTCCCGGACACCGGGAGTCGGAATGAAACCGGTTATGATCGCAAAGAGCGATGTAAGAAATGCAATGCCGGATATCAGCCACATTCCGATCTTGCCGCCAGGCACTTTGTATGCCCGGGGAATATCCGGTTTGCTGTAACGCAGTTTGATCGCCGCTGCAAACATCAGCAGATACATCACCATGTATAATTGTGCTGTCAGAGCAGACATCAGCCAGAATGCTCCGCTGATCGTCGGCATGAAAAGGACCACCAGTGCCAGCAAAGAAGAGATCACCGCCTGAATTATCAGAATATTGGTCGGCATTCCGGCTTTGTTGCGGTATTGCCAGAATTTGGGCAGATAACCTTCTTTGGCAACTTCCAGAACTCCTTTGGATGGGCCGAGCACCCAGGTTACCACCATGGTCAACGCTCCGTATGAGAGCAGGAAGCACATTACTGGAGTCATCCACGGGATATGGAATATTTTAAACATCGCGGCAAATGCCTGATCTGCTCCAGCCGCAAGACTGATTTCATCCGGAGGAATTACCAGAGCGATCGCCAAAGAGCCAAGTACATTCAATAAAATGACCAGTATGCAAGCAGTGAAAATTGCTTTCGGGAAATCCCGTCCGGGATTTTTCATTTCGGTGACGTGGATCGCCGACATTTCCATCCCGGCAAGTGCGACCATCATACCGGATAACAGCATGAGCTGATTCCAGTTGCCCAGCTCCGGGATCAGAGCATCTCCACTGAAAGCGATTTGCGGAGTCTTGCCGGCAATGATATAACCGATCGCCATCAGGATGATCACCGCACCGGGAATAAGTGTCCCTGCCAATGCTCCGGAACTGCTCAACCATGCAGACAGCCGCATTCCCCTGAAGTTGAGAAATGTCGCCAGCCACAACATGACCCATATCGTGATCAGCACAAACCAGCGGTTTTGAGCCCACTCCGGATTGAATACATAGGCGATCGAGGAGGCGACAAAGGTCAATACCGCCGGAAACCACGGTAAATTTTCGACCCATTGCATGAAAACTGCGACAAATCCCCATTTCGGACCGAAAGCCTCTTTGACCCAGAGATAGACTCCGCCGTCTTCCGGCCAGCTGGAGGCAAGTTCAGCAGAAACCAATGCCGACGGGATAAAAAAACATATCGCTGCCATGATGAGATAAAATATTACGCTGTAGCCGTATTCCGCTTCAGAGGGCAGGTTACGCAATGATAATACCGCTGCCACGGTCAGCAAAGACATCGTGGTAATGCTCATGAAAGTTTTTTTCATTTTTCGATCTCCTGCATTTATTTTTTGATGCACAGTGTGCGGAATACAGTCCGTTCTCCGTGTCGTTCGCGGGTGATGCCGTGAATATCTCCTTCGTAACCGGGAAATTCATTTTCAAATTTTTCTCTGGCGAGCAGATACTCGGCAATTGCTTTCGCTTCTCCGGACATGGTTTCTCCACCCATCATAACCGGAATGCCGGGAGGGTAGGGGACCAGCATTACTGCGGCGATGCGGTCATGCAATTCTGCGACATCGACCATTTCCACATTGCCGCGGACGACATTTGCTGCCGCTTCCACCGGAAGCATAGAGGGAACCGGGATGACTTCAAACGAGCGATGCATCAATTCCATGATCCTGTTTTCCCGCAAGTAGCGGTGCATGGATTCGCAGTGGGATTTCAGGGTTTCTGCTTTGTAGCGTTCAGGATGATCTTTTACCAGGTCGGGAAATACTGCTTCAAGCGGAGTGTCTGAATCATAAAATTTTTTGAATTCAAAAAGTGCCGCCAGTAAAGATCCCTGTTTCGCTTTGTTCGTGCCGAGAGAATTCAGCAGCAGGAAAGAGTAATAATCCGTTTTTTCACAGACGATATTGTGCTTGATAAGAAAATTACTGACAATCGCTGCCGGAATGCCGCCGGTCGGAAGCAATTTGCCGTTATCATCGATGCCAGGGGTGAGGATCGTAAGTTTGATGGGGTCGAGCATCACATAATCATCTTCAATATCTTCAAAACCATGCCATTTATCCCGGTCATTGAGAACCCATGGAGTCTGATTTTCCATCAGATAATCGGTCGGACAGTCTGCAAAATCCACCGTGCCGCCATGGTATTTCACGGTGTGCGGCTGCCACATACCGAAAAACCAATCGCCGTTCCGTCGGGAATCCCGTTCCAATCCGGCTATTTTACGGCGCAGTTGGATCGCTTCGCGGATAATGTCACCAAGGATGGTTTCTCCGTTGTCAGCCATCATCTGGGTGGCGACATCCAGCGAAGCGATCATGCTGTACTGGGGGGAAGTCGAACCATGCATCATATATGATTCATTGAAAAGTACCGGATCGATTGCCCGTTGTGAACCGTTGCGTATGTGGAGCATTGAAGCCTGGGAAAATGCGGTCAGAAGTTTGTGGGTTGATTGAGAACAGAATACCGGATGACGGCAATCTTTCACAGCCATTCCGTAGTGTCCGGCATAGACCGGATGAAAGTGGGCATAGGCATACCATGCTTCGTCAAAGTGGAAATTTTCAATAGTTTCATCTCCGGCATACTTTTCCAGAATAGCTTTGGCATTGTAGCATACTCCGTCGTAAGTGGAATTGGTCAAAGCACTCATCCGGATATGCGTTTCTTTATTTTTGTCTTTGATCAGAGGGTGAGCGTCGATCCGTTTTTTGATTGAATCTGCTGAAAATTCCGTCCGTCGAACCGGTCCGATGATTCCTCTGGCATTGCGGCGGGGAATCATGTAAACCGGAGTTGCTCCGGTAATGACCATAGCGTAATTGAGTGACTTATGACAGTTGCGGTCGACCAGAGCGATATCTCCGGATAAAACCTGACTTCTCCAAATAATTTGATTGACCGTACTGGTCCCATTCAATACATAATAGGTTTGGTCTGCACCGAAAACAGCAGCAGAATTGCGTTCCGCATCTCCGGCGGCACCTTCGTGATCAAGCAGGGAGCCGAGTTCGGGAACGGAAATGGAAAGGTCACTGCGAAAAGTGTTTTCTCCGAAAAACTTGAACATCGCCACTCCGGCGGGAGCGCGAAGAAAACCCTGCCCTCCCAGATGTCCCGGAGTGTGCCAGGCATATTTGTAACGTTCTGAATACTCTACAAGTTTTCCGAAAAATTCCGGAACGACATTTTCGGAATAACTTTTTACCCAATTGGCTATTCTTCCGGCGATAAATTCGACGGTATCAGCAGTTTTCCACAGGCAGTCATTGATTTGCTTTAGAACTTCCCGGGAAAGATTTTCGGTTTCCAGATGATCGGTCAGCAGAATGACCGGAATTTTGGTGTTCCGCTTCCGGATGCCGTCGAGCAGAATTTCCGGAGTCATTTTTTCATTGTTCTGCTCAAACTCCAAATCCCAGTCTACGACCACGCATCCGATATCGGCACGACTGGTAAATATTTCAAGAGCATCTTCATAGCTTGTGGCAGAAATAACATTGCAAGCATCGATTTTTCTGAGTTCATCCAACAATTCCCGCAGCCGGTGTCCTTCGTTGCTGCCGGCAGAAAATTCGCCGGAAACGAACAGCACCGGCCAATCCGCGATTGTCATTTTCATAACAAATTCTCCTCTTTTTAATGGATCTTTCATTCCGTTCTTTACCGGAGCAACCCATGAAATATGCTCAACAACAGTAAAAGAAACTTGCGGTTTGAAAACCGATCCATGCTCCTCTTCTTCATTCCAATATAATATATCGTGAGAAAATTCCAATTGAGTAATTTGCGTGAAAAGCAACTATTTCTGATTTTACACTGTCGGGAAGGGGAGCAGCTTGTATTTTTTTTGAGCAAGGTTATATTATAGCGGGAGGTATATGTATGAAAGAAAAATTTTTTGTCCGCTTGTTTGCTGAATCTGAAGCGGGGGTTGTACAAAATATTATTCATAGAGGGTTGCGGGAAATCAACGGTAAAGATTATCCGGCAGAACTCATTGAAGAGTATTGTGCTTATTTTACGCTTGAGAAAATCAAACGTCAGGCGGTTTCTGCCCATATGTATGTTGCCGTGTCGGGAAATAAAATTGTCGGAACCGGTTCTATCGCTCCTTATTGGGGAAGCGAAAAAGAGAGCATTTTGCTGACGATTTATGTCTTGCAGGAAATGATTGGACAGGGTGTCGGTTCCGCCATCATCAATGCTTTGGAACAGGATGAATACTTTTTGCGGGCATGTTGAACATGGGCTGCAATAACTTCAGATGAGGTAGCCTGAAGCAGCGGGACATACTTTTCTGCTTCTTTGAGAGCCTGCTGTTTGTTGCGGGTTTTTAAACTGATCGCTTTTCTTGCTCCATTGACCTGATAGCGGAAGTAATAGATCCCGTTGGGTTCTTTCTGATAGACGGTACCGATCTTGAGTTTGATTTTTTGGAGAGCCATATCGTTTTCCATAATCTATTCCCGGATATAGCTGAAAATGGTCTGTTTTTGCAAGATGAAAACCTTAAACGGTACTAAACGGTACTGTTTGAGGTGAAATAAGCAAAAAAATGGCGGAAGAAGAGGGATTCGAACCCTCGGAGAGTTGCCCCTCGGCGGTTTTCAAGACCGCTGCCTTAAACCACTCGACCATTCTTCCGCAAGTTATCTTAATTAAAATAACTCCTGAAATACTGTTTTACAAATGGAAAATGAAATTTTTTTCAAAATTTGTTGCTGTTAAGAGAGGGAAATTTTTCATCTTTGCGTAAATTGCTTGAATAATCCGTAAACAGGTGGTATACTATGCAAAACATCATTGGATATACGGTTGGTATGATGAAAGAACTTATCAGTGAAATATCGCAGATTTTAAAAAATGGCGGCGTGGAAAATTTCATTCAGGAATCCAGATGGATCGTGGAAGATGCTCCCGATGCCGACACGGCATTTTCCTATGCCCGGCGCAGGGCAGGGGGCGAACCGCTGCAATATATTCTCGGAACTGCTCCTTTCCGCAATCTGATGCTGAAAGTTGACCGCCGGGTTTTGATCCCCCGGCCGGAAACAGAATCCCTCGTCCAATGGCTGATCGACCGGGTTCCGCATGGCGGAAAAGTGCTTGATCTGGGGTGCGGCAGCGGAGCGATCGCCATTGCTCTTGCCGATGAAAGGCGGGATTTGCAGATCACTGCGGTCGATGTCAGTTCCGATGCGTTGGCTCTGGCAAAGGAAAACGGCCAATTTTGCGGCGTGGATGTGGAATTCATGCAAAGTGATCTTTTTTCTGCTCTCGACGGGAGAAAATTTGATTTTGTCGCCGCTAATTTACCCTATGTCACCGAGGAAGAGTATGCCGGTCTGGATCCTGAAGTAAAGGATTACGAACCGAAACTTGCCCTGACTGCTGAAGAGGACGGTTTGTTTCTGATTTTGAAAACGATCGAAACTCTTTCTGAATACCTCAATCCCGGCGGCGAAGCGATTTTTGAATTATCCCCGCATCAGGCGAAGCGGACTGCATCTGCACTGAAAGCTGCCGGATTTTCTCCGGCGATCGTAAAAGATTTGTGTCAGCGTGACCGTTTCGTTACCGGAATTCTGCCATGAACCGCAATAAATTGCTGAAATACCGTAAAAAATTAGGTGTCAGAGGGGAAAATGCCGCAGAAGAACTCTACCGGACTCTGGGATACCGGATTTTTGAGAGAAACTGGCGGTGCAAAGCCGGAGAGTTGGATCTGGTGGCAAGCAATGGTGAAAAATTTGTTTTCGTGGAAGTGAAAAGTTTGCGTTACCGTAAAGGTGCAAGACCGGAATTGAATCTTTCCAGTCACCAGCGCCGCCGTAACTTCCGTGCCGCCAGAATTTATCAGAAAAGTTCCTATGCCCGCGGGGTTCCCGGCAGTTTTGATCTGGTAACGGTGATTTTCCGGGGGCCGTTTCTGATTTCAATTTGCCGTTACAGAGATTATATGCCGGAATTGCCGCCATTGGAGGAAGAGTGAGAAGATTTACCCGTGGATTATTTTTCAGCTGTCCGGTATGCGGTTCAGAGGAGCATCCGGTGCCGGATGGTGAACTTTGTCCGGAATGCCGGAAAAGTTTGAATTTTTTCTCCGCAAAATTCCGCTGTTCCGGATGCGGCGGGGAAAATAATACTTTTCTGCCGGTCTGTCCGCAATGTCTGGATGAACCGCAAAGACCGTGGCGTGAGGCGTATTCGATTTTTGCCTACCGTGGTTCAGGCAGAAGCATGATCCGCCAATTCAAGTTCCGTCACTGCAGCGAAATAGCTTTGCCGCTGGGGATACTCGGAGCTGAACTGTTGAAAAATTATGAAATTGAATGTGATCTTATCGTGCCGGTGCCGCTGAATTTTCTGCGGGAAATGGTTCGGGGGTATAATCAGGCGGAACTTTTTGCCCGGGTGATTTCTCAAAAAAGCGGAATAGCCTTTGCAAATTTACTGAAAAGCCGTTTTTCTTTTACCAATCAACGCAACCGTGATCGCAAAGAACGGCATAAAGCGATAAAAAAGCAATTTTCACTCCGTCATAGAGTGCCATCCGGAAGCCGGATACTGCTGGTCGATGATATATTTACCACCGGAGCAACCCTGCATGCCGCGGCTGAACTGCTGCTGGAAGCCGGTGCTGGATCGATCACTGTGCTTACTGCTGCCAGAAGAGAACGGCTTTTTCAAAAGAAGCCTGGTGTTGAATAACGCTCCTGCAATTTGCGGCAGAGGGATTTTTTCTTTACTTTTTTTATAAAAGGGGGGTGAAAAATCTGCGGTATGGTGTTATATTATAAGCGATTTTATTATGTTCAACCATAAAATAAGGATGAAAAATTATGTACCGTACCCATACTTGCGGTGAATTGCGTAAAGCAGATGCCGGTAAAGAGGTTCGCGTTTCCGGCTGGATCCACAGCGTCCGCGACCACGGCGGAGTCATTTTTATCGACCTGCGTGACAACTACGGTCTGACCCAGATCGTTATCGATCCGGAAAGAGATTTCTATCAGGCTCTGGATAAATGGCGTGTTGAAAGCGTTGTCCAGTTTGACGGCGTGGTTGTTGAGCGTGCCGAAGGTACCGTGAACCCGAAACTTGCCACCGGTGAGATCGAAGTTTCCGCTACCGGTATGGAAATGCTCGGAGAAGCTGACGTGCTGCCTTTCCAGGTTGCCAAAGATGACAATGCTCCTGAAGCAATGCGTCTTAAATACCGTTTCCTCGACCTGCGTAAAGAAAAACTTCACAATAACATCATTCTCCGCAGCAAAGTCATTGCCGCTATCCGTGCTTATATGACCGGTGCCGGTTTTACCGAGTTCCAGACCCCGATTTTGACTGCCAGCAGTCCGGAAGGTGCCCGTGACTATCTCGTGCCTTCACGTCTGCATCCGGGTAAATTTTATGCTCTGCCGCAGGCTCCCCAGCAATTCAAACAGCTGCTTATGGTTTCCGGTTTCGACCGTTACTTCCAGATCGCACCCTGTTTCCGTGATGAGGATGCCCGTGCCGACCGCAGTCCCGGTGAATTTTATCAGTTGGATATTGAGATGAGCTTCGTGGAGCAGGATCAGATTTTTGCCGTGGTCGAAGGTCTGCTTCAGGACATTCTGAAAAAATTCTCCACCAAGAAATTTTCCACCGATCCCTTTGTCCGTATCCCCTACCGTGAAGCGATCAGCCGCTTTGGTTCTGATAAACCGGATTTGCGTAACCCGCTGGAAATGATCGACGTTTCCGAATATTTCCGCGACAGTGAATTCAAGGCATTTGCCTCCACCGTTGCAAATGGCGGTGTGGTGCGTGCCATCAAAGCTCCTAAAGTTGCCGGTAAGCCCCGTAAATTTTTCGACGATATGATCGCCTTTGCTCAGGAAAACGGAGCCAAAGGTATGGCTTACATCATCTGGAGCGAAGGTACGGAAAAAAGTCCGATCGTCAAGTTCCTTTCCCGTGAAGTTATCGACGGCTTGAAAGCTGCCGGAAAAGTGGAAGATGGAGATGCTCTTTTCTTCCTCGCCGACAAAGAGAAAGTTGCCTGCAAGATCGGTGGAGCGGTCATTCCGGAACTCGGTCGCCGTCTGGAGCTGATAGATCCGAATGAATTCAAATTCTGCTGGATCGTCGACTTCCCGATGTTCGAGGAAGACGAAGAGACCGGAGAAATCATTTTCAGCCACAACCCGTTTTCCATGCCGCAGGGTGGAATGGATGCTCTCAACAACAAAGCTCCGCTGGACATTCTGGCGTGGCAGTATGATATTGTGTGCAATGGTGTTGAGCTTTCCAGCGGTGCTATCCGTAACCACCGTCCGGAAATCATGTACCGTGCCTTTGAGATTGCCGGTTATGGTCCGGAAACCGTGGATCAGAAGTTCGGCGGCATGATCAATGCATTCAAACTCGGTGCCCCTCCGCACGGTGGTATCGCTCCGGGTGTTGACCGTCTGGTGATGCTGCTCGCGGATGAACCGAATATCCGTGAAGTTATTGCGTTCCCCTTCAACCAGCAGGCGGAAGACCTGATGATGAATGCCCCCAGCGAAGTCACTCTGAAACAGCTCCGCGAACTGCATATCGAAGTCAAACTTCCCAAGAAACCGGAAAAATCCCAGGAAAATGCCTGATGGTGTTTTCCGTAAAATCCGGAATTGATAATTGCCCCGGCTGTCTGTCTGAGACGGCAGGGGTGATTTTTTCTCCGGAGTGTGTCAGATGAAACATTCAAGTAAAAAATCTTCCGTAAACTTACGGTATTGGCTGCTGATCTCGGCATTATTGATTGCCGCAGCATTTATTTTCAGTGATGGAGATGTGCGGCAGGGATTACGTAACAGTTTCATTGATGACACGAAGTTTGCCATCGAAATCAAACAGGCGGCGGAAAAACACGGGATCCCGCCGGAATTGGTACGGGCATTGATTAGAAAAGAAAGTGGTTTCGACCCTTATGCCAAAGGCAAAGCCGGAGAAATCGGATTGATGCAGATACTTCCATCGGGGGCAGTTGCCGACTGGGCGAGAGTGAATCAGAAAAAAGTGCCTTCCGGATCACAGCTTTATGATGTGAAGTTGAATCTGGAAATCGGCTGCTGGTATCTGGGCAGGGCGTTGGATAAGTGGAAAAATTACCGTTGCGGTACCGAACTGGCACTGGCTGAATACAATGCCGGAGCGAAGAACAGCATCCGCTGGAAGCCGGATGCTCCGGATGGCGATGTCATCAGCCGCATAGATTTTCCGGTGACTTGCAATTATGTGAAAATAATAATGAAAAATTACCGGAAATATCTTTCAGAATCAAAGCGTTTGCCGGCAGAATAACTTGCAAAAAACGGTAATTTGTGCTACATTAATCCAAATATAATTAATTCTGAAACCGTAACGGGGAAATAAAATGGATTTGAATATCAAAAACGGTGTTTGTGCGGCAGATTTCATGCCGGTTGATGAATTGCGTGATGTTCAGCTTTCACGCTTGCAGAATATTGTTGCTCATGCATATAACAACGTTGAGTTTTTCCGAAAGCGGATGGATGAAAATGGTGTCAAACCTGCTGATGTGAAAACACTTGCCGATATTCAGAAACTGCCTTTTTCCAAGAAGATCGATCTTCGTGATACCTATCCTTTCGGCTTGTGTGCCGTGCCGATGAGCGAAGTGGTGCGTCTGCACGCTTCCAGCGGTACGACCGGTAAACCGATCGTGGTGGCATATACCAAAGAAGACCTTGCTGTTTGGGCAGAGGTGATGAAACGTGGTCTGGCAGGTGCCGGACTCAGTGAAAAAGATATTATCCAGATCGCTTACGGTTACGGACTTTTTACCGGTGGTCTGGGGGCTCACAGCGGTTGTGAGGCACTTGGAGCAACCGTAGTTCCGGCATCCGTAGGCAATACCCAGCGTCAGGTGATGCTGATGCGTGATTTCGGGGTTACCGGTATATGCTGTACACCGAGTTATTTTCTGCACCTCATTGAACAGGCTAAACTGGCGGGTATAGATATGCGTGAACTGCCGGTCAGAGTCGGTATTTTCGGTGCCGAACCGTGGTCGCAGGGGATGCGTGAACAGCTGGAAGCCGGAGCCGGTATCGAGGCATTTGATATTTACGGACTTTCCGAGATCATCGGACCGGGTGTGGCGATAGAGTGTACTGAACATCAGGGAATGCATGTTTTTGAAGATCATTTCTATCCTGAAATCATTGATCCGGATACCGGAGAAGTGCTGCCGGATGGTGAAATGGGTGAATTGGTATTGACCACTTTGAGCAAATATGCGATGCCGATGATCCGTTACCGTACCCGTGACCTGACGAGGATCATTGCCGAACCGTGCAAATGCGGCCGTACCATCCGCCGTATCGACCGGATCTCTGCCCGCAGTGACGATATGTTCATCATCCGCGGCGTGAATGTATTCCCCTCGCAGATCGAATCTGCACTTCTGACCGTACCGGGAGTCAGTGCCAATTATCTGATCATCCTCACCACCGAAAAGGGTATGGATAATATTGAATTGAATGTGGAAATGAGTCCGGAAGCATTCTCCGATCAGGTGAAAGTATTGGAAACACTTCAACGCAATATTGCCAAAGCGGTGGAATCGGTCATCGGCTTGCGTATCCGGGTCAAACTGGTTGCTCCGCAGACCATAGCCCGCAGTGAAGGCAAAGCCAAACGGGTGCTTGACCAGCGTATCAAAGGGTGAGCCGGAAAAACTTTCCGGAAAACAGCGGCGATGAGTATAATTATAGATTTGATTTGTGATTTTTTTACTCTTTTTGCCGGTGATTTTCTGGATGACCGGCAGATCCCGGTATATGCAAAGATTTTATTGTTTTTGTTGATTGTGGCAGTTATTATTGCTGTCGCGGTTGTTTGCTGCTGAAAATCATGCGGCATTACGGGCATATCCGCTTATTTCCGTATTTGTCCGTTACAGTCCGTAATCGTTGCCAATGCAGTATTGTAGCTGCTCAATGTTGCCTGTCATTTGCTTGAGCGTCAGCTTGTCCGGCTTGCCGCCGTAAGCGGCGAGTACAAAGATGTGCTTACTGCCGCATTTGAGAAAATCAAAAAACTATCCCATACAAACTCTCTCTGGGGCAGCAAAGAATTAATGATTTCCTATGAATCAGACGCTCCGGCAGAAAGTAATTCCTGTGCAAATGATTTGCAACAGCAGCCATTTTTCCTGATTATCCCGACATTCAACGAGTAACTGCAATGACTTATCAGCATAGTGCCGCTTGACTTCTTTGAGCAATCCATCGTAAAAAATATAGTCAGAAAACATATCGTTCCTCAAAGTTCAACTCCGGTTTTGCCGTAAATTCTGCAATTCGGACAATAATGAACAATGATACAATGTTTACCCTCTGTCAAATATCCGAGAGACATTCTGTTTTTGCATGTTGGACACCTGCCGGGAAGACGGATCGCATACAGATCGACAGCACAAAGAAACAACATCAGCGGCCACATGCTCCTCCATGGGGATTTGATATTAAAGGGATATTGCCAATCCATAGTCCAACATAATGCAAGATAACTGATCCACAAAACACAAATCAGAAAAGACCCCCGTAATATCCAAACCCGCCAACGATGTCCTTTGCAAAGGATTGCTTCCAGTTCCTCT
>JAZRGW010000028.1:0-1792 GCA_045644425.1 Victivallaceae bacterium | reverse complement strand
GAAAACAGGGATCATTGTTTTTGGAATTGATAACGTGAATGCCGTTTTTGCGTTGCAGAGTCATTCTCACCGGACGTCCCCAGCTGCCGAATTTGTTGGAAGCATCCCACTTCATTGCCTCTGCACCGGAAAGAATTGCAGAAAACAGCAGGGCGACAGTTAAAATAAATCGTTTCATTTTTGTATGCCTTTCAATTTCACGGTTTCGGACGATTATGAAGTTCACAGGTATCCATAATGTGCGGGTTCATATAATTGTAGAGACCGGCTGCCGTAAATTTACCGGTCCCGTCAAAAAGTTCTCCGATTCCGAGACTGGAAACATGCCCTCCCAGATGAAGCGCATTTGTTCTCTTGTTGTGTGGTGCTGCCAGAACACTCTTGTTGGTAGCTTTGAACGGATAGAAATATTTATCATAAGAGTGGAATTGATAAACTTCTGCGGTTTTGGATATCTGGGTATTGCTTTTGTAATTTGCCACATCCATCAGGAATATACAATTATTGGCATTGGGGAACTTCATCAGGGCACCGAGTTTGCTCAAACGATTCATTGTGGTTTTGCCCGGATTGGCGGCGTGATTTTTGCCGAAAGTACCGATATTCAAACCGTAAGACATCTCATAACAGGTATTGTTTCCGTCATTCCATTTATTTATCGGATTGGCAGGGCAGCTCAAATAATCCGGTTTCCGGTTTTTGTTCATGGACTGAAGATGGGAGAACCACCATTTGCCGGAAGCATAGGCTCCCAGAGCATATTCATCATTCTGATCCATATACAGCGCATGGAGAAAACCGGCCTGTTTCAGGTTATTGGTGCAGTTTACTGCGACTGCCCGCTTTCTCGCCGATCCCAAAGCCGGCAGGAGCATTGCTGCCAGAATAGCGATGATAGCAATAACGACCAGCAGCTCGATCAAGGTGAAAAACGCTATTTTTTCTTTTGTTTTCATTTTTCGTCCTTTCCTTTTGAATTATGGTTTAAATTTTTTGTACTTTCTCTGATTATAAGTTTTCCGGTTATCGGAGTTTGTTCCGGAAATTTTTTGTTTCCGATGGAGAGAATTATATTGCGCATGCTGATTACACCGGATTCAAAAAAAGATTCATCCACCGTTGTCAGTGCCGGGGATGAGAAATTGCTGACATTGGTATTGCCGAAACCGGCGACACCGAATGCATCGGGAATACGGATGTTGCGCAAATATGCCGCCTGAAGCAGCTGGCAGGCAAGGTAGTCGTCACCACAGAAAACCGCATCCGGCTTCAGGTCGATAATATCATCCGGATAAACGTCGTGATGATTGAAAAATAATGGGGAAAGTTGATGCTTTTCCATAACCTCCCGGTATCCGGCTTTGCGCAGCGGCATTTGGGGGTAGTTGCCTCCGTAACAAATAATTTTCTTATATCCGCACTCAACCAGATATTCCGTCATTGCCGCCGCACTGTTCTGCTGATCCAGAAAAGGATGCCCCGGATGTCCGGTCTGATCCAATCCGGCAATCGGAATACCCATATTAAAAAAATGCTGTGGAATATTTTTAACCAGAGAGCTTGAAATGCCCAGACAGACGATCGCATCCATCCTGGCCTGGATCGCTTTGGTCAGGGCTGATTCGAGATCGTCATCTACCTGAAACAGCCGGAGAGAATAACCATGATTCTGAGCTTCCTGTGCATAGCCGCGGATGATTGGGAAGACAAAATCTTTGAATTCGGAGACGATGCCAATGGCATGAGTACGCCCTTTGACCAACGAAAGCACCAGATCGTTGCGTACATAGCC
>JAZRGW010000027.1:0-8119 GCA_045644425.1 Victivallaceae bacterium | reverse complement strand
ATCGTCGTTCCGATGGCAGATGTTGACCGGGTGATTCTTGCTCCGGAAGAAAATTCATGGTTCACGACCGATGAAAAATCCCCTGTCAAAAAGGTGCTTTACAATGGCAGTTACAACCGTAACTTGCTCTCTTTTGACTTTGAACTGCCTGAAAACAGTACCCTGCGGCCGTGGTTTCTTATCCGGGCGACCAATCCCGGAGCGTTGAATTTTACAATGGAATTCAACCGGGTGGAAGGCAGAAAAGAGGCTTTCTGGTACACTATTGATGACAAACATCTGCATATCCGCTCTTCCCGTGGTTCAATCATTGGGGAAAATATCAAATTCAATGAAAAAGCCTACCGCAATATGGAGTATTTCTGGATGCCGGGCAATAAAATCGCTCTGGAAAAAGGCTGCCACACTTTCCGTTTCCGCGGCGGATTTTATTACTGCAATCTTGCTGCTGTGGCATTGATCCCGGAAAAAGCCCCGGCTCCTTCGATGACTCCGGAATTTTCCAAACGCAAAGAGGCGGAAAAAGCCCAGATCGACTACGCTCCTTTTACCGGCAAAGTGATTTCTGCTACTCTGAATGAGAAAGTGCCGGGGGCTAAACTTTATATTTCCGTGGATGATTCACCTTTTTATCCATCAACAGTGAAACGTCTCTTTGATCGCGGACAGGTACGTTTGCGTTTGCGTATTGATAAAGCTGCCGCCAAAGCCGGTATTCCGGAAGTTAAGGCGGTCATAGCTCCGGATAAACGTCTTATTCTGGAAAATGATGATCAGTATCTTGCTTTTGATCCGGTTTCCGGTACTCTCAATGTATGGCAGGTGAAGAATGGACCGACCATCATTCCGCCGGAAGAGCCACAGAAACTTTTTAAAATGGATTATTCTCAGGCTCCTTTCAAGAAGTGGACTTCCGTTTCCCAGCCGGATAAAGCGGTTTCGGCAATCGTTGAGAAAACTGCCGGTGCTAATATTCTGACCATCACTTACAAATTAATGGATAAAGTCAATGTCGTGATGAAAGTCACTCTGCCTGCCAAATCCGGTGCCCCGATCTGGGATCTGACATTGGAAAATAATTCTGTATACGAGATCCGGGATATTGCTTTCCCCCGTTTCAAAAAGGTCAGTCTTGGTATGGATGCCGAAGGTATCCGCCTTACCCGTACCCACGATATGACCGGATTCAACCATCCGGGAGCTTTGCTTGGTTTCCAGGGGCGGCCTTTCCAGACCCATCCGGGATTCCAGACGATGGGATATCTGGCATTTTATACTCCGGGGATCGGTTCATTCACGCTCCAGCGGCGGATGGCTGACGGTTACGGAGTGAGATTTTCGATGGTTCCGGTCAAAGGAAATACCGGAGCGGATATCGAAACCTGCCGCCGCTATGCCGTTGAACCGGGGAAAAAGATTACAGTAAGTTACCTTGCAGGATTCATCCGCGGCGATGAGTACGATTGTTGTGATCTTTACGGCATCTGGGCAAGGAGCTGGATGGATTTTTCCAATGTCAATACCTCCTATACCAAAAATATCCACTCTTTGGGCAGAAACAACATTTTTCCGGTAGGCAGAACCGCCAATCAGCATGTCCCAATGTTGAAGTATATGGGAATAAACGGATTGTGGACTTTGGGCGGCAGAGTGGTCTACACCCCCGTCATGCTCCCGCGTCTGGGTAAGCCGGAAGAATTGCGTAAAGAAAACGAAATCCTCCGCAATAACGGTATTACCAACTTCGCTTATTACGATGTGCTGGGTTACTCCGATGATTACGCGACCTGGGATCATATTGCCGGATTTAAAAAGTCTGAATTGGAAAATCTGCTTTTGCTCAAGCCCGGTGAAGCTCATAAAGGTGGTGTCCGTCTGCGTAACGGTAAACTTATGCCTTGGGGCTGGGCAAAGGGCAAACACACTTCACAGGATAACAGCATGTGTCTTGATGACAGCTTGTGGCGTAACTATGTGCAGAGAGCTATTCACGAAGCCTATTACGGCAGATACGGTCTGTCGGTCTATACCGATGAGTGCAACTATTATATGGAGTGTTACAACCGCGAACACGATCATGGTGCCCAGTACGGATCCCGTATAGTCGGAACAGAAAAGATGTACCAGTACCTTTTGAAAAAGATTCGCCCGGAATCACCGTGGTTCAGCTTTTTCGGGGAGGGTGCGGTGGATTTTCTCACCCAGTACAACGAGTTTGTTATCCGCAACGGTTCCGACGGTGTAGACGGTGCACCGATGATGTTCGCTCTGCCTGCAATCAAGATCGGCAGAGGCTGTGCCAATGGTTTTTCCGATGGGGCACCTGACTGGGAGGATGCGACAAGAGAGTATCACCTTTTCACCCGCAACTTCACTGATTGTGAATTTGCCAACAACGCCAGACAATTCAACTGGCACCGGTCAAGGATTTGTGACTGGATGTATAACGGAGTTTTCCGTGACAGTGCAGGCATGAGTTTTTCCGCAAAGGGTGTGCGGGCAAAATATTTCATCCGCAATGAGAAAACTCATAAAGGTGTGGTAATCAACTTCCATAATCCTTTTGAGAAAAAAGATGTGGTCATCCGTCTGGAACTCAAACGTCTGCCGGAAGCGATCCGTAAAAATCTGCCCGAAACCGCGTTTATTTATGATATGGAAGGTGAGAAACTTGCTGTTCAGAAAATTGCAAATGACGGCAAACACCTCATTATAACCGCCCCTGCCGGAAAAGCGACGACTGCTGTTATCGCCGCCGTTGCTCCGGAAGCGGAAATGGTGCGTTCCATGGTCGTATTTCCGCAAACAAATGGGCAGGATACTTTGCGTATGATCTTTGCCAATACCGGTAAAAAAGCGGTCAATATCAATGCCGCACTTGAACTGCCTGCAGGATTGAAAGTGGAAAAGTTCGCAGAAAAATTCACTCTTGAAGCGAACTCTTTCAAAGATATCACCGTCAAACTTGAAAACCGCAGTAAACTGGCTGGACACACACAGGTGAATCTGCTGGTCAACGGTAAAAAAGCTGATTCGGTTATAGTTGCTCCTGAATTGAGCAATAGAGGTTTTGAGGATCATCCTGATCAAGATCTGCGTCCGGATTACTGGGGCTGCAGCGATCATTTTTACAGAATTGCCTATCAGCAAAGTAAAAATTCTCCGGTTGATCCCCGCAATGTCGGTGGTATGCTCGATGCAGAAAAACCGCATACCGGAAAATATTCACTGAAACTTCCGGCAAAAACCGCTCCGCAGTTGATCAACAATCTGAATGCACCGATGGCGGGACCTCACTATACCGGTTCCGGTTGGCCGAAAAAACCGATTTCTCTGCCGTGGTATTACAATGTGGTGCAGTATGGGGTATTCAAACCGGATACGAAATATGAATTGACTTTCGCAGTTCGTTTTGCCGGTGACAACGGAGCTTTGAGGGTTCAGGGGTATCCATTTACCTACCGTACAGATGTAAAAAGTCATCTCTTTGCCACGCATAATATCAAACCTGAAGCGGGTGAAAGAAACTGGTTTGTCTATTCCATTACTTTCACCACTCCGAAAGTTGCGATGAACAGCTACAAAACTCCCATCGCATTTGCCAATGTCGGCGATGCCGACTGCTGGATAGACACGGTGAATATCAGAGAAGTTAAACGTTGAAAACAGAATTTTATCAATCCGGCACTCTGCATCTCAGCGGAGTGCTGTGATTTTTTGACAAATCATAACTTTTGTGATATATTATTCGCGGTATTATGATTAATATTTATGAAAACTTCATTTAAATCAGGTTTAAAATGAGCAGAAAAGTAAAAGTTTGTGTTTCGGGTGAAACGATTCCTGCATGGCTGAAAATTCCCACTCCGCAGGCAGGGGTGGAAATCGTGAGGGATTATTTGCAGGATTTTCTGGATAAACAGATCATGGTGCATCGTCCCGATCTTGCGGTGATGACCGAGTGCTGTGACCGTTATCCTGCGACATCCAAAGATGAACTGTATGAGTTCTATGAGGCAAGGGGAGATGCCTACCGTGAATTTTTTGCTGAAAAGGCGAAAGAAAACCGTTGTTACATCGCTTACAGTGCCATTTTGAAGATCGACGGTGTCTGGAGAAATGCCACCGAACTTTATGACCGTGAAGGCAAAGTTGCAGGAATATATCTTAAAAACCATCTTTTCCCCGATGAGTATTTGCGGGATACGGTTCCGGGAACGGAACTGCCGCTTGTCAAATGCGATTTCGGAACGGTCACTTTTGCCACCTGTTTCGATCTGAATTTTGAGGAACTGCGTCACCGCTGCCGGGCACTCAAACCGGATATCATCGCCTTTTCTTCGGCGTTCCACGGCGGATTGCTGCAGAAAATGTGGGCGTATGAGTCAAGGGCGTACTTTGCCGGAGCATGTGCCAGATTCCCGGAAATCCTTTCTCCGCAGGGTGAAGCTGTCGCACACAGCCACAACTTTTTCTACTCATCCATTGCGGCAGCGGAATTGAATCTTGACCGCGAGATAATCCATCTGGATTATAACATAGGTAAATTTCCTGCCATCAAAGCCAAATACGGCGACAAGGTAAAAATCCAGACACCTGACTATCTCGGTTCGGTACTTATGACCAGTGAAAGCGATGAGTTCACTATTGATGAGATCATTGATGAATTTAAACTTATCCGGCTCGACGACTATTTGAGTGACTGCATTGAAAAGCGTGAAAAACACTTGAAAGGGCTGATTTGACCTTTTGAGAGAGTGATTTTCGGATTTTTTGTACTATTTGCCGATTTTAAACTTGCAATAAAGATTTATTGATGCTATTTTAAGCGTCTGGTAAAGTTGAGTCCTTTTGTCCGGTGGATTCAGCGAAAAACTTTTAACAAACAAAACGGAAGCGAGGTTCAATTCCGACAAAAGATAAGGGGCCCAGCAATGGCACTTGAAATTGACCGTAAGGACAACACCGATTTCAGCGGGAAACCGGTAACTAATGCAGACTATATCTCACGTCAGGAAATGACGGAATCCAACGCCAGAAGTTACCCGAGAAAGTTTCCCTTCTCTATTGTAAGAGCCAAAGGCTCATGGGTCGAAGACGTGGAAGGAAATAAATATCTTGATTTCCTCTGCGGTGCCGGAACCCTCGCACTCGGCCATAATGATCCGGAAGTCAATCAGGCGATGATCGACCTGATTTCCAGCGAAGCACCTTTGCATACGCTGGATCTGACTACTCCGACCAAGGATCGTTTCGTTCACAAACTTATTTCTCTGCTTCCGGAAGAGATGCAGGGCAATGTGAAAATCCAGTTTTGCAGTCCCTCCGGTACCGATGCCACTGATGCGGCGATCAAACTCTGCAAAACCGCTACCGGCCGCAGTTCAGTTATCGCTTTCTCCGGCGGTTATCACGGTATGGGTCACGGAGCCCTTTCCCTGACCGGAAATATCGGAGCGAAAGAGAAAGTTCATGCACTGATGCCGGAAGTTCACTTTTTCCCCTATCCCTACAGCTACCGCTGTCCTTTCGGTCTCGGCGGCGAAGCGGGAGTAAAAGCGTGCTGTGCTTTCTTTGAAAGAGTTCTCAAAGATCCGGAAAGCGGTATTACCAAACCGGCAGCTGTCATCCTTGAACCGATCCAGGGCGAGGGTGGTGTTATTCCTGCTCCGGTCGAATTTCTGCAGACCATCCGCCGGGTCACGGAAGAATTGGATATTCCCATGATCGTGGATGAGATCCAGTGCGGTGTGGGTCGTTCCGGTAAATTCTTTGCCTTTGAATATGCTAATATCGTGCCGGATGTGATCCTTTCTTCTAAAGCCATCGGCGGGACCCAGCCGATGTCGGTGGTCATCTACAATAAGAAACTGGATAAATGGCAGCCCGGAGCTCATGCGGGTACTTTCCGCGGCAACCAGATCGCCATGGCAGCCGGCTGCGTGGTGATGGATAGAGTTTCCAAAGAGGAATTTCTTGCCGATGTCCGCCGCAAAGGTGACTATCTGCGGGATAAAATGCACGAACTCAAGGATAAAGTTTCCATTATCGGTGATATCCGCGGCAAAGGACTTATGTCCGGCGTGGAATTTGTCAATCCCAAAGGTGAAGCTGATGCACTTGGTTCACTGCCTGCATCCGGAGAAATTGCTGCACTGGTGCAGAAAAAATGTTTTGAAAATAAACTGGTTATGGAAAAAGGCGGCCGCCACGGTTCGGTAATGCGTTGTCTGTGTGCATTGAATGTTTCCGATGCTGAACTGGAAACCATGATTTCCATCTTTGAAAAGGTGGTCATTGAGGTAGACCGTGAATTTTCCAAATGATGTTTTTCTGACGTCGGGGGCGGAGGAAAAGGCTGCCTATATCCGGATGATGCAGGCGACCATCGAGGCGTCGGCAGCGGCAATGAACCATGATGGTGCTTATGCCGGTATGCCGCCGTATGAACTGCGTAAAGCTCTGCATATTGATGAATTGCTTCCCGAAAAGGGGTGCAGTTTCGATGAGATTTTAAGCGAAGTCAAAGAGAAGATCCTGCCGAATTTAGTGCGTCCGATGTCGACGAATTACATGGCACACCTGCACGGTTCGGCACTTCTGGAATCCATCGCGGCGGAGATCATCATTGCCACATTCAATCAATCCATGGATTCATGGGATCAGGCTCCTGCGGCTACGGAAGTGGAAGTGGAAGTGATCCGCAATCTCTGTACGCTTTACGGATATGGTGAAAATGCCGATGGTGTATTTACTTCCGGCGGTTCCCAATCCAACCTTTCCGGCTTGCTGCTGGCACGGGATTGGTTCTGCAATGAGAAGCTGAATTTTGACGTCAAAAAACATGGACTTCCGGAAAACTTCCGCAAGTTCCGCATGTATACCTCTGAAGTTTCCCATTTTTCGATGGAAAAAAGTGCCCACCTGATGGGATTGGGGTATGAATCAGTGGTCAAAGTGCCGGTCAATTCCGCCATGCAGCTGGATATTGACGCACTGGAAAAACTCATTGAAGCCGATCTGGCGGCGGGCAATCTGCCTTTCTGTGCAGTCGCAACCGTGGGAACGACTGACTTCGGCAGTATTGATCCGATGGTTGAGATGCGTAAACTTTGCGATAAATACGGTATGTGGCTTCATGCTGACGCAGCTTACGGCAGCGGGGTGGTGCTTTCTGAAAAATATGCTCACCGTGTTGCCGGATTGTCAGCGTGTGATTCGATCACGGTTGACTTCCACAAAATGTTCATGCTGCCGATCAGCTGCAGTGCATCGCTGATCCGGGATAAACGTTATTTTGAAGCTTTGACCATCCATGCTGATTACCTCAACCGTGAAGAGGATGAGGAAGACGGTTATATCAATCTGGTGAATAAATCCATGCAGACCACCCGTCGCTTTGATGCGTTGAAAGTGTGGATGAGTTTCAAAATGCGTGGTAAAGAGGGCTGGTCACAGCTGATCACCCGCTGCATCGACAATGCCGCATATTTCTATGGACAATTGAAAGCAAATGGTGCTTTTGAAGTGACCAATGAGCCGGAGATCAGTTCGGTGGTCTTCCGTCTTTTGCCGGAAAGTAACAGCAGCGAGGATGCTGATACCATGAATAAACGTATCCGCAGAAAACTGCTTCACCATAAAGGCGTGGTCATCGGTCAAACCGTCTGCAACGGCAATGTATGCTTGAAATTCACCTTGCTCAATCCGCTTCTGACTCCGGAAAAGCTTGATGAATTGATCGCATTGCTTCTCTCTCTGCGGTAAAATAAGAGTTGATAGAAAGAGTGCTGCAAATTTGCAGCACTTTTTTTATAGCATAGGTACTCACTCTGCCGGCAATGTGATTTTACAGGATATTGCCGTTTCTCCGGAAAACATCTCCGAAAGCATAAAAATAAAAACAGAGTTCGACTTTTACCTCAAACGAAATGTCGGAATTTTCTGCAGAAATAAAAGCTGCCCCGGAAACCAGTCGCACCGCAGACATTTATTTATCAGCTTTATCAGAAAAAGAAAATCGCAAATTGAAATTCATCTTGTCGATGCTATATTACACTGACGGTATCTGATTTTGAACTTTATTGGAGATTTGCGTGGTGCTGAAAAAATGAAAAAC
>JAZRGW010000026.1:0-53959 GCA_045644425.1 Victivallaceae bacterium | reverse complement strand
ACAGTTCACTGACTGCTTTAGCAGTAGCCAGTGAACTTAATGCGAATGAAAATTTCATTCAGAGCCCGGATCGGGCTGCCAGCAAAAATGCCTTCTAGGCACAGTGCATACCACCAGCTCAGCTGGTGGTTTTGATTTTACCCCTTTCGGCTGCTTCGCACCCGAGGGATTTTTTATGCGGGTTGCCTTTGCCGCAAAGCGGCAGCAGGCTCACTTCGCTTCACTCGTGTCGAATCCCGCCGGGTGTACCATCTTATCAAAAAATCTCTGTAAAAAATCCAAAAACGGCTTTTGCAATTAAACTTGCTCGCTGTTTTTCTTTTTTTACCCCTTTCGGCTGCTTCCCATCCGGGGATAGTCACAGACTGCCATCGTTTTGTCTCATCGAATTTCTTCAAAAAGTACCAAATCAGGGATTGTGCCGTAAGAGTTTGAGACTTTTATGAATTTTTTGTTATATATGGTGCAGATAGTGAATTGTTTGTTTTTACGTTAGATGAAAAATGAAATTTTTCCTGAAAGAGCTGGTTTTTGCTTGACAAAGCGATTCACTCATGCTATTATATATGTGATGTATAGTGTGGTGGAGTGTGTCTGCTGCAAAGAATTTATGTAGAAAGTTGTTTTGAAAGAGTATAAAAAGTAAAAGTCTTTAATATAGGAACTGTTCAAGAAGAAAGGGCAAAAAAATGGCTAACGAGAATGCTGCGACGATCATTATCAGAAATCCTCATGATATTACTATCGGGATCACCAATACAGATCTCTACGATATTATTCTTCTGCCGCAGGCAGATGGTGTGGCAGATGGCGGCAGAGTTATCACTGTTTACAATGCTTTGCAGACCGATGCCGGCAGTATCGGTGGTCCTTCCAACAACGATTCACACGATGTGTATTCCCTGACTCTGGGCAAGGATGATGCTTATCTTGCCATCGGCGGCAACTATGTCGATAATTTTGAAGAGAAGTTTGCGTTTACCGGATATGCCCCGGAGGGTTATTGCGATAACTGGCATCCCGGTCCGATAGGGGATATTGTGATCGACTATGATGAAGACGGCAATCCCTATAAGGTTAGCAAGGATTATTCCGCTCCTGTTACCTACATGGTCGATGCCAATTACAACGTGCATCACCTTGCATACAGTGTGGCAAATAAGGAAAATGGTGCGATCCGCTTTTCCGGCAATAAAGGTACTCTGGTGCTGACCGCCCAGAATGGTGCGAAAAACTCTGCCGATTACACTGAATCCAAATACAATAAATACTACGATATCACCATTGATCTCAGCGAATTTGCCAATGTAAAAGAGGGCGATTACCTCTGTTACAGTGTTGATGGCGGTGAAATCAAGCGTGTCAAAGTCGGTGCCGGAAATAGTGTCGTGATCTCCGGAGATGCTGAAATCAACCAATACTCAAAAGTCGAGTGGTATGTTGTCGGTGAAACGAAGATTGGTGGAACTACCAAATTTGATATTCCCTCTTACGGGGAATCAATGGCAGAAAGTCTTATTTCGCAGATGTTTGGTTCAAGCAGTGCAGATAGAATTCCTTTTTTCAGCGTGCTTGATATGGTCAATAACTCCCAGTACAGCAATATGCTCGGCGGATCTTATGATTACCTGTCAGCTCTTGATGCCGGGGCTGATTACATGTATATCAGCATTAACGGCGGCGAATATCAGAAACTGGCTGTTGAAAATGGAATGGTTTACATTGAAGGTCATGAGTTTAAGGCAAGTGATACATTTGAATGGTATTTTGTTTCAAGTAATGATGTTTTGACCGACACCTATACCATTGCCGGAATTGATACCGGTCTGGATGTCGATTTGAGCATGTTTGATAAAAATCTGGTTACTGCCGGATGCAAATTTGTCTACAAAGTCGACGGTGTCGAGCAGAGTGCGATCGAAATTACAGAAGAGCACTTGACAAATGCGGTCAGTATCGGCGATAACGTGGCGATCAAAAACGGTTCAAAAATTGAGTGGTATATCACTGACGCTGATGGTAATAGATTGACCAATACTCAGGTAATTGAAAATGTCAACCTGGCAGATGTGCAGGAATTTTCAGCGGAGTACCGCAAAGATCAGCTGCGTATCGATCTGACAGATTTTATTGCCAGAGCTGGAAGTTTTGAATCTTACTCTGTCAGCTATGTCGTTAAAAATGGCGGAGCTTTTTACACAAAAGAGGTGGTTATTACCGGTGATGCCAATGGCCGCTATATTTTTGCTGTTGATGATATCGGTCAAAATGCGGTTGTCGATTATCAGGTTTTCGGTAAGAATGGTTCAAGCAAAATGCAGATCGGTGAGGACTACAGTGCTACGGTTACCGATGGCGAATTGGTTGCTGATGAGAGCAGTATTTCTGCAGATATAAAAACAAAAAATTCGCTGACCGTTGATTTGAGTGCATATTTCAGAAACGAAGTGACAGACTTCAATGATCCGAAAATTTTCTATACGTTTGCCGGAGCAAAAGTGGTCAGAGATACTGACGGCAGATATATCGCAGAAATTTCCGGTATTGACGGAGATACGGAATATAAGCTGCAAAGACACCGCAAAACCTCCCTTGGTACTGATACTGCAACGCTTTTTGATGACTACCGGTTTAATGAGGAAAAGCAATGTTTTGAAGCAGTTGATTGTGTGATTGAAAATAATAATACTGCAATTGATATTACCGGGTACCTCGGTACGCTTGGTGATGTCAATATGCCTTACGTTGTCAATGAAATCTCTTTCCGGGTCAAAGCCGCAGACGGCTCCCAATATACCGGTTCTGAATCGATTGCCTGTAAATGGTTGTCCGATGCAAGTGGTGAAAGTGGCAAATGGGTCACGTTGGATGGCAGTGAGATTATTGCGTTTGATTTGAGTGATAATTTAAAAAATACTCAGGATAGTGTTATCTCCTTTGACGTCAGTGTAAATTCGATGGGGACCGTTTCCAATGACAACTATTACGACCGCAAGGTAACCGACAAGGGAAATTTTGAGTCTGCTTTGAATTATTATCTGGGAGTTACTTATGATTATGACTGGATTAAGCATTACTACAGTTCATGGAGTTCCTCTTGGTTTACTTTTAAACAGGTGTTGGAATCTTACAGCAGCTTGTATGTCGGCTTGAGGGTTACCGTAAACTATAATCATTCTGAAAAAGTTGGTGAAGAGGAGGTCGTAACTGTCGAATCAATGTCTTTTGATTTCTTTGATATCGGTACTCTTGACGAAACCTACGTCAAAGACACGATATACAAAACGATTATGAAAGGACTTGGTTTGTCCCCAAAAGAAGACGGTACTTATGATGAAACCAAGTTGATCACTTTCTCTCTTGATCTCTATTCGACGGCAGCTTCAAGTAGTGAGGCGGTTGGCAAATTGCATTACGACCAGAATGAAGTCGGTCAGGTTGTTGATTATTACAGGGAAAATGAAGCTGTTTTCGACTTTACGGAAATAATTGAAAAAAGTGGCGGTGCAGATGATACTTATGCCGTAACTTTGAAAGACGGCAGGGGGAATACCGTTAAATCAGATACGTTGGAAAGAGATGCGAATGGCAGATTTATTCTGCGAATTCCCGGTCAGAGTGTTGGCAGTGATTATGAATTTTCCATTACCGGCGATGTCACTGTCAGCGGTACGATCGATAATCTCGGCGGTGCCGGTATTACCAGTATTTCTTCTGATGTTTGTAAAAATCAGCTCAGTATCGACTTTAATGCTTATATAAAAGAGTTCGAGAGAGAAAGCCGTGGAAATCGCGATATCGATACTGATAAATTGATATTCAATATTTATGTGGATGATGTTTTCTCCACCTCTTTCAAGCTGGTTGACGATGCCGTTCTTAATATTGACGGTGTCGCTGCCGGTGAAGTAAAGGATATTCGGATAGAAATTGTCAAAAATGATGAAGTTCTTGATGATGAAACCGGCAAGGATATCAAAGCCGGCATTGCTTATGGCCAAATCGACGGCGGAACATATTATATCTACGATCTGTCTTCAATGATAGGCTCTATTAAAATTAATGATACGTCTTCTTATTCTCTCTGGGTAGAGGTGGAGGGTAAAAAACGTCTGCTTGAGGCCAATAAAACTGGGGCGGAACTGAAAGACCTGTCTGTCTGGATTGATAAGAATGATCAAACAGAGACATTAGCTTTGCTTGACTCAAAAGAGATCAAATTTTTTGTCACGGAAAAGGAAGACGGGAAAGATTTTTCCGAAGTTATAAAGAGTTTGACGATAGATACCCGTTTGATCGAGAAAGATAGCGGTATCGATTTCTCAGCACTTCTTTCTGAATTGGATGGTAAAGAATATATTACCGGTGCTGCTGATAAGAATAATATCAAATATCTGATCGAGAATATCACTACCGGCAATTCGGTAACTGTATCTGTAACTGAAGACGACCGTATCTTTGAAAATTTAGGCAGTATCGGTGATACTTTCAATGTGACTGTTCTTGAAGATAATATTATTCTGAAAGATGGTGATACATGGCAGGTTTCCGGCGATGATACTTCCATTGTCAGTATCAAGACGGCTCTTAATACCCAGCATATTCAGAAAACTGATGACAAAATCGCTCTGCGTTCCGATAGTTTCGGTATTTTCGGCGGTGATTTTTCCACCGGCACAGTAGGGCAGCTTCTTTACCATGAAGTGACATTGCCCGGGGATACCAAAAATTACACCATCTGGGCTGAAAACACTCTGGTCGTTGAAAGCGACCTCGCCGGTAAGATCGAGACCAATACCAATGCGATCAATTTCGGTTACAGGATCAGTGCAGACCATTACGCAATTAACGATGGAACCAGCCGCAGTGTGATAAGCGTATCGGTAAAAGCACAGAATCTTGAGCTGAAAAATAATTTCCGTGCTGATATCGATAACCGCAACTCCTCTGAATCAATGGCGATCGCCCAGAAATACACCGGCGAAAATATCTATGATGAAAATGGTGAGTTGGAAGGTGAGGATAAAACATTCCGTGTTGCTTTTAACGATACGGTAAACCCGTGTGACAAGGAATATTCTAAAACGACCATTTTTACCACATACGATGAGGAAAAGAAGGAAAATGTCGAAGTTGAATTAAAGGATATCATCGGAAATCCGTTTGTCTTCAATGGCAATCTTTACTACGAAACCAAAGAAGGGATGAAAGAAGTAAAGAATGTATCAACAAACGGCAGTTATGATGATACAGCCGTCGATTACAGAAGTAATTTTATCGCCGGGGAAACGTATGTTGCTGAATATGCACAAATTTATATCCAGAATGAGGATGGGTCTTGGGATTATTACGGTACTGGCAGTATTGAGCTGATCTCCGGAGTGGATTATGAAAATGGTGATCTTATTCGTTCTTCCAAAACAATGGAAGGGCCTGGACTGGTTTTTTACGAACATGATGTCTGGTCGTCGTCGTTTGGGGGGTACTATGTGTACGGTGATCGCTATGCTTTGCGTAACAATGTTGATATAGTTGTAAAGAATGATGATGGTTCTCTGACTAAAAAGACTGCCAAAGTGTTATACAAGTATGATTTTTACGATGTAGCGATCAAAAAGGATTCCACCCCCATTACCGGCACCTGGCTTTCTGCCTACGATTATTCATCCAATACTGCTGCCGACAACAAAGTTGAAAATATGGGCTTTGATGTCGCCGGCACATTGAGTCAGAAAGATGGTATCTGGGGCGGTGACATCAATATTGAGACCAGTGATGCTTATATCGGAGCAAACTGGCATTATATTGCCGTTCATAAAGATCGTACAGCAGATATTGCCAATGCCGGGAACAATAAAATCGGTGCTTACGGTTTGAAAGTCGACGGTACTGCGGATATCCGCAAGATCGATCAAGTCGCTTTGGATAATGACGGCAGTTACGAGGGTGTAAAATATCAGAATCCGAAAATCACTGTTGCCGCCGATGATAATAAAATTGAAGCCTTGGCATATAATGATAACGATACTGTTGACAGAGCTATTCTCAGCAATTCCACTGTCACTGCAGCTGCGATTTACGCCGGGACTTTGAAAATAGACACCGTGACTGATAAAGCTTTCTTCGATGTCAGGTCAAACAATAACACCTTTATTTTCAACAGACATTCGCTGAATGATATTGATATTAAAGGTGCCGGGGTAAAAACATACGGTATTTATGCCAATAATGCCACTTTCCGTGATTTCGACGGTACAATCGTTGTTGAGTCTTTAAACAACAAAATACAGTATTTTGATGATGAAGAGGGTTCTGCAAGCGATTATAAAAACTGCGGTATTGTTTCCGCCGGTATCTATGTGACCGGTACCCTTACATCCAACTGCAACCTCAATGGTGATATTATCGTTGATGCAGAAGCTGTCGCTTATGGTATTTATGCCAATAATATCACCGTCAAGGGTGCGATCGATACTGATATGATTGTTACCGGTTTCGGCATCAGTGCTGAAAATAAGATTACTGCTGCTGGATTTACCGGAGAAATTTATTCAGTTATCGGTATCAATACTGATTTGGCAGAAAGCAATGTCGCCAACGATTCCTTTGATATTGGCGGATATATTAATGCAAATGTTGCTTTTACCAGTACAGAAACTATCAATCTCCGTGTTTCCGGTGTGATCGAGGCAGTCGATAGTATCAGCGGTGAAACTAATTACTCATTGGGTGCGAATGAGAATGTGATTACATATTACAGTAACGTGGCGAACCGTGACTATGTGGAGTTGACCGGTACTGCCAATGTCACCGGTGATATCGACCTGCGTAAAGGTATCAATAACTACTCGATCAGCAGTAATGCCACTTTCGTCGGTAATATCCTCGACTCCGATGGTCAGGCAAATATCGTTTACCACCTTGAGGGTACTCCGGATGCCGGTCACATCACTCATACGATCAACAGTTACGATGATCAGACCATCTATTCGACCAATGTGATCACTCTGAATGTGAACTACGCCGAAATCGGCAAAAACTATCAGCTCATCAAGTATGATCTTGCTGACGGCGATGCCGAAAAATACTGGCGTGACCGTGAAATCGCAGTCATGTATCAGGGCCGGACCGTAACATTCAAATTGAACCAAGTCGTTGAACAGGTGATCCCCGACGATATGACCGGTGAGTATACTGCTGCCGGTGCCGGTGATGTGCAGGTCATTTCCGTTGCCGGTGTCCTTGCCGGAGCCAACTTCTCTTTCCCGGAAACCTCCGGGATCCAGTTCGGTATTGAATATTATCTGCTGGATGATAAAGGCAATAAAACCGGTGTCGGCGGTTACACGACCACTCAAACCGGAGCAGACGGCGAGCGTTACTTCACCGTTTCCGGTGTCGAAGAAGGGCAGAAAATCGGTTACACCATCGTTACAGACGGTGTAAATCACAGCTACTATATCGGCAGTACCACATTCAAAGATGCCAATGGCAGTGATGTGACCATTACCGGTACATTTACCACCGATACCGATATTTTCTCGGTTGAACTTTCCGGTAAAGATGGTGTCTCTCTTGCCCCGGTCACTCCGGAAATCTCCTTTGAGAAACTTGCCAAAGCCGAAGACGCTCCGGCTGAAACCGTAGTCGCCGGATCGAAGTATGATGAAAAGAAGGATGCATTGACCCTTTCTTGGAACCATCAGACCGCTGCTCAATATGGTCTGGTCGAAATCTACGCCTACGAGGTCGAGTATATCGTTTTTGATCAGGATGGTAAAGCTTTGAGCAATTCTCTGGCAACCCGCGTAGTCGGCGGCAACTCCCTGACCATTGACGGTATCGATGAAAATATGAGTGTCAGATGGCGTATCCGTATGCTCGGCAGTTCCAGTGCTTCCATGAGCAGCGGTTGGAGCGAATGGAATACCGATTATTCTGCTCTCAAAGTAACAGGTGATGCTGGTAAATCTGCCGTCAGTGTGATTTATGATAAAGATAAAAATACCATCACTCTGCAATCTAAAGATGCCGCCACAATAAACTATACCGTTTACGGTGCAAATAATCAGCATACGACGGCAAAAGATGTGGTAATGATCAAAAGAGATGGGAGTGAATTTTACGAGCTGGTGATCAAAAATGTCGATGCCGGGTCCGAATTCCGTTATCAGGTGGCGAACTGCCTCGACACCAGAGAGTATATCCAGGACGCAACCAAAGAGGGTGAGGAATCCAAGCTGGTTCAGGAAATCGTCGGATGGCAGTCGATTTACAGCGATTCATATCATATCGCTGATTTGAGCGATCCTGCGAATAAGATCCTGATCTCCTTTGATTACAGCAATTTCACTTCTCAGGTGATCGATGCGAACTACAATGAGCGTGAACAGGTCGGCGTGATCGGTTCAATGGCCCATATCTCTTTTGAGTCACTTGAATCAGATATTCCGGTCCGCAACTACATCATCGAGTACTGTCCGGTTACCGAGCAGGTGACTCTGGATGATGTGAGAGCTGCCGGAGCAGAATCAATTGACGATTATATCGCCAATTATCTGGGAACGATCGCAGCTAACAATAATGCTTCGATTTACACCAAAACTTTCACCGGTACAGCACTGGATATTTCTGAAATCCAAAACCAGACCTACGTTTACTGGCGTATCAAAGCGGTTGATGCCAATGGTTATGAAAGTGACTGGGTCGCCGGAGACACCTTCCGGGTGTGGGCAAATGCCGAGGGCGACAAGTATAAACCGAATTTCGGCACTGATGTCAAACATGCTGTTATCGGTCTGGATTACAATCCGGCGGCTTCAGACAACTTTGAAAGCAAAACTGAACTCGTCGGTAATATCGGATGGACAAAAGCGGAAGATTCCGATTCCGGTGTCAAGAACTATGTGATCGAATTCTACGGAAAGGATTCTGAACCGATCGTCAAAACCATCGGTGCGGAATATAATACTCCGGCGGTTGTCGGCACTTACGAAATCGGTTTGAATGATTATTCCGATGGTGACAGATTCACCGTGATGGTCGATGGTACCGAGGTCGAAGCCCGCATTCTTGAAGTTAAAGATGAGGTGACCGGTGAAATTACCGGTTACACCCTGAAATGGGAAAAGATCGATTCCAGATACGATGGTGTGGTGACTGTATACAAAAACGGTAATGAATTTGTTGCAGATCTTGCCAGCGGCGAAAATGGTTACACTGCCACGGTCTATGATTATCTTTTTGACTTCAAGGGCTTGACCGGATCAAATTACAACTACACGATCTATGCGGTTGACTATTTCGGCAATAAGAGTGCATCATTCAGCGGCAGCTTCTCGGTTGATAATGGTGATCCGACCAACCTTGCCACGACGGTGCGTACAGTTGTTGATGATGATAGTGTTTCCTGTTCGATTTACTGGTGCGAAGCATCGGATGATAACGAAGAACTCGGTATCAGATATTACAATGTCCGTTACCGTGAAGTCGGTACTGACGAGTGGATAGAAACAAGAATCGCTCAGGGCAATGAAAATTACATCGTTGAAGAGGGCGAAGAAGGTTTCATTGAAGGTTTCAATTATATTTTCAGCTTTCAGCTTGATGCCAACGAGAAAAAGAGCTACGAGTACGAAGTGATCGCGTACGACTACTTTGAAAACTCAACTACTGTTACCGGCAAATTCGGCAGTGTGGATATTGCCGCACCGACCGGATCATTTAAACCTGATGCATTTAAATCAGAGGTTGATGCGGTTTACAAAACTGTTACTGTGGAAAAAGAGGTTGTCGATGAAGAGGGTAATACCACCATTGTCACCGAGACCATCACCGGAGCATTGGATTATGCGAGCGTGAGACTCAGCTGGGATGGTGAATTCAGAGATCAATCTTCATTGCGTTATGTGGTTGAAGTTTCTGATGACAAGACCTTCAAATCCGACAAGACCTACTCATTCTGGACCAACGGCAGTGAAAAATACATGGATTTCAATAATTCCACTCCGGGGCGTCCGGTGGGTATTTTTGAAGGCATGAGTACGGTTTACTGGCGTGTGACTGTGGCGGACGAGTATTTCAATACTTCTGCCACCGGTGCAATCCAGAGTTTCACCTTTACAGATGAGGAGACCGGCAATGCGATCATAACTAATGAAAAACCGTCTGCTCCTTTTGGTTTGCTGGTAGAAAACAGAGAAATGGTTGACGGAGTTCATACCGGTAAAAATATTTCTCTTTCCTGGCGTTCAAATAACGAGTTGCTCGGTGTTTACAGCTACAATATTGAGCTTATAGACAATGCTACCGGAAAAGTGGTTGCATCTTACAGCACGGTCGACAAAAATGAATACCAGTCGACTGATATCAACCAGATCGTTACAGTGAGTTCAGCCGGTGATGTCGCAGTAATGCGTGTCAATAATCTGAATACAATATTTGCTGCCGGCGATAAACTTGCAGACGGCAATTATAAGGTCAAAATCACTGCGGTCGACGGTAAAGGCAGAGTTTCTGAAGCTGGTGAAGTAACGTTTACCCAGGATACCACTGCTCCGCGGATCGTTGTGAACAAGGTCAAAACTTATCTTCTGCCCGGTGGCGAAAACGTTACCGGTACAAGTATTGCACAGTTCCTGATCGATTGGTCAGAAGCGGCAAAATCCGGTTCAAAAGACATTGTACGTTATGAGATCTGGGAGACTGTTGATGATCCGGCATCAGATAATGCAAAATGGATATTTGTTACCGACACGGAAGATACCAGTTATTCCACAAGCCAGCCGATCAGTGTCAGAGATACTTATCATTATAAGATCGTGGCGTACGATGCTGCAGGAAACAAAAGCCCTGATGATATGTGGAATGCCACAAATATTCTTGAATTCACTCCGGCGAATGCCAAAGATGGTTACAACGGCAGTTTTGCTCCGGCAACATTGTTGAATTTCGATTCTAACGGCAGAGCAATTATGCCGGAAAAAGAGTTTGAATTGGCTGGTAACGGTGATAACGACTGCATTTACTTCAAGACCGGCGGAACTTCCGAGTCCCTGACTTTGACCGTCAATGAGCTTAACACCGTTTACGGAGCAGCATCCAATATCAAACTTGAGATTTTCAAAGGTTCTTCAAATAATCTTTGGAAGACTTTTACGGTCAGCGGAAACGGCAGGGTCTTCAGCGATCTGCTGCTTGATGCGGATACCACATATTATTACCGTATCACAGCGATCAAAAATGAATCAGTTGTAGCTTACAACTTTGTCTGGGATAAGGCTGTGATCGGTGTTGTCGGTAAAGATGCTGAAGGCAAGGATATTTCCGGATTCAATACGAATGATGACAGTGCCAAAGGTGCAGGTAAACTGGCTGTCAACAGCAATGTCACCAAGAGTTCAGACTGGGTCGGTTACGGCGATAAAGTGGACTATAAGAAGCTGGATATCACCGATTCCGGTAAGTACAATATCACCCTGGGCGGTGTTGCAAGTTCAGTGACCATTGCCTTGATCGAAAGAATCAAAAACGCCAATGGTACTTTCACCGAAAAATCAATCGGTACAGCTACTGCCAAAGAGAGCGATCTCAACGGTAAAACGATCAGCAATGCAATACTTGATGCCAATAAAGAGTATTATCTCAAGGTAACTTCCGGTAATGCCAACAGTGTCGGTACTCAGTACGATGTAACCATTGACCGGGTCGCCGCATTTGAAGAAGCAACGACCGAAGATGATGCAAGAAGCAAAGAGCTTGCTTTGTTGGGTGAAACGAAATCCGGCTGGGTTGGCTTCGGTGATGCTACTGACTTCTACCGGTTGGAAGTTGGTGAATATGGCGGAGCTTACAACTTTACCATTGAACACGATGGCACTGAATCTGAAGCGGTCAAGCTGGTGGTCTACGAACAACTTACCGGTGTAAATAAATACCGTACCGTCAAGACGGTGACCCTTGCCAAAAATGCGGCATCCATCAGTACCGGAGAACTCTATCTCACCGGTGCCAATGGCGGTACATACTATGTGGAAGTGACCGCAACCGGAGCTGCCAAAGCTCAGAATAGTCACTACAAAGTAACTGCCGATGGTTACAATCTGCCCGGTGATGAAGATGGTACGTCGCTTTACACCATGACAGAGTTGAACGGCAGCGTTTCCGATTGTTGGGTCGGTATCGGTGATAATGCTGATTACTATTACATCAGTGCCGATGAGATCAAGGTCAATGGTTACTACTATACTTTGACTTTGGATGGTACCAACGGCAATCAGATCAAAGCCGCTATCGGTTACGAGAATCCCAAAGGCACATTTGTTGCTCTGCAGACTGTTACCGGTGCTGCCAATAGCGACAGCTTGACGCTTTCCCGTCAGTTTACTGACGCAGATATTGCTAAACTTACTGATGGTAAACTGATTATCAAGGTCTTTGCCGCCAACACCACCACTGCCAACAGCAAATACACTGTTTCCTGGAATGAAAACAAGGAAAATGATAAGCTGCTTGGCGAGATCAAGCTTGCTGACAGTAACAAATCCGGTTGGGTCGGTGTCGGCGATAATGCTGATTACTATTACATCGATGGGATTGCCGCCAATGGTTCCTATACTTTGACTTTGGATGGTACCAACGGTAATCAGATCAAAGCCGCTATCGGTTACGAGAATCCCAAAGGCACATTTGTTGCTCTGCAGACTGTTACCGGTGCTGCCAATAGTGACAGCTTGACGCTTTCCCGCCAGTTTACTGACGCAGATATTGCTAAACTTACTGATGGTAAACTGATTATCAAGGTCTTTGCCGCCAATACCACAACTGCCGACAGCTACTACACTGTTTCCTGGGAGCAGAATACTCTTGTCAATGGCGATGATGCTCTGACCAAGGGTAAAGCATTTGTATCTGCGGATGATTCATTCGGTTCCATCTCTGTTGCAGGCGGTAAAACCGGCTGGGTCGGTCTGGGCGATGCCGCTGATCACATGATTGTTGATATCGACAGCAATGGTTATTACTGCTTCAACTTGTCAGATGTGGAAAACAACCTGACGGTCAATCTCTATGAGGTGACACTTGATGCTGATGGTAATATCCTCAGTTCAGCCAAAAAGAGCAGTGCCAATGCCACGACTTCTGCCGACGGCAAATTGTACTGGGCGTTGGATGCCGGTAAGAAATATGCCGTGGGTGTGAATAATGGCGGAGCTGCTAAAGGTCTCAACAGCAGTTATGATCTTTCTCTGGAGAAAGTCGCTTCGCTGACTGCAGATGCAAAAGATCAGAAAGTTTCGGTTGCTGAACCGAAAGCATACGTGCTTGGGGTCGGTGCCGGAGAGGCCGGAATCCGCAGCTTCAAACTGGATAATATTGAAGGCGGATTGGTCAAAGTTTCCATTTGCAATGCTGCAACCAACAAAGTAGTCAAAACTTTCACCAGCAAAGCCGGAGCTGACTTCCTGTCGTTCTCCTACAACTTTGCCGAAGGCAATTACATGATCAAAGTCGAAGCTGCCGACAAGAATGGATTCGATAAGAGCTTTGATCTCAGCTTCGCAGAACGCAGTGCCGATGGTAATGATGTTATCGTCGGTAAAGCAACGAAGGCTGATCCATGGATCGAAATCGATAACGGCACCTCAATTACCGATGGCTGGGTCGGTTTGAATGACAGTACTGACTTCATCCGTCTTGACCTTGAGGGAGCAACCGGTTCTTATAATATCGGAATCGACGGTCTGGATAACAACGTTGTTCTGTCGCTGCTGGAAGTTACCGCATGGAATGCGAATGACACGGTAAAAACGACCAAAACCATCAAGAGTCTTACTGTAAATGCTGTGAAAGGCGGCGGTTTGCTGAAAAATATGATGCTTGACAGCTCCAAGACCTATTTTGTGCAGGTCAAAGCAGCCAACAGCACAGGCTCCGGCGACAGCGGGTACCATCTCACAATGGATCTAAAAAATATGTTTTCTATCAGCACTTTTGATGATGGCGAATTTACTACTGATCAGAAATTCATTACCGGTAAAGGCAGCTTAAAAGCGTGGGTCGGCTTCGGGGATGCCAAAGATTGTTTCGTTTTTGGTACTGATAACAATGATAACACTTTTGAAGCTGCCAATATCTCCGTGTCGCTGAAGGATTATACCGGAACCGGTGATCTCAAAGTTGAGATCGTTCAGCACAATAGCTCAACCGGCAGAGAAACTGTTGTCAAGACCATGACTCTCAGCAGCAAGGCAATGATTGCCCACTTCGGAGATATGCTTCTGGATGCCAATAGTCAGTACAGTATCCGGGTCACTGCCCCCAAAGCGGCAACCGGGGTCAATGCTGATTACTCCGTCACTGTTGACCAGTATAATTTGAGTGATTTTGAAAGCGGTGATAATGTCATCGGTAATGCACAGGAATTTAAGGTCGGTGAAACCAGAACAGGAGCTGTCTGGCTTACCAGTGCTAAGGATGATGTGGATGACAATGTCGACTTCTATACCATCACGATTGCAGAGGGCAATGAAGGCAACTACACTTTTGATCTTGCCGGTATCAGCGGTAACAATATCAAGATCACTATCGGTACCGAAAATCCCCAAGGTGCATTCAAGGCACTGCAGGGCGTAACCGGTGTTGCCGGAAAGGATGAATTGATCCTCACCCGCAACCTTGCCGCCGGAACCTATCTGGTCAAGGTCGAAAATACCGGAGCCAACAAAGCTTCCCGTTACGAGTTGACCGCAACCCGTAATGAGGATAAAACGGGCTTATTCAATACCGGTGATGATACCTGGAAGCTGGTTGCTGATAATACCGAGTCCAAAGGTTATGGTAAAGGTGATTCCATTACCGATTGGGTCGGTCTGGGCGATGCCAGTGATGTATTCAAGGTTAATCTTGATGCCAATGGTCAGGTGACCTTTGAGTGTGACGAAGAGCTTCAGGAAGCGATTGCCGGTAAAGGTGCCAGTGTCACATTGCTCGACAGCAACGGCAAGAGCGTGGCTCTGACTTATGACAGTGCAAATGGTATCTATACCAGCAAGAATATCCTGTGTGCCGGAGTTGACTATTATCTCAATGTCAAAAACAGCAACACTGCTAAATTCAGCATTGATTATGAGATTGGGATTGCGATCAAGTAATTGCTGAATTTCTGAACTTTCAGGATTTGCAGTTGAAAAACTGCAAATCCTGTTTTTTTATTCAGAATACGGGCACAAAAAAATCCGCCGGAATTTTTCCGGCGGATCGGGAGATATTTAATTTTATTTGATGACCGCAGAACCGGCGAGCGGAATGCAGCTGCCGTCGGCAGGATTACATTCGGCATCGACTGCGTTTTCGCACTGATACGGAATCGCTCTGGCAGAGAGGTTCATCACATAGGTCGGGCGACCGTCATTCTTGAGACATTCGGGGAATCTGCCATGGTCGCAGATGATGACCATGCGTTCTTTATCGTTCTCAACGATCGCAGCCTGAATATCGGAAAGACCGAAAAGGAATCTCCATTCGCCTTTGTTGATAAGTTCACGGTGGGCGTTATACATATCCACATAGTAACGGATGATCCGTTTTTCAGTATCGGTCAGGCGGGTGAGATCCATGGAGATCATCGGTACCGCGGGCATCATCGCCATCATATGACGGGCAACGTTTTCGCTGGTTTCACCAAAGGGCCAGTAAGCCGGGTCAGCATGGACAGGAGCAAGATTTCCCAGACCGAGACGGAGTTCCACGATCCTGCCGAAATTCATGATCCAGTTGAAAGGCACGTCACCGGCACGGAACTGGGTGGCATATTTCAGCGTTACCGGAGTTGAGTAGCTCTGACGGAATTCGATCAATGCTTCGGGGTTGTCTTCTTTCAAACCGGAAGTAAGAGTGTCAATCAGAATTTCGGTATTGCGGGCATTGGGTTTATCCACATTGGGCGGCACGATGTCGATGAAGTCGATTTTAAGACCGTCAAGGTTGTTATCTTTTGCAAGAGAACGGAGTTTGCTGACCAGCGGAGCGAAGTCAGCTTTGTTGACATCCATTTTGTCGTAGCCCTCAATGGGATTATCAATGGTCATGCCGGGGTTATTTTTGTAAAGATCGGATTTGAAACCCCAGAGGTGCGGGGCACACCAGATCATGTATTTCATGCCCATATCCTGAATGCGTTTTACATGGTTTTTGAAATCGGGGAATTTGGGCATGGAAATATTCCAGTCACCGATCATCTCATACCAGCTGACGATGGTGGTCGGGGAAACACGTTTCATATCATCGTAGCACCAGCCGTCATCGACGATCAGCGTGGTGAATCCGAGATCTTTGGCAATGGGACAGGTCTTTTCTACAAAATCCTGAGTAACTGCACCGTGAACTGCGTACCAGGTGCAGTAGACCGGGTTCCATGCTGCTTCAGGATAGGTATAGGCGGGCAGTTCCAGAGCTTTACGCCAATCGGCGAGGGCATCCTGCCAATCAATATCTTTGCGGCAGTCGAGGATGACGTCGAAGTTTTCAGTTTTATCGCAGAGGGTGACGGTACAGGTGATATCGTAAGTACCCATTTCCTGATTCATTTCAAAACGGATCTTGCTGTCATCCTGCAAATTGGTGGTTCCGAAAGAACCGCGGTTGAGACCGGCGGAGTTGAAAGCGGCAACAAAGGGCATATTGCGGTCGGTACCGGATTCCAGTTCGATGACCCACGGCAGATTGCGTTTTTCCGGACCGGCAACCAGAGAGTTGAGCCACAATTCATGGACGTCGATGATAGAAATATTTGTACGGATGACGACCCGGTCGGCACCGGTTTCCGGAGTGATGGTCACTCTGGTATAATCGCCGGTTTTGGCAAATTCTTTTACCAGACCGTTTGAATATTCTGCTCTGATCATATTTGAAAAACTCCTTTTTTACGGGGATTGCCCCATGGTTAAAAATGTAACTTTATGTAAGATAGCACCGAAAAAATATTTTACCAGTCATTCAGAGTATTTCTGCAAGAAATTTACTTAAATTTCCGGCGAAGATAAGGAATCCTGCATCTGTCGAATGAACTCCGTCAACGGTCAATTCGTGCCACAACTCACCATACAGTTTGCCGCCATTGACAAAGTAGATGTTCTTGTCGCCTGCATCTCTTAATTTTTTTACTGTTTTTTCCTGAAATTCCGCAGATAATGCTTTTGCCGGCATCGGGGTGACGGTGTCGCCGGAAAGAATGATTTCGCGGTTGTAACGCGGACCGGATATCACGATCAGTGGAACATCTGGATGAGCTGTACGCAAAATGGCAATAAACTTCTCAAGAGTATTTTTCATTTCTTCAAGATTGGTATTCGCATCGTAATCCAGAATGAATGCTCCCGGGTTTTCGATCTTTGCCAGATGACGGGCAACGACCGCTTCACCGCATCCGCTGCCTGAAAAACCGAAGTTCAGAACCGGGCGGTTGAAATGGCGGCTGAGAATGGCGGGGTATGCCATGCCGGGGCGTGAAGCACATCCGCCTTGAGTGATACTGGTTCCGTAAACCACCAGCGGCCGTTCATCGCTCCACGGGGCAGGGGGGAGTATTTCTGCATTTTCATTGATGCCGATTTTTACCGATTTCACTCCGCTGTAAAGGGGCATATTCAGGGTGAAGTTGTGCATTTTTCCATCGAAAATGAAGTCATGCATTCTTGTTTCATAAATGTTTGCTCCTGTCCGGGCGCGGCTGGTTCCGATAAAGTATGATCTGCCGGGTTCGCCCATATAAAGGTCAAAACCGCATGAACCGGTATCGGGCATGTGATCCAGGTGTCCTGCTTCTTTGAGTTTGACTTTCAGCCATATCCTTGTGGTATTGCTGATAAAGTCGATCCTGCCGCCGGCAGTATTGCGGCCAAGGACGGTGACGGCGTGCGGCAGTTTGCGGCTGCGGGGCATACGGTTGAATGTTTTACCTTTTTTGCGGAAAGCAAAGCCGCTTACCCGCAACTCATCCATGTCGATATCAATATAGTGCAAACCTTTATTATCGTTGTTTTCCACACCTGCACTGCGGTCAAATTCTGATGATAAACCACTCATTTTTCAATAAAATCCTATATGATTTCCGGTTTCCAGATCGCGTATGGTCAAACTGCCGTTATCAAAAATTCCGAAAGAGCGGATAAGGGTATTTTTCGGCAGGGATATCGAGCCGGGATTGAAAATCGTAATTCCGTTTTCAAGAAGAGTTTTCCGGGCGATATGGGTGTGACCGTGAGCGAGAATTGAACCGGGCGGCAGATCGGGCAGACGGTCGATATTCCAGATATGTCCATGGGTGAGGAAAAATCTGGTTTCCCCGCAGAGCAATTCAGAATACTCTGCCATGATCGGGAATTTGAGCAGCATCTGATCGACTTCCGCATCGCAGTTGCCCCTGACCGCGAGGAGCTGATCTTTTCTCTCATTGAGCAGCCGGACAACTTCATTGGGATCGTAGAGATCCGGAACTCCGTTTCTGGGACCGTGATAGAGAATATCCCCCAGAATGATGATCCGGTCAACGGATAAGTTATCAGCATGATCAAGAGCTTTTTTCAACGTGCAAGCCATACCGTGAATATCAGAAATAAACATTATTTTCATCGGAAAATTTCCCTATATTGGTTTCCAAATCAAGTTTTTCAAAAAAATCCGCCATGAATGCAGCTCTTTCCACGGCAAGTTTTCTTCCGGCAGCAGTACGCATCCGGCGGGGAAGATAACGCAGTTTTACCAGATATTCTCTGAAAGCGGTATCTTCTTTTGAATATGCTTCTGAAGCCAGAGCTTCTTCTTCGGTATTGTGCAGTCTGGCGTTTTCGTGTCCGGCAAAGAGGAACGCCCTGCCGATACCCACAGCTCCCAGAGAATCAAGTTTATCGGCATCAAAGACAATATCCGCTTCGATGGTTGCCGGTTCATCTTTACCCCGGTAACGGTGGGTGCGGATCGCTTCTGCGGCGGCAGCGGCGGTATTTTCCGTAAAACCGGCATCAATGAGCATTGCCGGAGCGATTTTTGCTCCGAGTTTTGCATGGCATTCTTTACCGCGGCTTTTATCTTCTTCCGGGCGGGCAATATCGTGGAGCAGAGCAGCAAGCATCACGATCTCTTTATCAGCTTCGGGAAAAGATTCCAGAAGCGATTTTGCATTCTGCATCACCCGCAGAGTGTGATCAAAATCGTGGCACGAACCGCCGGAAGCAAGTTTCTCTTTAACTGTGCGGTAAAGAGCCTGAAAATTTCCATTGAACTTCATCAATCCAGCACCTTCACCCAGAAATACCGGGCATCTCCGGTACGCAGAGAAAGCTGGGTATTCATCAATTTTATCCGGATCAGATCACCGAATGGAGCAATTCCTTCATATTGCAGCACAGCTCCGGGAACCAACCCCATATCGGCAAATTTTTTGATGCCCCGCAGATTTTCCGATACATAAACCAGTTCGCCGCGGCGATCGGCAGGAAGTTTGTCAAGCGAAATAAGTTCGGCATTGGCAGGGGAGATTTCCGGCATGGTTTCCGCCAGAAACGCCCGCAAACCGGAACAATCCTCACGCTCTTCGACAGCTTCAATGAGAGCAGTCATGCGGGAGGTTATCGGTTCTTTGATCACATGTTCGATCTGGCAGGCGGCTTCATCGGCGGCATCGGCATCGACTTTGAGCAGATTGACCAGGAAACGACGCAACGCCTGATGACGGCGGCGGATGACGGCGGCTCTGGCAGCACCGTCTTCAGTGAGCCGTACCGGAGCATGTGAACGGTAAATGATCATGTTTCTTGCTGCCAGTGCCTGCAGAGCATTGGTCACAGAGGGCATGGAAACACCGAGTTTGACGGCGATCTCTTTGGTATGGGCGTGTTCGCCATCTTCGATAATTTCGGAAATAGCTTCCAGATAATCTTCCAGACTGCTGGATATGGGCAGGTTTTCTTTTGCCATAAAATGTATCCCTGAGTGAAATTAAACAAAACTAATTTATTTTGCTGTAATATACATGTGGATACAATTTTTTGCAAGCAGAAAAATTAAGCAAAACTAATTTTTTATCAGAATTGAATAATACATCTGGGCTGCGGCATATGAAGCTCAAAACCGTTGGGAGTGAGTATCCCGGTATGGCGGTCAAAGTCGAAGAAACGCACTTCATCGGAAAATTTATTTCCGGAAGCAAAAAATTCTTCTCCGATGAAGTTTATATCTCTCGGACTGCTGCCGCCGGAAAGTGTGATGGCAGCGGGGAAAAGTCCGCCATTTCCGTCGAGTTCCACGGTAGCAAGAGAATCGAATCCCCGGTTGGAGCAGACGATAAAGTTCCGGTCAGCAGAAAATCTCAATGCTGCAGCTTTTGTGGGGCAGGAAATTCCTCTGGGCAGCAATTCCAGCTCATCAATGGTTAAAAATTTTCCCTGATCAAAGTGGTATGAGGCAATGGTATTGCCCAGTTCCATGATCACATAGGCAAGATCGGTCGCCGGATCAAAGAGGATATGTCTCGGTCCGTAACCGGCATGGAGTCTGGTCATTACCGGATGTGCAGCATCAATACCGTTTTCTGCGGAATATGGATAAGCATAGAGTGTATCGGTTCCCAGATCGGCAACTGTGAGAAATTTACCATCGGATGAAAAGATGCAGCAGTGCGGATGTGCAGATTCCTGCCTGACTTTATCCGGACCGGAACCGGAGTGGGCGGTAAGTTTGAGCAGTTTGCCGACGGAACCGTCATCATTGACTGCAAATTCAGCAAAGGTGCCGCTGGTGTAATTGGCGGCATAAAGGAATCTGCCATCGGGTGAAACGGTCAGGTGGCAGCACGATTTTCCCCTTGACGCAACCGGAGAAAATAAGATTTCAAGGCAGTGATCTTTTTTTATTGAAAATGCGGCGACACCATCGCTGTTGTCATTAACTTTGCAGGTGGCATAAAGCACTTTTTTATCCGGAGAAAATGCGAGGTATCCGGCATTGCTCAATCCGGTAAAGGAACGCAGTGCAGGTTTACCGCAGAAATCGACATCAACAGTGTGTATTCCTCCGCATCCGGGATCGGGATGCCATGATGATATAAAAACAGTGTAATTTTTCTTTTCCATAAAAACTCCGGGGGTTACTGCTATTCAAAATAAACCGGATAAGTGTTTTTTCAAGCATAAAAAGTTAATTTTTATGAAAAATAACGGCGATGATTTTGAAAAATCAGCCAAACGGCACTATATTATCTGCAGGCAATTATAAAATAAAATGAAAAGAGTTTGAAATGCAAAGACAGATGCTTAATGGAAAGATCCATACCGCCCGGATCACCCGCTGTGTAGTGGATTATGAAGGCAGTCTGGAAATTGATCCGGAATTGCTCAAAGAAGCCAATATCCTCCCCTATGAAAAAATATTGGTGGCGAACCGCAATAATGGTTCCCGTCTGGAAACTTATGCTATCCCGGGTAAAGCCGGTTCCCGTGATTTCTGTTTGAATGGTCCGGCTGCAAAACTGGGCAATGTGGGCGATGTGGTCACGATCATGGCTTTTGCGGTTATCGACGAAAAAGATACCGCCACTCACCATCCCACGGTGATCGTGCTGGATGAGAAAAACGAGATCGCCAGCCGTCATAACTGAAAAATTTTTCAGAAAGAAACGGGGGGTGTTGCCAAAGTGCAGCATCCCGTTTTTATTTTTCTTTCACCGGCAGGATCAACTCTGCACCCTGCATAAAGATCGTATTGCGGGAAACGTATGTGCGTTCCTGTTTTGCCATAAGACCTTTGCAGTTTGGATGGGTCTGGAAATAGGGAAAACAGGATGAGGAAATATCCACCCGGATCCGGTCTCCTTTGCAGATGCGGAAAGCTATCGGTACGAAAGATAACTCCATGACAACTTTGTTTTCCGCCTGATAATCGGGGAATTGACGGCAGACCGAATCGATCTCATCGCGTAAAGAGAGAGCTTTGCCGTCATGTATGATGTCGATGCGGGCATAGAAACAGCTGTCTTCAGCGGTGATTTTGACCGGAAGTTTCAATTTTATGGTTCCGGCACAATCGGTTTCTTCCAGCGGTTCAGAGACAAAAGAGATTATATCATAGCGTGAATTGGGTTCATCCTGGATCTGCATACCGTCGAAATTGTGGCAGCATCCGCCTTTGAATGATGCCGGAGCGGCGGGATTGTAGCAGTAAGTGATCTTTCCGGAGAGGGAAGGGGGATTTTCAGAAAGAGTTCTTTCTTCTGTGAAGAAAAAGGACTTTTTTCCTTCCGCTTCGGGGAATTTGTCTGCGTGATACCAGCGGTTTTCAAAGAGCGGGTAATAAAGCACTTTGCCCAATTGGATGAAATCCGGTTGTTTTCCGGTACGGCAATAATCGAACCAGCAATAGATGTAGTCCGGCAGATTTTCCGAGATCCTGCCGCCGGGAAATTCCGGTAATTCACCGGTATAGGCGGTATCGAATTCATGGGCAAAGGGAGTTACGATCATGGCGGATTTTTTCCGTTTTTCTTCCGGAATAGCGTTCCACATATCCAAAACTCCGCCGCAGTAAATATCGCTGGCGGCGGTTGCCAGCAATACCGGAAAAGCGGCATGATTTACCGCATGGGAATAGTCCGCTCCTCCGGCGGGAGTCTGCCAGAATGGATCATCCGGATCGGGGTGGAGCAATTCTTCTTCGAGTTGTTCATTGCGTTCATTGAAAATCGTTTCAGTGATTCCGAAAAGCGGACGGGTGAGCCATGTTTCATTTTGAATATTGCGTTCAATTTGCAGATTTTTTTTATACATGGAAACTGCCCATGAGCCATGCAGACCGGGTTTGAAAAAACCGTTGCGGTAGATGATGTTGTATCTCTGGCTATCCTGAACTGCAAGGAATGCTCCTTTGACATCCGGCAGATCGCAATTCATATATGAAAAATGCACACTGGAAAGGTAACTGGAACCATCGAGATATATTTCTCCATTGTAAAAATCCTGTTTCCGGACCCAATCGAGCATTGCCAGACCGTCGTTGCGTTCATTGATATAAGGTACACAGATACCGTTGCTCAAACCGCAGCCGCGGCAGTGCTGATGCACCCGGGCGTAACCGTGGGTATCAAGTTCCTGTAATCCGGCGATATTCGATCTTTCTTTGGAGTAAGGAGTCCGGACAAGGATCACGGGGAACTTATTCCCTTTTTCCGGCAGGATTACCACCGTGTAAAGTTCAACACCATCCGGCATTGATACCATATATTCAAAGACACGGTTTTTCATAATGATTTTTTCTTCGTTTCAATAAAAAGTTTTAATTCACGGTTAAACAGTTCTGAACCGCCCAGAACCAATCCGGGCAGCAGAAAGAGTGCGGCAAACGGGATCATCATCAATATATAAGCTGATATTCCGAATCCGGCAACGGCAAATTTCTTTTTTGCGGCAATTTTCCGCAATTTTGAAATGGTAAATCCGCTGTTGTTCGCCGATGCTATCATGCAGGATATGCTCAAGGTGTATCCGGTAACAATTATGAGCAGTATCTGACCGATAAGCGGAAAAATGAGTGAAAAGATAAAAAATATAAAGATTTTTAAAGTTGATTTGATTCCGAATGCCAACGATGAAAAAGCGTAACTGATCATCTTGAAAAAGTTAAATGGCACGCTCCGGATACCGAATTCTTTTTTTTCATGGAATTCCACCAGAAAGTCAAAAAATAATCCGCCGCAAATGCTGTAGACCGCAGATATAGTGGTACTCAGCAGAATGATGATAATGGCTATTCCGGCAAATTGCATAATGAATTTTACCGCAGGAACTATTCCATGTACAAATTCCGGCATCCGGTAGATGAATCCAATGATGTACTTTTCGCCGAGATTGAAAAAAGAGATTACCGCCCAGAATAAAAAGGTATAAAAAAGAGCCATGCATAACAGCGGTATGATGGTGTATTTCCAGTAACGTATATCGGAATAAAATTTCCGGCATCCGGAAAAGATGTATGATATACCGCAGAGAAAATCTTTCATATCTGTAAAAATCCTGAGTCACTGTTTATTTTTTTTATGGTTGCGGAAAAATCTGATCAATTCAATTGAAGATGTCGGCAGGATTTTTGTCTGCTGCAGTTCCGGATTATTGAGCAATTCGATAGTGTATCCGGTAGTTTCCCGGTGCAGCTGCATGTGTGCCGGTTCCTGTAAACCGGGGAAGATCACTTTTGCAAAAGGTGTCATACAGGCGGCAATGGCAACAACTGCCATGAATTGACGGAGTTTACTTTCAGGATATTCCAGCATGATGATTGCAAAGATCCCGCAAAGAGCAGTACCGAAAACCTGAAAATATGCACCGACCGGTAATTCCGGAATCATCGAATGACGGGCGATCATCATTCCGGCACAAACTGTTGAAGCGGTGAAAATTCCTGCCCATGCCAGCGGTATCAGCCATTTTTTCCGTTCTTTTTTCCAGATCGTTATTGAAGTGTAAGTCAGCAATCCGGCAATCAGTATCCCGCATGCGATGGCGGCATTATCTCTTTCCGGCAGGAAAAATCCGCCGTAATTTTTCAGAATAAAGATCAAGCCGTCAACAAAATTACCCGGTTCAGTATGAAAAGTCTGATATTTGAAACTGGGGTAATATCCATTGAGTGACTCGATTATCACCGGAGCAATAACGAAGTTGTAAACCAGAGAAATGATCACTGAAGCCAGTGCGGCAAAAGAGAATATTGCCAGCGGTTTTTTGAAAAGTTCCCGGTCTTCAGCTTTTTCCGGAGAAAAGTTGCAGGAAAATATGAGCATAAGCACCGCACCGGCGGCGGCACAGACGGCAGCAATAAAAAATCCCATCCGGTCAAAGCCGGGAATGAGCAGTAAAGCAATGATCCCGGGTAAAAGTGAATGTAATGATTGAAACTTTTCCGGAGTTTTTAAAATTCCGGCAAAAGTGAAAAAGATCCAGATCAGCAGAAATGATACTACCGGTTTGGAAGAACGGAAAAAGCCGGTGTCATTCATGAAACCGCAAACATACATCAACGGTGGAAGTATCAGCAATCCCGGATGAGCTTGCGGATAGAGATCTTTCAATTTCCGGTGAATGAGTGCCGCCGAAGCGATCAATAGAATGATGGCACTCAGTGAATAGAAGTGGGCATGATGACTTTTTACACAGTAATAAATGAAGTGAGCATCAAAATAGTCAGCGATATAGCTCAATTCCCGTGCCTGAAAACTTGCCCAGTCGGTACGCAGAGGGTCAAATATCAGTTTGAGCAGCACTTCACCGGAATTGTAGTGCATGATAAAGCAGTTCGCTTCCGGATGAGTCGATGGAGTCTGAAAAAAGATCATCCGGCAAAGCAGGGGCAGGGAAGAGAGCAATGTGACGAATGATGTGGAAAGAAAAAGTTTTTTCTGATGCATGTACTATTCTCCATATTCCAGCCAGAAAACAGCTTCTTTTTCATGTCCGGTAATTTTAAAATTGTCAAGAAGTACGGTTTTTGCCCCGGGAGTTCCTTTAAACGTTTCTTCAGTAAGCAGATCCAATGCCAGAAAAGAGTTCCGGAAATAAAACTGCGGAGAAGATTCCGGCGTTTCCGGCGGGGAAAGCTGGATCACTCCGGCAAGCACCAGAGACAGCAGGATGACAATGGAAAAAGTAAGATATTTCCAGTCGATTTTCATAATTTGCTCCATAAAATCAATTATGCGGTTAATATACATCTTTTCCGCCTTCAATACAAACCGGATTTAGAAAAACAACGTATCCGTTTTTCCGCAGAAGATGATTTTTGAAGAATAATTCCGGCAGAAACGGTAAAAAATTTGAAATATTGTAAAGCAATGCTATTTTAACCGGAAAGGAAAAGTTTGGAGGATGTGATGATTTTTGATCCTGAAAAAATATATTGGCAGGCACACCGTGGAGGCGGTGGTTATGAGGCACCGGATAATACCCTTTTTGCGATAAAATACGGTTGGTCATTGGGCGGTATTCCGGAAGTCGATATCCGCATGACCCTGGATGAGAAAATAATCTGTCTGCACGACAATACTCTTGCCCGGACGACTGATGCTCCGGCAGAGATCGCCGATCTTCCGGTAAAGATGGTGGATTTTGCCACACTCCGGAAGTATGATGCCGGAAAGAAGTTTTCAGTGGCGAATACCGGAGAAAAAGTTCCGGCATTGAGCGAAGTATTTGAATTGATGCACGATGATCCGGAAAAGATGCTTTATGCGGATGTGAAAAATTATGATCCGGAATTGTTTCCGGTACTGCTGGCGGAATTTGGGAAATTGATCCGCAAATATGCTGTGGCGTCGCAAATCATCGTGGCAAGCGGTTATTATGATTTCATCTGCCGTATCAAAGATACGATTCCGGATATAAAAGTGATGATGTGGATCGGGGATACTCCGGAAAAGCGGATGGAAACTTTCCGGATGCTGGCGGCAAAAGATTTTGCCAAACTGGATATTGTGCAGCTGCATCTTTATCCATTGGAAAAATCTTCCGGCAAATGGATGTATGATCTGGAACTTGAGGAATTGGCGTATGCTGTCGATATCCTGAAATCTGAACTGGAAGTTTTCCCGGTCGGCGATTTTACCGAATCGGCAATAAAAGAGCTGCTCGATCTGAATATCCGCCGTTATACGACCGATGAACCATCACGATTCTGTAAAATATTGAAAGCACATGGTTACTGATTGACAGGTGAAGAAATTTTCGGCAGCCGTTTGTCGATTTCGTTTGCGTAAAAACCGTCATCATGGAGTTTGATGACGTAACGGTGACTTCCGGAAGGATCAACAGTAAAATAATTGCTGCTGTCAACCGCATTTACCGAGGCTTTGCCGTAAACGCATTTGTAGCCGGCTTTTTCCGGTTCACCGGCAAGAGCCAGCAGAATAAGCATCGGATCCCACGATGATCTGCCATTTATTGAACCGTGATCGGTCATCACCTGTTTGAGCAAATCACCATCGGGCAGATTTTTTCCGGAAATGACACTTTCGCCGATCTCGTAACCCAGAAAAGTTATTGGTGTCGGCCAGAAAGCACACAAATCGGAACCGCTTTGACGGGTAAGTTCATTTTTGTAAAAATTGTACTCTTTACCGCCGTTTTCATCCCATTTGCCTGCCATTATCCAGAGGTGTTTGACCTTTTTTGCCACCAGTGAATTGAGTTCCGGATCGTTTGCCAGCCGGGCAAAAATCTGGGTGAACCCGATGGAAAGGAGTTCAACGGAAGCATCGGGGGAATTTTTCAGAAGTTTTGAATAAAAATCAACGCTATCCGGTACATCGCTGTTGTAAAACTTTGGAGTACGGCATTTCGCCAGATGCTCCTGATAAGATGGTTTTCCGGCAAAACCGGTGGCCAAGTGATCTATTGCCAGAGGGATCGATACTCCGCAATCCCGGATGAAAACATCCAGAGATGGAATAGAAAATTCCATACAGGCATTGATATTTATACCGAGCAATTCGACTTCATTTCTGATATGGGCATTGCAGAGCAGACGGATCGCCACGGCATCGTCGCAATCGGTCCACCAGTCGGTATCAAGTATAAATTTACGCATTTCTTATCCGGAATTATTTTGTTTCAAGTGAGTATAAAGTACAGCGGGAAAGAAGATTTGTCAAATGCTGATTTTTAAATTTTATTGTCTGTTATGCCGGAAAAGCTGATATTTTTTTACTTTTTCCCTTGCGAATCCGGAAATCAGAAAGAGTATGCCGCCGGAAGCGTAAAGCAATGGAGTAATAAGGATCGTACCGGCGACCATCGCTTTGATATCCCGGAAACGGGGATGGTAATTATGTTTTGCGTATTCGGCACGGATTTCCGGAGGCATACGGTCTATATCATGACCGCCATAAGGGGATTTCGCAAACCTTTTATAAATTTCCATGCGGTAGTACCAACCGCACCAGACGGCGGTTATATTCAAAGGCTGGATGAAAAGCGGAAAAATCAGAAGCCAGAGAAAAAATATTTTTTTCAGGCGGATTATCCAGAAAACTGAACCGGAAAACCACAAAATAAGCAATGGAATAATGAGCCATGAATGGTACTCATAAATAAAAGTGAAAATTTTCAAATCTTCCGGAATGAGGCTCACTTTTTACCTCTTTTCTGCCGGAGTTTCTGAATCAGACGGAATAATAGATAGATCGCTCCTATGGGGATCATCGTGAACCAGATGTAGAGCCAGCCGAAAAGGTAGGCACAGACAACTGAAAATCCATTTTCCGGATACTGCCCGAATTGTGTTTCAAGAAACATTCCCAGAGCCACGATCCCCCAGCAGACGAGAGTAAATATTCCCCACGGCACAATGGAATAATATCCGTTTTTGCGATGACGGAAAAGTTGCGGGAAGTGATAATGCAGCAGACACATTCCTACTGGAAAATCAATGAAAAATACGGTTCCGAAGAAATCATCGAGAAAATTCCGGAGCGAAAGTGTGCCTGCAGGATCAAAAACAAGTACAAGCACGACCGGTAGTGTCAATAATAGAGTGATCAAAACGAACTTTATTTTCATACTTGTTTCTATATGCCGATTCTCAATAGTTTCAAAGGTAATATATCATCACCCGCAGGAAATTGCAATCAGAATTCAATCAAAATTATACTTTGAATATCCCAATAACTATATTATACTTCTTTCATAAATATCAGCGGCAATGGTTCATGAGGAAAAAGTATCATGAAGAAAAAAACAAACAGTTATCATTCCTGCAGAGTGACCGTTTCCCCTTTACGGGGCGATAGGAATTATATCCTGCCGCCTTTTTTGCGTTCAGCTGCAATATACTTGTCATTGAATACGTTATATGTATGTAATTATAAGTTTAAGGAGATCGGTTATGTTCAAAATTTATACGGCATTGGTTTTATTATTTATTGTCTGTTGCGTTCAAAATATCCGGGCGGTTGAAGATTGTGATGAATCTGGAGTTTGTAAATTGCCCGGAGCATCTTCTGAAATAGAGAACCGCGTTTTATCTCCGGTCGGAGCAAGCAGTATAAAAGCAATTAAACAACCGCCGCGTCTGACCACTCTCAATGGCAAAAATATAGCCATTGCCGGCGGCAGTTTTATGGCTTCTGTAACTCATCCGGAATTAAAACGGCTTATTTTACGCGATTATCCGGATGCAAAAATTTATGTATTGAGCGAAATCGGTTCGGCAGGTCCGTGGCCTGGCCCCGGAGTTATACGGCGGCAGAAAGATGATTTTATGAAGAAATTGAAGGAGCTGAAAATCGATGCTGTAATTTCAGGTAATGGCGGCTGCGGACTTTGTACGCCCAAAGAGATGGGATCATGTATTGCTGCAGAATATTCCGGAATCCCATCTGTGATGATCGCAGCTCCGGGATTTTCTGACCAAGCCAGACTTTCCGCTCAAACGGCAGGTGTGATGATGACACGCATTGCTGTATATCCCGGAGCTTTTTCTGCTCACACCAGAGATGAATTGTTGAAAAATACCCGGAATATACTTTATCCTCAAATCGTCAAGGCACTGACTGAACCGTTTTCTGAAGCGGAGAAATCTTCGGCAAAATCCAATAATACGGCAGATAAAATTGTGCATAAAGGAAGTTTGGATGAGATCAATCTGTATTTTACACAAAACGGGTGGACGGATGGCTTGCCGATCATTCCGCCGACAACGGCAAGAGTTGCCGAATTTATGAAATATACCGATTATAAACCAGAGGATGTTATTGCTATAATTCCACCGGCCTACCGGAAAGCAACGGCAGAACTGGTTGCTGTCAACGGAGTTATGTCAGGATGTTCTCCGGAATATATGCCCATATTGATTGCATTTACCAAAGCCATGACGGATGGTGATTTCCGCAGGACTCTGGCAAGCACTCACGCCTGGACGCCATATGTTATTTTGAATGGACCTCTGGCACGGCAATTGGAACTTGATTGCGGTCAGGGCGAAATTTCAAATATCCGTAATGCAAAAATCGGTCGTTTCATCAATCTTGCAATGCTTAATTTGGGCGGATACCATATCAAAGAAAACCGCATGGGAACATTCGGTTACCTTATGCCGTGGTGTCTGGTCGAAGATGATATAATGGCGGTCAAATTGAATTGGCGACCTTATCATATGCAGCAGGGCTTCCAATTGAATGACAACGTATTGACTGCCGGTTCTGCACTCAACTGGGGAAATAATCTTGCTCCGGCAACTGCAAAACCACAGAAAATCATGGAACTTATGGCACAAGATGCCGTGGAAAAGCAGCAATTTGCCATCGGCAGCGGTATGCCGTTTGTATATCGGGCAATGCTGATTACCGGTAATGTCGCAAAAGATTTGCAAAAAGGATACGGCAGTAAGGAAAATTTGGAACAGGCATTGATCGCAACCGCCCGGCAACCATTGGATGCCAGAACTTATGCCAATTACTGGGCAAATCCGGGGAGTTCATTCAATGAAAAAACCTATTCACTGCACCGCCACAGTTACCGTATTGCCCGAAAAGAAAACGCAACAAAAACAGCCGTTCCCCCATGGCTGACATGGACAAAGTTAAAGACAATGGAAACAGTCCCTGTCATGCAGTCGGGCAAGACCGCAATAATCATTACCGGAGACGCAAACCGCAACAAGACAATGTGCGTCCCCGGCGGAGGTTTTACATCAGTTAAAATTGAACTTCCGGGAAATTGGGATGAACTTATGGAAAAAGTCGGATATCAACCATTGAAATCCTTTTATTTAAAATCCGATCTTACTCCCTCAAGTAAGCCGCAGCAATTTAAAAATTACCGTCAACGCAAGAATACTGAAAGCTTTAAGCGTTTCAGGTAAAAGCCAAATACTTTTGTGGCTGTTGGAGTTCTCCTGCCGCCTTTTTCGGTGGAAAAATGGCTTGTTTTAACAGCAAAAACTTTACTTTCCGCATCGTTTTCAGCTGCAATCTTATAAAAAATCCCATCGCTTTGCTAACTTGCGAAAATATCTCTGTTTTTGCCTTTTTATGCAGCAGAGAATACTTTTCTGCTCAATCAAAAGGACTTTTTCTCCGAAACAAACGCAAAATGCCCCGAAAAAAGATGTAAACTTGCGACCTTAATAAAGAAAAACGGAATTTCAAAAACGTCCGTACAGGAAACTGAAATAGCAAACGCCCGACCAATTTGAAGAAAATTACCTGATAAGCCTTGCAAGTAACTGTTGATAAGGGGGCATGCTTTTCCCAAGACCACCCCCCGGTATTCCCAGTATTCATAGCATTCCCAGTTGGTTGCTCCTTCCCACAGCTTGCAGAAAGTGGCTCTGCTCCACCCCGTATTTGATACCCGCAGGGCGTGCAAGCCTGTGGGAGCGGCACTGTTCCAAATCAGTAGTAAAGCCATCAAAAAATCCATAAAAAATGCCATTTTTCAAAAAATTTTTGTCGAATGCAATATTTTGTCATCCGAAATACAGTTTTTATCCATCCGGATTGTGATTTTATGGTGTATAATATTAATGCGGACCAAAATTTTCGCTTGAACTGCAAACAAATAAAAAAGGGAGGGAACCAAGTAAATAAAACATTTGTTAAAATTGTTCGTCAATCAACCAACCACAACCCCAAAAAACAGGAGAAAAAAATGAAAAAACAAATTGAAAAATCCACATTTTTACTCTGCCATGGCAGAGTAAAGGAGCTGTACTCCTTTACTCTTATTGAACTCCTCGTTGTCATCGCGATAATCGCGATCCTTGCGGCGATTTTGCTGCCGGCGTTGAACTCCGCCCGTGAACGCGGCCGTACCGCCACCTGTCTTAACAATTTGAAACAGGTCGGTCTTACACTGCACTCATATCACGATGATTTCAACTGGTATCCGTCTTCTGACTCATGGACTTTCAATCTTGCGGAATCGGACTATTCTCCGCATGATTTGACTTGGTTTGAAGTTTTCCGTAAACTTTATCTGCCGGAACTTCAAACCATGCGTTGCCCGGGTGCGGTCAGCAACCGTGGCGGCGGTCACAAAGTCAATCGCGGTGCTTACGTTGATTACGGTAAAAACAACTGGATCGGTTATCACTCATATAACGCCAGTTATGATACTTATGAGAACGCTTCGAGAGTAAAAAATCCGTCAAAGATCGTTGCTTTTGCTGATAGTATTAAGGATAAAAACGACGTCGCCAATTGGTCAGGTGTTCATGGTTTCGATGACTCCCGCTGGGTTGATTTGCGTCACGGTCAGGATGCTCATGACCCCAATAAAGGCGGTGGTATCTTTGTCGCAATCGACGGTCATGCCGAATTTGTCGTGACGGTTACTGATGACAACGATGATTTTGACTCGACCCGTCCTTTCTACCTCTACAATATTCGCGGTAAAAGATAATTTTCTGCGGATAACAGCCGCCGGGTGACTCCGGCGGCACCCCGAAAAGATTTAAAAAACAAGGCTGAAAAATATGATAAAAAGATTACTGCTGTGCCTGCTCAGCACAGCGGCGTTGCTCTGCTCTGCCGCCGTGAAGCCGGTCATTCTGAAAAATAACAAGGTGGAATTTCAATTTACCGCCAATAGTGGTGCATTGATCAAAATCCGCAATCTGGAAACCAAACGGGATATCAAATTCCTCACCCCGGTCGATCTCTGGAGAGTTGATCTGGTCGAAGGAACCCGCAATATCGCCGAAATCACCGGTGGTAAAAATCCGCAGATCACTATCCGCCGTAACGGCAAAATCCAGACCCTGAGTGCCGTCTGGAATGTGCATAAAGCCGATAACACTGTCAAAGTTACCATGACGGTCAAACTTGCCGACAACCAATCCATCGCCGACTGGCATCTGGATACTGAAGTAACCGGCAAACCCGCCCTCTGGGTCAAGGAAGTTGCTTTCCCCCGCATGGTCCAGATCCAATCGCTGGGTGATGATGCATTCTTTTTCGGTAAACACCTCGGCCGCCTCATCCGCAAACCCGGATCAAATATTATGCTTCTGCGGGCGATGTTCCCCGGGGAATGGTCAATGCAGCTTGCCGCTTTCTGCGGCAGTAATAAAGCTGTAAGCTACAATGCCGGAGAAGATGTTTCCGGTTATATGCGCGGCCCTGCCGCCGATGAAACCGGTCTTTACGTCGCCATGGATGATCCGGGTCACTATGTGAAAGAGATCACCACCAACCGCAATGCTAAAAATACTTTTGAATTCCAGTTCCATCACTATCCCTCTTTCCCCTTCTGGCCCGCTGACAGTCAGAAACGGAGCAACAGTTTCAAATACTCCATGCCCTATACCGTGAAAATGGGTGCATTCACCGGCAGTATCGGTAAAGCCGCTGAAATCTACCGCGATATGGTCAAAGACCGCAAAGAACTTGCCGGTGGTAAACTTTTCTCCGCCAATAACCCCACTTCCAAAAAAGTGCTTGACTCTGTTTTCTGGGGCAAAATCTACTGGGGTGCCAATAAAGTTGTGCCGGAAATGCTCCGGATGCAGGAGTATCTGCAGGTTCCCATCAACGTTCACTGGGTGCGTTTCAGCGTTAACCCCTTTGATGACAATAATACCAACTACACCCCGGTTGCGGCACAATTCCGTGAGGGTGTGCAGGCTTTGCGTGATGCCGGTATCGGTGTTGCTCCCTACGTCTGCTGCGGTGTCTGGGATAAAGATACCGAAACTTACAAACGTTACAATATCGGTAAAGCTGCCGCTCTCGACCAATTCGGCAAACCGATCGTCTGGATCCTGCACGGTCAGGAGTCACACTGGATGAATCCGGCTTCCCCGGAATGGAGAAAAGGTTATCAGACGGTCACTTCCAAACTTTTCGGTCAGTGGGATACCGACGGTCAGTACCTCGACGTTATGTCCGGCGGTTCACACCTCTCATTCAACAGCGGTCTGCACAAGGTCAATGGCGGCAACTACTGGGCTCAGGGCAACTTCAAACTGCTCGACAGTTTGAATTCCACCAATAAGACCCTGCAGGAAAAACCCTTCCTCATCACCGAATGTTTCGCGGAAAGCTACATCGGCAGAATGGATTCATTCCTGATGCTCGATATGACCCGTTACGGCTGGATCAACTTCCGCCGCAAAGAGGTCTTTCCCATCTCATCACTGATCTATCACGACTATACCACTTTCTACGGTTCTGACTGCGATGAGGAAATTCCGCTGGATATGAACCGCTGGAATATGGGTCTGAGCTTTGTCTGGGGTATCCAGCTCTGCTATTCCGCATACAAAATTTCTCCTCCGGGAGTGCTGCCCCACGACCGTCTGACCAAAGACCTCGCTCAGGCATGGCATCAGGTCGGCAGAAAGTTCCTTGCCGGCGGCAGAGGTATCGAAACTGCTCTGGTAACTGATTTCTCACAGGCGGGCAAAGCTGCTGTGGCAGTAAAAGCCGCCCCCTATAAAATCGGTTTGAAAGATGTCAAAGGCGATAAATTTTTCTGGCAGGGTCCGGCTGTTCCGGGATCAACATGGGAAGCCATCGACGGAACCATCGGCCTGACTTTTGCCAACGTTTCCGATAAAGATCAGAAACTTTCCGTGCAGATCGATCCGGCTATCCTCAAAAGCAAATACAATACCATCTGGCAGACCTGGCCGCTGCCCGCCCGCAAAATCGGTAAACTCGACAGCAAAAAAGTTCTTGACTTCACCGTTCCCTGCGATCGCGGTCTGATCCTTGAGATCCGTTCCGATGCGGCTCCGGAAGTCACTCCGCTGGTTCCCAATAAGATCATCTCGATAACTGCCGATGATAAAGGCGTTTTCGCCGCCCGTGAGGTCAAAGACGGTAAACTCTACGGTACCGACCGCTATTACGCATTGCATGCCGACGGCAAAGTTTCCATGACCGATGCCGCTGGCAAAGCTCTGAAAGCAATTCCTTTCAACTGGAGACGTATCGAAGGTTACAGCGGTCCGCGTGACGACAATTACCGTACTTTCTACGTGCTGAAAGATTCCGGATGCACGCTTTCTGATTACAAAACCGCTTCCATCCGTATTAATGGCGGCGTGATGAGCGGAAGTGTGGAATTGACCAAAGCTGCCGAATTGACCGGTGCCAAAGATATGGTTCTGCTCGCATCTAACGGCAGTGATCTTATTGTCGGCAAAGGAAAGATCAAACTTGCCGCCGGAAACTACCGCATCGCCGCTTACAGCACCGCTGATGCCGCACTGATCCCCGTCGGCAAAGATCTTGCAAAACTGGCGGCGATCTCCGCCAAAGCTGCTGACCTTGCTGCAAAAACTCTCACCGGCAAAGATGTTTTCAACTCCGCCAAACGTGAAGAAGGTGTCAAATTTGCCGCCATCGGCAACGCCGTGGCGTATGTGGTTACCGGCAAAACTACAGAATTGATCAATAACCAGCAGTGGTTGATGCCCGGTAAAGTTTTTGCCCTCAAATACAGCACTGACAATAAAGGCAAACTTACTTTGCTTAACAGCGATCATGTGAAAACCACCAAAATTTCTTCCAAAGACGGCAAGAGCTTCGATGTGATGCCCGGTTCGATCGAAAGTGCATCAAATATCTTCCGTTTTATCTTCCGTACTGCAACTGGATTTGCCGGTAAACAGTTTGCCGTCACTTCGGTTGACTTTATCGAAGTTGCCGAACCGCTGATCGCAGAGATTCCCGCCAAACTGGAAGAATACGTGAAAATGTCCGCAGAAGATGTGATCAAAAGCGAAGTCACCATCCGTAACGTTTCTCCTGAGGAATTGACCGTGACCATCACTCCGGAAATTCCGGCTCACTGGGAACTTTCACCCAAAGAAAACAATCTCAAAGTGACCATCAAAGGCAACAGCAGCAAAGATGTGAAACTGCTCTTCCGCCGCAAAGGTAAGGGCAATGATGCCCAGAAGTTTGTCATCCGGATAAATTACTGTGATGCTCCGTACGCTTCAATTACCGAAGAATTTACCGTGGTCAACCGGGTTGTCAAAGTCGAAGCAGCCGGTAAAGGTAATTCACAGCTCCGCTGGAGCGATCTTATCCGCTACGGTACTCTGGTTGCTGTGCCGGGTGCTGCCGGAAAAACTATCCGTCTCGGATTCATCTCACACGATGCAAGTTCATGGAACCAGACCAGAGCGATCAAATGCACCATACTCGATCGTGATATGAAAGTTGTCAAAACCGAAACGGTGAAATTCAGCAAAGTTCACGAAACCAGATTTATTGATCTGCAGATGCCCGCAGGAGATGCCGCATTTATCCGGATCGAAGGCAAATTTTTCAAACTTGCCGTTTCCGGTGTGCCGCACCACGGTTTGAGCTGCTGGAACAACGATCCGCTGAATATTTTCACCGGTAAACAGACCTTCTATATCCATGTAAAAAAAGGTGCGACAAAGTTTGCCATCATCGGCGAAGACGGCGGTCCGCAGGAAATTGCGAGAATCGTTGTCCGCAACCCCGAAGGTAAAGTTGTTTTCAACCGTCAGGGCAACTACTATGCCGGTTCACCGGTCGAGATCCCGGTCAAACCCGGTCAGGATGATAAAACCTGGTGTCTGGAAATTTCACCGAGAGAAGACTTTGCACTCCGTCTTGGTGAAGGCGTTTCCGAGTGGGTCTCTCTGCACGCTGATTCCGTCATCAAAAGCAAGTAATTTATCGTTGAAAAGCGGTTGCAGTAACGTACTGCAACCGCTATAATTACGATAAAAACAAAAAACGATCAAAAAAATTTCAAAGGAAGAATTGAAAATGTGTGAGAAATTGGATTTTATCCATGATGTAACCAGCGAAAAGAAACCGTGGACTCATTTGAATTTCTGCGGAGGCGACAGTGATGATTTCACCTTTGCCATCATCGGTGACCGTTCCGGCAGACCGCAGGCAGATTATTTTGAGCAATCCATCAAAAAAGCAAATATGCTTAATCCGGATTTCATTATCAGCGTGGGTGATTTCATCCGCGGTATCAATGTGGAAGACCAGAGTGAAGAATTTATCCGTATGCAGTGGAAAGAGGTGACTCCGGTGGTCGATAAATCCCGTTCACCCTTCTTCTATGTGGTCGGCAATCACGATATCGGTCCGAGAGAGGAACGCTGGCCGCAGGTTCACGATATTGAGGAAAAGGTGTGGAAAGATCTTTTCGGTGTCACTTATTACTACTTCATCCGCAGAGGTGTACTTTTCCTCTGTCTGCATTCCACAGATCCGGTCGAGGATATCGGCGAAGAACAGCTCGCATGGGCTCTGGAAACGCTGAAAAAACATGAAGACGTCCGCTGGACGATGATTTTCATGCACCGTCCCGGTACCTGGAATGAACCCAATTTCAGCAAACTTGAAGAAGCTCTCTACCACCGGAACTACACCGTTTTTGCCGGAGATCTGCACCAGTACACCCGTTATCACCGCAACGGCCGCAAATATATCCAGTGCGGATGCTGTGGCGGCGGTTATGATGTTTCCAAAGGTTCACGTGGTGTCAATTTCGGTGAAGTCCACCATCTTACATGGGTATCTTTTATTGACGGCGAACCGCAGATCACCGCCATTGAACTTGACGGCATTCACTATGATGACTGGGTCACGACCAACAGTCTGACCTATCTGACCGCAAATTATTTCCGCGGTGATAAACTGATATCCGATGTGGAACTTGATGCATTGAGAAAAGAAGGTATCAAAGTTTGTCAGTTGAGAGTGACTGATATACTTGAGGTAAAAGAATGAATGGCCTCGTAATAAATCCGGGTATGACTGCCATTGACTGGAGTTTTGTCATCGGTCTGATCGTCATACTTTTCGGAATCCTCATTTATTGCCGCAGATTTCTGCACAATTCAGCGGACTTTCTGGTTGCCAACCGTTGTGCCAGCCGCTATATCCTCTGTATTTCATCCGGTATTGCCGGATTTGCAGTGGTAAACTCGGTGGCGACGTGGGAAATGTTTTATGAATCCGGATTTTCGGCAACGTGGTGGGAAATGCTTTCCACTCCGATCGCTCTGGCACTCTCTCTTGTGGCATGGGTGACGTACCGTTTCCGGGAGACCCGCTGTTTTACCATGGCACAGTTTTTTGAGATCCGTTACAGCCGCCGTTTCCGGGTGGCATCGGGTATCATCATGTGGCTTTCCGGTGTGGTCAATTACGGTATTTTTCCAGCAGTAAGTGTGAGATTTTTCATGTTCTTCTGCCGTTTGCCGGAAAAATTCATGCTTTTCGGTGTCAACTGGGATGTTTATGCCGTACTGCTTTTCATCTGTATCGGCATGGGGGTCATCTTTGCCTGCGGAGGCGGTCAGATCGGTATCATGGTCACCGACTTTTTTCAGGGAACGATGTGCAATATCTGCTTCATCATCTTCATTTTCTTTATTTTCAATCTGGGCAAATATGATATTTTCGGCGGCTATGTGAGCTGGGATCAGATCTCAAAATCACTCAGCACCGCCGATGGTGTTTCCCAAATCAATCCTTTCAAATGCGAAAATCTGCCGGACTTCAATATCTGGTACTTCCTCATCGGTATCGTCAGTTCGTTCTATAACCGCGGTTCATGGCAGGGCGGCATGGGATATGCTGCCGCCGCCAAAAATCCCCATGAGAGCAAAATGGCAGGTATTCTCGGTTCATGGCGAGGTATGGCACAAACTTTGATGATCATGCTTTTCCCGCTGGCGGTTATCGCCATTATGAAACATCCGGATTTCACCAACCTTGCAGAAGCAGTCAAAGAACAGATGGCAAATGTGACCGATCCGCAGTACCGTTCACAGGGATTGGTTCCCACGGTATTGTCGATGATTATGCCGCAGGGATTGCTCGGTATTTTTGCTGCCGTGATGTTTGCGGCGATGTTGAGTACCGATGATACCTATATCCACAGCTGGGGCAGTATTTTCATTCAGGATGTGATCATGCCTTTCCGCAAAAAGCCATTTACTCCGAAACAGCACATTTGGGCGTTGCGGCTGTCGATCATTTTTGTCGGTATCTTTGCATGGTTTTTCAGTTATTTCTTCCGTCAGACGGAAAATGTATTCATGTTCTTCGCCATCACCGGTGCGATCGTCAGCGGTGCCGGTGCAGTTATTATCGGCGGACTTTACTGGAAACGGGGCGGAACCATCGCCGCATGGTTTGCTTATATCGGCGGTGCAGTGATCGCTATTACCGGTATCATACTGCAGCAGACCTGGAAACTTCCCGGTGGCGGCGGCCTTGCCGAGTGGCTCTATGAAAACTTTAAATGGGAGTGGGTCGCCAATCACATGGATCGTTTCCCGGTCAATGGTCAGTATATCACCTTTATCGGCATGAGCAGCTGCATTCTGCTCTATGTGGTGATCTCACTTATTGAACATTACGTTTTCAGGAAACCTGACTTCAATCTGGAAAAACTCCTGCACCGTGGTAAATATGATACCGAAAAAGAGCATCAGGAACAATCAAAAGTCAGCATTCTCGCCCAACGTCTGGGAATCACTCCGGAATTCAGCAAAGCGGATAAGATCCTCTATGCGGTCACTATCGGCTGGACTCTTGTCTGGCTGGTGATTTTTATCTGGTACAGCATCCAGTATTTCCTTTTCGGCACCATTTCCGGTGATAAATGGACTCCGGGCGTGCCTGATTCGATGTGGATGAGTTTGTGGCATTACCGTGTTTATATCACACTGGTTCTGGCTCTTGTCACTACTGTCTGGTTCCTGCTTGGCGGTTTGCGTGACGTGGTACGGCTTTTCAAAGCTTTGAAAGATGCCAAACATGATGATGCAGATAACGGCAGCGTGGCAAGCAGTGAAAATGCCGGGGAAAATTGATTGAAATTGCCGGTTGCGGCAGAAAAAAGATAAATAAAGAGGTTTTTTATGGCAGCACCTTTGCCGGAATGGTTTAAAAAAGCGGTGATCTATCAGATCTATCCGCAATCCTTTTACGACAGCAACAACGATGGTATCGGGGATCTGCCCGGTATCATCGCCAAGCTGGACTATATTGCTTCACTCGGAGTGAATACCCTTTGGCTCAACCCGATTTTTGATTCTCCTTTCCAGGATGCCGGTTACGATGTGCGGGATTACTGCAAAGTCGCTGAACGTTACGGTACGATGGAGGATTTGAAAAATCTTTTTGCCGAAGTCCATAAAAGGGGTATGCATATACTGCTGGATCTGGTTCCGGGACATACCTCGATGGAACACCGCTTTTTCCAAGAGGCAGTTTCCGACAAGCCTTCGGAATACGACAATTACTATATGTTCACCAATGGTGATGAAGATGACCGCCGCGGTTACAACTTCATTTCCGGTTACGGCAAACGCAATGGTTTCTACATGATCAACTATTACTACTGCCAGCCGGCATTGAACTTCGGTTTTCTGCCTCCGGAGGAGGGCTGTTCATGGCAGCTGCCGATGGATCACCCGGATGTGATCAAGGTCAGAGAAGAGATACGCAATGTGATGAAGTTTTATCTCGATATGGGATGCGACGGATTCCGGGTCGATATGGCGGCATCACTGGTACGTGGAAAAGACCGTCTGGAAGGTGTGACCGCTTTGTGGCGTGATTACACCTCATATATCCGGAAAAATTATCCGGAAGCGGTGCTGATCTCTGAATGGGGGTATCCGAAAGAGAGCCTGAATGCCGGTTTCGATGCCGACTTCATGCTTTCAATGGCGGGGTTGAATGTCATAGACCTGCGTAAAGGTTACCGTGAACTGGTGCGGGAAGAGAAATACGAGGGCAGAAGCAACAAAATAAAAGCGGATTCGCCCCGCAGCTTTTTCTGCAGGGAAAGTTCCGGAAACACGCTCAACTTCAATGAAGAATTGCTAATGCATCTCGAAGCTGCCGGCGACAGCGGAATGGTAGCCATCCTCACCGGCAATCACGACTCCCAGCGTATCCGCCGGGGCAGGGATCTGGATGATCTCAAAGTGGCATATACCGCACTTTTCATGCTTCCGGGCGTGCCGGTGCTTTATTACGGCGATGAGATCGGTATGCGTAACATCGTTGAAGTCGGCAATGTCGAAGGCTCCTATTACCGCGGCAGTGCCAGAACTCCGATGCAGTGGGCTCCGGGTGAAAAAGTGGGATTTTCCACTGCTCCGGTGGAAGATTTCTACATCATGCCCGATCCGGATGAAAATGAAAGACCCGATGTGCAGACCCAGAGTGATGATCCGGAGTCTCTGCTTAATTACACCCGTAAACTTTTTGCCCTGCGGCACCGCAATCCGGCTCTGGATAACTGTGGAAAATTCCGTCCGGTCGTTTACGGCAAAAGCGATTCCCCGTGGCTCTTTGAACGCAGTGATGATGACTGTAATAAGTTCCTGATCGTACTCAATCCTGCTGCAAAAGAGCGTAAAGTGACCATCCCGTCACAGGGTGAATTGGAGTCATTGATCAATTTTAACGGTATTTCAGTTGTTGAAAAAGGTGCGGATTCCGTAACCCTGGAACTTTCACCGGTTTCAGCAGCAGTATTCAAGTGGATGTAAAAAAATTTGGAGGAATCATATAATGTTGCAGCATCCTTCTTTTGTGAATGACGGTTATGAGGATCGTCCCGGTTGTTTGCCCAAAGGCAAACTGGTTCTGGAAAATATCACCCCTGATGAAGCTCAAGCGGTCGTGGATGAATATTTTGAATCCCATTGGCAGGAATGTGGTAAAGAGGCTTGCGGAGAGTTGAAACATCCTTACCTGGTTCCCGGCGGTCCTTATCAGAATATCTGGGACTGGGATGCCTACTTTACTTCCTGTTTCATTCCTGATGCCGGTATCGAATATGCCAAAGGCAGTTTGCTCGACTTGCTGGAAGCCCCGCTTTTCGAGGGACGTCCGACTAAAAAAGCCACTGCCGAGGGTGAATATGAGTATACCATGCACCCCTTCCCGCTTCGTGCCCAGTTCGCCGCTGTTATCGCCAAACGCATCGGCGATGTGGAGTTTTTGCGTAAATACTGGGATTCTCTGATCGAATCGATCAAATGGTATGAAAAAGATACCTGCGATCAGGATGGATTTTTCATCTGGCAGAATTACAGCGGTATCGACAATGCTCCGTCGATTTACGGCAGAACTCTGGGAACGGTGGCGGGTGTCGATCTTGCCAGTTTCCATGTGCGTGAATATGCTGCAGTTTCAGTTCTGGCGGAAAAACTCGGTCTGCCCGATCCGTGTGCCGGAAAAGCGGAAAAACTTTCTGCCATGATCCGTCAGTATTACTATGACAAACGGCAGAAGTTTTTCTATGACATTGACCGCTGCTGCAATGTGAATCCGTTTATTTCCCGTCAGTATCTTACCTGGGTCACCCGTATAATCTTCCGCAGTTGTCTGGGTATTTTCCCGTTGTGGAGCAAATCTGCTTCTGCTGAACAGGCGGAAGCGGTCAAAAATATCATGATGGATGAGGAAGAGTTTCTCTCTCCTGTCGGTTTCCGTACCCACAGCAAAGCTGATACCGAAATTTATAACAATGCCTTGAGCGGCAATCCTTCCAACTGGCAGGGACCGGTCTGGGGTTTGACCACCGGTCTGGCGATCTACGGTCTGATGAATTACGGATACAAAGCCGAAGCAGAAGAACTTGCCAAACGTATATTGGTGCTTTTCGCTTCGGATATCAAACAGAATGGCTGTCTGCATGAGTATTATCACGCTGATACAGCCCAGCCGGTGATGAAACCCGGATTCCAGAACTGGAATACGATGATGTACCGGATCCTGCCGAATATCCGCAATGGTTACAACCCGATGGATTTCTGAGTGTCATAATCTTGATTTTATGGGGCTGTTGTAAAACCTAATGTTTCGCAGCAGCCTCTTTTTTTGCAGCTTTTTTATAATTTTCTCCTTCTTGGGAGTTTTGGGGAGTTCTGCGTCAAGCCCATCAGGAACAATCCAATAGTCGATTTTTCCTTTACCTCGGGGTTGTTTTAATTGTTCGGAAAATGTCTCTCAAGCTCAAAATGGCTGCAAGTTAGTAAAAAATGGTTACCGCTTCGCTAACTTGCGAAAATATCTCTGATTTCACTATTTGATGCAGCAGAGAAAAATTTCCTGCTCAAGCAAAAGGACTTTTTTGCCGAAACAACTGTAAAATGTCCTGAAAAAAGATACCAACTTGCGACTTTGCCGAAGAAATAAAAAACGGAATTTCAGCAGGACCAAAAGTCGTGTCTGAAATTCCGTATACACTGCAAGTCTATCGACGGATTATCTTACATCCGACCGGAAAAGCATCCCGGGCAATATCACAATTGCGAGGAATGTGAACCTCTGTCAGATTTCTGCATCCGTAAAATGCTTCGGACCCTATTGATCTCACACTGTCAGGTATTGTAATGCCACTCAAATTACACCATGCGAAAGCTTTCCATTTAATACGGGTCACATTGCCAGGAATTTCATAATGCCCGCTAAATGATGGTGGGAAATACAAAATTTCTTTATAATCAACCGTGATCAATGCCCCATAACGGTCTGTATAAAAATCATGGTTCCCAGCTGATACTTTTACTGATTTTACATCTACAAACGCCCTCTCTCCAATCCTTTTAACGTTGGCAGGAATTGTTACATGCAAATTTTTACAGCCATTAAAAGCATCCCAACCAATTTCGGTCACATTACTGCCGATTGTTACTTCCTGCAAATCGTAACAAAATGCGAATGCAGAATCACCGATTTTTATTACACTGTCAGGAATACTCACATTCTGTAGATGGTATCGGCTGCTGAATGCACATTTTCCGATTTCAACGACACCATCGGGGATGGAATAACTGCAGTCAGAAAGATAATTGGGATATTCTCTCAACGTTCTGTAATTATCGCTGAACTTTATCCCTCTGGCTTCGTCACGCTTACAAACATCGAGCGGCTGAATTTCCAGAGCGGATGGGCTTTCTGGCTGTTTAACACTTTTTTGAGTACTTGGTGATACGTAACGGTTGCATGAATAATAAAAGCCGAGCAATGCCAGTGAAAGTAATGCTATATTGGAGATAAAAAATCCAATTTTTTTATGCTTATTTTCTTTTACCGGGCAACCACATCCTGGACACGACTCGGCGGCATCAGAAATATCTTTACCGCACTCTTTGCATTTAATGATAGACATTATCGATATCCTCCTATTTCCGCGTAATATAATGCGAATAATGATATATTGCAAACAGGATCATTTTTCATTTTCTCATCATATGAGCGAAGCGAATGCTTCATAGCTGAATGAAATGGAGCTGTTTCATCTGAAAAGGCGTTTTATGAAGCACTTTGTGTCTTGCACGCCTCTGGCATGTCAAGCACACAAAAGTATGAAGCGGCACTGCGTGCTATGAAGCGCACCTTCGGTGCATGAAGCGAAGCCTTTTCAGGCTTCATGTTTTTTTGCCCATCAGGGCAAAAAAATGGTCGGGATAGGGAGATTCGAACTCCCGACCTTTTGACCCCCAGTCAAACGCGCTAAACCAGGCTGCGCTATATCCCGAACACTTTTCTAATATATACCCGTTTTAAGAATATTTCAAGCGGATATGGTGGAAATAATTCACTTTGTGGTGTATTTTATATTATTATGTCAGAGAAATTATACTTTACCGCTGAAATACATGGCATGTGCGGCGGCGTGCATACGGCATTGAAGACCCTGCAGGATCTTATTGATCAGACAGGGGAGGGGGTGTTTGTCCTAAATGAATTGGTGCATAACCGGGCGGTTTCCGATTCATTTATCCGTCAGGGAGTGCATTTCGTCAAATGTGTTGAAGACGTCCTGCCGGGTGCAGTCGCCGTGATCGGAGCCCACGGTGTTGCTCCTGATGTGGAAAAAGCTTTGAAACTCCGTGCCGGAAAATGTGTGGATGCAACTTGTCCGCTGGTGAAAAAACTGCACCGGATCGCCGCCGCTCTTACTGAAAAAGATGAATTGATCCTTTTCGGCAAAGCCGGACATCCCGAAGTTACCGGAGTCGCCGGTTATTCCCGTGCCGGAAAATTGATGTTGATTTCTTCTGCTGAAGATGTTGATAAACTTCCGGAATTGGTCAATCCGGTATTTATTTCCCAGACGACAGTTGATCATGCCGAAGTCAGTGATGCATTGAACCGGTTGAAAAAACGTTTTCCCGATTTGAAAGAATCTTCCAATATCTGCGATGCTTCGTGGAAAAGGCAGATGGCGGTACTGGAATTGGCAAAGATGTGCGATTTGATTCTGGTTATCGGTTCAGCACACAGCTCCAATGCCAACCGGCTCGTGGAGATCGCCCGCCGTGCCGGAGTGGAATCATATCTGGTTGAAGACAGTTCCGGCGTAAGCGGTGAAATGCTCAACATCCCTGCGATCGGAGTTACCAGCGGAGCCAGCACTCCGCAATATCTTTTTGACGGTGTGTTGGAATTATTGGAAAAATCCGGTTTTTCCTGTGGAAATTGATCAGATTTGCTTTTTCAACTCTTTAAGTTTCCGGTCGTTTTTGAAATATTCCATCCGGAGAACTTCGAAATTCGGACAATTTTTATCGAATTTTTCATATTTTCTGACCATATCAAAAGTCCATTGTCTTTTATGGGCATTGCATATGAAAGTCACGAACCAGTAGCCGTTTTTATCGTAATGGGTGCAGCCGGGAAGATTTTTGCGATGTTTTTCCGGTTTGTTTTTGATATTTTTATAGTTGCATTTCTTTGTCGGGCATGCTGCGTAAAAAATGCCGTTCGGATGATTTTTTTTAGAACCGGTCATTTTCAGCCGGCAGCACGATTCGATCATCTTGATACATCTTATGTAGCAATCCATTCCGGACCATGATTTTGATGGCGGCATCATCCGGAGGATCTCCTGCTGTCGTTGGGTCAGCCGCCCGACAGCGGCTTTGATAACCTCTTTTTCGCTTTCTTTGGCATGGATATTGCTCATGGCAAGAGCAATTACAGTGATTACCGAAATAAATTTTATCATATTTCAGATTTCCTTATTTGCGATTTATATTTTGTTACCGACGCCGTTTTTTTGGCGGACGCCGCATTTTACCATTACTGTCAACCCCATTTGCAAAACATGCTGCACCGGCGGCGGCAGATGCGATATTGAGTGCCAAATGCATTCTTCCTTCGGCAGTAGCTTCGACAAGCTGCGATGCATTACGCAGAAGTCTGAATCCCCGTGGATTGGCGGTCAATTCCACGACTCCCCACTCCGGCGGGATCATTGCCGGATCTACCATATTTTCCGGAATCGCCAGAAAACACAGATCGGCATTGCCGGCACGGCGGATATATTCCAGTTTACTGCCCTGGGTGAGTGCTTTCAATTCTTTATCCAGTTTGCGGCAGATTTTCCGGTAATCGGGATTGGTTGTTGAGGCGTAATCCCAGAAACGGAATTCTCCGAAAAGATCATCAGATGCAGCAAGATGCGGTTCATTGATACGGATTTCCGCTTCCAGAAGAGCTTTTTTCTCCTGCAATGCGGCGATGGCAGCGATTCTTTCTTCTCTGCCGGCACAATCACTGAAACAGCAATCCAGATCATCGTACATCACCACGATCGCCGTTTTGGCAACAGTATGGTTTTTCCGGTTGTTTTCCGGCCGCCAGAAACCGGCAGCGGCAACTTTGTACTTGCTCCGGCGGGTCGGCACGTTAGCGGCGATACCGGCAGGTTTCAGTGTTGCCAGAAATGCCATTGCTGCCTGCCGCAACTCAGCTTTACTCAATGCGGGTGATTCCGGTGGAACTACGGCGGCTTCGCACTGTTTCAAATTGTCAGCAGCGGCAGCTGTTGTTTCAGCTTCATTCTGTTCTCTTGCAAAATCAAAAAGGTCAAAATCCAAATCCATGAAACTCTCCCGTCAAGTTAAAATAGTGAACCGTTTTCAGTACCGAAAACCCAATCCTGATTTTTGGTATTCCGGTTCTTTTCCCGGATTTTGCGGATTTCCCGGTTGTTACGGGAATCGTTATTTTCAATCATTTTTCTCTCTTTCGCCGAGAGGGAAGAATTTTCAAAACGTTCCTGGCTGCGATGGTAAACTTTGTCAAAAAGTTCACCATTTGCCTGTTTTTTTTCACGGAGCCGCTGCGGATTTTTCTTCTGCGGCACCTTGCGTTCAAGAGCCTGGGGATTGTAACATCCGGAAAGAATAATCATTGCCGCCATTGAAATAAGGGATAGAAAATTTTTCATGATCAATTATTCTTCCTTTCCGGATTTCTGCATCTGGAACTGCGAAGCTGACCGCAGGCGGCAGTTTCCTCCGAACCGCGTTCTACACGGCGGGTGATCCTCGCTCCGGTCGCACTGACGGCTGCTTCAAAATCGTCGATCACCACCGGTGCAGGACGGCGGAAGATACCGCCGGTTTCATTGTAAGGTATGAGATTGATTTTTGCATGATGTTTAAAGGCGATTTCCCCCAGTTTTTCTGCGTGGGCAATGGAATCATTGATACCTTCAATAAGGGTGTATTCCAACGTGTACTGACGGTTGTTGGCTTTTGCGATCTCATCTGCTGCAGCAAGGATTTCCGCGACCGGATACCGGAGTTTGGGCGGAATGAGTTTTGCCCGGGTGGTATCATCCGGAGCATGAAGACTGACAGCGAGATTGAATTCCCGTTTCAGTGCGGCAAACTTTTTCATCCCCGGTACAAATCCGCTGGTGGAAACGGTTATCCGGCGTGGAGAAAAAGTAAATTTATCAACTAACGTATTGATCGTAAGGGCAAGTTCCTCAAAGTTGAGCAGACCTTCGCCGATACCCATAAAAACCAGATTATCGGGTCTTCCGGCATGAGTGGTGCCGATACAGAATTCTTCCAGCATCTCTCCTGCGGTAAGGTTTCTGGTCAATCCGTTGCGTCCGGAAGCACAGAAGTAACACCCTACCGGACATCCCACCTGGGTACTGAGGCAGAAGGTCAATCTCTGCGGAGTAGGGATCACCACCATTTCGATAAATTCGCCGTCATGCAGTTTGAGTAGCAGTTTTTCCACTTTGTCTGCGGAAGCGGAAACTTCAGCGATCTGTGAACCGGGGGCAAAAAAATCTTTTTTCAAAGCTGATTTCAAATCATTGGGCAGATTTTTCATTTTTTCCGGTTCAACCGTGCAGTGGGTATGAAGCCATGAATCTATCTGGCTTGCCCGGAAAGCGGGAAAACCATGCTCTTTGCAGTAAGTTTTCAAATCATCAAGTGAAGCGGAGGCAAGAAAAGGAGTCATTTTAAAAGTTGTTCCAAATTTTTCTGAAGTTTAATATCGTATTCGGCACATTCCGGTTTATCCGGTATATGGAGTGCTTTTGCTTTTTTCAGCAGTTGTCGGGATTCAGCGTATTTTTTGAGAGAGTATTTGATCTGTGCGGCATGGAGGAAAATTACCGCTGTAGAAAATTCGGCAGGGGCATATCCGAGAGCGAGAGAGATCTCTTTTTCCGCTTCCGCAAAACGCTGTTGACGGAAAAGCACCCACGCCAGACTGTCACGGAAAGCAGCTTCTTCCGGAAAAGCATTTACCGCTTTCCGGATCAGTGTTTCCGCATTTTTCAGCCCGGTATTCAGATCGGCAGCGATGTAACCGGCGGTGTTGCAGGCGGTGATGTCGTAAGGTATATGATTGTGTTTTACATTTCCATCGGTCATAAAATCAAGCATTTTGGCTGCTGCGGATCTGTCTTTGGTAAAGTGGATGGAATTTGCCGCAGAATAAAACGATTCGGGAATGAGAGTTTCCAGTTTGATTTTTCCGGAATTGATGGCATTGACCACTTCCCGGTGGCAGCCCTGAGCTGATTTGAGAATGATATTCAAATTATCCTGTGCCCGTTTGGGCATATTCCGGATCAACTTTCTGGCGGTTGAAAAATCCCGCATAAGTATATACATCATAAAATTGTTGAAAATATTTTTTGCAGGGATGAATATTGCCGGATCTTTGCATTTAACTGCAATCAGTGCGGAAATATAGCTCCACTGGTCACCGGGATAAAGCGAAGAGTATTTTTTCAACCAGTAGACAGTTTGCGGATGATCAACTTTTATTGCCGTCAGAATGATCAATCGGGCATCATACTGATCTTTTATGGAAGCGTTTTCAAGTTTTTTGCCGATAACGGAAAGGGTGGATTTCCAGAAATCATCTGCCGGAATATTTTCAAATCCCGGCAATCCCGGAGCAGTATTGTGTGTATGGAACATATTGTAGATATGCGAAAGAAATCCGGCATAGATAAGAGCCGGTGTATGGGGATTTTTTTCCAGAAGCTGATTTATGAAAACAGAGGATTCCCGAAATTTTTTCTCTTTGCGGAAATCAAGGGTTGCCGCATGGATAAGGTTGGAAATATTTTCCCGTTCACGGTCATCAAATGTGGAAAGATCCGTTTTTTTCAGAAAATCCCGCAGTAAATTTGAAAGTTCAGCCGGGTATGAGTTGTATTTACGGGCAAGTGCCGCTGAAAGAAATGCGATCTGCCGGTCTGCCGGATATTTTTTCAGCAGACGGGCAAAACGGAGATGAATTGTTTTATCAAATGCCCCATTGTAAAAATCATGTTTGAGAATGGCAAGTGCCGTCGGATCGCACTGCGGAGCTTTTGAATTTTCCAAGGCTCCGATTATCAATCCGGCACGGATGCGGGGATCGTTTTCCCGCAATGCTCCCAGCATATTGCCGTCAAATGCCGGATCAACGGCAAAAACAGCAGAGGCAATAAGCAGTGCCGGAATGATAATGAGGATTTTTCTCAACATTGAAATCACTTTCCCGTTTTTTCTGCGATGAGGTCGCTTCCGGCAGCTTTGATGATTTTGGCATTGATGAATGTTCCGGGTTTCATGCTGCGCCGTGCATTGAGCATGATGATATTATCAATATCCGGAGCATCCGATGCTCCTCTGGCATACGCTACACCACCATCAATCTGATCAATCAGCAGCCGCATGGATGAACCGATTTTTTTACGCTGGGAGCGTTTCATGATATTTTTCTGGATATCCATCAATTTTGCGGCACGTTCTTCGGCAATTTCCAGAGGGATCTGATTCGGCATCACTGCTGCCGGAGTTCCGGGTTCGGGAGCAAAGGCGAAAACGCCCATACGTTCAAATCCGGAATCTTTGACAAACTGGCAGAGTTCTTCAAATTCCGCTTCCGTTTCCCCCGGAAGACCGGTGATGAAAGTGGTACGCAGAGTCAATTGCGGTATGGAGGAACGGAGCTTGGCAATCAGAGTTTTTATGCTTGCACTGTCGGTGTGACGGTTCATCGCCGTCAGGATACGGTCGGAAATATGCTGCAATGGCATATCCAGATAAGGGAGTATTTTAGTTGATTTTGCCAATACTCCGGTCAACTCATCCGTATAATGTGCCGGATGGGTATAGAGCAGGCGGATGACGAAATCTCCCGGAAGCTTTTCCAATTCCGCAAGCAGTTTTGCCAGAGTTTCTCCGGAATTAAGATCGTGACCGTAAGCGGTGATATCCTGGGCGATAACGATCAACTCTTTCACACCGTTGGCGATGAGGGTTTCAGCTTCACTGATAACTGACTGCAGACGGCGGGAACGCAGTTCACCGCGCAATGCGGGAATGGCACAGTATGAACAGCGGTTGTTGCATCCGTCGCAGATCTTGAGATATGCCACATGAGGCAGCGTCAACTGGATGCGGGGCATGGATTCATTGCATAAATAGGTGCATTTTTCTCCGGCAGGAGATGGCGTTGCCCCGTTGATAAGCAGCTCCCGCAATCTGGCGGTATCATTTATCTGACACCAGAGATCGACCTCTTTGAAGTGTTCTTTGAATTCCGGAAACTGGGGATGATTCATCAAACATCCTGCCACGGCGATCTTTCTGCCGGGAACGGCACGTTTCCACTCCACCGCATCGGTCAATTCAGCGGCGGATTCGCCTCTGGCTTCGGGCAGAAAGGCACAGGTGTTGATGATATAAATATCGGCATCTTCCGGATCAAAGCAGATGGTGTCACCGGCGGCAAGAAAAGCTCCGGAAATCAATTCTGATTCGACCAGATTTTTCGGACATCCGAGAGCGGAAATGAAAAAAGAGTATGATTTTTCCGGCATGGCTCAGAATTTCTCCAATGTAATGGCGATTTTGTGGGTGATGACTTCTCCCGGTGCGATGGTTTTGAGCAAGCCTTTTGCACGGTTGTTGTTCTGATTTTCCGGCACACAGTTTGCCGGTTCCAGACCGAGGACATATTCTCCCTGACCCATTTGTTTCCATTCAGCGAAAAATGGCAGTTCAGCTTTCCTGCAGGCGACGGTGAGTTTGACTTTTTCATCCGGATTGGTGAGAGATATGACAGCAAACCCATTTTCATCAGCCGGAATATCGTGATAAAAGACCTCTTCGGCAAATCCGGCAGACGGCAGCTGCATTTTATTCCATTTATCCATTCCTTTGGCGGCAACATCGCCCTGCGGGGTGACTTGCTGATCAGTTGGAGTCAGAAAACTGTTTTCATTGACCAGCGGCCAACCGAAATTCATGTGATAGAGCATCATGAAAGGCTGAGCGGAAAAGCCGAGGTTTTCCACGGAGTCCTCAATATTGATGGTATTGCATCCGGCGGTCACGGTGATTTTTCTGGTAACACAGAGATTTTCACCGAAAACTCTTGAGTGATAAATTTTTCCGGAAACGGTGAGAGAATAGGTCTCATCATTCTTCCAGCAGGCTTCGGTATTGACTTCGGTTGCGGGAATATGTGAAAGTCTGCCGTGCAGACCATGGTTGTCGCCATTAACTTCGCAGGGACCGCCCACATTGCTCAAACCGCATCCGGTGAGCATGCCGCCACCCCATGAACGCAGCCAGTTGATACCGGCGGCATCGTAACTTGCCGCAACTGCCGGTTCGGCGGGCAGCCAGACCAGCGGCATACCGCAGAAAGAGGCTTCTCCGATATCCATACCCCGGTCGGGATAGATGGTGAAAGCAAGTCCGCTGCCGTTATTTACATCAATTATCCGCATACCGCGGCCTTTGCCGTCATCAAGAATTGAACGCCGGATATATGCTGCCTGCCGCATGGAACCGATTTTTCCGGAAAGATTGTTCTTTGTGAATTTCATAGTGGTAAACCCCTGTTTTTTCTGTTGTTTAAGACAATATAGCACGATAAAGAGAGTTTTACAACCCTTGAAGATTGTAAAATCATCAATCAGGGTATATATTATAAAGAAATGTATTTTGCAAACAAACCAAATTTTGGAGGAAATTATGTCTGAAGATTGCAAAGATTTGCAGCTGATGGATAAGATTGTCAGCTTGTGCAAACGTCGTGGATTCATCTTCCCGAGTTCAGAAATCTATGGCGGATTCAATGGATTCTGGGATTACGGTCCGTATGGTTCACGGATGAAACGTGCCATCGAAAATTTGTGGTGGCGTGAAATGGTGGAAACCCGGGACAATGTCGAAGGTCTGGATTCCACGATCATCTGCAATCCGACTGTATGGAAAGCTTCCGGTCACCTTGATCAATTCAGCGACCTTATGACTGACTGCAAAGATTGCAAGGCCCGTCACCGGGTGGATCAGATGGAAGATCCGACCACCTGTCCGAACTGCAAAAGCAAAAATCTTACCGAACCCAAAGAATTCAATCTGATGATGAAAACTTTTGTCGGTCCGGTTTTCGATGATGAGCATGTGGCTTATCTGCGTGCTGAGACCTGTCAGCCGATTTTTGTGGATTTCCACAGCGTGCGTATTGCCGCCCGTCAGAAACTGCCTTTCGGTATCGCCCAGATCGGCAAAGCTTTCCGTAACGAGATCAACCCCCGTAACTTCACCTTCCGCAGCCGTGAATTTACCCAGATGGAAATGGAATTTTTCTGCGAAGATGAAGGCAGCATGGAGTGGTTCGAATACTGGAAAGAGCAGCGGATCAAATATTATCGTGAAAAGCTGGGCTTCCCCGAAGACAAAATGCGTATCTATGAGCATGAAAAACTTGCTCATTATGCCAAAGCTGCAGTTGATATCGAAGTCAAGTTCCCCTTCGGCTGGGGCGAGTTGGAAGGCATCCACCACCGCGGCGTCTGGGATTTGAGCCAGCACAGCAAATTCTCCGGTCAGGATCTGAGCTATGTCGACCACGACAATCAGCGTAAGATCATGCCGACCTGCGTTGAAACCAGTGTCGGTCTTGACCGTACGTTCCTTGCACTGCTGAGCATGGCTTATGATGAAGAAAGTGCCGCCACGCAGAAAGCCGGTATGGAAGAGGATATCCGTGTTGTGCTGCATCTGCCGGCACTGGTTGCACCGATCCAGGTCGCTGTTCTGCCCCAGAGCAAAAAGCTCAAAGAGAACGCCTACAAACTCTACAAAGACCTTGATCGTTATTTCCGTTGTGAATATGATGAAACCGGAAGTATCGGTAAACGTTACCGCCGTCAGGATGAGATCGGTACTCCGTATTGCGTGACTTTCGACTTCGATACGGAAAACGACAATGCCGTTACTATCCGTGACCGCGATACCATGCAGCAGGAGCGTGTCAATATTTCCCAGCTCCGTGATTGTCTGGAAAAGAAGATCGGTTTCTGAAAATGATTACCGGAGCTGCTGCAGAACTTGAAAGTTCTGCGGCGGTCTCTTTTCAGCGTAAAATAAATTCACTTGGAATGATTGGCAGGCAAAAAAATCCATTGCTCAAAACTGATGTTTGAGCAATGGCAGATTTCAAGTTCAAGTATTGCAGTTACGCCGTAAGAGTTGCGGCGAGCGTTGCACGCCGCCGCGAGGGGTCTGGGGAATTTCTTCCCCAGAGTGGCACTCGTGGAGCAAATTTCATCCCTCCTGTCGCCAGAAAAGGCGGCAGAGGGTGAAACTTTGCGACACA
>JAZRGW010000025.1:0-13830 GCA_045644425.1 Victivallaceae bacterium | reverse complement strand
AAAACAGTTCACTGACTGCTTTAGCAGTAGCCAGTGAACTTAATGCGAATGAAAATTTCATTCAGAGCCCGGATCGGGCTGCCAGCAAAAATGCCTTCTAGGCACAGTGCATACCACCAGCTCAGCTGGTGGTTTTGATTTGTATCGCTCCGGAAAAATCCGTTTCAGGAAATCAATTTATTCCGGAATGACGGAAGATCTCATCCAGATTATTCCGGCAGAAGTTCCAATCAGCTTTTGGCAGTTCCCGCAGCCGGTGGTTCACTCCATTGCCGCAATCAGACTCCCAGCGGATAGTCAATAAATCACATTCCGGAATATCCAAATCAAGTTTACTGATGCCCGGTTGTACGGTAAAGGTGAATATGCCGCTTTGGCAATCACTTTTCCATAAAATTTTACCATTGACCGTATTTCCGGTGTCGTTTACGGCATAAACGCCATCATCCGGCAGCATCACAGCAAATGGCTTGTAAAGTTCCCGTAGCATGAAATAGGCAGGTTTTTCCGTATTGAAATAATCAATTATAGCCTCTGAAAAACAAGGCCAGCAATCAGCAAGGTTCCACCAGATGAAACCATTGAGATCGCTCCGCAAACGAGCCTGCTGAACAACGTAACGCAATGCTTCGACTTGGAAAAGCTGACTGGCGGAAATGAAATCTTCCAGATTTTCCGGAACGAGTCCGAAATAATCCAAGAGCTGTTTCCGCATGGCATGCGGCCGCATGGTAAAGCAGTCTCCTCTGCGGAAAGCATCGGAACCGTGCATGATCCACTCCACATTGTTGAAATCCACCCGGCAGCTTGCCGGAGAGAGAAAACGTTTGACCGATTCCATCGCCGGAGCCCCGTGCCACCCGGTTTCCCCGATGAATTTTGCATCAGCAGGGTTGTAATATTTATCTCTGAAGTTGATCCTTGCTCCCCATAAATGCCGTTCTGTAAGGTGGGAAAAGATCCTTTCCGGATCCCCCGGAGCTTCACCGGGGCGGATACCGGAAATTTCCACAGCCGGAGAACTCGGCACATAGGGACGGTCGGGGTCGAGACGGAAAAGAGCTTCCGGAAGGATTTTGCGGGTAAGCTGATTGGCTTCCGGCGGACGGTGCAGTTCCACATAGAATTGGTCACACTCATTATCGCCGCACCAGATCGCCAGCGAAGGATGACAACGCAGACGGGAAATGACAGTTTCCGCTTCTTTTTTCAGAAGTTCAACAAATTTACCTTCTTGTGGATACAATCCGCACGCCATGGCAAAATCCTGCCAGACGAGAATGCCGTTTTCATCGCAGAAATTGAAAAACTTTTCACTTTCATAAACTCCTCCGCCCCAGCAGCGGACGATGTTGCACCGCAGATCGGTCAATTTTTCAAGCAGAATTGGCATCCGTTCTTCGATGCGTGAATGAAACGCATCTGCCGGACTCCAGTTGACGCCGCGTAATTTCACCGGATCACCGTTGATCTTGAATTGATAAGTCCGGTAATTGAAACTCAATGTACGGATTCCGAAACGGTCACTTCTTTTTGCCAATACATTTCCGTCATGATCGAGCAATTCGGTTTGCAGATCGTAGAGATTTGGTTCACCGTATCCGGCGATATTCCATCTTTTCGGTTCTTTGATATGTATTGAAACATAGCCGCTGATGCTTTCAAGCGGGACGAGTTTGTAAAATTTTGATTCACCACAGCTTCCGGTAAAACGCATTGCCGCAGCTCTGACGGAATATTCCGGTTCATGAAAACGGTAAAAAAGAAAGACTGTAGCCGCACCTTTTTCCGATTCCGGATTGGTACGGGCAAATATCGGATCGATCCGGTATTCCGGCACTTCTTTGATCCGGATGGAACGGAATATACCTCCGCAGATAAACCGTGGAGTGATATCCCATCCCCAACTGTGGGCTGATTTCCGCAGAGTCAAGCGGTCAAAGACCGGGAAACACTGCGGCCATTCACCGGCTTCGGCAGGATATTTTCTTGCTTCCTGCCGGGCAGAAAGGATTTTTACCGCTATTTCGTGTTCGCCGGGAGTCAAATCGACCGGGAAGCGGTGGGGAATGAGGGCATTTTCGCAAGAACCGATTTTTTGATCATCGATAAAAATTTCTGCACAGCAGTCTATGCCGTCGGCGACAAGAGCCATTTTGCCGGTAAAATCTTCCGGCACAGTGAATTTACGGGTATAGAACCATGAATGATTTTCAAATTTCCGGAAAGCTTCCGGATTCATTCCGAAAAAGGGATCAGCCGGAGCCAATCCGGCAGCGGCACAGTCAAGCTCAATATCTCCGGGTACTTTCGCCGGGATAGAAATCAACCCGGATGTTTTCAAACATCCGGGCGTGATGAACCTGGTGTCGCTGAGGGGAACCGGAAAAAGTTCCCAACTGCCGTCAAGCTGAATAGTTTTCATAATGGATCACTCACTTGCTGATTCCATTCAGACCGAAGATCGGCAGCCATTTATTGAAAGGTACATTGATTGCAACGGCGTCAACATGACCATCGAAGAAAAGCACATTGTCTTTGCCGTTGTGACGCTGGGGGAAGGTCTTTTTCAGCTCATTGGCATCGACCACTTTCTTATGCCATGAAACGCAGAAATCCGGACGCTGTTTGCTCTGATTTCGGTCAAAAATGGCACCGACTTCAGCCGGTTTTTTGACCCGGTCAAATTTGACACTGTCGCCGAATCCCTGACCGCCGAAGTAGCAGGCATGGGGATTGGAATTTTCCGGATAGGTGGAGTTCGCCATGTAGGAACTTCTCCATCCGCCTTCGGAGCGGTTTGATTCAAGAACAGTTTCCGGACAGATGAAAAGCTGATTCACCTTGTTCGCCGTATTGGCATACTGACGGAGAAACGGTCCCTGCAGATCGGTACATCCGAGATAAGGTGCAAGCATCTGGTAGAAAGTCAGACGGTGGCCTTTGTAGGAGTAGTTTTCGATGTAGCTGTAACAATTGAAATTATCATAATCGTCGCGGTACATCTGCAAAGCATCGCCGAACTGCTTGAGGTTGCTCTGGCACTGGGTGCTTTTTGCCGCACCCAGATCGACAGCGGCATGAGCGAGAACGAGAAGGATACCGAAAACGGCAGTTACGAGAAGTAATTCACGGTAGTTTTTCATTTTTTACATTCCTTTTATATTATTTTTGTTCAAGAGGGAAAAAGAGTTTTCCATTTTCATTGCCTAGTTTGATTTTTCCGGTTTCAGGCAGCTGATTGAAATCCACCGGAAATTCGCAGAGAGTACCGGCTTTTCTGGCGGGCAGGGTAAAAGAGTATTTTTTGCTGCCGTTTTTGCCGGTCAATTCTACTTCCAGATTTTCTGCGGGGCGTGCCACTGCGTTGACCATGCGGATAACGTAATATTTATCCTGTTTTTCAGCTCCGAAAACAGAGCCGATGCTGTTGAAAAATTTGCTGATTCCGGATTTTTCTTCACCTTTTAATTCAAATGCCGTCATACCGGTCATTCCTGCAAAGTCATTCAGACCGGGGAAAATGAGCATAGTCATTTTGCTTTCAGCAGTTTCTCCGGATTTCAGTTTGCGGGTTTTCAGGAGTGGTTCCACGGTACGGATGCTGTTGGGGGAGTTATTGCCCCAGGAGTAGAACATGCCGTCGGGTTTCATTTCAGTTTCAGGCAGAAGTACAGCCCAGACCGCATTCTGTTTTGCTTCTACAAAAGCGGCATAATCGGCACCGGGCGGCAGATAGTACTGACCGATACCTTTGAAAAACATGAAATCACGGGGATAGGTTTCGGCACCTTTACCGCGGACTTTATGAGTACCACCGGCAACCGGAATTCGGGGCAGAGCCGGTTCCACCCCCTGAAAATTGTACCAGAGGTCGCATTTTTCAGATTTCGGAGAATGGTTTGTCAGTTTTGTATCCCAGATGAAACCGAATCCGTCAGGCAGCAGGGAAACAGTACGGGTCACTTCAAAACTGCTGGCACCGTAGCTTTTGCTGTAAACGGTGATGGCACTGTCACTTTTTTTCACTACCTGCATCGGAATTGAACCGTTGATCTTTCCGCTCCAGAGCAGTTCCCGGATGCCCTGGAAGTTATCACCTCTGATTTCATGCAGAGGCGACATCCAAAGCCGGGTGAGTTTGGTCGGATTGAGCATTTCCGCACCGGTGCTGTTGAGTTTGAAAGAGACCACCCGTCCCAGAGCCGCCGGAGCGATACTGATCGAGATGTGGTCATTTTTCAGAGAGACCAGTTCCGGAGAAAAGTACTCTACCACACCCCGTTGCGGGGCGGCACAAAGTGAAATCAGCGAAAGTGATACCGCAAAAATAAATGATTTTTTCATCTCTGACCTCCGGCATTTTCAAAGCAGCGTGAATAGGGCAGCAGAAGAGTTTTCTGATCGAATTTTCTTGCCATCACATTGGTCTGATTTGAGTGAACAACAAACGGCATGAAATATTCAAATCTGCGATCCATGATCCGGGCAAGAGCTTTGTAGTTCAAAATAGCCTTACGATCGGTGGAGCTGTGGAGATAGATGGTGCGGCCTTTACGTTCTATCCGGTCGCCTTTACCTCTGCCGACGGTAACTTCGATGGTCCACATGCCCTCTTTCCATGCCGGCAGAGCAGCTTTGGTAGTCATCTTATGGGCGGCGGTGAAGTCGAAATATCCCTGAATGTGAGCGGCAATTTCTTTTTCAGTTTTATTGGGATTATCCGGCAGCTTTACAGCGAATTGCGGTTTGCCGTTGAAAGCCACATAGGGGAAGGTTGAAAAACGGATCGCGGGAGAAGCGAAAAGATTGGAAGTATAGACTGCTTCCAGTTTTGCTTTTGCCGGAATGGTGATGGATTTTCCGGCAGTTACGACCTTTCCATTCACTTTCAATTCCACGGTGAAGTTTTCCAGTTCACGGGGAGTGACGGCAGCGGTGAATGCTGAAGCATTATCCAGTTCCGCAGTGTAGGTCACTTTGTGAACATCTTTTTTGCTGCTGAGTTTTGCTCCGAGTTTACCGTCTGCGGGCAGGGCATCGAAACCGAAAGCGGCTTCAAAAAGCACCGGACGGCGTGAGGGAAGGGTGTAGCTGAAAACGGTATCGCCTTTGGCAATGGTGTTTTCCATGCTGGCGAAATCCCGCATTTTTGGCAGGAAAAGCTGATATTTGCCGCCGAGACCGTAGTTGTCGACGGTGAATTTGATTTTCATCGGTTCTTCATATGGATTGCCGAAGAAAAGGATTGTATCTGCCTGACGGCCGTAACGGGCTTTGTAAAGCATCTGATCTTCACCGAGGCCATCGGTGGCAACCGGTACGAGAGCACGCCAGCCGAGGTCGATACATTCCAGCAATTCGGGCATGGCATACTGGCTGAGGCGGTTGCCGCCGTAACCGTAGTAACTGTTGGTCATACCGTATTCAAAGTCGGAAAAAGTCAGGTGGTCGCCGAGTTTTGACCAGCGTTTGATAAATTCAGCCTGAGTGAGGCTGTTCCAGTCAGGAATGGTTTCCTGATACATGTAACCTTCACGCACATGGAGTACCGCCGGACGCTGACCGATGCCGTAACGCATGTGGGGCATCCATGATGGGAATACTGAACCGAAAAGGTCGGTTTCGATCATCTGCATATCGCAGTTGCCGCCGCCATTTTTCCAGACATAAAGCGGATCTTCCGGACGGAGTTTGTGGACATAATCCACAATCAGGTTCACACCGCAAAGTTCGTCGATGAAAACCCCTTTTTCATCCCACGCACGACCCGCGACTTCCGGATTCTGTGCCGCAGCTCCGTAGTGGTTGACACCGGGGGAGCCGCAGTCAAAAGCAAAACCGGGCAGATCGAGTTCTCTGGAAAGTTTGGCGAGGTCTTCCATAAAGGCTTTTCCGTAACTGTTGCCATACATAAAAACGCGGCGTTCACGGTCATGGTGGACACTCCACGGGGCAAGTTCCAGAGCTACACTCTTATCTTCGGCAAGAGAATCTTTATAGATGGTTTCGGCGAGCTGTTTTTCGCACCAGCCGATGCAGGTGTAGAAAGAATATCCGTATTTGCGGGCACTTTCATGGAAAATTTCTTTGCGGCGTTTATGGAACTGCTCCCAGGAAAGTTTTTTGTAATCCATGCCTTCGCCGCGCATGAGCTGACCGAATGATACGCTGAAATCTTTGACCAGCGGTTTGTAGTTCCACAATTCTTTGCGTCCGTAGCTGTCACCGGAGCGTTTATAGGGGGTGTATGCCCAGTCGATGGTGGTGAAACGGCGGCGTTCAGCTTCAAAATTGGGTTTGCGTGCCCAAGTGGAATATTGACTGTGGGCACCGCGGATATAGGGATTGTCTTTGCCGACGAAAGGACGGAAATCGGCAGGGATGGTTTCATAGAAAGCTTCGACGACGTTCTGTTCGACATCGAAACGTACCGGCACGCTTCCGCAGAAGTAGGTATTGGTAACTTCCTGGCCGGGTTCAACGACGATACGGCGGCTGTAGACCATTTCCGCACCGGAATTTTTGTCGGGGATATACTGACCGGCGTCGTATGAACTGATTTCAAAAAGTCTTCCGCCGAGGATGATGGCACGGCCGTTGCCGATCAGAGAAGCGGTGGGGAAAGGCTGGGTAACACCGCCGGAAATATGTTTGGAGTAGCGTCCTTTGTATCCTTTTCTGCCCAGAACTTTATTTTCTGCATCGAAGATGTCGAATCCAGCCCAGAATTGATCACCTTTGCGGACTTTTACTGCAAGCTGCATACCCGGTTCCAGCAGGAGCTGTTTGTTTGAAAGGTTCTTTGCCGTGACCGTGATCGTGGTCAGCGGGAAAGTCTCTTTTGCAGTCAGGGTCAATTCAAAATCCTTATTGCTCAGGATTTTTTTATTGCCCTCGTTGCGGGAATTGAGCTTCAACTCACCCTTGTTTCTCTCGATAACGAAAAATTTACCGGAAAGTTTTTCGTTGTTCACGGTATCCAGTTCAAAACCGGTTCCCCCGGTGAAACGGAAACCGCCGGCGGTGACGGCAAAAGCATACATTGCCGCCAGAAAAAGCAGTTTTTTCATTCCTTTTTCTCCTTTTTTTATATTTTGTTATGGTTAAATAAGTTACTTGATTTGTTTGTCAGAGCCAGTGCCATCTGGAAAAATCGGTTTTGAAATTTCCTTTTTTATCTTTTCTGCCGAAATTGGATTGTTTCATTCTGGAAACATGACCGTCGGCAAAACAGAAAAATCCGGTGTCGTTGTCATGCCGCATCGCAACTTCGTAAGTCCAGAAACGCGGCGGGAGCATATAGGGCCCTTTGGAGTCGCCGAAAACGACGGTTTTTGCCGGATTGCTCAAATTGTCAAGCAGCGGCTTTTTATTTTTCTTTTTTGCGTAATGTTCGGTGAGAAAATAGTTCATCCCGTAACTGCATGAAGTTCTTTTTTCCGGCAGAAGCGGAGTTTTTTTGCGGGCAAAAAGCGATTCATTGCGGGGATCAGAGGGACAGGCGAGGTCGCGGAGATCTTTGCAGTAACTGTTTATATAATTCGGCCAGAATTTCCACAGCGGTTTGGTGACCACCTGAACCGGCGGCAAAGCCCCGTGATCATTCTGATACATGAGGGTATAGCTGTAGATTTTTTTAAGATTGTTCTGACAGAATACCCGCTTGGCATTATCATCACGCACCGCTGCGGTAAACATTATCACCAGTAAAAGAGCGGAACCGGTGAGCAGAAAAAGTTCTTTTACGCTTTTCATACAATAAATAAACCCTCTGAATAATTTTCAAAAATATGGTCATAGGCTGAAAGAGATCCACCCCGCCTGACCAATCAATGATTGTATCCTTACTTTACCGCCGGATAGTTGAAAAATCAAGTTTTATACCGAAAATTTTCGCAAAATAACCTATATCAATTCATTCCTTTACAATGTATGTCAATTGTACTGCCGAGCCATTCCGGTTCGCTTGTATTGGTGTAGAGCCAATGGCGTAAAATACTCTTTTTGAAGCGGTAATATTCCCGGTATGCTCCGACGATATCAGATGAAAGCGGCTTGAAATCTTTGAAGTTCCGGTAAAAGCTCCAATCTTCCTTGATTGTTCCGACGCAAAAGAGCAGAGAAAAGTACACCGGTACAATTTTGTTATAAGCGTGGTATTTCCCGAAACGGCGGAAAAATTCCCGCTGCAAACCCTGATTATGGGCGAGTACCCAGTTTATTTTGAAAGGTGTATTCACTGCTTTAATCACCGGGTGAGCGGCATTGCACGGCTTGGGCATTTGCGGCAGAAGCTTTTTACCGGAATTGAGCAATACTCCTGAAAGGATCTGGGCATTTTCCAGACACATTTTTCTCAAATGCACATCGCATAGCATTTGAGCGGCGGCAGCGGGTGATCTGTCGAGTATGAAAAGTTGCATGAAATTCCCTCCTGCTTTAACATATTAACGTAATTGAAATAAAAATCAAGAAAAAGTCCGGCAATATGTCGTTTAAGCTATTGAACTGCGGCTTTGTTGTGCTATTTTAATCTCTGTATGGAGAATTGTTATGAAACGGATATGTATTTTTTTGATATTACTGTTGATCCAGACAGTGACTGCATCCGGATTGAGGTGTTCGGAATGTGACCGGAAAATTTCCGGCAAATATATCAGCAGCAGTCAGGGAAAGAACTACTGTTCCCGGAAATGTTTTAAAAAGAGTCTTCCTGAGTGTGCCAAATGCGGCAAAGTTTGTGAAAAAGGCTCAGTGACTCTGATGGGAAAATTTTTTTGCAGCCGCAAATGTGCCGGCAGTTTTTTCCGTTGTTCATCCTGCGGAAACGGGATGACGCAGATCACCACTTACACGACATCGACCAGCGAAAAATTATTTATTTGTCCGAATTGCAAAAATAGAACTCCTTGCTATTATTGTGCAATTCCCGGAGCATCGGTCAATCTGAATGACAAAAGGAAGATCTGCCGTAAGTGCCGTTCCTCAGCGGTTACGGACCCAGAGGAGGTTAAGCTGATTTTCAAGACTATCCGCTATAATCTGGCAAAATGGTACGGATTTGACCGGAAACATGATATTGAACTGCACATAGTGGGCTTGCCTGAACTGGAGAAAAATTCTGCTTCGCTCTACCGTCCGGAGGGAGGCCGCCAGCTGGCATTGATGAGTTACAAGGCAAAAATCAAGCAGAAATTGAATCGCAAAGGAGAGGTCAGAAAACAGCGTGTTGTCGATGATGAGTGCCATATTTTTGTTCTGCATACCGTTCCCCGGAAACAATTGATAGATGCTCTTGCTCATGAATTGACCCACGATCATTTGCGGCACAATATCGGAAAGGTTAAAAATCTTGCCGACGAGGAAGGTTTCAGCGAATTGGTCGCATCCCTTTACAATACCAAAATCGGTAACAGCCGGATGAATAATGCAAAAGAGGCGAATCCGGATAAAATTTACGGTGACGGATTCCGCAAAATGCGTCAGCTTTATCTGAAAAACGGAAAGAGTCTGAAAAAGACCATGGAATATTTGAAGTGAGTAAAAATTTTTACACAATCAGTACTGCGTTGTCTGCCGAAGAGCTGCTGAATGGTCTGGAATATAAGTGTTTGAGCCGCTGGCAAATTTTTCCGATGGATCCATTCGGAGAGAGCGGCAGGATATATTTCCGGCGTTTTACAGAAAGCGGCCGGATCGTATTGATGCCGGTGACCGGTGGGGGGAATTCTGCAAGAAGGCATCATCACCTGAAATTCACTGAAAATGAAAATGGTACTCTGATCGAAGTGTCTTTGGAATTTGATCCGATGGTGCTGTTTATTTTTCTGATATGGTGGGGAATCTTGATATTTATTGCGGTTTCAGTATTGATAAAACGTAATTATTTCATGCTTCCGGGTATTGGGACAATGGCGATTTTTGCCTTGTCGGTCACATGGTTCTGTTGTAAAAAAGCCGATGATGAATTGCCGGCGATAAAGCAGGCATTGCGGGAATTGATCGCAGAAATCGAAGTCGATTGCGGAAAATAGGTGACTTTTGAGGTTGAAAATCTGATTGGTACTGGTTATTTTATATTTGTGCCGATAAAGTTTTACATAAAAAAGGATAGATACTATGAAAATGATGTTTCTCGGCTGCGGAGCAGCGGATTATGATTGGTCACACTATGGCGAAGAGGGCGTTTTGGGCAGTACAGTGACTTTGCTTGATGACCATATACTTCTGGATTGCGGGCCGACTGCTGTCGCTTCAATGGCACGTTTCGGTGTGGCAAAAGAGAGTATCAAAGCGATCGTCAATACCCATAATCACAGCGACCATTTGAATGTGGAACAAGTTAAAGAAGTTGCCGGAAAACGCAGGATCGATTTTTACGGTTCACCGCAGGCATGTGCAAAAGTTCAGGATTTCTGCAATGTTCATCCGCTTACCTATGGCGATAAATTTACTGTTGAAGGCAATGAATTTCTGGCTCTGCCTTCCAATCACATGGTTGAAGATATCCGCGAGGAAACTTTCAATTACCTGATTTCAGGCGGCGGCAAAACGCTGCTTTATGCTCTGGATACCGCATGGATGCTTACCAAAGCAAGAAAACTGATCGGCACGACCCGTATTGATGCGATCGTCTGGGATGCGACCATGTCGGAACCGGATAACTGGCGTATTTTTGAACACAGTGATCCGGTGATGTTCGCCAATATCCGGAGGGTGTTGAAAAATACCGGAAATATCGACGATGGGGTGAAAATTTATTTTGACCACCGGGCATTGACTCTCTGGCCGCAGGATATTGAAAGTCAGGAAGCTATCGCCCGCCGTGAAGATGTGAATCTCGCCCACGAAGGCGAAGTGGTGATCATCTGACGGGAAAATCCCGTTTATCTGTTGCCGGCGGGGTCGAAATCGACCCATTTGCCATCTGCTCCGTCATCCCGGGAAAGAAGCTGGATCTTTTTTTCCAGACCTTCAAGTTTTCCCCGGCATTGAGCGGTAAGTTTTTTGCCTTTTTCAAAAGCTTCCATGAGCTGATCGAGAGTAAGACCGCCGGCTTCCATTTTTGCCACGATGGTTTCCAACTCTGCCAATGCTTCCTCGAAGGGAATTTCCTTTTGATTTACGGATATTTTTGTCTCTGACATACGATGAACCTTTCCCGCTGTTGTTACATGTGGAATATATCTCATTTTTTTATAAAATCAAGTTGAAAAAGTATAAAAAAAGCGTATATTATGGGACAGGGCGGGAAAATTCCGCAGGTTGTTTATCAGGGGAGATCATGGTTAGGGTGTGTGCGGGAAAAAGGAGTTTTGTTTTATGAAACGGAATGAACTTTACCGTTGTGAAATCTGCAAAATGCAGATCGAAGTGACTGTGCCGCCGGAAGTGGAAGCATATATTCCATTTTGCTGTGACCGGGAAATGAAACGTCAGGAAATGAATTCCAGTGATGGCAGCGGTGAGAAACATCTGCCGACAGTGGAAAGCATCAATGATGGTATTCTGGTCAAAGTCGGTTCTGTTCCGCATCCGATGACTGCAGAGCATCATATCGAGTGGATCGAGGTTATCAATGGCTCTTATGTGAATCGTTGTTACCTCAAACCCGGTGATGAGCCGCAGGCGGCATTTTATGTACCGCTTTCACCGAAACTGATAATCCGGGAAAGTTGTAATATTCACGGGGTTTGGCAAAAATCCTGAATATGATATCGGAGGGGGAGTAATGAAAAGCTTTTACAATGCAGAAAAAATTTCAGATAATGTCTGGTGGGTCGGTGCCGTCGATTGGAGCGTGCGTAACTTTCACGGTTACCTCACCGAAAGAGGTACGACCTACAACGCATTTCTGATCATTGATGAAAAAATCACTCTGATCGACACGGTCAAGCAGGGATTTTTTGCGGAGATGATGGAGCGTATTTCCACGGTCATTGATCCGGAAAAAATCGATTACATTATTTCCAACCATGCTGAACCGGATCATTCCGGGGCTTTGCCGGAAGCGATTGCGGCGATCAAACCGGAAAAAGTTTTTGCTTCGATGATGGGGGCAAAGACGCTCAAGGCGTATTACGGAATTGATGTGGAAATTGCAAAAGAGCCGATTTCGCTTGGTCAGGGAAATTTGTCTTTTGTGGAAACAAAAATGCTTCACTGGCCCGACAGCATGATCAGTTTTTATGACCGTGACGGCGTACTTTTTTCGCAGGATGCTTTCGGTCAGCATCTGGCTGGCAGCAAATTGTGGGCAGATGAGTATGACCAGTCGATCTTGGAATATGAGATGATCAAATATTATGCTAATATCATCAATGCCCAGAGTGCAAAAGTGCTGGCATTGTTGGATTCGCTTCCGTCATTGGAATTGCCGGTAAAGCTGATCGCTCCGGATCATGGACCGTTGTTCCGCAAAGATTTTGATAAAGTATTTTCTGCTTACCGCCGTTATGCGGAGCAGAAACCGCAGAAACGTGCAGCCGTCGTTTTCTGCACCATGTGGCACGCTACGGAAAAATTGGCAAGAGCTTTTGCTGATGGAGTGCGTTATGCCGGAGTGGAAGTCGAGATGATCGACCTTGCTGCAAGTGAACGCAGTGCGGTGATGACGGCGGTTGCCAGATCCGGATTGATCGCTTTCGGTGCTCCGACGATGAATAATCAGGTGTTTCCGGCGATGGCGGATGTGCTTACCTATGTCAAGGGCTTGAAGCCGGTGAATAAGATCGGTTTTGCTTTCGGTTCCTGCGGTTGGAGCGGAGAGGGGGCAAAGCAGATAACAGCGGAACTTGAAGCGATGAAAGTTGAGTTGCCGATCCCCTTTATCCAGTCTAAATATAATCCGACGCAAGATGAGTTGAATAAGGCTTTCGCAGCAGGAGAGACTCTTGCTGAAAAATTAAAAACATTATAAAAAAGGAGAATTACCGGGATGTGGGAAGGAATAATGCTGATATGTTTCGGTGCAAGTTGGCCGACGGCAATTTTAAAAACTTTGCGGGTGAAAAATCCCAAAGGCAAGAGTTTTCTTTTTATGTCGCTGGTTATGATTGGTTATGTGTCCGGAATCATCGGTAAAGTGGAGAGTCAGCAAGAGACATCTTTCTACAATGTAATTACCTGGCTTTATGTTTTGAATTTATTTATGGTGGCGACGGACTTTATTTTGTGTTTGTACTATACCATCCGGCGCAAAAAACTTGGCTTGGATTGAAGATCAACCTCTAAAAAAAGGAGAAATAAAAAATGAAAAAGTATGTGTGTGAAGTTTGCGGTTATGTTTATGATCCGGCAGTCGGTGATCCTGATAACGGTATCGCTCCGGGAACTGCGTTTGAGGATATTCCGGAAACCTGGAATTGTCCGGCTTGCGGCGTCGGCAAAGACAGTTTCATTGCTGAATAATTTTCCGTGATATTTCAAGACACTCCGTCATGGGGTGTCTTTTTTTTGCTGTACCGGGCGGGGGTGACATTGAATTTTTTACGGAAAACCCTGATAAAATATCCGGTATCGGTAAAACCGCACTCTTCCGCGATCTCTTTTATTTTCCATGAACTGCTTTCAAGGAGCCACTTTGCTTTATTGAGCCGCAAATCCAGAATGAAATCTTTCATTGTCATGCCGACAGCTTTGTGAAATTCGCCTGAAAGCATGGTGCGGTTGATATTGAGTGCTTCAGCAACGGTCGAACAGCTTATCGGGTGTTGAAAATTCAAATGGATATAGTGAACAGCTTTTTCCACGATAACAGGGTATTGCGGATTATCCTCTTTATTGTTATCAAAGTTTATAATATCCAGAGTCAACTGTTCACAAATC
>JAZRGW010000024.1:0-54363 GCA_045644425.1 Victivallaceae bacterium | reverse complement strand
GAGCTGCAAATGTTATTTCTGCAGTCTCCGTTTTTTATATAACGTTTTTCAAATGGAACAATTCACCCATCCGCAATGGATCGCAATACACCAGAACACACCGAGGATCCCCCACAAAATAACCCCGAGCAGAACCGGTTTCAACCCGAGTTCCCGAAGTTTTTCACGGCTTAAATTTGCACCGATCATAAAAAGCGTGACGATCATCAGATATTTGGAAATATCTTTAAGAAAACTTCCGGCTTCTTTGAGAACCGGAAACCATGTCACCAATGCCGCTGCAATCAAAAATCCGGGGATGAACCACGGCACTTTTATTTTGATTTTGCGTTTCTCTCCAGCGGCTTCGCTTTTGTCAGCAATAAACCAGGCAAGAAACAGTGTTACCGGTACTATCCACAATGCCCGAGCCAATTTAACCACAGTTCCAACTTCCAGAGCAGTTTCTCCGTACTGAAAAGCAGCACCAACCACCGAACTGGTATCATGGATTGCCAATGCCGCAAAAAATCCGAATTGATTCTGGGAAAAACCCAACCTGTGTCCCAGCGGGGGAAAAATCAGTAATGCCACAGCATTCAACGCAAAAACCGTTGCCGATGCCATTGCCACTTCATGAGCCTTGGCTTTTAAAGCCGGAGCAGCGGCAGCAATAGCACTGCCGCCGCAAATAGATGTTCCGACACTGACCAGAAACACCGCATTTTTCGGCAACTTCAATTTCCATCCGATCAATGCCCCCAGACCGATTCCGGCAGCAATACCGATAAGTGTATAGATAAATCCGCTTGCTCCCGCCCGCAGCACGGTAATCAGATTCATTCCGCATCCCATGCCGACAATCGCAACTCCCAACAATGGAGACGTTATTTTTGAAGTATATTCAGCAAATGGATTTCCCCATGCAACCGCAAATACGATACCGGCAAGCACAGCTATTCCCGGAGCCCAGTCGCGGGTACATTCCCATATCCACGGCACAGTAAAAAATGCAGCTGCCAGAAAAATAAAAACAAATTTTTTAAACATCTTTTCCCCTTAAGCAAAAAGACGCCGGAATCATAAATCCCGGCGTCTTTTATTTTTTCAACCGATCAGAGGTTCTTCAACATGTTGAGCAGCACACCGGCAGCAACCGCTGAACCGATAACACCGGCAACGTTGGGACCCATGGCATGCATCAGCAGGAAGTTATGGGGATCAGCTTCCTGACCGACTTTATTGGCAACACGCGCTGCCATCGGAACAGCGGAAACACCGGCTGAACCGATCAACGGGTTGATTTTGGTCTTACTGAAACAATTCATCAGCTTGGCAAAAAGCACACCGGCAGCAGTACCGATACTGAAGGCGACAGCACCGAGGAACAGAATACCAAGAGTCTGGAGACTGAGGAACTGATCCGCAGAAAGCTTACTGCCGACAGCGATACCGAGGAAAATGGTAACGATATTGATCAATGCATTCTGGGCAGTCTGATTCAAGCGTTCAGTAACCCCGCACTCTTTGAGCAAGTTACCAAACATCAGCATTCCGATCAACGGAGCAGCATCCGGCAGAAGCAATGCACAAAGCAGAGTGATCAGAATCGGGAAACAAACTTTTTCGATTTTGCTGACAGGACGCAAGGTGGTCATTCTGATCTTGCGGTCTTTTTCAGTGGTCAAAAGACGCATGATCGGCGGCTGGATAATCGGAACCAATGCCATGTAGCTGTAAGCGGCAACGGCGATAGCACCGAGCAGTTTCGGAGAAAGACGGCTGGCAAGATAAATAGCAGTCGGGCCATCAGCACCACCGATAATACCGATGGATGCAGCATCTTTCAGATCAAAGTCAATACCGATCGCACCGAGAGCAAGAGCACCGAGCAGAGCGGAGAAAATACCAAACTGAGCAGCACCACCCAGAAGAGAGGTTTTCGGGTTGGCAATCAGCGGTCCGAAGTCAGTCATCGCACCGACACCGAGGAAAATCAGCAGCGGAAATACACCGCTATTGATACCGACTTCAAAGATCATACCCTGCAAACCATCCGGTCCGGAAATACCGGCAAGCGGAATATTCGCCAGCAAAGCGCCGAAACCAATCGGCAGAAGCAAAAGCGGCTCAAACTCTTTGACAATAGCAAGATAAATCAGCACCAGAGCAACCAGCATCATCAACACACGACCAAGACCGAGAGTCCAAGTGCTGCTGAAATTGGAACTGGATTGACGATAAAGATCGTAAAGACCGGTACTTTTCCACAAACTGGTAAAGGTTGCACCCCAACCTTCAAGTTTCTGACCGGCAACATCGCCGCCGGCGACAGCACTCTGGGCGATTTCCAGAGCTTCAAATTCCGCCATCACGGTTCCGGGGAGCAGGATTCCGGCATCTTTCACGCTCTCATGCAGAGTTCCGGGAACCAGCTTAATGGTAGTTTTGGCATTCAAAATACCTTTGCTGTAACCTTCGGGATGATACATCATCATCTGACGGCCGGGATTGCAGACACCGTCATAGGGAATGGTAACAGTATAAATGGTGGTAGGAACATATTTGACTTTGCCGCCTTCGTTGAGTTTACCAACGTAAACCAGATAGCGGGAAGCACCTTTAGTCCACCACTCAAAAATGTCATCACTGGATTTTTCATCCAGAGCAGCACCTTTGGCTTTCAAATCATCACGGGTGATCTGAACCGGGCAACCTTTTTTACCTTCGGCACAAGCCTGACCGCACTTTTCCGCAGCAGTGGCGGAAATAACCGCCACAACAGCAAACATCAGTGCCAAACTGAGTTTTTTGAATATATTCATTTTTATAATTCCTTATCCGATAGTGATCAGAGCATCGCCTTCGGCAACAACGGCTCCGACAGCAACATCGACAGAGATAATCGAGCCGTCTTTGTCAGCAGCGATCGGTGTTTCCATTTTCATTGCCTCAAGAACCATCACCGTATCACCGGCTTTAACCGCATCTCCGACTTTAACCAGAATTTTGGTCACAGTTCCCGGAAGCGGGCTGGTCATAGCACTGGCGGCACCGCAGGCAGCCGGAGCGGCAGCATCAGCAACACCGGCGATGGAAATCAGAGCATCGCCTTCAGCGACAACGGCTCCGACAGTCACGTCGATAGAGGAGATGACACCATCTTTATCGGCTGCAACCGGAGTTTCCATTTTCATCGCTTCAAGAACCATCACCGTATCACCGGCTTTAACAGTATCACCGACTTTAACCAGAATTTTGGTCACTGTTCCCGGAAGCGGGCTGGTCATGGCACTGGCAGCACCGCAGACAGCCGGAGCAGCAGCGGCAGAAGCACCTTCGGTAAGTTTGACCTCGAAGCTCTTGCCATTGACTTTGGCGGTATAAGCATCACCGGAAGCATTGAGTTCAACAACCACGTTAGTTCCGCTGACATTGGCAGTATAAGCTTTTGCACCACCTTTTGCAGCAGGTTTCTCCGCTTCTTTATAACGGATACCCATCGGTTTATCGCCTTTGAGGAAGTTGATACCTTTTTCTCCGCAAGCGGCGGCGATGAAGATATTTTCTTCGGTGACTTCCAGACCGTTTTCTTTCAGAAGCTCAGTGTTGTAGGCAATACCCAGTTTCGGGTTGGCATCATTGAGTTCAACAACAGCTTTGGTGGTCGGTTCAAGGCCGAGCTGTTCGCTCGCCCATTTGACCAGCTGCGGATCGGGGGCAACCGGAGTTTTACCGAAATAACCGAGAACCATTTTACCGTAACCATTGGGATCCATTTTCCAGGAACCATCGGGATTTTTACCCTGAACAGCGTTACGGAACGCCTGCTGGAAGTAGAACTGGCTGACCGGAGTCACACTGGTTCCGAAACCGCCTTTGGCAACCACATCACGCATTTCTTCAATGCACTTGTCATATTTGTCAAGGCATTTATTGTCACGCATCATCTGGGTATTGGCAGTCAATGCACCACCGGGCATGGGTGAGAAGATGATTTTCGGAGAAACCTGCATGGATTCAGGGGGCATGAAATATTTATCCATGCACTGTTCGAAGATTTTTTCCACGCCGAGAATCTTTTCCGGATCGATATCAAGAGTGTAATCGGTGCCGCGCAGTTTCTGATACATGACCAGAATATCAGCTTCGCAGGTACCGCCGGAAAGCGGACTCATGGCAAGGTCGATCACATCGGCACCGGCTTCGATAGCCGCCATGTTACAGGCAACCGCCATACCGGCAGTATCGTGGGTGTGGAACTGGATCTCTTTAGCACCGGCACCGTAGTTGGCATCGAGAATCTCGCGGGCCATTTTGACAGTTTCAAAAACGGTGGCAGGAGTGCTGGTTCCGGAAGCATCTTTGAAAGCTACGCTGTCAAAAGGAATTCCGGAAGCGAGGATCTCATTCAAACGGTCAATGTAGAATTTCGGAGTGTGAGCATAGGCTTCGGTCAGGTTCGGTGCAAGCCCCATCAGGGTAACAGTGACCTGATGCTTCAAACCGTGTTTGGCAATGGCACGACCGGAAACGTCGAGGTTTCGTACATCGTTGAGAGCATCAAAGTTACGGATGGTGGTAATGCCGTGTTTCTTAAAAAGTTTGGCATGCAGGTCGATGATGTCACTTGACTGGCTGGAAAGACCAACCACGTTCACACCACGGGAAAGAGTCTGCAGATTGACATCCGGACCGACGGTTTCCCGCCATTTATCCATCATTTCAAAAGCATCTTCCTGACAATAGAAGTAAAGAGCCTGAAAACGGGCACCGCCACCGATTTCGATGTGATTGATACCTGCCTTAACCGCCGCATCAAGAGCCGGAAGGAAGTCTTCTGTTTTGACCCGGGCACCGAGACAGGACTGGAATCCGTCTCGGAATGAACAATCCATGAATTTAATTTTTTTCATTTATACACCTTGAATTTTTATTAATTGATATTATTGACGTTTGGCGGCAACTGCGGCGACTGCGGCAGCTGCAAGCACTGCATCATTTCCGGAAGCAGCAACAGGTTTGGTAGCGGCAGCTTTGGCAGCATCTTCCGCAGCTTTCTGCTTTGCAGCGATCGGTGCAATGATTTTGGACATCAACTTCATGCAGAAGATCATAACGATAAGGAAGACATACACCATCCCCATACCAAAGACCATCAACTGAAGTCCGGCGAGAAGTTTTTCGCTCATGGAAACTCCTTTTTGTTTTGGCGATTCTCCTTTTCAGAAGAATCATATTGGTTTATAATTGTTTAATAATGAATTAAAGTTTATCAATGATACATCAATTTTCACATCTCCGCAATCGAAGCGGAAAATCTCACCTTCCGGTGATTTCAGTATCATTTCCCCATTTTCCCCGATACCGGTAAAACACCCCTGTCTTTCCCGGCCGTCAGGTAATATCAAAACCAGGTTTTCGCCGATCAGACGATTTTCATCACGCCACAATCCGACTACATTACCGGGATATGATTGATACATAATATAGTATTTTTTTATCTTTTCTGCAAGTTCAAAACGCAACTTTTCAATAAAAAACTTTTTTCCGGAACAAAGTGCCAATGAAGTTGCCGGAGAAGCAACCATATCAAATCCGTCATATTCCTGATTAACATTTATTCCGATACCGGAAACAACTCCGGAAAGTCCACCTTTTTCAAGCACTCCTTCTGAAAGAATTCCGGCAATTTTGCACTCATTCACATAAATATCATTGGGCCACTTAAAAAAAACAAATTTATCAGGGATACACTCCCTGATCAGCTCCAATCCAGCCAAGCCGACAATAATTCCGGCATGAAACGGCTGAGATACATTTTTTAAAACGGCCGTTGCACAAATTGAAAGATTTGCAGAAGAAAACCATTTTCTTCCCAGACGCCCCCTGCCCGCGTACTGTTCCTCGGCAGCGACGACACATCCATCGGCAAGATTGTGAAAATTATTCTTTGCGTAGGTATTTGTGGAATCGACCCGGGGCAAAACGATAAGCATATTTTTTTCCTGCGTCCCCCCCATAACCGATTCCTCTCTGGAAAAATTACCGGTTGGCACCGGCGGCTTCACGATTCTGGAAGAAAACCACTGCCCAGACGGCAACGATCACTGAATAAATAGCAGCATACCCCACACTCCACCAGACGTAAGCATCCGGAATAGTACTGTTTACCGCCATCGCATCCGCCATCCAGAAATATTGCCAGTTGGGAATCAGGGCATAAATCAAAGAAGAAATAATATCCAGAGCCGGATCAGAAAATCCACCTCCGAAAAGGTAAGAAGAAATCAATCCGAGAAAAAACAGCAAACTGCACAAGCACATGCTCGGCACAACATCAAAACGAGTCGCAAAACCTACTGCAAGCACCGACATTACAACAACCGCAGGAAACAATAAAACCAATGCCTTTGCCAGATTGGCAAGAGACATTTCCGGATGCGGCTGAAACTTCAGGCAGTAAAGCATCATTCCACCGATAACCAGCAGTGCTGCATAAACAGAAAACTCTGAAAATGAACTGCCGCGCAGATAGTTCATCGCCATACCGGCAGCACAGGCAAGAAAAACCAGAATAATAAAAGCCACATATAAACCAATTTCCATTCGGAATTGGTCAACTGCAATATAAATCGATATAACCGATGCACAATTGCAAATCAGACAGAAGAGCAGCGATGCGGTAATAATTCCGGCAATTTTCCCCAATACAAAACTGCAGCGGGTAATCGGCTTGCTTAAAAGCAGCAGAACCGTACCATTGCGCATTTCACGGGAAATTGTGGTCGTTGCACACAATACACACACTGCCAACGAGAAAAACATCGTGGTCGCCATGGCTCCGTCAAGTACCAGCTTCAATTGTTCACGAAAAACGAACAACGTCATCCACGGGTAGTGACCGATCAGAAGCAATGCCCCGAAAAGCATTAAAAAATAAACCGGCTCGCGGAGAGCTTCACGAAAACTGTTAACTGCAATGCGGTAGAGATGTGCCATTACAAAGCTCCCGAAGTCAGTTGGCAGGAAGTTCCTGCGGTTCAGCTGCCGGAGCATCATCATCGGCAGCGGCGGCTTCTTTCACAACATTATCATTCTTTACAGCATTATCCTTGGAAACCGGATCGCTCAAACGGGGATCACTCATTGAAAGTTTGTAATAGTTGCGGCGGAACTCGCGGGAAAGATTACCGATATTGAGCAAATCATCCAACTCCTCGGCAATGCGTCCCCAATCGCCGCCGTAAATACGGAGGATCGGAATCCGTTTCATATTGATAGAACGGAGTTTCTGTTCCTGTTTAGCTGAAACATAACGCTCATCGCCAATAATAACCACCCGGCGGGGATTAAGCTGATTGATATACACATCAAGTTTATCACCATTCACCGGAACGGTGGCTTTGCTCAAGGTCATGAAATAACGACCGTCTCCGGTAATGACCAGATAAGGCTGACTGGTTAGAGCTTTGATCGTTGCCGCCATCAACCGGGCAGTACGGTAGTTTCCGACGACCACCAGAGTTTTCGGAGTCCGGCGGGAGTTATGAGACATCCAGGGTGCAGCGTGAGCAATCACAGCACAAAGAGCGATCAACACGATCAACGACATTTTTTTGAACATTTTTAACAAACCTTTCTTTGGTTGAAATAATTTACAAATCCGGCTGTACCTTTTTCCGGCACGATATAACAACACTACTCTCTATAAAATATAATCTCCCAATCACGATAACGCAAGTTTTTTTAATGCAAATCTTTTCTTTTTTCAAAAATTTCGATGTTTTTTCTCAATACCGGGAAAATAATAAGAGTTTTTTTATCGTATTCTCTGGAAAAATAAAAAAATCGGGCTATATTATCAAATGTGTATAAAATCGTGCAACCCCGTGGTGTAATGGTAGCACAAGTGGTTTTGGTCCATTTAGATTAGGTTCGAGTCCTGGCGGGGTTGCCAATTTTTTTGTCTCCCTAATAGTATCAGGAGAGTTTTCATGAATAAAAAATCCTCTTTACTCAACGATTTATACAATTTCATCGTGGGTTTCTGCATGGGCGGAGCCAACGTCATCCCCGGCGTTTCCGGCGGCACAATGCTTTTCATTCTCGGAGCATTCAACAAACTTACCGATGCGATCCGTGATATTGCCTGCATCGAAACCATCAAACTGCTTTTTGCCGCAAACTGGAAAGCTCTTTACGCCAGAATCCAGTGGCGTTTCCTCATCGGCATTGCCATCGGATTACTGGTATCTTTCGCAACTCTTGCGAAACTGGTTCTCTGGCTGCTTGAGGAACATCAACAGTTGACATACGCATTCTTTTTCGGTTTGATCATTTCCAGCATCATCACCGTGAACCGGCAGATAAAAAAATGGTCATACGGAGCAATAATCTGCCTGATTGCAAGTACGATCGGAGCTTTTCTGATAATACGGCTCGTTCCGGTCGATGGCAGTACCGCGTGGTATATGCTGATGCTTTACGGTGCCATCTGTATTATTGCCATGATCCTGCCGGGACTTTCCGGATCATTCCTTTTACTGATTTTCGGTCAGTATGAAAGAGTCTGGGGAGCTATTGCCAATGTCACCCATCTGCAATTAAACTGGCACGAAATTTGTGATGTGGCACTGCTGGCAGCAGGAACCGTCATCGGATTGGGGATATTTGTTCATCTGCTCAACTTTTTGATGAAACACTTCTACAATGCGGTGATCGCTTCTCTTATCGGATTCATGATTGGAGCGATCCCCCGGCTCTGGCCGTGGCAGCATGAAGAAATATTTACCAAAAGAATCATTTTCGATGCCCCGGTATACAACGAAAATCTGCCGTTGATCATTCTTTCCGCTTTGGGAGGGATCGCTTTGGTGCTGATTATTGATTTCTGTGCAAAAGAAGATAAAACAGAAAAGGAATCTTAATAAATGTATCCTATCGCATTCAAAATCGGCAGCCTCGCCATCCACTGGTACGGAATTATGGCGGCATGCGGTTTCATGATTGCTTCATGGCTGCTTGAACGCAACCGTGAATATGCAAAACTTAACAAAGATCAATGCGGTACACTGCTCATAATTGCCATGATCGCCGGAATTCTCGGAGCAAGAATTTTTTATGTGGTTCAATTTTTCCACCAGTACAAAGATAATCTGATCAAAATCTTTTTCATCCATGAAGGCGGTCTGGTCTTTTACGGCGGATTTATTCTGGCATTTGCATCCATCATAGTTTATTGCAGAAAAAATCATCTGGATACGATCCGGGTGTTGGATATTTTCGCTCCGGCGATGGCGGCAGCTCACTGTTTCGGCAGAATCGGATGTTTCCTTAACGGCTGCTGTTTCGGCAGAGCTACAAATGCATTCTGGGGCGTTACAGCTCCGCAGGGAACTCTCCTTTATATGCAGACTAAAGGTTTTCCGGTTCATCCGGTTCAGCTTCTGGAAGCCGGAGAAAACCTGATTCTTGCATTTTTCTACTGCTGGCTTTTGAAAAAGGGAAAACGCGGTACAGTTGTAGCATCTTATTTGCTGATCTACGGAATTCTGCGTTGTATCAATGAAACGCTCCGCGGCGACAATGTACTTTACTGGCATCTGACTCCCGCCCAATGGATCGGAATTATTCTGATTGCATCCGGTTCCGGATTGCTCACCTATTTTATCCGCCATGAAAAACGAGCATAAATTTCAGGTAAATGAAGCTGCTTCCGGCAGACTTGACCGGGCATTAGCTCTTTTTTTACCGGATTATTCACGGACTTTTCTGCAAAATCTGATCAAAGAAAACGCAGTTTCGGTCGATGGCAAGACCGTTACGCAACCCCGTTTTGCAGTAAAACCGCCGATGACAATTCAAATAACTATACCTGAAATGCCGGATATGACGGTTATCACTGCTGAAAAATTTGAATTTGATATTCTCTATGAAGACCCCTCTTTTCTGGTGATCGACAAACCAGCCGGAGTGGTAGTACACCCTGCCCCCGGAAACTATGAAGGAACCGTGGTCAATGCCCTTATCGGACGTTACCCGGCAATGGCAGAAGATTTTGCCGAAGAAGACGGCAACCGCCCCGGAATAGTCCACCGGCTGGATAAAGATACCAGCGGCTGTCTTGCTGTGGCGAAAACAGTTGAAGCGAAGTTCAAACTCGGCAAAGCATTTGCCGACCGGAAAACCGGAAAAACTTATCTGGCAGTCTGCCGTGGTATTCCCAAGCAGGTTTCCGGTGAATTGAAAACACTCATCGGCCGTCATCCGGTAAACCGTCAGAAAATGGCAATCGTTGAACGCAATGGAAAAGAAGCTCACTCTGCTTACCGGGTAATTGCTCAAAAAAATATCGACGGTGTGCCGCTGGCTCTGGTGGAGGTGAAAATTTTCACCGGCAGAACTCATCAAATCAGAGTTCACCTGAGTTCCATCGGACTGCCGATCATTGGAGATGATCTCTATGGCAATAAAAATTGCATCATTCCGGGTGTAACCAGGCAATTGCTCCATGCCTGGAAACTTTCTCTGCCGCATCCGGTTTCAGGAGAGATAATGAATTTTACCAGTCCCCTGCCCCCGGATATTGCAAACGTAAAACACCTGATTGAAAAATAAGTTTTTCAATCGGCTTTTACTTTTCCACCCTCGCTCCACTTTTTTAATATTTTTTTACAGACAGCATCATTACGTTTAAGAATAGGATCACTTGCTTCCCGAATCATTTTCTCAGAAAATAAACACTCTATCTGTTTTTCATTCAGAATAACTTTATATCCATATTTTTCAAAAAGTCGCAAAATATTCAATCGATTCTGTAATCTCAAAACAGGTTGTTCACATAATGCATCTATTGCTGAGCTAAAATCATCTGCTCCATTATCAAGAAGTATTTTCAAATTTGCCATTAAAATTGTTTCAGCATTGTTCTGTTTATACTTAAATTCCGCATTTTCTGTCTGTTTTTTCGTCCAAGCAGTTCCTATCATGCTGTAACAAACTCCGATTGCACGGGATAAATAATTTGATTTTTTCAAACAGACAAAACCCGCATTAAAACACACCTCAAGTTTACAAACAGAACCGACAGCTTCCATTACTGGATCACATTCATTTTTATAAACAGTAAACAATTGTTTATTTCCTATATATTTTTTGCCATATTTTAAAACAAAATTTAACGTTTTACACGATCCGACATTTAACGCACCATTAATTCGTTCTGCCCATACCTGATAAGACTCATCTATTTTGTCCTGTTTTTTTATCAAATATTCTGCAACATCAATATGACGTCCATTAACTGCAAAATCTATTGCTTCTTTCCATTGCCGATCTCCAATCTTATCATAATGGTTTTCCACAAAATATTTTACACTTTTCAAATCACCATCTCCTGCATATCCAGCAAATGATGATAAATCTCTTTCATCTACCGGAACCGGCTCAACTTGTACTACAGGCGGTTCACACCGGCAGGAATCATCAATCTCATATTCCGCTGTACTTGAACTTGAAAATAATAAAGATAACAAGCATATAAACAAGAAAAGAAGCAGCGACCTGAATATGTATTTAATATACTTTGACCGCAAATTAATTCTTATTGATTTGTTATTCAAAAATTCATTCCATCTATTCAATGGCAAAGACTCATATATTTTGTCACAAAAACCGACAATGCGTTTTACCACACAACTCACCTTTTCTAAAACACTCATATATCCCTCTCGTCAACATAAAAGAACTATCAGTAATCCTATCGCACCGGAAATTATTGAGCAGCCGATGCATCCTTCATCTTTACCTGCACCGCTACATCCTCCCAAAAATAAAACAAACAGAAATACGATAATAAATTTAAACACATCCCCTCCTTATTTAACAAAAAAAGGCACACTCCAACGATGTGCCCCTATCATAGCCTATCCCTAAGCATTGCCGAAAACACAATATCAGAATGTGCCGTGTATAAGCGATCATACACGCACAAACTGACTGTAAATATTTTCGGCAATGTCAAAATTTGATGGGATAGTTCAGATAGGGACAATTGCAACCAGTTTGATAATTTTTCTTTTTTATAAAATCTCTATTACAAAACCTTTCATATTTCTCAATACACCCGTGAAATATGCTGCGGGATACCTTTGAGATGTTCACGGATATTCCATGATGTCAACTGCCACGCATTCAATTTATGATTGAATACAAATGAATTTATAGAAGCATTGCCTGCCAACGGAATCAAATTACCCTCGGCAACGATACCGGCAACAAACCTGAATATACGCTGCAATACTCCGCCATGAGCAACCAGCAAAATCTTCTTCCCGGCATATTCAGCACAAACTTTTTTCAGAAAAGCTTCAATTCTCGACTGAAAATCCAAACCGCATTCCCCTCCGGGCATAACTGTTTCGATTTGCTCAAATGCAAAAGATTTACCCTCTTGTGGAAAGCGTTCATGAATTTCGGAAAAAGACATCCCATCCATTTCTCCGCACTTCCATTCCTGCAATTGCGGAGTCATAAATAACGGAACGTCATGTTGATTTTTATCAATAATGATACGGGCTGTTTCCTCCGCCCGTAAAAGATCACTGGAAAATGCAGCATCAAAAGCCTCGCTTTTTAAATATTCAGCAGCAGCTTCAGCTTGCAGTTTTCCAGTTTCATTGAGCGGCAGATTAATACTGCCGCCCTGAAGAATTCCGGCACGGTTCGCATCTGTCTCCCCGTGCCGAACAAAGATGAATTCTGTTACCATGAATTACTTGGTAAGCAAAGATGCGGAATCTTTATCAAGGAAGGTGGTGCAATCCGGATGCAGCTGCAGCATACTGGCTGCACACATATTGGTAACCGGACCTTCCAAAGCGGCTTTGACAGCTTCAGCTTTACGCAGATCAGGCACACTGTTGATAATGCTGGCACTCTTCATGCACTGTTTCACACTCATGCTGATAGCGTGAGTCGGCACATCATCAAAGGTCGGGAACCATCCTTCGCCCAACTGCTGTTTGCGGCAACGTTCTTCCAGCTCGATAACCAGATAAGCATCTTCGGTATCAAAATCTGCCGGGGGATCGTTGAACGCAAGATGACCATTTTCACCGATACCGACGAACGCAACGTCGATGGGATTTTCAGTGATATTCTTTTCAAGTTCAGCCAGCACGGCTTTCAGATCTTTGCCGGAACCATTGACCGGGAAGAAAGCAGCGGGTGGAACCGGAAGTTTCTGGATGAAACGGGTCCAGAGATAGAGACGGAAGCTGGCAGGATGGGTGATCGGCAGACCGACATATTCATCCAGATGGAAGAATTTGACCACACTCCAGTCAATGTTTTTTTCTTCCAGCAATGCTGCGAGCATTTCAAACTGGCTGGCACCGGTGGCGAGAATCACATTGGCACTGCCTTTTTTGGCGATCGCCGCACGGATCTTTTCTGCTCCGAGTGCAGCAGCAGCTTTACCGAGAGCAAACTTGTCTTCAAAAATTTTCACGTCCATTTTATTACCCTTTCATTTTAAATGGATCATTGAACAAGAGAATCCAAAATTATCTGTGCCCCGCCGACAGCCACACCACGGCGGCCGAAAACGGAACGAAGAACTGCCGGATGCTGATCCATACCGGATGCAACCGACATTGACAAAAATTCTTTTTTAAACGTTTCAAAATGGCGATCGCCAAACTCCAGCACATCTCCACCAAGCACAACAGCATCCGGATCAAATAAATTTGCCGCGACCGCAGCCGCATAAGCAAGATATTTTGCATTATTCATAACGATTCCACCGGCTTTGGCATCTCCGGCAAAGAACCGCTGAATAAAATCTTCCATAGAAATTTTTTCACCGGAAACTTTTGCATACTCATTCAGCATTGCACGCGGTCTTGCAGCTTCTTCCAATACACGGGAATCCGGCAGTCTCAATCTGCCGACTTCTCCGGCAAAACCATTGCTGCCGGCGAAAATTTCGCAATTAGTCACAAATCCGGCTCCGACACCGATACCACTGGTCAGATATACCAATCGCGACGCATCACGACCTGCTCCGAAAAGAGCTTCTGCCAATGCTGCGGCATTCGGACGACGCTCAATCTGCACCGGGACTCCGGTTCGCTTTTCCAGCATTGCGGCCAGAGGCTTTCCGGCAATATCCAATCGCGAATTGACCACTTCTCCTTTATTATTCACCATGCCGGAAACAGCAATTCCCACTCCGGAAACGACACCGGATCCCAAACGGGGGGAAAGCAGGCGGATAAGTTTTTCCGTACCGCAAAGAATATTTTCAAAATTATTCTCATACGCAACCGCTTCTGAGTGAAGAACACCACATGAAAGATTGCACAAAACGCCCTCAATCAAACCATCTCCGCCAAGATTGATACCTATGGCACAACGGGCTTCCGGAACGAATTCCAACATTATCGGCGGTTTGCCTCCGGTTGAACGGCCCGGACCGAGTTCCCGAACCATTCCGGCAGCAATCAACTCCTCCACGATAGCAGAAACAGCAGGACGGGTAAGAGAACATTTCCGGGCAAGTTCTGCCCGTGAAATACGCCCTTCCCTGCGTAATTTTTCAAATATACGGCGTTTGCCGGAAACGTAAGTTGCTCGCATTCTCTAAAGTTTGTTAGTTAGACTGACAATTCATAGCAGAATATACTACAATTTCCATCAAAGTCAAACAAAATCCGGAAAAAAACAAAAAAAAACGAAATTATTCACATTTGCAGTAGAAAAAAAGCTCTTTCTGATGTACTTTGTAAAAAGTATACATCATTTGAATAAAACAGGAGCATCTCATGGAAAAACTGATCATCATCGGCAATGGCCCGGCAGGACTCACCGCTGCCATCTATGCGGCAAGAGCAGGATTGAAACCTCTGGTCTTCGCAGGAAGTGTGCCGGGAGGATTGTTGACTCAAACCGGCGATGTGGAAAACTTTCCCGGATTCAGAGATGGTATCGGCGGCTTTGACCTGATTATGGATATGCAGAGTCAGGCGGAAAAATTCGGTGCTTATGTGGAATACGAGGAAATAACCGATATAAAATTGCAGCCAGGCGGTCCTCATACTCTGACGGTTTCCGATGGCCGTATAATGGAAACTGCTGCGGTCATAATCGCCTCCGGAGCATATCCAAGGAAACTGGATGTACCCGGAGAAGAACGCTTATGGGGCAATGGTGTATCGGCATGTGCCACTTGCGATGGAGCTTTCTACAAAGATCTTCCCGTCACTGTTGCCGGCGGGGGTGATTCCGCCATGGAAGAAGCTCTTTTTCTCACCAGATTTGCCTCAGAAGTTCACCTGATCCACCGCAGGGATACCTTGCGGGCGTCACTCATCATGCAGGAACGGGCAAAGAAACACCCGAAAATAAAATTCCACATGGATTGCCTGATCACTGAAATCGTCGGTGATAAAAAGGTTTCCGGAGTTAGATTTATTGATAAACATTTCAACAAAGAAACTCTGCTTCCCTGCTCTGCGATATTTACAGCTCTCGGTCACATGCCATGCAGTGAACTTTTCCGAAAAGCCGGTGTCGAAACCGATCCGGCGGGATTCATCGTGGTAAAAAACAACACCTCTCTGACCAATATCCCCGGCGTTTTTGCTGCCGGAGATTGTGCCGATTCCCGTTACCGTCAGGCTATCATCGCGGCCGGAATGGGTGCCAGAGCTGCTATGGATGCAGAAAAATTTCTTGCCGATGAAGGAGTATGATTACCGGGTGATCCATTCCCCCAGGCGTAAACGGATCGCATTCCGTTTTGCTCCGGATGGAATTCTGGAAATACTTTCACCACCACATGTAACAATCAGACAAATTGAAAAACTCATCGATGATAATCTGCAAATCATCGATGATCTGCGGGCACGTACACCCGAGAAAGTTAAACCGTCTTTTACCGAAAATCACCCATTTTGGCTTCTGGGGAAAAACTACCCTCTGCACCTGACCTGCAGATTGCTGCTTTTTGACAATAAATTTATGATTCCAAAAGGAAGCAAGGATCAGATGAAAACGTCTCTCATCCACCTTTACCGGCAGCTGGCAGAAAAAATCATCCGGGAACGCATCCAGATTTATCAGCAGCAAATGAATTTATATCCTGAAAAAATACGAATTTCTTCTGCCAACTGCCGTTGGGGATCATGCTCGGCAAGCAAAACACTGTCTTTCAATTGGAAACTCATACAGTGCCCCCTGGAATGTGTTGATTATGTTATCGTACACGAACTTGCACATCTTGCAGAGCTAAACCATTCAACTGCATTCTGGAAAAAAGTTGCTGAAATCTTTCCGGATTACCGGGATAAAAAACGGCAGCTGAATGCTTTCGCCACTCAACTGCCGATCTGGGAATGATTCAAAAAGACACTTTCACATCACCGGATACCGCGGTCGGCGGTGCCATCACCTGAATTCCGGCAGGAATACTCCAATCACGCTCCCATGTACGCAAAAGCAGCGGATCGGTATCTCCACCCCACGGATTCAGGTCGATCACCAGAAAACCATTGGAAGATGTTATATAAACATCCATGACAAGAGTTTGAACCGGCAATCTCCAAATGACCTTTTCCACAAACTCGACTGCACGTTTCCAATAATTTTCTTTTACACCTTCCAAACGACGGTAATGCCGATTCAAATGATACTGGCTCATTGCCGAAAGTTTTCCTTCGTAAATAAACAACCGGAACTCTCTTGCACGGGTAATCCTGCGGAATGGACGCAAACAGATATATCCGATCTCTCCCTTCGCTGCTGCATTGGCAACTTTACGACTCTGCAAAAGATAAAAAAGTGCACTCCGCGGCGAATAGACCGCACCTCTTTTGGATTCAAAACGTTCCGTATCGGTCGGGGCACAATTATCAACAAACGCAAATGCATTACCCCGAATATCTGCCAACGGCTCAATCAATTCATTCATCATCGCCTTGCCATCGGAAGAATAAAGGAAATCTCTTGCCTCATCTTCATTCATCCCCCTGCCAAGAGCCTCAACCATCTCAGTTTTCAACTTTACAAACTTTGTCGGCCAGGTAAAAGGTTCAAGAGCAGGATACCACTCACTGGCACAAAAAATACTCTTATTTAATTGGTTCATTATTTTCTCCTTTTCCGGAATCTTCCGGATTTTCCGGATTTTCTATCAGATATTTCAATACCACAAAAAGGTAAATGACCCAACCGATCATGAATAAATTACTGTAATACGATGCTCCAGGCAACTGCAGTGCGGGGAAAAAACTCACAACCATCAATACCGGAAATGCTGTATATACAGCTGTTTTCCACAATTGACTGAACGATATAAAATTTGATTTTCCGGCAGAAAAAACTTTAAAAAGCAATGAAAAAGATAAGGTTATGAATGCAATCATAAAGAAACTTAAAAGGAAGTATCCACCAGCTTCCATTAAGGCAAAAACACTTCTCAGAGTAAAAAATAACTGATGACTGTTTATTGTTTCCGGCTCATTCGGCAGATCCCACTTGCCCCCGCTTTCAAGGGAAACCAGATCGGAAAACTCTTTTTTCATTTCGTCAAAAGATATTTCTTTTTCCGGCAGAACAGTTTTTCCATCAGCAAAATAGAGTGCCACACGCCACAATTCACCATTTCTGGCAAAAAATCCGATCGCATTGGAACTCCATACGACAAACCAATTCCGGTCACGGAAAAATTCATTCTGATAGACCTTTTTATCTTCAGATGACACATAAATCAACGCTGAATTATCCGGCAATTCCAGCCAACGGCTCTTTCCCGGTTCAAATCCGGGCTGAATACCTTTTTCAGAAATACTCAAACTTGAACCGAATACATCTGAAAATTTACTTTGGGCAGCTCCCCATTTTTGACTGAGCAAAATATAGTTGCCGATTCCAATGAAAAGTGAAGATAAAAAACAGATAAGGAAAAAATGCCATATCACTTTTCCCCATGAATGATCAAGCAGTCTGCGGAAAATTGCCGGGCCGCAACAAATTTCAAATAAAGAACGGAAAAATCCCATTTCTATTTGAACCTCCGGTAATTACAACTCTGACCGGCACTATTCAACCGGTTCAAATCACCACGGATTCTACGCTCCACATCCGGAGCAAGACGATCAGTAAAAAGAAAACCATCCAGATGGTCCAATTCATGCTGAATGCAGCGTGCAAGCAAACCGCCACACTCTACTTCAAAAAATTCACCATCCAGAGTCTGAGCCCGGAAAATTACCGTTTCCGGTCTGACTACCGGAGCATAAATTCCAGGTACAGAAAGACATCCCTCATCGCCCTCAACCATTTTACTGGAACGCATTACGATTTCAGGATTTACAACAGCCATCGGCATACAGGGCAGTAAAAACTCCTCACCTGCAGTGCCGGTACTGTTTTCCGCAGGCACATCAAAAACAACCATTCTGAGAGATCTGCCATACTGCGGAGCAGCCAGTCCGATACCATTGAAATAATGCATCGCTCTGATCATTTCATCCGCCAACTGCCGGATTTCAGGGGTCACAGCGACAACCGGCTCAGCGACCTTTTTCAAGACCGCTGCACCGGCAGTATAAACTACAGAAGATTCTTTTCTGTTCTTGAAAAGCATTGTTATCAATCACTTATTTACCAGCAGGTACCGCCGTTGCAGATGCGGGAATCGCCGGAGCATTGCTGTTTTTGGGGAAGTTGCGTTTCACATCCGGAGCCTTTACCGAGCTTGTCTGTCCGCCGGCGTTGCCGCTTTCAGCAGATTCAACCGCCTCTTTGATACCATCAAGACCGGGATAACGCTCTGCTTTTTCTTCACCCAAGTAATAGCCGGCTCCCTGCCCTCCTACAACAGAGGTCAATTGAGCTTTGGCATTCTGAACATTGATATAACTTGAAGCGAGAGCGGTTTCAGCATCAACCAGGTCGCGCTGAGCTTCATTGAGTCGGGTCAATTCGGCTTTACCGGCACGATACTCTTCATCAACCAGACGACGCTGTTCAGCAGAAAGTGAACGGATCTTCGCGAAAAGTCTGGTCTTTTTGACATTCTGCACATAGTTGGCATAAGCTGTACGCACTTCACCGACCACGGCAAACCACTGAGCTGCCACGGAATATTCTGCTACTGCCAACTGAGCTTTAGCTTCACGCAACTGATTGTAACGGATCGCTCCATTGAAAATCATCCAATCAGCAGTGATTCCCATCGATAATCTCATATCATCATTGAAGCGGTTTGCTTCGTTGGTTGCATAACCTTTATTATGATTGGTACCATAACTCCAACCGAAATAACCATTTACGACCGGTGAATAAGCTCCCCATGCCTGATAAACCTGGTAATTGGCAATATTGAGCTGTTCACGGTACGCTTGCAAGTCAGGACGGTTTGCCAGAGCCGCATCGAGGTAAAGCTCCACAGCCGGCAACTCAGCAAATTCAGATTTATAATCCGTGGGGAATTTGATATGAGCCGGCAACACTCCTTCGGGGTATCCCATCAGCTGAGCCAGAGCATAAACGGCAACTTCATACTGGTAATCAGCATCAACCAGATTAACTTCAGCTGAATTTACATAAATTTCAAAGTTTAATACATCACTCAAAGGTGCGGCTCCGGCTTCAAATTTGTGACGGGTGTTTTCCAGAGAACTTTTCTGGAAGTCACGATCTTCGGAAGCAATACGGCGGTTTTCAATAGCAAGCAGCACGGTATTATAAGCGTATGCGACGGAAAGCATCATCGTCCGGCAGGCGTTCTCTTCCAATTTCGCCTGATAATCAAAACCGCTTTTGGCAGCTTTCAACCGGAAAAGACGGGCAAATCCATCAAATATCAGCAAATTTGCATGAATTCCTGTCGAAGTGCTGAATGAACGGTCTCGTGTAGAGTGTCCGTTCAAATGCGGATACTGATCATCATCATAATTGAGCATCCACTTCGTCGAATAATCCATATCAAAAGAAGCACTGACCGTCGGAGAATACGCACCCCACGCCTGCAGATACTTCAATCTGGCGGCTTCCATGGAATGATAAGCTGAAATATAGGTCGGGTTATTCTTTATAGCAATACGCTGAGCTTCACGCAGGGTAAGAAGTGAAATATCCTTAAAAATCTCATCCCGATTATCTTTCTGACGCTCTGTATAACTCTCAGAGATAGTTGCCACCGCAGGCTTTTCATAATTATAACACCCGGCAAGAGCAATCAATGCACAGGCAAATGTACTCCCCCACAACTTAATCTGACCTTTTTTCATCGTAATCTAAAACTCCACCTGAAATATATAAGGTTAACTTAACTATTTAGTATAATGTAGCATATTTTTTACGTTTTGCAAGCAATTTTTATTTAAATCCGAAAAGAAAAACTTTTCTTGCATCATCAACTTCACCGACCACGATGGAAAAAATTGCCTCTTTATAAATTTTCTCTCCTTTGAGAGAATAACTTAAAAACCGTACTGCCCAGACAAACTCGTGCAGCGGCTCTTTTTCCAGCCGGGTCAGATAACGGTAAGACTCAAGCTTTCCCATGCGGCTGGCAACTTCCCGTTGATCCTTAAGAAATTTCTCCTTACTATACGCCTGTCGCCCACCAACAGGAATAAATTGGATATATCCATCAAAATCCTGCTTTTTGAATGCTTCAAGCATCTTTTCGCCCATTTGCTGTTCTTTTTCAATTCTTTTCTGCGGCTCAGCAAAATTTTCAACGCTGACACATCCGGCAAAAAACAGAGCAAAAAATACAAAAATCAAAAACTTTTTCATGCTTTTAAACACTTTCTTTTTTATTTAAAGAACTTTATCAAAAAAATCACGAATACGCTGATTGGATGAATTCATCAGAGCTTCAGGAGTTCCTGTTTCCATGATCGCTCCACGATCCATAAATACCATTCTGTCAGCGACCTCAGCTGCAAAACCGATTTCGTGTGTCACCACGATCATTGTCATTCCCTCTTTTGCCAACTCTTTCATCAGCGACTGCACCTCTCCGACCATTTCCGGATCAAGTGCGGAAGTCGGCTCATCAAAAAGCAGCACCTCCGGATGCATTGCACATGCCCGCACGATAGCGACCCGCTGCTTCTGACCGCCGGAAAGCTGCATCGGATATGCCTTGGCTTTATCTGCCAAGCCGATTCTTTCCAGAAGTTCATGGGCCTCTTTTCTTGCTTTCCAGTAAGAAAGCAGACCGGTTCTGATCGGAGCAAGAGTGATATTATCCATAATCGTCAAATGCGGGAAAAGATTAAAATGCTGAAAAACCATCCCGACTTTGCCCCGGTAACGGTTTATTTTCCGCATGGAAACCGTTTTTCCATGAAACAAAACTTCACCTGACGTAGGTTTTTCCAGCATATTCAGACAACGCAAAAATGTACTTTTCCCGGAGCCGGAAGGACCGACAATAAAAACCGATTCCCCCTTGTTTACCGCAAGAGAAACGTTATCGACAGCCCGGAGTGCCGGAAAATCCTTGACCAGATTGCGGGCTTCCAAAATAATTTCATTACTCATTTTTCTTCAACCTTTTTTCCAATATTTCCAGCAATTTGGAAAGAATCACCACCATAATCAAATATACCAGAGCAACAGCAATCAACGGCTGAAAGGCGTTATAGGTCTGACTGCGGATAATATCACCACCCTTGGTCAAATCCTGCAATGCAATAAAACCGCACACACTGGTTTCTTTCAGCAATACGATGAATTCATTGCCCAGTGCCGGCAATACATTTTTAAATGCCTGCGGCAAAATAACCATTCCCATCGTTTGACTGTAATTCAACCCCAGACTTCTGCCTGCTTCCATCTGCCCGCGGTCGATAGACATGATCCCGGAGCGGATGATCTCCGCCACATAAGCTCCGGAATTGATACCGAATGCCATGATCGCCACCAATATTTTATCCACATCCACCGAGCCGAATACCACAAAGTATATGATCAAAAGCTGCAGTACCACCGGTGTTCCACGGATCACCGTCAGATAAAAACGGCAGATAAAGTCAGCTATTTTAAATTTTCCGGTCTGATCGGCGGTACTGCGGATAATCGCAACAACAAAACCGATCAAAACGCCAAAAAGAACTGAACTGAAAGCAACCGTGACTGTTACAATAAAACCATCAAGCAGATAATGCCAACGGTCATTTTTTACAAAGTTGGTTATAAAATCATCTTTAATACTTCTGCCGGTATCTTCTTTTGCTTCATTGACGGTCTGCTGAGTTGAATCACTATATTTCCGGATGATTCCGGAAATAGTCCCGTCGATATGCATTGATGACAATCCGCGATTGATCATATGCAGCAACTCTGTTTTTCCCTTTGCCACTGCAAACGCATATTCTTCAAAGGTCAAGGGCTGTTCAAGAATCTTCAACTGCGGATTTTTTGCCACATGCACCATTGCCGGATCATTATCAATGACTACGACATCCAATTTTCTGCGGAGCAATGCAGCAACAGCCATTCCGGCATCATTAAAACGCTGCGGCTCTCCGATATTTTCAGTCACATAAGAGTCTCCGGTTGTTCCATGCTGCACACCGATACGCAGACCTTTCAAATCAGCGGCACCCTGTACCGTAGAACCGGGAGGCACAATGATCACCTGTTTTGCACTGATATAGGGGATAGAAAAATCGACCATCTTCTTTCGATCTTCCGTAATCGTGATCGCCGATGCGGCAATATCACCTTTCCCGGTTTGGATAGCAGCAATTATTGAGTCAAACTTCATATCCTCAACATTCATTTTGTGACCGCCGCGACGCAAAACCTCACTCAATATATCAATATCAATGCCGACGATTTTTCCGCCGTCACGGAACTCATAAGGCGGAAAATCCGCAGATGTAACCACCCGCAAAGTTTTATCTGCCGGGGCAGCATTACTCAGAAAAACAATTCCGAAAGTCAGAAGAAATAAAAGATACTTATACATATTCAACACACCGCCTTCAATCCGGCAATAAATGCCTTGGTCCTTTCATTGACCGGGTTATTGACAACCTGCTCTGCCGGACCATCTTCAACGACCACTCCATCTGCCATAAAAACGATCCGGTCGGCAACCATCTCTGCAAAATCCATCTCATGGGTAACAATAATCATGGTCATCTTTTCCTCTGCCAGAGCCCTTATAACCCGCAACACGCCTTGAGTCAACTCCGGATCAAGTGCCGAGGTCGGTTCATCAAAAAAGAGTATTTCCGGATGAAGTGCCAATGCTCTGGCAATGGCGACCCGCTGCTGCTGACCTCCGGAAAGTTCACAGGGAAATGCCTCTGCATGATCAGCAAGATCCATTTTTTCCAACAAACGCATTGCTTCAGCAACGGCAGTTTCACGTGCTATACCCTGCACATGAACCGGAGCATCAATAATATTATTCAAAACAGACATATGAGGAAAAAGGTTGAATGCCTGAAAAACCATTCCACATTTTCCCCTCGCCTGTTTCAAAACAGATTTAGGGGCATAGTCACCATTTTTGAATACAGAAATACCGCCGAGAGTCAAACTGCCGCCATCGGCATTTTCCAGCATTGCCGCACACCGCAACAACGTGGTTTTCCCGGAACCGGATGGTCCGATAATCGCAACGACTTCACCTTTTTCCACTGAAAGCGACATATTTTTCAACACCTGCTGACTGCGGAAACTCTTTGAAAGATTCTCTATCTGCAATACACTCATTTTTTCACCGGTAATAGTTTAATTTCTTTTCGATCGCCGCCATCACTCCGGCTACGATGAAATTGAATACATAGTAAAATACCCCCGCTACAATGAACGGTATCATCGACGCACTGGCACTGGCAATCTGTTTGGCTATAGTGAACATTTCCAACACAGAAAGTGAAAACGCCAATGACGTATCTTTGACCAGAGTGATTATCTCATTGGTCATCGGCGGAAGAATCCTTTTGATCACCTGCGGCAGAATGATCCGGAAAAATGTCTGCCCTCTTGAATAACCGAGCACACATGCCGCCTCATACTGACCTCTTGCAATAGAATCTATGCCGCCCCGGTAAATTTCGGCAAAATAAGCAGCATAATTGAATGCAAATCCAATGATAACAGCAATAAAACGGTAATCAATTCCGCAGAAAGACAATTTCGACAGCTGAATACCAAAAAGATAGTAAGGTCCGAAAAACCAAACCAGAAGCTGAAGCATCAGCGGCGTACCGCGCATAATGGAAATGAAACAGCGGAATATATTGCTGACAACCGGATTGCCGCACATTCTGCCCCAGGCAACCAGCAGTCCGAGTGGAAGAGCAAAAACAAGAGTCAGAAAAAATATCGCAACCGAAACACCGAGACCGGAAAGCAGCTCACCGGTCACAGCAAACAACTTCAAATTCCCTTTTTCCGAATCGGCGGCAGACACCTTGCCGGAAGAAATTTTCCCAAGAGCCATCTTATTTTCACCGTCAAAATACCTGGCTGAAATTTTTGCAGCGGTGCCGTCAGCAACCATTTCCAGCAGAGTATTCTGAACAGCATCACGCAGAGCGGTATCCCCTTTACGGAAACCGATACCGTAATTTTCTTTCATCAAAATTGCTTCAAGGATTCTGAATTCCCCGGTTTTCATCTTCTCTTTCGCAACACCGATATCCATGGCGACAGCATCGACACTGCCGGATTCAAGCATCATCACCGCATTATTGTAATCCGGAGCAATTACCAGTTTTTTAAAAGTTTTACCAAGTTCATAACACTCTCCTCCGGCAGAAAGAGCTTTCTGAACCGGAGTATCAGTCTGCACTGCGACATTAAGACCTTTCAAATCCGCAGGTGTTTTGACCGGAGAATTTTTTTTAACCATCACGACCTGTTCATTGACCACATAAGGATCACTCCAGGTATAAGCATGCTCTCTGCCGTTGATTGTAAAACCATTCCAGATGCAATCGATCATTCCGCTATTCAACTCGCTGTCTTTTGCATCCCAATTTATCGGTTTCAAAACAATTTTCCAGTTATTTCTTCTGGCAACTTCCCTTGCCAGATCCAGATCAAATCCGCAATACTGCCCATCTCTCACATAACCGTAGGGAGGAAAGCCGGCATCGAAACCGACAGCGAAACGCTTTTCTCCGGCAGATAATGCAGCACAAAAAAGCACCACTGCCATAGCAATAAAAACACATCTGGCCATTTTTACACCAATACTCCTGGGGATTTTATAATAAATTCAACACCTTTTATAATATATTGCTGAAAACGCCTTAATACAAGCAGTTATTGAAGAATCTCTTCTGCAACCAGCGAAGAAACCCACCATCTGCCATCCCGTTTTACGGCATTACCACTTATTTGATAAACATTATTGAAATCTTCTTTTCTTCCACCGGCAATACCGGAAAATTCTGCATCAAAGGAAAAAACCGCTTCACTTCCGGCAATTTCAACTTCAATATTTGCAGTACTGACCCGCATTTCCGTAATATATTTATTCACGAGAGCAAACGTTGCTTTCAAATCTTCCCGGCTTTTCACCGCATCAAAAGCCGGTTTCGGACAACGCAATTTCACGGTGTGGTCAAAATAATCATCTATTTTAGTATATTTCAAAACTCCGGCATGCGGTAAATTTGAAGGTTTTTTTTCCAACAATGCAACTGTGTTTTTCACCAATTCAATCACCATCCGGCGATCACGGTTCATATACCAGTAATACCCCGCAGCGACTGCAAGAATCAGCAGAATCGCTGCTGCAAGAAAGATCAGCTTTTTCAAAACAAAGGTCCTCCGACAATCCTTTTTAAATCAACTTCACCGAATTTATGTTCCCGATGATCCATTGAACGATTATCACCGACCACATAACAAAATCCATTGCGAACCGTTACCGGATCAATATTCCACTTGCACGGCAATTTCACATAATCCTCTTGCTGAACCACTGAGTTGACCAGCAATTTTCCATCTCTGAATTCCACAGTATCCCCGGCAAGTGCAACCACACGCTTGAAAAGCATTTTTCTTCCGAAATAGGTTATGCATACCACATCCCCTTTTTCAGGGGGCGAAAAAAGATAACGGAACCGGTAAGAAAATGTGAAGCCGCCATCATTCCACGCAGGAGCCATACTCTCACCGGAAATAAAACACGGTCTGAATATAAGAAATAAAACCGGCAGAACAACCAGCAGAACGATCAACCGTATAAAAAGTTTCGAATTGTATTCAGGAAGAAAAAAACTGCGGATACGATGAATGATTTGCCGCATCAAAACAGCTTTTTTCTCCATAAAAACCTCTTATTTCTGAGCATTGCGTTCTTCTTCGGCTTTCTTTTCAGCCTGCATCAAAGGCAGGAAACGGCCTTTATCACTGGCTTTCATATACGCTTCCTCTGCAGAAATCTTTCCATTATCAAGCTGAAACTGGATCGAGTTATCCATAGATCTCATACCTCTGGCACCACCTGCATCAATAATGGTACGGATGTTGGATATCTGCCCTTCACGGATTGTATTGGGCAAACCATCGGTATAAAGAAGCACTTCATGCACTGCTACGCGGCCTCCAGTTCTGGTACGGCAGAGCAGCTGGGAAACGACCCCCTGTAAACATTCTGCAAGCATTGTACGGATCTGAGCCTGTTCATCAGCAGGAAAAGCATCAATGATACGGTCAATGGTCTGAGGAGCATTATTGGTGTGCAACGTGGCAAAAACCAGCATCCCCATTGATGCACAGGTCAACCCCAGACGCATCGTTTCATTATCACGCATCTCACCGATAAGTACAATATCCGGGTCGGAACGCATCACGCCGCGCAAAGCTTCCGGGAATGAATGGCTGTGGATACCGATTTCACGGTGGACTATCGTACAGCTTTTATTCTTATGCACAAATTCGATCGGGTCTTCAATCGTGATGATGTGTTTGCTGGTGTAAGTATTGATATAATCGATCATCGCCGCAAGGGTGGTGGATTTACCGCTTCCGGTAGGACCGGTCACCAGAACCAGACCGGATTTAAAATTGCAAATATCTTTCAACACATCCGGCAGTTTCAAATCATCCAGTGTAAGAATTTTACTGGGGATCTGACGCAGCACGCATGCCATACCGTGATAATTGTAAAAGTAGTTGCAGCGGAAACGTGCCAGACCGGGGATCTCGTGAGCAAAGTCAAGATCGTGGGTATTCATAAAAGTTTCCCAGCGTTTCTTGGGCAAACAGATCTCCTCCATCAGTTCTTCCATAAATTCCGGAGTCAAAATCTGATCGTTCAGCGGTTTGATATTACCATGAAAACGGGCTTTCGGAGGGAAATTGATCGACAAATGCAAGTCTGACCCGCCATTTTCCAACATCTGACGCAAAAATCCGTTGATAATCGGTTCTTCTCTATCCATAATAGTATATTTTCACTCCCCTGGATTTATTTCTTTTGTTTTGCAGCCTGCACTTCGCGCTGAGCCCACAACATATTGACCTGGGCAATCAATGTCGGATCTCTCATTTCAGCCAACACCGCTTCTCTGGTCATCAAACCGGCAGCGTACTTATCATACATACACTGGTCAAAGGTACACATTCCCTGTTTGGTACTGGTCGCCATCGTCGCCTGCAAACGGAATGTTTTTCCTTCACTGATGATATTGGAAATAGCCATCGTATTGAGCATCAACTCATAAATCAGAGTCAATCCGCCGAATCCGTCAGCCACAAGTTTCTGACAGATCACGCCACGCATACTTCCGGCAGTCATCGCCCGGATCTGCGGCTGCTGCGAAGGCGGAAAAACATCCAGCAGACGGTTCAGGGTATTTGCCGCAGTACCGGTATGCAGTGTGCCGATAACAAGGTGTCCGGTTTCTGAAGCAGTAATAGCATTTTCAATCGTTTCAAGGTCATGCATTTCTCCGATAACGATAATATCGGGGTCTTCACGCAAAGATGCTTTCAATGCACTGCGGTAACTGTTGGTATGTCTGCCGACCTCACGCTGGGAAACCTGGCAACCTTTAGAAAGCTGCAGTATTTCGATCGGATCTTCCACAGAAATCACATGATCCTGACGCTTGTCATTGATAATATCGATCATTGAAGCAAGAGTTGTTGTTTTTCCGGCACCGATAGGACCGGTAACAAGGATCAATCCATTGTGATAGTCGAGCAAACGTTTGATGCTGACCACATCCTTCGGAAGAAAACCGAGCTGTTCCAGTGATTGAATTTCAGCCGGAACCAAGCGGTAACTGCCTGCCATTCCATCTTTCTGTTCCATCAGACACACCCGGAAACGGTTGCGGCCGATTTCCAGAGCCAAGCTCATATCCTGCTCTTCTTTGAATTTTTCTTTCTGTTCCTCAGAAAGCAAAGCGGTATTGAGCCGCCACGCATCTTCCGGAGTCAAAACATAAGAATCAATCCTCTCTATCTGCAGCAAACGGCGGACAAACGGCGGAGAACCGGCAGATATATGCAAGTCACTGCACCCCAGCTGCCGCAGGCAGGTCAGCATCAAAGTCATTCGCTGAGCGACCTCTTCGTCTGAGAGGTAAGCTGTATCGCTCAAACTGGGCAGATCCTCGTACCCCTTGATCTCCGAAAGATCAATTTCCGGAGCTTCATAAGAAAGAGTTTCCTCCGCTCCGGCATCAGTAACAGCTTCGCCGCCGGCAGCCATTCCATCGGGGCTCATGCCGGAAGCAGCCTGTTCACAGGCAAAATCAACCAAGCTCTGAATCTGCTCTCCCCATGCTTCCTGCTCCTCTTCCGGAACCGACTGCAGAAGCTGATCCAGAATCGCCTGGGCAAAAACACTGAGATCATCGGTTTTTTCAAGAGATTCCCAGAAAGCCTGGGCATCTTCATCTGTCAGCAATCCGTTATCTGCAAGAGCATAGGCAAACCACTGTATTTCCAACGGCACATCGGGTGTCATATAAAACGATCCTTTTCTCTGTTTGTCAATTATTTTGTCAACTGCATATACAATACTACTTAATTTGCCCGAAGTCAACCCCGTACAGGAAAGAGAAATGGAAAAAAAACGGTTACTGATTTGAAAATTGAATATTTCAGGGTTATATTAATTCAATGGTTTGGCATTTTTTGCCTTTAATTCAAGAAACTATGGAGGTAACCCCGTGAGTTTTCATCTGTTGGTATTTGTCAAGCAGGTGCCGGATACTCAGAATATTTCCGGCGATGCGATGACTCCAGAAGGAACTGTAAATCGTGCCGCTCTGCCGGCAATCTTCAATCCGGAAGATTTGAATGCTCTGGAACTGGCTCTTCAGCTCAAAGACCGTTATCAGGCTCATGTAACCGTTGCAACGATGGGCATGCCGGCTGCGGCGGAAGTTCTGCGTCAATCTCTGTACCGCGGCGCAGACCGTGCTGTGCTGGTCACAGACCGTGCCCTCGCCGGTGCAGATACTCTTGCAACCAGCTACACCTTGAGTTGTGTTGCAAAAAAACTCGGTAATATTGATCTTGTTCTCTGCGGCCGTCAGGCTATTGATGGAGACACTGCTCAGGTCGGTCCCCAGATCGCCGAAAAACTCAACATCCCGCAGATTTGCTATGTTGAAGAAGTCAATTCTCTGGAAGCCGGAAAAATCGTCGCAAAACGTGCCATCGAAGGCGGCTATGAAGTGCTTTCCTCACCGCTTCCGGCTCTTCTGACAGTGATCGATGCAAACGATCCCCGCCCGATGAATGTAAAACTCATCATGAAATACAAACGTGCCCGTACCGCCGGTGAAATCGATGCCGCCGCTAAAAAAGGCGAAATCGCCGATGCTGAAGCGTACAAGGCCGAACTCGCGGCAAAAGGTCTGCTCATTGAAGAATATTCTGCAGCCGACATCAATGCCGCTCCGGAAAGAATCGGTTTCCCCGGTTCTCCGACCAAAGTCAAACAGGTGATGAGCGTTGTACTCACCGCCGGTGAGGCTAAAACCGTCTCCGCCGATGCTGAAGGTATCGCCGGACTCATGCATGAACTTATCAGCGATCATACTCTGGGGTAATCGAAAATGGCTAATATTGGAAACGTTTGGGTCTTTATCGAACAGGAACAGGGCAAAATCGCAGGCGTCAGTTTGCAGCTGGTCTCCAAAGGTCGTGAACTTGCAGACCGTCTCGGCGTGAAACTTGAGGGTATTTTGCTCGGAGACAATCTTTCCGGCTGTATTGATACTCTTTATCATTACGGCTGTGACCGGGTCATCCTCGCGGAAGATCCCCGCCTGGAACCTTTTACTGTACTGCCCTATGCAAAAGTTATTATGAAGTTGATCCTTGAACATAAACCGAATATCCTTCTTTTCGGTGCAACTCTCAAAGGTCGTGAACTTGCTCCCCGTATCGCATCAGAGAAACTCGCCGGTCTTACCGCAGATTGTACTGATCTGCAAATCGACGATTTTGAAGATAAGAAAAACGGTCAGAGCTATACTGACAAGCTCATGCAGATCCGTCCTGCATTCGGCGGCAACATCATCGCCACCATCGTCAACACCTGGGATGATCCCCAGATGGTCACCGTGCGTGAAGGCGTGATGAAACTCGGCGAAGCTGACACCTCAAGAAAGGGTGAATTGCTCCGGATTCCGGTGGAACTTACCGATGCAGATACCGTTATCAAAGTTATCGAACGTGTGCGTGCCGATAAAGAAGTCGATCTTCAGGGTGCCCAGATCATCGTTGCCGGTGGTTACGGTGTCGGATCCAAAGAAAACTTCAAACTCATCTACGATCTGGCAGAAGCTATCGGCGGTGAAGTCGGTGCTTCCCGTGCTGCAGTTGATGCCGGATGGATCAGCCATGATCATCAGGTCGGTCAGACCGGTGTGACTGTCCGTCCGCGTCTTTACATCGCCTGCGGTATTTCCGGTTCCATCCAGCACACTGCCGGTATGAGTGAATCCAAAAAGATCATCGCGATCAATACTGATCCGGATGCTCCGATTTTCAGTTGTGCCCACTATGCTATTGTCGGTGACCTCAATCAGGTCATCCCGCAGATGATCAAAGCTTTCAAAGCCAAGCAGCAGTAACAGGAGAAATTCTTACAATGTTGAACTACTTTTCTGACAATCAGGATCTTGAATTCACGCTGCAGAATCTTGAGCTGGCTGAAATAACCGCCATGCTTGAGAAAAATTACAAGAATGCTGAAAAATTCGAGTCTGCTCCGGTCGATTTCAAAGATGCTCTGGATAACTACGAACGTGCATTGAAAGTTATCGGTGAAATCGCCGGTGAACGTATTGAATCCCGTTCCCGTACCGTGGATGAAGTCGGTGCCCAGTTCAAGGATGGTAAAGTTATTTATCATCCGCTTACCCTGCAGAACCTCAAAGACCTCAATCAGGCCGGTCTCATGGGTGTCATGCTCGGTCATGAGTACGGTGGACTCAACTTCCCCTGCTCGGTCTATACCATGATGACCGAAATTGTTTCCCGTGCCGATGCTTCTTTGCAGAATATTTTCGGTCTTCAGGATATTGCCGAAACCATCAACTTTTTCGGCAACGATGACCAGAAAAACTTCTACCTGCCCCGTTTTGCCTCCGGCGAATTTGATGGTTCAATGGACTTGACCGAGCCGGATTACGGTTCAGACCTCCAGTCCGTCCGTCTGCGTGCCTATCAGGATGAAAACGGTCAGTGGTATCTGAACGGCATGAAGCGTTTCATCACCAACGGCTGCTCCAAAGTGCATCTGGTGCTTGCCCGTTCTGAGGAAGGAACAACCGACGGCCGCGGTCTTTCAATGTTTATCTGCGAAGCTTGTCCGCAGCTCGTTGTCCGTCGTATTGAGGATAAAATGGGTATCCACGGTGTCGCCACCTGTGAATTGCAGTTCAATGATGTGCCTGCTCAGCTCTGCGGCAAACGCCGTCTTGGTCTGATCCGTTACGTCATGAGCTTGATGAATGGTGCCCGTGTTGCCATCAGTGCCCAGGCAGTCGGTATCGCGGAAGCAGCTTACCGTCAGGCACGCAAATACGCTTCTGAACGTGAACAATTCAAACGCAGCATTGACAAATTTCCGGCAATCTACTCCATGCTCAGCAGCATGAAAGTCCGTTTGACTGCCGCCAGAACACTTCTTTATGAAACCACCAGAGTCGTTGATCTGCGAAATGCTTATACGCACATTGTTGAACATGGCACTCCCACCGACGACGACCGTGCAAAACAGAAATATTACACAAAACTGGCTGCCCAGCTGACCCCGATGTGCAAAGCTCTGGCTACTGAAAGTGCCAACTCCATTGCCTATGACGGAATCCAGATCCACGGCGGTACCGGTTATATGCGTGACTTCAATGCCGAGCGTTACTATCGTGATGCCCGCATTACCAACATCTACGAAGGAACCACCCAGCTGCAGATCGTGGCAGCTATCGGCGGCGTGATGCAGCGTGATGCCGACAAACGCATGGAAGAATTGTTTGCCATCGAACTGCCGGAAAATCTCGCAGCCCTGCGTGACAAACTGGCAAAACTTCATGCAAAACAGCTCGAAGCAGTCAAATTCGTTTCTGAAAAACGTACCGATGACGGCAATAAAGATACCGCCTATCACGACCTGATGGCACGCAATCTGGTGGAAATGGAAACTTTCATTTTCGTTGGTCTGCTGCTGCTGCGTGATGCCAATATCTGTGCTGACCGTGCCCCGATTGCAGAACGTTATGTATTGGATGCAGTTGCGGAATTCGAACGCCGTTATCTGAATGTCTGCTCCGGCGACACCAAGCTGATCGCCAATCATCGCGACATCATTGATTATTGATAAGGAGTTTAAGAATGAATAACAGTTATCTGGAACGGGCAAAACAGAATATCACCGATCCTCAGATCCTTTCAGTGGTTGCCGCAAAACGGGCAAAACAGCTCGCTGCCGGTGCCCGTCCGATGGTGAAAACATCAGATGAAAATCTTCTGGATATTGCACTTCTGGAAATTGCAGAGGGCCTGCTCTCTTACGAATTCCCGGATGAAAATGAAGCTGAAACCGCCGTTGAAGCTTCTGAAGTAATCGCAGAAGAAAGTGCAGAGTAATCTGTAAAAGCTGAAAAGAGGTTGTCCAACCGGACAACCTCTTTTTTTATGCAGCATTACGGATAATTACATACATCAATGCAAAATTGGCGAATAGTAAACAACCACTGCTCCCGAAGTGGCAAATGCAAAAAATGCCCACCTAATGCCCCGGCAATTGTCAAGGAAAATTTAACAATTGGAACTGCCGCAACAGCCGAAGAATCCTCGGAAGTTGAAAAAACTCCGGAAGTAAAGTCTGCAAGAGAAAATCCGCACGTGGTTCAATGGCGTACAGAAACGCAATCAGAGTGCCGATGGTCACATTGTGCCGGAGAGCGTATTCGCCAACACCCACTCTATTGCAAAAGAAACTTTTTTGAAACTGGTGCGTGATTTGCAGGATGGAATTGTGACCTGTTGGAAATTCCGGCATATCAGCAATGCAAAAATGGAGGGATTCAACAAGATCAGATGGCTGATAAAACAGGCTTACGGCTTCTGAAACCGGGAGTACAACAAAATTGAAAATCTATCAACTACCGGAAAATTCAAGCACAAAAGAGATATGAGTTTTTGTCATAAAACGTCGATGAGGCAAAAAAATGGTACCGGAGGTGGGACTTGAACCCACACGTACTGGGTACACCAGATTTTGAGTCTAGCGCGTCTGCCATTCCGCCACTCCGGCAAAAAAAAATGGTAGCGGGTCCCAGATTCGAACTGGGGACCTGCGGATTATGATTCCGACGCTCTAACCAACTGAGCTAACCCGCCACATCATGTTTTATAAAATACATCTTTTTTTTGATTTTGCAAGTCAAAAAATAAAAAAACAGCGTGATTTTTTGTTTTTTTACAGAAAAATATCCATTTTTTACCTTTCTGTACTTTTCTGCAGGATAAGAGTCGCAAATTCCAGCTATTTTATTCTTGTATAAAAGCAAAAAACATGCTATCTTATATCATCAATATTGAAAAATAGAGGTTCTCAATGAGAAAATACAGTAATATTCCACTGACCGCAGTTAAACTTAATGATAAAATCCTCGCTCCCCGTTTGGGAAAATGCATAAAAGTTACCATTCCTTCCGCTCTGGAAAAGTGCAGAGAAACCGGTCGTATCGGTGCTTATAAACTTGATTGGGAACCGGGCAAAGGGGATTGCCCCCATGTTTTCTGGGATTCCGATGTTGCAAAAGTTCTTGAAGGTGTCGCCTATTCTCTGGCGATTTCTCCTGACAGAGAATTGGAAAAATATTATGATGAATTGATCGATCTGATAGTTTCCGCACAGCAGCCGGATGGTTATCTGAATGTTCACTTCACCGTTGCCGATCAGGATCAACGCTGGAAAAACCTGATGATGAAGCATGAATTGTACTGTGCCGGTCATCTCATGGAAGCTGCCGTTGCCGGTTATGAAATGCTCGGCAAAAAAAAGTTCCTCGATGCGATGTGCCGTTACGCCGATTATATTGATTCGGTTTTCGGAGAAGGCGAAGGTAAACGCCCCGGTATCCCCGGTCATCAGGAAATCGAACTGGCTCTGGTTAAACTTTACCGAGTTACCGGCAATGAACGTTATCTGAAACTTGCCAAATACTTCATCGACTTCCGCGGTCAGGAACCGGATTTCTTCCAGAAAGAAACCGGGATCATGGAACATCCTGCAGCCAAACAGCAACACTTGCCGGTACGGGAACAAACCAAAGCTGCCGGACACGCTGTCCGCATGATGTATATGCTTTGCGGGATGGCGGATGTCGGCGATGAAACCGGTGATAAAACATTGATCAATGCCTGCAAAACCCTCTATGATAATATCGTCCACCGGCAAATGTATATTACCGGTGGAATCGGTTCCACGTGGTATCATGAAGCATTTACCACCGATTTTGACCTACCCAACGGTTCCAGATCCTACTCTGAAAGCTGTGCCAGTATCGCCCTTGCACTCTTTTCCCGCCGGATGGCTTACATTACCGGTGAAGGTTCCTATATTGATACTGTGGAAAAAGCTCTTTTCAATGCCATCCTTGCCGGAATCAGCTTATCCGGGGATGAATACTTCTACTCAAATTATCTGGAAGTCAATGACAATTACGTTTCTTATCAAGCCGGTGCAAGGGTCAGACAGAAATGGTTCAACTGTTCATGCTGTCCCACAAGTTACTGCCGTTTCCTGACTCAAGTACCTCAATTCATCTGGCATGAAGACCGTAACGGCGGAATTTATCTGAATATCCCCGTCGCCAATACATTGGATCACGGTGATAAGATGATTGAAGTTTCCAGCTCTTATCCGGAATCCGGTTCAATCAGAGTGACAGTGAAAAAAGACGGATGCTTTGCATTGAATATCCGTATTCCCGGATTTGCAAAATCGGCAGAATTCCTCATCAACGGCAAACCGGTTGCCCCGGTCATCAGAGACGGTTACGCAGTATTTGAACGGGAGTGGCAGACAGGTGACTGTGTAATTTACAATTTGGATATGCCTTTTGAATTAATGCGAAGCAACAGCCGGCTCACCGAAAATATCGGCAAAGCTGCCATCACCAGAGGTCCATTGGTGTACTGTTGTGAAAATACCGACAACCCCGGCGATGTGCGAGATCTTTATATCGACAGCAAAACAAATTTTGTTTGCAAAAAAATAAAAGATCTGGAAAAATACGGTACCGCAGTGGAATGTGACGGATTTATTGCCGGAGACCGGGGAAATGAACTTTACAGTTCCGCTCCACGCAACCTTAAAAGCTACCGTATAACCGCCATTCCATATGCTTTGTGGCAGAACCGCGGTGAAACCAATATGTGCGTGTGGCTTCCGGAAAAATAATATTTGCTTTGCCGAAATCAGTAAAGTCCGGAATTGATTTTGTTTTCAAGAATTCCGGCAACTTCACTGTCTGAAAAGATCCAGGCGTTATTTCCGGAAATACTTTTCAGGGTATTCATCAATGCAACAGGCAAATCTTCCGGCTTTAACCATCCTTTTTCAGAAGTTACCTTGTCCAGCACAGCAACTACTTTTTCAGCAACTGAATGATAATAATAACTGATTATTTCTGCAACATTGCTTTTTTTGCGGGATTCATGGTAGATCAACATACTATTCAAATGGAGAATTTCTGTACGGGGAAAATGTGATGCCATCAAATTCCATGGCGGACTATCCGGCAAACCGGCATCCCCGCCATCCCGGAAATCAGTACGCAACAGTACCGCCGGTATATCCAGCATCTTTGCAAAACAAAACTCCACGACCGTACCTGAATCCAAATCTGTGCCATCAAAATTTGCCACAAGCACATCGCAACTCAACAGCAGCCGGAAATCTTCATCACGAATACTCTGAGCCGTCCGTTCTTTAACTTCACACTCTCCATCCTGCGGCAGCAATATCAGATATCTGCCTGCAGAAATTTTTTCAATTGCCTGTGCCAGGAGAAGATTACCGCCAAGATCTTTCGCATCAAAAAGATCACCCGCAAAGTAAACTTTTAAAGCTTTATTTTCCATAAAATCCCTGAATGCTTATTAATAACATATTTTCAACTTCCATTATAATCTAATGCCGATTGGGAGAAAAATCAAGTTCACGCAATCTGATCAATAAAAATAAAAATAATTTAAAAAATATGTTATTTTTATTAATATTATTATTGATTTTTATTAAAATGACAACTATATTATACTTTATTGAGCAAATACCATCCGGGCAGATGAGATCAATCCCCCCACAGTTTCACTGCCCGGATGGTCAGTTCAATACCTTTTGCTGATAATTTTTAAAAAAATATTTTTCCACCTCTTATTTTGCTATTGACATTACGGAAAAAAGAGTTATATTAATAGGCGTATACAAAAAACAGTATACGCTAAAAGGTGTAAGAGTTTTACGGAATGGAACAAATGAAATCAGCAGTGGAGTTGCCGCGGCGGGTGGAAAGTGCCAGAAATGCACTTATTACCTACATACATGACAACGGTTTATCTCATGGAGACCGTCTGCCTGCCTATGCCCAGCTGCGTGCCGAATTCGGTTTCGGCAGTCAGACCATAGCCGCCGCAGTCGATTCGCTCTGCACGCTGGGAGTGCTTGAAGTGCGGGATAAGGTAGGACTTTTCGTCGCCGACCCCCACGGTGGACACCTCACTGGCAGAACAGTCGCAGTCGCTATCCGAAATCTGACCGGCAGTGCATATGCTGCCACTCTGACCGGATTTATCCAGAAACTGCTCAACGAACAAAATTGCCGGTGTCTGACTTTTTTCCAGACCACTGATCCGGTTCAATCCCCCTGCCCTTCACTGGCAGAATTTCCAGGATTGGAACAGGCCGTTTCCGAACACCGTTGCGACGGCATAATCACCCTCTGCCCATTTTCCGCAGACGGTAAAAAGTTTCTCGAAAAATATTCCACCGCATACTGTTTCATCGGCGACGATGACCACGAAAACATGCCTTTAAGTGTGGTCATTGAAGTCAAAAAATTCATCCATGATGCAGTTAATGCTCTGGAAAAATCCGGATGCAGAAAAATATTCCAGCTTTGTGCATCGGCGGATCAACGCTCCATGCGTTCCGGAAAATTGCCGGCATTGGTCGGTGAATCGTACTCCGGTGGAGCGGAAATCGCCCGCAAACTGCTTGCCATGCCCCCGGATGAACGTCCGGATGGTATCGTCAGCGATGACGATACCATTGTCAGTGGTCTGCTTGCCGGATTAGTCAGCAGGCAGCTGCCCGGAGTAGATTATATGCCCCGTATTGCTACGATCATTCACAGTGAACTTGGAGAAAAATATCCTTCGGATAAAATGATCCTTTTTCGTCAGGATATTGAAAAATATGCAGCGATGGCAGTAGATCTGCTGCTGGATGTGCTGCGGGGAGTTACTCCGGAAAATAAAAAATTGTCATACCGGTTCATGCCGGTTTAATAAAAATAAAACATGTTTGCCAACCAACTAAAACAAGGAGAAAAATTATGGCAATCGACATTAAAGAACTCGCCATCAACGGTGGGAAAAAAGTTTTTAATGAAACTTTTCCCGCATGGCCCCAGTTCAACCCCGCAGTTTATGACAAAATCACCGACATCCTGAAATCCGGTAAAGTCAACTACTGGACCGGCAAAGTCGGTATGGAATTTGAGAAAAAATGGGCCGAATGGCTCGGTGTCGGTAATGCCATCAGCGTTGCCAACGGTACCTGTGCATTGCACACCGCACTTGCCAGTCTCGGTGTCGGCCCCGGTGATGAAGTCATTTGTACTTCCTACAGTTTTATTGCATCCAGCTTCTGTGCCCTGCAGGCAGGTGCCCTTCCCGTCTTTGTCGATGTCGGTACCGACCACCTGATCGACCCGACGAAAATTGAGGAAGCTATCACCGAACGCACCAAAGCGATCGTCGTGGTTCACCTTTACGGTATGGTCGCCGATATGGATCCCATCATGGAAATCGCCAAAAAACACAACCTTTATGTGGTTGAAGACTGTGCCCAGTGCTTCGGCGGTGTCTACAAAGGCAAAAAAGCCGGTACCATCGGTAATGTCGGCTGCTTCAGCTTCTGCCAGAGCAAACACTTCACCACCGGTGGTGAAGGCGGTATGGTCGTAACCAATGATGATGATCTTGCCTGGGAATGCCGTTCTTTCCGTGACCACGGCTACGACGTCAAAGCCAAACTCAATCTGCTGGAAATGGAAGGTAAACAGCTCTATATCCACCGCCGGGTCGGGTTCAACTTCCGTATGACTGAAATGCAGAGCCAGATCGGTCTGTGTGAATTGGAACGTTTCGATTCCTGGAACCTGCCTGCCCGTATCCGCAACGGTAAAATGCTCATCGCCCAGCTCAAAGATCACCCGTTGATCAAATACTGCCCGGTCGATACTGAAGGACGTCAGAACTCTTTCTGGTGGGCCCCGTTTGTGCTGGATACCGACAAACTGACCGTTTCCACTGCCGACTTCATCAAAGCTGTTGCCGCCGAAGGCGTGCCGGTCTACAGTGTTCTCTGGCCTGAAATGTATAAGGAACAGGCCTACACCGACCGCAATGGTTTCGGTACTGCCAAATATCCTTTCAACGATCCCAAAGCCCGTCAGATCGATTATTCCAAATTCAACTGCAAAATGGCGAACTGGATGACCGACCGTACCATCAGCTTCTTCACCCACCCGGTTTACACTGAAGCTCATACCCAGGCTATGATCGATGCATTCAAGAAAGTTGCCGAAGCATACATGAAATAATCAAAGGTATAAAGTAATGAAAAAAGTCAAATACGCTATCATTGGTTTCGGAGGCATCGCAGAAAACCGTATTGCAAAAGAGGGATTCGGTTGTGATCTTTCCCGTTTCAACGGTCTTCCCAACGCAGAATTGGTCGGTGCAACCGATATGAATCCTGCCCGGGAAGCTGCAGCAAAAGCTCTCAATCTGAAATGGTACAAAGATATGGATGCAATTTTCGCTGATCCGGAAATTGATGCTGTCTATATCGCCACAAACAACCTCAGCCATGCACCGATCGCCATCAAAGCGATGAATGCCGGAAAACATGTGATGAGTGAAAAACCGCTTGCCACCAGCGTTGCTGATGGTGCGGAAATGGTCAAACTTGCCGCAAAAAAACATTTGAGTCTGACCATTGACCACATGATGGTCTATAACGCATTCAACCAGCTTGCCCGCAAATATGTGGCAAATGGTAAACTCGGTAATATCGGCGACAGCTGTTTCCATATGGAGTTCCTTTTCGGAGCATCTCCGGAAGAAGCCGCTTCATGGCGCTGCAACAACATCGAAGAAATGGGCGGCCCCATCGGTGATGTAGCCTCACACTGTATCTACATGGCAGAATTCATGTTTAACAGCAAAATCAAACAGGTTCAGGCGGTCTATCTGCCGAAATCCATGCAGATCAAAGCCGAAGATGGTGCCTATATCCGCTTTACTCTCGAAAACGGTCAGACCGGTTCTTTCAAGGTTGCTTTCTGTGAAAACCGTGGAGGTCTGGTAGGTACACTTTCCAACCTCGGTTACGAAATCTACGGTGATGCTGCAGTACTTCGCGGCTACGGCACCATGTTCCAACTTTCCGGATACAAAGATGAACCATATGCGATCCGTCTGGAAATGGAAAACAGTGAAGGAATCAAACCGCTGCGTCCCCGCAAGTTCCCGAATATCTATCAGCAGATCATCCAGCTCCATGCTCAGTCGATCATCGACGGCAAACCGCTGAATGCTGAAGACGGCCTGCGTAACCTGCGTGCCTGTTTTGCGATCCACAAATCAGCCCGCAACGGCGGAAAAGCTTACATCGTAAAATAATCGATACTTAATTGCAATGCGGGAAAGGCAAGCTCCTTTCCCGCATTGTTTTTAACCGGAAAAATTCCATGAAAAAATTCAATTTCATTACCGATGATTGTGTATGCAGTCAATCAATAGATATAGCTGTTGATGATGCGGGTAAGATACAAAGTGTAAAATTCAATGGGGGCTGCCCCGGTTCTCTTGCCGCGGTTGCCGCATTGGTAAAAGGGAAAACCCCGCCGGAAGCTTCCGGAATACTTTCCGGAATCACTTGTGGATGCAAAAACACAAGTTGTCCGGATCAACTTGCTAAAGCATTGAAAAAACTTTTCTGATCCGATAAAAACATCTATAAAAAATCATTAATTTTTCAAAAAAACACTTGCGGTTTTTTACTGGTGTATTATATTACACCATTGACTGAAAAATCAACTTCAACCGGGGCAGAAAAATGTTTTACTATCTTTCAGAATTCAGCAGCTATTTCGGACCATTACGTCTTTTTGAATACATTACTTTCCGTGCAGGGTGTGCAGCAACGATGGCATTCCTCATAGTTGCTGTTTTCGGCAAACAATTTGCCGTCATGCTCCGCAATTTCAATATCCGGGCGGCAGACCGTTATAAAGATCTGCTTCCGGAAGAACTCCTTGATAAAAACAAAGCAAAAACTCCATGTATGGGTGGGATCCTGCTGATTGGAGCAGTACTTTTTTCAACTCTATGCTGGAGCAAATGGAATGCTTCAAACGGAATTTCATGGATCCTTATGGGCGGTACTCTCGCTTTTGCCCTAATCGGTTTTCTGGATGATTTTCTCAAAGTTTTCCGCCAGAAGCGGGATGGATTGCCCGGGAAACTGAAACTGCTCGGACAATTTGCCGCCGGAAGTGCAGTCGTCTGGCTTTTCTGGAGATCACCGGATCTCAATCCGGTAATGAAAAGTTTTGTCGTACCATTTTTCAAAGAACCTTTTGATTTCGGTTCATGGTGGTGGATTTTGCCGGTTTTCTCAGTGGCGATCATCATCGTCGGAGCAGCGAATGCGGTCAATCTGACTGACGGCAAGGATGGTCTTGCATCAGGATGCACGATTTTCTGCTCGCTTTCTTATGCGGTTTTCACCTACTTGATGGGACACCAGATTTTTGCTTCATACCTTGATCTGCCCTACATCAAAGGTATTGAAGAAGCGGTGGTTTTTGCCGCAGCATTAGGTGGCGGCTGTGTGGGCTTCCTCTGGCACAACTGCCATCCGGCAGCAATGTTCATGGGCGATACCGGCAGTCTGGCTCTCGGCGGAGCCGTCGGTATGCTGGCAGTGCTTTCCCGTCAGGAACTTCTGCTGGCTCTCATCGGTGGAGTTTTTGTAATGGAGATCATTTCGGTCATGCTGCAGGTACTCTCATTCAAACTCACCGGCAAAAGGATTTTTCTCTGCACCCCGATCCATCATCATTTTGAAAGAAAGGATTGGACAGAGACTCAAATCGTTGTCCGTTTCTGGATACTTTCCGGTATATTCGCACTTATGGCTCTTGCCACTTTGAAACTGCGTTGATGGAGGTTTACCATGACTTTAGAAAGAGGTTTATCCTGTTTTGATCCGGCTCCTGGAAGAAGTGAAGGAAAAATTTTCTACTTTGTTCCGGAAGAAATCGATCTGACCAAACCTGCCCCTCTGTTTTTATTTATGCATGGTGGAGACGGCAATTCACCGGATACAGCACCATTGATGTATCTCAAACCGGATGGCGGCACATTACGCCCTCATATCGATCATATTCCCTTTATTACTGTTGCCGCCAGTGCCCCGGTGGAGATCGATGGAAAACGCTGGAACCGGAAAGCTGCAGTCAAGGCGATCAAAGATATTATTGATGATGCCTGCAGCCGGGCATTGATCGACCGTGACCGGATCATCATCGGCGGACACTCCATGGGCGGTTTCGGAGCATACCATCTCGGACAGATCTATGCCGACCTTGCCGCCGGAATATGGCTCAGTGCCGGAGCATGGCAGATTTCAGATTTCCGTTCATTTTACGGTACAGATGTCTATATTCTGCATGGCAAGTATGATTGTGCTGCCAGTTACAAAGAAATTCATGTAACTCCCCGCCATCACGACTGGTGCGGAGTATCATTCGGCAGAGCCGCCAGAGATCTGATGACACGTTACGGAGTAAAACATGTTTACGATGAACACGATGCCGGTCACAGTCTGCGTTGGGAAGCGGCACAACTTGCGCTGCGGCGTTTTCTTAAATGGGCGGAAACATGCAAACGCAACCCCTACGCAGAGAAAACGGCTCTGATAACGCCCCGGGGATCGGCAGATCCGGAAATGCAGGATGCTCCCCGTGCCCGCTATCTGGAACTTCTGGAAGCCGGCAATGGAGTTATTTCCTACGATAAAATCAAACTTACCGGTCCCAATATTGCCTGGACGGTGGATGAATTCTGTCAGCAGGATTACGAATTGGAAACGGTTTCTATGCCGGGATCACGCATCATTGCAGAAAACTGCGGCGGCAACCGCTTTTCAGTTTCGCTGGAAAATGTCAGAAAATTTATAATCTATCTTGCTCCGCAAATGGGAGATATTGAAAAAGAATTCACCATTGACTGCGGCAAAGACGGTGTTTTTACCCTTTTCCCGGAAAAAATCACCGGAGACCCGGATTATACAGCTAAAGTAACGATTCAACTGAGTTGAAGCGAAACAAATTCGGCTTCAGTTAATACAATTAACTACAGTAACACCTTCCGGCTGAATTTCTGTTATTCGGTCAGAAGTTTTTTTACCGTTGAGAACATCCAGTATCAATTCGGCACATGTGCTGCCGATACCGGAAAAATCCTGCAGACACAAATAGATCCGGTCATAGAAATCCGGCGGCACATTCACCCAGTGGTCAAACATTCCGCCGATATAACGACCGGGAGTCTTTACCGTCAAATAATTCCGGATATGAGTGGTAATCCACGGAGAATCAGCAAATACCGCCAAAGTTTCAACCTTATGATCAATTATCATCTTTTGAAGTTTTTCGACATCACTTATCCACGGGATACCGGCTTCGTCCAGTAATTCCGTTTCCCAACGGAAACGGGACTTGGCAACCGGATTTCCGGCAGCCGGCACGATGTAAGCTCCATCAATATTTTCCGATAAAACATTTTTTACCAGTAACTTTATGGAACTTTCCACATCAGTTGTCACCACAGGTCCATCAACATCTTCAAGCCAGCGGTCAATAAAGCACAGCGGTATCGGCAATTTACAGAGACGTTCGATCATCCTCTTGTCAAATACTGATTCCGGAGGCGGAATCATAACCGCTGCATCACAGATTCTTTCTTCCAGTTTGGCTATGCAATTTTCAGTGGCACGTCTCTCGTTATTGTGAAGCAGGATCATCAGCGTATAACCGGCATTGATCAACACCTGATTCAATGCCGCAGCCGGAATCGTCTGCATTGAACTTGAAACCGCATCCATGATCAATGCCACACAACGGCTCTTTCCGGCAGCAAGATTACTCGCTGCAAAATTCCGGACATACCCCAAACGGTCTGCCGTTTCCAGAATCTTTTCCACCGTCTTCCGGGATATGCGGCTGTCGTACCGCAAAGCCCGGGAAACGGTTGATGCATTGAACCCGGTATGCCGGGCTATATCATGGATAGTTACACTCATTTAATGCCGCTTCAGTTTGAAAGTTCTGATTTCAAAAGGAGAAAATTTCAACTCAACTCTGCCATTTTCGGCAATAAACTCAGCTCCATTTTCCCATTCGATCAAATTGGTTTCAATTAAAATAGCATTTTTACCTGACAATTCAAGTGTGATCTTTGAAAATTCGCCTTTATTTTCCACCAGACGGATAACAAGAGATTCTTCCTTTTCCGCCTTTTTCAATGCTGAAAGAATAACTCCTTGCCCTTTCAGCCGCACCGGAGAAGAAATTTCCGGCAGCGTGAATCCGGGAAAACTCAACGGCACACGATTCAACGCCGCCGCACTTTCCTGAACTCCGGACGCAGTCATACCGCCATTATGCGGATAAAATGAATAGGTAAAAACATGTTCCCCCATATCCGCATAAAAATCCGGATGTTTCGGTGAACGCAGCAATGCCAGATCAATAATATTACCTTTGACCCGGTAACCGTATTTGCAATCATTAAGCAATGCTGCACCGCCAGCTGCATCAGAAAGATCGGCAAATTTATGGGCACAAACCTCGAATTGTGCCGTTTCCCAGCTAGTATTATTATGTGTTGCACGTCGGATATGACCATACTGAATATCAAACAACGCTTCCGGAGATTGTACAGCCACCGGGAATGCAGTTCTCAACATCCGGCGGGATTCATGCCATGAAACCGAAGTTTCAAAATCCAGACGGCGGCTCTGCGGAGTCAGGGTTATCACCTGACGGATTGAGGATTTGCCGTAATGGAAAGTAAATTCCAGACCGGAACGGACCGGACCTGTGAAACTTCCGGAAAATTCTCCATCAAGATCCGCATTTTTTTCCTGCATATAAAAAATATCAACATCCCAGGCTTCAAAATAATTGGAGCGGTCATGGTAAATACTCAACACATTGCCCGGGGCAGAAATAAACTCCCTGCCGGTTTCTTTATCCTTTGCAGAAATCAATTGCCCGGTTTCAGAAAATTCATAACGGATAAAACTGTTTTCCAGAACCAACTCATTTCTCCGGGAAATTTGATTTACTTCAATATTTTCTTTCCGGTGAATAACCGAAAAAGATGTTCCCGGCAATGATACAGATGCCAGAAGCTTGCCATCTTCCAACTGTACCGGTAACGTTTTGCCGTTTTCATCCACGATCCGGAATCCACTCCAGCTTTCAGGCAATTCCATCACTCCGGAATACTCCGTAGAAAGAGTATTTACCAAAACCATGGATTTTTCATTTTTCTCAAAAAGTTCCAGTGCAGTGCGGTCAAGTTCTTTGCGGCAGCCGGAGATGATTTCAGCATAATCCGCATCCGCATCCCGGTAAACTTCTGTAATTGATGACCCGGGAAGAATATCATGAAATTGGTTGCGAAGCAGCATTTTCCACATTTTATCCATGAATTCAGACGGATATTTTTCCATCGGCAGATGCGAGAAAAGAAATTCTGATGCAGCAAGAAGTTCTTCACATTTACGGTTATTGCGTTTAGTTGCCGCCTGAACAGTATAGGTACCGCGGTGATACTCCAGATAAAGTTCACCATTCCAACTATCCAGAAAGTCGGCATCATCTTTGAGCAATTCAAAAAATTCATCTGCTCTGGAACATTTCACTTTCGGAGTATATTCAAGATTTTCCTGACGTCTGCGGTTTTCCAGATACTCCGGCGATGCTCCACCACCGCCGTCTCCCATTCCGAAAAGAGAAATAAAACGGGATAAAAACGAATTTTCGGCAAAATTATTCTGGGCGGCGATCAATTTTTCCGGCAGAAGATCAGAATTGTAGTTCTTTTCCGGCAGGAAATGGGTCAAAACACGGCTGCCATCCAGCCCCTGCCACCAGAATGCTTCATAAGGAAACTTATTGACCTGACTCCATGATAATTTCTGAGTCAGAAAGTAATCACATCCGGATTTACGGATGATCTGCGGCAATGCCGCTGAATAACCGAATACATCCGGCAGCCACAGATTTTTAACATCCACGCCAAATTCATCCATAAAAAAGTTTTTACCGTGAAGAAATTGACGTACCAGAGATTCGCCACCGGAGATATTGCAATCGGCTTCGACCCACATGCCGCCCTGAAGTTCCCAGCGGCCGGCTTTTACCTGCAGTTTTATTTTTTCAAAGAGTTCCGGATAATTATCTTTAATAAATTGATAAAGCTGCGGTTGAGAGGCTCCGAAAATATATTCCGGATACTTTTCCATCAAATCCAGCTGGGTGGAAAAAGTACGGGCAGCTTTACGGATACTCTCTTTGACCGGCCACAACCAACCGACATCGATATGAGCATGACCGACAGCATGAACCGTCAATGCGGATGCGGCTGCCGGATAAGAAAGAAATTTCTGCAAAACAGCTCTTGCCCGGGAGGCATTTTCCGGCATATCCTGATAAATACAGACCGCATCATTCAATCCCCGCAGAAGTTGAGAATAACGGTAATCATTTGAAGGCAATCCCTTGAGAATACTGAAAAGCACCCGCATATCGGCAAGAAAATCCCAAACTTCCCGTTTAAAAACAGTCAGACGCATTTTCTTGACAACTGCATCAAAATTGACATCCGGATAATCCACTTCCGGTACAGTATTCACTCCGAAAAGGTGGTTGGCTGCTGCTTCGACAGAAAAAACGAACGTTTCTTTTCCTGAAACTTTACCGAGATGATAATAATCACGGATAAACCAGTTATCAAAAATCGACCCACCGGAAAAACCATACAGCGGCACACCATTATCATCAAAAAGCATGGATTCGCTGTTGAATAAAACCTGTAAAACTACTTCTTTTCCCTGCCAGGACTCAGGTACAGTGCCGGATAATTCAAACCATGCACTCTGCCATTTACCGCCCCATCTTTCCCCTTCAGAGATTTCTCTGTATTGTAAGTCCTTTCTCCGGGAAAACGGTACAGGCTCATCACTCAGAGCATATTCCGCAGACAGGGGGATAAATTCACCGTAAAAATCGTCACGGTGCCGCTGCAAAAACAACCGGATATGCTCAAAAATTATCTTATCAGTTCTTTCATGCTTCATTTCACATTCCTTAAGGTAAAGAAAATCCTTTCATCGGCAAATGCGGATCTTTATTCCAGCGTTTCCAATCTCTGGCAAATTTATCCGGCAGCTGACCGACGACATAATTGAAGGTATCTTTCAGTACAAATGGTACCTGAAATACACATTTCGTTCTGCGGGATGCAATCGTCACCTCAAGCGGAATAAAGGTGACAGCTTCCGGAAATTCACCGGGAATAAGCGTATTTTCAAGTACGCCTTCACCAGAATTTATAGCAATCAGGTGTCCGGTAGCGATTCCGGCACTCCATGATTCCGGCAGGATCCAACGCCATGAAATATCATCGTATGTGCCGGTATAGCGTACAACTCTGACGGTGACTTTTTTAGCGTCTCCCGGAGTGCAGAATGGTCCATTTTCGTAATCCACAGAAATTTCAGCAAAAGGTGCATGAAACTCCAATTCATACGGAGAACGCTGATGGATACGTTTTGCCCACTTGTCACTGGAAATTTCTTCAAAAATATTCTCCGGGATTTCGGTTTTTCCGGATGAAAGCATAGGTACGGTTCCGGCATTGATCAAGGATGAAATCAATCCCTGTTTAACAACTCTTTCGGTCAACTCATCTACCGTTTCCGGTACCGGGCACTCATAAAACTCAAATTTGTTTATCGCACAGGTAATGATATTTCTACCGATGAAATCACACCACCGGTCCGGCAATCCTTTTTTGCCGAGCATGATTCCCATCAGTGCCCCGGCAAATCCACCGGTACAATCGGTATCATCCCCGCAATTTACCGCACGGCAGACCGTTTGACCGAAATCCCCTTCCCCGTAAAGAAGTCCGACTACAGCAAATGCCACATTGGCAGGAGCCTGAAACCAGCCGAGGGTATTTTTCTCAACGATCAAATTGCGGGTTTCCTGCCATGAAAGTTTCCGGTCATAACCGTCGATCGCCAGACGGATCAATTCCGCAGTAAGAGAGTTTTCAGGAATTTTGCTCAAACCTACTTCGATGATCTGACGCAAATCATTGAGTACAAATGCGGCAGATTCAGCTGCTGCAGTGAACATTTCTGAATAAATGCCCTCGCCGGAGTGATCCACACAACTATCCAGATAAGCATATTCTATCGCTTCATCCGGAGCCCCGGGAGAAATACACGCCCAGATCTCACTGCGGATCCATGCTCCATTGGAATTACGCCATATATCGTTGTTGCAGGAACCGGATAAAGGAGGATACAAACCATTGGCAATATTCAATTTACAGTTTACATATTCTCCCCACGGTCCGATAATATGCCCCATCCACATTTCCGCGAGACGTTCTTTGGTGATCCCCTGAATACCGTAGCGTTCCAGTGCGGCAAGCCAGATCAACTGCAGATCAAGATCATCGTTGGGAGCCGGATTATCCTGATTTTTTTCAGGAAGAAAACTCACATCATTAATCGACGTATCCCGTTCATTTTCCGTTCCCAGAGTGCCGCCGATATTTTTCCCGTACCAGCAGCCGAGAACCTTGTCTTTATACTCATCGAAATTAAGGTTGAACATTTCTTCGGCTCACTTTCTTACGATAACTGCAGACCAATCCTCTGCCAAACGCAGATCGGTCCAGGTCTTGCCGCTGACCGTTACTGTTTTCATATTATGTTTGGCAACTTTTTTGCCTTCTTCATCGTAAACATGAACTTCATGTCTGGAATTATCATCCCAGCCATAACGGCCGCTGCGGTTGGTAACGATACGCTCTTTGCCGATGATATAACCACTGCGGAACTCGATCGGAGTCGTGGGGAACATGTATTCGGTCAGCGTCGGATACATATTATATCTGGTAGACGGCAATGAAATGTGAGCCCAGTTGAAAAGCACTCCGTAATCCAAACCTTTGCACATGGCACGGTAATAATCGACCCATGAAATTTTATGATTGGTGTAGTCAGCCATCTGCATCGGTGAACGCATCAGCTGTGTCGCACAATTACTGATCTGGGCAGTTTCACAGTGTCCATGAGTGATACGGTCGAGAAAATCCCGTGGGACACCGGAAAAGATGAATTTTTTACGATCAAGAATCTTATTGACCATCTTGTTTTTCCACTCATACTGGATCATGTAAACACTTGATTTTTTTGTTATCAACTTAAATGTATCCGGATCAATATCTGCCGAACAGCCATCCCACGGTTCTCCATAGTGCCAGGCAGTACCGGAACTTGAAAACTCATCCCAAAATATACCATCAACATCCCAATTATTCAAGATCTCATCAATAACTTTTTCCTTGACTTTTCCGTAATTATTATCCAAAGTTGTATAGTGGATCTTGCTGCCGAAGTGATAGTAGGTGGCACCTTTGCCGCTTTTGAGCAGTACCTGATCAGCATCGGCTTTGGCGATAAGGTCATCGCCAACTGCTTTACGGACAGATTCTGTGCGTAAATATAATCCATTCAACTGGGCATGATAATAACACAAAACTTTAACATGCGGAACCAGTTTTCTCAACCGGGCAATACCATCTCTGATAATCTGCGGATCTTTGACAGCATGAGTATCCATAAAAATCGTCTTGATGCTGCCGTCTTTGATGCGTTTAACGAGACGGGAATCGGGCCACGGTCCCCAATTCATATGCAGATATCCCAATGGTCCATCAAGCCGATGATTCATTTTAAGAGAATTACGCACAACGTTGATAAAATTCCAGTAATCGCCGTTTTCAACGGTCACGATGAAAAACTCCTGAGTTATGCTCTTTTTTGGCGGCAGGGCGAATTGATCATCAAAAAGCTGCAGTGAATTATCTTTATTGATCTGTGCTTTGGCATGAATCTGCAAGACCCGGTTCATGGGAACCATTCCGATACCGCCTTTGCCGGGGATAAAACCAAAAACAGAACCGTTGAACATATTTTTTGCAGCACTTCCCGGTTTGGCATCCAAACCGGAAATATAATAATTACCTTTAGCTGCAAACGGAACAATATGTTTCTGGATGACCGGCAGAACTTCACCGGTCAGGTTGGTAAATGTATCACTGACCAGAATACCGCCGGGAACATTTTTCACAGAACGTTTATAATCAAAAAATTTGTTGCTTCCGGTATTCCATTTGCCATCCGGAGTGGAAAAACTGCTGTTGATGAGCCACTGATTTTTGCCATTGACCAGCTTCAAAGGATTTCCGGCAGAGGCAACAGTAACCGCATTTTTGAAATCCTTTGCCGGCTTGATCACCTCAAGTTTTCCGGTCGGTGCCGGACGTCTGGGGCGACGCATTTCACCTGCGGCAAATTCGATCCGGCAGTTTTTCAGTTCAAGGATTCTTTTTACCTTTGAATTATAGGGAACACCATTCTGCAAAACAAGGGTATTACTTCCACTTTTGGCAATACCGGTCAGATCTAATGCAAAATCATGCAGATTGACATGCTTCCTCAAATAAGGATTGGTATAACGGTGCATATTTCCTGCTTTGAAATCACCGGTAAAAGGTACGATAAAACCATGGTTGCCGTAAATCTTGTATTCGATGCCATCCCGGGTTGACCAGAATATTGGACGCTCAACGATATTTTCCTGATTCAGCTCTTTTCCGTTGACTTTGATCAGCAATGAACTTGCCCAGCCCCGCAGATCTTTGGCTCCTTTGATAAGGATATTTGCCTGAATTTTGAGAATCGGATGAACCCCCTCGGGAAATTCCGGTAATTCAAAAGTAATATTTTGAATTTTCTGCGGAGCCATACCGGCAGTATCGACTTTGACCGGGATCGCTGGAAATGAGTCAAGTTTCATCGCTTTGATCACACCGTCTGCGGTAGTCAGAACCGTCTGCCGCAAGCCCCGTTCTCTCACTTTGCGGGCAGGATTGCCGATACAGAGGATCGATTCCTGCGGAAAAGATGCTTCCGGATTATCAGTATCGGAAACCCAGACTTCAAGATCGATAACTTTTCCCATGGATGGTTTGTTTTTGAAATTTTTCCACGGAATTTCGGCTTCGATATTGTAACCTTCAGCGGTTTTCACTGCTTCCACTTTAATATCGGAAAAAACGTTTTTTTCGGGAAAAAAGCAGCGTACTTCCGGCTTGATATCCTTGAAGTTTCCGGGGGAAAGCATAACGATGAATTGACCGCCGGCAAATGCCGGGGATTTGCTTTTGATACCGGGAATGAAATCCAGAAAAATTTCCAGATGATCCCCTTTCCACAACTCGCCGCCGCTGTGACGCTGAATGAATTTATCATCGGTAACTTTTGCAGAAATAAACATCGCATAATCACGGTAAGCGACTTTCACTTCAGCACTCAAATCGGCAGCACCTTTCCAATTGGCGTGTACCAGACCATCAGCTTTGACCAATTGTGAAGCTTTATCCAGTTTCACTCCGCCGGGAACAACTGCCCAGTCAGATAAATCCCCATCGACCATGATCGGCGGGTCTTCTTTGAAGGGCATCGCCAGCGGCAGTTGTGCACCGCACAAACTCAGAACCATACCGCCGAAAGCGGCAAACATCATTTTTTTCATTTTCAATAATCTCCTGTTAATATTGTATCAGTAAAACCATTTCTGTTCAATTTTATCGATTTTGCTGCGCATATCATCTTTCAGCACGGAATCTGCATGACCGTCAACATAGCTGGTATTCACATATTTATTGGCCCCATGACGGGCATCCATATTGGTCCAGGCATTATAGGCTGCATAACTGTATTGACTACGGAGAATATCGCTCCACCAGTAATAAGTTGAAGCTGAAGGAATTTTTTCATATTTGAAAAACGCTCCGCTTACCCACGGGGCTTTGTTTGCTGTAACATATTTATTATTGAGGATCGCCCATGTACCATATTCGATTGCTTGCGTATATTTCGGAACCTGTTCGGCACTGGGACAATGCAAAAGACCATTGACCACGACACTTCCGCCGACATCGTGCTTGAAGTTTTCCAGATCAGTAGCACCTTTCATTGACCGGAAAACTTTTTGACGGATAGATTCATTACAGTTGCCGAATGCCCATCCATCGTTGTCATCAACATACATAATGTTGAACGTCGTCAGGTTTTTGATATTGTTCAGGCAGTCGGCACTTCTGCCCCTTTCACGAGCTGAGTTGAGTGCCGGCAGCAGGATCGCTGCCAGAATGGCGATAATCGCGATCACAACCAAGAGTTCGATCAGAGTGAAACTTTTTTTCATTTTCTTTTCTCCTTGTTTTGGATTATATCGAAGGCCGTTATTTTTTATCAACACCGTCAAGACCGGCGAAATTACCTTTCTCATTCAATGCATCAACTTTATGTAAACTCTCGCTGTTATACTCAAGCAAGACAAATGAATGAGCAGGCATCACAAACTCTTTTTCATAAGGGAGCTGTTCAAAACAATATTTTTTATCCGCCTGATAACGTTTCCCTTCCCCCGGAATATTCAACAACTCCAGCGAAACCCTGACCGGTTTCTTTCCGGAATTGGCAAGCATCACCGCCGCAGCTGAACCATTGGCAGCGGCAAAGCCGATGATCTCTTTACCTGAAACGGTACAAAATACCTCTTTTTTCAGTTTATAGAGCGAATTGAAAGATTTGAATGCATAATAGGTACGGGTCAATTTTTTACTGGGAAATTCATACCAGCCGCCGTAACCGCTATTCGGTACTGCCTGATAATACATTGCTTTATCCACCGGAAGTCTCTGCAATAATATCAGCATGTGGGCAACCATTGATGCCCCCAATTCCGTTCGCATATCAACATACTGATCACCGAGCCAATTGGTAAAATTCCATTCATTGAAAATAGATTCAGTTTGGGTAAAGCCATGTTTATCAAGCAAATTACGGGCATATTCCGCTTCGACAATGAACTTTTCCGGATCATCATAATAACGGTGATAACTGAAAAAATCCAGCGGCAGTTTCTCTTTGGCACAAAATGCAACAAATTCATTTGCCCACTGCATGAATTTGGCATATGTCTCTTTTGCCGGATAATTCAGTGCATAAAATCCGCAGGAACCGTAACCACCGAAACTCAAATCCGGAAAATGTTTTTTCAAATAAGAAGAGGCAACTTTATAAAGCTCAAAAAACTGTTCCTTTGTTCCTGACCACATCGGCGGATTTTCCGGCTCGTTCCAGATCTCCCAATATTTGATACCGTATTTGAAACCGTTTGCCCAACCTTCGTTATAGTGACGGATGACCTTTTCACAAATCCTCGCCCATTTTGCAAAATCTTTCGGAGGAGCTGTACGCAATGCCCGGATCCGGTAATTATTTTCAATCGTTATCCCCAGACGGTAAAACACCTGACATCCGGAAGCAGCAAGCTGTTTGATATAAGCATCGGTGAATTCAAAGTGATAATTTGCCGGATCATTCTCATCGGCATCAAAATCAGGAAAAATATTCGGGATATCTACATAAACACAGCCGCCGTATGCCCCACCTGTATCATGCAGACGGACAAAGGGAATCCCCGCTTCTTTCAACTCCGGAATCGGTTTATCCAGAGAAAGCGGCGAATTATTGATCCCATGCAAAGGTTTGATAACTTTCCCCGAAAAATTTTTGAAATCTGCTGAAACTGTGATATCCTTCATCTTTTCACCATTTTCATTTATCACACATCCTGAAAATAAGAACAAAGCCGCAATGAATGTACCCATCCTGCCGTTTCGAAATCTCATCTGACCGCAACTCCATTTTTCAATATTAATCTATCCAAGAAGACAATTTTTATTCACGCAACCGGTTGCACTCCTATATTATAATAGCACACTTAAACGGCAAATGCAACCGGTTTCAATAAAATTTTTAAAGATTTTGGTAATGTCCCAAATTTTGTAAACCTCAAGCAGGAGCTTATAAACATTCTGTTAGTAACTGTACCCGACTGCGAAAACGTCTGCAGATTTGCCAAGAGCTTGCCGCAATGCACCACCGCTGTAAAGATTTTTCACAAAAAATGAGACAATAACAAGATTTTTGATTATAAAAAATTTTTTCAGAAAACTTCCATATATTACTATTTTTTCCAATATATTTTTGTTAAAAAAAAGGGGCTGTCGCAAAACCTGATGTTTTGCGGCGGTCTCTTTTCAGCGTAAAATAAATTCACTTGGAAGGCTTGGCAGGCAAAAAAATCCATTGCTCAAAAC